>NZ_CP060698.1:1411569-2117354 GCF_014353055.1 Amniculibacterium sp. G2-70
TCTTATGTTTCGACCGGTGGAGGTGCAATGTTGGAAAGTTTAGAAGGTTTAGAACTTCCAGGTGTTGCAGCGATCAACAAATAATTCTTAATAACTTAATATAAATATAAAGTGGAATCCATTATTTGGGTTCCACTTTTAATTTTTAGAGAATTTCTGGTAAAATTGACCTTTGTAAATAGGTTAAAAATCGATTTTCTATTTTTTTTTGATAATATATATCAAACTAGAAAATTCTCCAGTTTTTGATGCTTTAAAATTAGAAATTGCTCCTCTAATTCCTCCAAGAATCCAAAATAATGGATTTTTCTTATATTTTTCGCTTAAAATTGAAATATAATACGAATCGAGTAGTAGAGGTTTTATTTTATCCAATTTCCAATTTTCATTGTTCATTAATTTTTCCATACCCGATTTTGTAAAATGAAAAAGGTGTCTTGGTACATCATAAGCAGCCCAAAATTCTTTATAATAAATTGCATCGTGAGACGAACAATTGGGTACGGCAATAATTAAAGTTCCATTGCTTTTTAATTTTTGATGAAAAAGATCTAAGATTTCTTTTTGATTTTCGATGTGTTCAAAAACATGCCAAAGCGATATAACATCTAAACTTTCATTTTCTATTTCGTTAAAATTTGAAATAAATTTAGTTTTGCTAGTTTTTTGTTTAGCAAAATTTCGTGCACTTTCATTGGGTTCATAGCCAAAAGTTTGTACATCATTTTCTATAAATTTTAAAAATTCACCGGCACCACAACCGTAATCCAAAACTTTGGCATTATGAAAAGTTTCTTTAGCCAGTAAATTTCTTTTATAATTCAGATTAAAAGATTGTGCGAATTTATAGATTTTCTCTTTCAAAGAATTGGAATCTTGATGGTGAGAAATGTATTCTTTACTTTCGTAATATTTATCTAAATTGGATGGAGTGGGGTAGGTCTTGAAGATTCCTTTAATATCGGTTTCTTTAATTTCAAATGTTTCTCCACTAAGAAAATGATCTTTTATTTTCATTATTATATTTCTAAAAATATTAGTTTTAGTTTTTTTGATCTTGATAATTGATTGGGGTTGGTTCCTGGTTTACCTTGTGGCACTTCCATATCATATTTTTGATAGTAGTTGATCCAGTATTCATCAATTTTGTTTGTTTTTAGGTTCATGAAATTCATAGGTATCAGTTCAAAAATACCGCAATCACGATAGGATTTTTCAATAAAATCAGAGCAGTAATAGGAATTATCATCTTGGACATATCTAAAATTGTATGGTTTTCCAAGCATTGAATTTGCTTTTAAAACTGCATTGTTTGTACAAGTACTGTCTTTTACTCTGTACAATCCTAACCTTTTATTCAGACGATGTTGTTTTCTAATGAACTTTGAGAGTTTAATTTTTTCACTTCCTCTTTTTGAAGAAGCGTGTAGAATGTATTTTCTATTTTTATTAACTTCTATCAATGCAACATGGTCGAACGATATACGGTTGCTGTCATTTTTTGTGACTCTGTCAATTGCTCCAGAAAGATTTTTATTCTCCGCTTCTATGAATAACAAATCTCCGTTTTTGGAATTTCTTGTAAAGATATTCGAATGACATGAGGTTAAACTTAAGATAAAAATTAAGTAAAGGAATAATTTCATAATAGTATGTTTCACGTGAAACATTTTATTTTATCGTCCAAGATAGATTAATAATACATTGATATCAGCCGGTGAAACTCCAGATATTCTGGAAGCCTGTGCTATTGTTGAAGGTTTTATCTTGATGAATTTTTGTTGAGCTTCTGCAGATAAAGATTGAACCTTTTTGAAATCAAAATTTTCTGGAATTCTAATGGTTTCCATTCTATGAAGTTTAGCAACATTTTCTTTTTCCTTTTCGATATATCCTTTGTATTTTATGTTGATTTCGGCTTGCTCAATCTGTTCTTCATTGTATTTTTCCAATTCATTTTTAATGCTTTCTAATGCGGAAAGTTTATCCAGATTGATATTCGGTCTGGTTAAAAATTGTGCAGCTCTATATGCTTGATCAACAGGATTACTTTCGTTTTCTTCTAAGATAGGGTTGATCACAGAAGGTTTTAAAGAAAGTTCTCTTAGATAAGTTTCAAGTTCAGAACTTTTTTGGATTTTCTCTTCAACTTTTCTTAATCTAAGATCGTTTGCAAGACCTAAATTATGCGATTTTTCAGTTAAACGGATATCTGCATTGTCTTGACGAAGAAGTAGTCTGTATTCGGCTCTAGAAGTGAACATTCTGTACGGTTCTTCTGTACCTTTAGTGATTAAATCATCGATAAGTACACCAATGTAAGCTTCGTCCCTGCTTAAAATAAATTCGTCTTTAGAATGCACTTTTTGATGCGCGTTGATCCCTGCTATCAATCCTTGTCCTGCTGCTTCTTCATAACCTGTAGTTCCGTTGATTTGTCCCGCAAAATACAGGTTTTCTATCAATTTTGTTTCCAGTGTATGCTTCAGTTGAGTAGGTGGGAAATAATCGTATTCTATGGCGTAACCCGGTCGGAAAACTTTTACATTTTCAAATCCAGGAATGTGTTTCATGGCTTTTACTTGTATGTCTTCTGGTAGAGATGAACTGAATCCGTTTACATAGATTTCTATGGTATTCCAACCTTCTGGTTCAACAAAAAGTTGATGTCTATTTCTTTCTGCAAAACGATTGATTTTATCCTCAATACTTGGGCAATATCTTGGACCAATACTTTGGATGGTACCATTAAACATAGGGCTTTTTTCAAAACCTTCTCTTAGAATATCGTGTACAGTTTCGTTGGTATAGGTTATGTAACAGCTTTTTTGTTTGGTAAGCTTTGGGGTATCAAGATAGGAGAATTTTTGTGGGTTTTCATCGCCTTTTTGTTCTTCCATTTTTGAATAGTCCAAACTTCTTCCGTCAATTCTTGCAGGAGTTCCTGTCTTCATTCTACCGGCATCGAAACCCAAACTAGTTAATTGTTCTGTGATACCAAAAGCTCTGGGTTCTCCCATTCTACCACCACCCAGTTGTTTGTCTCCAACATGGATCAGTCCGTTAAGAAAAGTACCGTTTGTAAGTATGACAGACTTTCCTTTTATTTTAATACCAAGTGAAGTGATAACCCCTGTTACTTTGTTATTTTCAACGATTATGTTTTTAACCATGTCTTGAAAAAAGTCGAGATTCATGGTTTTTTCTAATGTTAATCTCCATTTTTCAGCAAAAAGCATTCTGTCGTTTTGTGTTCTTGGAGACCACATGGCTGGACCTTTGGATAGATTGAGCATTTTGAATTGAATGGCAGATTCGTCTGAAACAATTCCAGAATATCCGCCTAATGCATCAATTTCTCTTACTATTTGTCCTTTTGCAATTCCGCCCATAGCAGGGTTGCAACTCATCTGACCGATGGTTTGCATGTTCATGGTAATTAATAAAGTTTTTGATCCTAAGTTAGCTGCTGCAGCTGCTGCTTCGCAACCTGCATGACCACCACCTACGACAATAACATCATATATATCACTTATCATTTTTTTTTTGATTTTTATATTTTTAAAAGAAGAATTTTATAAAATGTTTCACGTGAAACATTTTGTTTTATTTTAATAATTTTAAATAATAATCTTCTTTATATCGCATTAGTTTTTCCTCTTCTTCCGTTTTGTCTTTGTAACCGCACAAGTGCAATAAGCCATGCGCAAGCACCCGATGTAGTTCGTTTTCGAAGCTTTTGTTGTGTTGATTGGCATTGTCAATAATGCGCTGCAAAGATACGAAAATATCACCCGATATGGTTTTTCCTTTTACATAATCAAAGGTAATGATGTCCGTATAATAATCGTGATTCAAATAATCTTGATTGACTTTTAACAAATAGTTGTCATCGCAAAAAATGTAATTAAGAGTACCTATTTTTTTAGATTCATGAAGAATTAGATCTTCTAACCAAGAGGTTGTTTTTGATGCGAAATCTATAGTTTCAATATTTTCAAAATGGTAGTGTATCATAATTTTAAAACCAATGTCCCAATATGACATTGAATATTTTTTTATTAAATTTTGAGTCTGTACTGTAGTTCAATTTAATTTGTCCAAAAGGGGATTTGTAACCTGCGGTTATTCCTAATCCATATTTTTTAACGGTAAAAAGTTCTTTAATATTGATTGTAGAAAATGGATTTGCAAAATCAAAATTCGTACTCAGATAGAATTTTTTATTGTAATTTCCTTCTAAAATTACGGATGTAGAAAGTAAATTTTGTGAATTTTCTTCACCAAAATTGTTGCCACTAAATGCTATAAAATTTCCTAAATTTTGCTCGAACAAGCCACCAAATCTATAGGTGTAAAAATAGGGTATTTGGTTGCCAATACTGAAACCACCAAACATGTTCATTCTGTAGGTCAAATATTTTTTTAATGGAATATTGATGGTGGCGTTAATTTTTGCCTGAAGTGAATTTTTTTCTAATGTAGAATTCAATACATCTAAAATTTTTCCTTCTGCATTAAGATAAAAACCACGAGTAGGAAACTCTTTATCGTCCTGTGTGTCTGTTTTTATGAATAGATAAGGATTAAGATAGGTTTTGTCCAATTGTATTGTTTTTGCAATCTCTTTGGACTGGAAATAGTCTAAACTTATACCACCACCAATGGCAAATTTATCTCTCCAAATGGATTGCAAATACGCTTCATTTCTAAACCAATTCCATGTCTCGACAGGATCTCCATAGGTATTGTTTAGGTTGAATGACATTCCTGAAGAATAAATTCCGAATCCTGGAATGTATCCGTTATCAATAAAATAATTGTAATAGTATCTCGGTTTGTCGCCAATTACCACATCCAAAGTAATGGTAGAATTTCTGAAGATAAGTCTTTTTATGGTCGCATTCATCAACAATCCGGTATGAAAAATTTCATCATAATGAAGCCCAAATTTCAGATAAAATCGTGTATCGTTTTCTGTAACATTTAATTTTAAAACTTTTTTATCCTCAACATCATTGATTTCATAGGATATCAAATCATAATTATTGGTAGCATACAACTTTTCTATCATCCGGTTGATGCTGCCATAGGTCTGCATGGATGGTGTTTTTAGACCCAATTTACCTCGGACATAGGATGTGTTAAAAATATTGTTGTTTTCCAATGCCAAGCTGTCTATTTTATACACCGATGAGTAAATGTTGCTATAACTTGCTTTGGTATCTTTATTAATTTTTTTAGGAAGTTTTTCTAGAATATTGATGTAACCCAAAGCCGCTTCTGATCCCAGTTCAATAATTTTTTTCTTGTCATCGTAGCTTGTAGCTGTTAGTCCTTCCAAATTGGGTTTGATGTTGATATCGGTATATTGATACTGGTTTTTGGTTTCTTTTTGAATGTTAAAGTCGATAACTTGATTGAGAATATCTACAGCCGAATTTAGATTTTTAGAATCGGCTAAACCTTGATTTAGATCTACGCCAATTACAACATCCATACCTTTATCTTTTAATGGTTTTGACGGATAATTTACAGTAATGGCACCGTCTATGTACAAAGAATCTCCAACTTTAACAGGATCTATTAAACCGGGAAAGGCTGTGCTTGCCATAATGGAATTGACCAAATCTCCATTTTCAAATATTTTCTTTTTACCATTTTCTAGATTGGTTGCAATGCATAAAAAAGGAATTTGAAGTTTGGAAAAATCGTTGACATTGGACACATTTTTAAATAATTCTTTTAGGAAATATATATTTTTTTGTCCCTTAGAATAGGCTTTAGGTAGAAAATTAATTTTACCATTTTTTATAGGAATATTCAGTATGTATTTGTCTGTGGCTTTATTAAAAAAAGTAGATTCTTTTCTGTTTTTTTTATTGGCTAAAATGGAGTAGAAGTCGATTTCTTTTACCATTTTTTCTATTTCTTTACCCGAATATCCGGAGGCATACAAACCACCAATTATGGCTCCCATACTGGTGCCAGAGATGTAATCTACCTTTACACCCAAAGAGTCCAAAACTTTCAGTACCCCAACATGGGCAAAGCCTTTAGCACCACCACCCGAGAGGGAAAGTCCTATTTTGGCATTTTCAGGAACGACGAAGTCCTTTTTTACCTGAGATTGTAAAAAAGTATAGAGAAAAAATAAGATGAATAAAACCGCTTTTTTTGTCATTAATTCTTAATATAAACTCTTTTTACCCTTCTCGAAATGGAAGTTAATACTTCATAAGGAATGGTTTTACAATATTCCGAAAATTTTTCAAGATTAGGATTTCCATTAAAAATACACACTTCATCGCCTTCTTTGGCGTTGGACTGGCTTACATCTACCATCAACATATCCATACATACATTACCAACAATGGGGTATAGTTTTCCGTTTATCCCTACAGATCCCACTTTATTTCCTATGGATCTCGGTATTCCGTCGGCATAACCCACAGGGATGGTGGCTATTTTTGTAAGATTTTCCGTTTTATAATTTCTGTTGTATCCTACAGATTCTAAAGCCTCAACTTCGGAAATTTGAGAAATAACCGTTTTAAAACTTACAGTTCTTTGAAGCTTTTTACTCATTTCTTCATCTCCTGATATCCCGAGCATCCCAATTCCTATCCTTACCATGTCGAATTGATATTTGTGATAATTATTGATTCCAGCAGAATTAAGAATGTGTCGAATGGGTTGATAGTTCAATCCTTTTATTAGAGCCGATGAAACACGATCAAAAGTTGAAATTTGTTTCAGGGTAAAATCTTTTTCTGATGGAATGTCCGATGATGAAAGATGGCTGAATATGCTTTTAACTTTCAGATTCATGCTACCAAGTTTCCCCACAAGCTCTTCAATTTCACGCTCCTTGAAACCCAATCGGTGCATACCGGTTTCCAGCTTGATGTGTATCGGATATTTGCCTTCCAAACCTTTATTTTTAAGCTGCTCGTAAAATAAATCCAAAACTCGGAAGCTATAAATTTCGGGTTCCAAATTATAGTCAATAACCGATTGATAACTGTGTTGCTCGGGATTCATCACGATTATAGGTGTGGTAATTCCATTTTTCCTCAAATCAACTCCTTCATCGGCAAAAGCCACACCAAGATAGTCGATGTGGTGATGTTGCAAAAACTCAGCAATCTCATATCCACCTAATCCATACGAGTAGGCTTTTACCATTGCCATCATTTTGGTTTCTGGTTTTAGAAGCGCTTTGTGAACATTGATGTTGTGAAGGATAGCGTTCAGATTAACTTCCAATACCGTATCGTGTTTTTGCAATTCCAGGTGGAATTTTATTTTTTCTATTTCAAATTTTCTAGCTCCTTTTAGTAAGATTAATGAATTTGAAATTTGGTTGATTTCTTGGCTAACAAGTAGTTTTTCTGTACTATCAAAAGAATAAGTTTCGGTATTGAATTCATTTTCAAGCTTCCTTATTTCTTTTCCTATCAAAAATAATTGGTCAAAATTTTGTTCGTTGGTCAGTTTTACCACCTCAGAATAAAGATTTTCTGTATTTTTACCTTCCACGAAATCCGTAAGAACCAATACTTTACGATCTTTTTTATATTCTTTTATAAATTGATAAGCAATAATTAACGAGTCCAAATCCAGATTGAATGAATCGTTGATCAAGGTATTGTTTCGTACGCCTTCTACACTTTCCAATCGCATTTCTACGGATTTCAGAACATTTATCTTATCAACAACCGTGTGGTAATCGTAGTTTAAATGACAAAGAACGGCAATAACTGCCAAGGCATTGGTTAAGGTTGCGGAGTCTCTTTTGCTAACCGGAAGGATAAAAGAGTCGTTAAAACATTGTATGATTAAATCTTCATTTTTATTGTTCCAATCGTTTTGTATGCGAATGTTGTTGTTGGAATTTAATCCAAAAGAAATTAGATTTTTATGGGAATAGTGTTGCTGTATTAATTCGTTTACCAAAGCGTGATCTCCGTTGTAGATGATGGTTTCTGAATTCTTAAACAATAGAAGTTTTTCCAAGATCAGTTCTTTTTCATCATCAAAATGAGCGGCATGGGCAGAACCGATGTGGGTAAGAACTCCAATTTTTGGAGAAAAAACATGTTCCAATTTTTCCATTTCTCCTTTTTTTGAAATTCCGGCTTCAAAAATTCCAATTTCATGGTCTTTGGAAATGTCCAACAACGATAGAGGCAATCCCAACTGAGAGTTGAAACTCTTGGGACTTTTTACGGCTTTGTAGTCGTTCATCAGACTTTGATACAGCCATTCCTTAACAATGGTTTTTCCGTTGCTCCCGGTAACACCAATCGATATCAATTCTGTAAATTGTTTGAAATGGAATTCTGCTAATTTTTGTAAAAAAGAGATTCCATCTTTTACAATAATCCAAGTTATGCCTTCGGAATTTTGTGTAATTCTCTCGGCTATAATAATTTTTACTCCTTTATCAATAACCGATGAAATGTATTTTTCACCAGAATTTTTCTTGGTATTGATGGCAATAAATGCCGTATTTTGGGTGGAGTAGATGTTTCTACTGTCAAAAGCGATTTTACGGATATGCAAGTTTTCATCACCAATCAACTCGGATTGTGTGATGTATGCAATATCTCTGGTCGTGTAATTCATTTAGTATTTATTTAGAACTTCATCCACAAAAACCCTTCTACTGACCGCCTCGTAACTATCGGTTTCTCCCAATTCGACAAGGTTTTCTCCAGAAGTTGTTCTCATAGAATAGTTGGCTAAGTTTCCTGTTTTTCTGCAAATGGCGTGCACTTTGGTTACATACTCAGCGGTTGCCATAAGATAAGGCATTGGTCCAAAAGGCCTGCCCAAAAAGTCCATATCCAGTCCTGCAATAACAACTCGTATGCCATTATTGGCCAGTTGATTGGCGACATCAGTAATGTTTTCATCAAAAAACTGAGCTTCGTCTATCCCAATGACATCGCATGTGGATCCCAAAAGCAAAATTTCGTGCGAACTTTCAACAGGAGTACTCAATATTTTGTTGTGATTGTGCGACACCACTTCTACATCATCGTATCGGGTATCAATTTTTGGTTTAAAGATTTCCACTTTTTGCCCCGCCATTTCTGCACGCCTCAACCTTCGGATCAGCTCTTCGGTCTTCCCGGAAAACATTGATCCACAGATTACTTCCATCCATCCACTTTGTTTTGCGTGGTTTATTGTATTTTCTAAAAACATTTATTAAATTAGCCGTAAGAATTAAATTTCAAAATTAAGGAAATTTTAATCAAGTCTATTATGCAAAACTTAGTTGATATCGAGGAAAAAGTTTTTTTTGAATGCCAAAACATCCTCGAAAGCCTTTCGAAAATTACCAATAGAGACGAGCTATTGCTCAAACAAGATTTGTTGAACGAACTTACAGAAAGAGTGGCTTTCCTAAAGGTTCTGGATAAAAACAAAGACAGTCTACTATCAAAAACTCAACAAGAAACTCAGCTCATCAACGAGACCGAGTTGTACGAAAACGAAATGTTTATCGACGAAAGCGAAGCATTGGATACCGATAACCAAGAGTTGGAAGAGGTTATTTTTAATAATGAATTGAATGAAATAAATTCTGAAGAATCCGAAGAAATTGCAGTTGAAACATCTGAAATTTCAAATGAAACCCATGAAGTTTTTGAAGAGGCAGTTGTGGACAATCAACCTGAAATACCTGCTGAATCGTTTGAAAATTCAAAGGAAATTTATGAAGAATCGATTAATGATTTGGATGATGAACTTCCTGTTGCCGAACTGATGAAAGAAGATGGAGATGATGAAAATCTTAGTATTTCTGATGAAATAAAGGTTGAAACCGATATAAAATCCGAAGATTTGCCCAATAGAGGTAAAATTGTAGATTACGAAAAAAACGATCCTAAACCATCCGAGAAAACGGTATATCTGGAAAGCGAACCCAAAGCTCCTGAGGATAAAAAAATCAGCCTGACCCAAATAAAAGGAATGAAAATGATCGAAAGCCTCTTTGACGACGATCCTTTGGAAAGGGTAAACCCACACCATCCAATCCTTGAAAAACCTCTTGTTGAAGCAAAAACAACAGTTGAAGAGGTAAAAACCATCGCGACTAAAAAGAAAATAGAATTTCGATTGGACATGAACGATAAGATTGCATTTTCTAAATTTTTATTCGACGGAAGTCAATCGGAAATGAACGAAACCATCTCCATCCTGAATGGTTTTGATACCCTAGAACAAGCCAAAGAGTATCTTAGCGATTTGTATTACGATAAAAAATGGGACAAAGTAGATGACTATGCACAGCGACTTTGGACCTTGGTCGAAAACAAATTTTTATAAACTAAAATCCCTGAAAAGGGATTTTTTTTGTTACTTAGCATCGGATAAATTTCAAATAATTTTTTTGAAAGTACTTTTTATGATTAAAACAATTTCGGATTTCAAAAATCCATTTTTTATAGGTGTAGCAGGGGTAGGCATGTCTGCTATTGCCCAATATTTGCAAGGTATAGGGAAAAATGTTTCGGGAAGTGATCGTTATTTTCACCCGGACGAATACAACAAAACCAAAACTCAACTAGAAACCGAAGGTATTTCCTGCTTTCTACAAGACGGTAGCGGTATTACCGAAAAAACCGATCTTGTAGTGGTTTCTACAGCAATAGAAGACACGGTTTATGAAGTACAAAAAGCCAAAGAATTGGGGATAACAATCATCAAAAGAAGCGAGCTGCTGTCCATTATTGCCAAAAGCAAAAGAACCATTGCTGTTGCCGGAACTTCTGGTAAATCGACCACATCGGCTATGTTATTCCAAATTTTATTGGATGCAGGATGGGATCCCAGCGTAATTTCAGGAGCCGGACTTACCAGCATCATCAAAAAAGGAAAAATAGGAAATGCCTATGTTGGGAAAGGCGATTGGCTGATTATTGAAGCCGATGAAAGCGACGGATCTGTAGTGCAATACCACCCAGAAATTGGTTTGTTACTGAATGTGGACAAAGACCATCAAGAAATCGACGAATTGATGGACTTGTTCGGTCAGTTCAAAAAAAATACAACAGGACTGTTTGTTGTTAATCAGAACAATAAATATTCAAAACAATTATCAACAGATGCAAATCAAGATTTTGGATTTGAAAATAACAAATCGGGTTACAATGCCACAAATTTTGTTCAAGATGGTTTTCAGCTGAGTTTCCAACTGCGAAATCAAGTTTTTAAAATGAATGCCATTGGTCAATATTCTGTTGAAAATGCTACTGCTGCAGTAGCTGTACTTCACCAAATAGGAATAGATCTGGAAACTTGCGCCAAAAGCCTAGAAAATTACGAGGGAATCTACAGAAGGCAACAAATCTTAGGAAATAAAAACGGAGTTTGGGTCATTGACGATTATGCCCACAATCCTGCAAAATGTGCTGCGAGCATTAGAGCATGTCAACCGCTTTCCAACAAGGTTATTGCATGGTTTCAACCGCACGGTTACGGCCCTACACGATTTCTCAGAAAAGATTTTGTTGATGAAATTTCACAAGCACTTCGCCCGAATGATGAAATCTGGATGTCCGAAATTTTCTATGCCGGAGGTACTACTGTCAAAGATATTTCGGCCAACGATTTGGTTAATGATATCAAAATAAAAGGTTCAAAATCCCATTTTGTTGAAGACAGAAACAACCTATCCAAAGAACTAAAAAAAGTTTTAAAATCCGGCGATGTCCTTTTATTGATGGGCGCGAGAGATCCTGGACTGGAAGATTTTTGTAAAGATTTGTACGAAAATTTATCATTAGATTAGACCACTGGTCAAAACCTCAGACTGTCCATCGATGCTTACTTTTCTACTTATAAAATAGAGAGTTCCGTAGAAACGGCCAATATACAGGATTGGATATTTTCCATCCTAAAGATGCATAAAAAGCGATTTATCAAAATTGGAATAAATTCCAACAAAAAAAATAAAAAATGAGCGGGATCCTATATTTTGTACCAACACCCGTAGGTAATTTAGAAGACATGACCTTTAGAGCCATCAAAGTTCTAAAAGAAGTCGATTATATTTTGTGCGAAGATACCCGAACTTCTGGGGTTTTGCTCAAACATTTCGAAATATCCAAGCCTTTGCGTTCCTATCACCTTCATAACGAGCATCAGGCAACTGAAAAAGTAATACAAGATTTGAAGGACGGACAAAACATTGCCATCATCACAGATGCCGGAACACCAGGCATTTCGGATCCAGGATATCTCCTGGCAAAAGCAGGTGCCGATAACAATGTCGAAATGATTTGCCTTCCGGGAGCAACGGCTTTTGTACCGGCATTGGTGGTCTCTGGACTTCCCAATCACGACTTTTATTTTGCAGGTTTTTTACCTCAAAAAAAAGGAAGACAAACCAAATTAAAACAATTGGCAGAAGAAAAGAAAACCATTATTTTGTACGAAAGCCCACACAAGATCAATACGACTTTGGAACAAATAAAAGAGTATTTTGGCGAAGAAACTCGGGTGAGCCTGAGTCGTGAGATTTCCAAAAAATTTGAAGAAACCAAAAGAGGAACCATCAACGACTTGATTGATTTTTCCAAAAGTAAAACTTTAAAAGGAGAAATTGTATTAATTGTGAATAATGCTTAATCGTTTTTAATTGATTTCAAGCCCAATAAGAAATTAACAAAGTCGTGCATAATTTTTCTAAATTTGCATCATACATAAGAAAATAATAAAATCATGAAATTACTCGAAGGAAAAGTAGCCTTAATCACAGGCGGAACAAGAGGAATTGGAAAAGGAATTGTAGAAATATTCGCTGCGCAAGGTGCCAAAATAGCCTTTACCTACGCAGGTTCTGTAGAAAAAGCTCAAGAATTGGAAACTTTATTGGGTGCTGTAACTCAGATCAAAGCCTATCAATCGGATGCCTCAGATTATGAAGCCGCTCAAAAATTGGTCGATGATGTAATGACTGATTTTGGAAAAATCGATATTCTCATCAACAATGCCGGAATTACGCGCGATAACCTGATGCTTAGGATGTCCAAAGAAGATTGGGACACCATCATCAAAGTCAATTTGGATTCGGTATTTAATCTAACCAAAGCGGTTATCAAACCGATGATGAAAGCAAAAGCAGGATCCATCATCAACATGACTTCTGTAGTTGGGGTCAAAGGCAATGCAGGACAAGCCAATTATGCAGCTTCTAAAGCCGGTGTTATTGGTTTTTCTAAATCCATTGCTTTGGAGTTGGGCTCTAGAAACATCCGTTGCAATGCCATTGCTCCAGGTTTTATAGAAACCGAAATGACTGCTGCTTTGGATGAAAAAACCGTACAAGGTTGGAGAGAAGCAATCCCTTTGAAAAGAGGAGGTCAACCGGAAGATGTTGCCAATGCTTGCGTGTTTTTGGGCAGCGACATGTCGGCGTACATTACCGGTCAAGTAATGAATGTGGATGGCGGAATGCTTACCTAAAATTTGTTGATATAATAATAAATACAACTTTGGGAAAGCTCGACTTTTCCAAAGTTTTTTTTGAATAAATATGAAAAAAATAACCCTAAAAAAATCCGAATTTCAAAGACCACTTTTCGTCTTTGCAATGAAAGAAGAAGCCGTAAATTTGTTTGATGATTATCAATTGATTTTTACAGGATTAGGCAAGATCAATGCAAGTTATGAATTAACAAAAGCTATTGCCAAATATGCTCCTGATATCATCATTAACTTGGGTACAGCCGGCAGTACTTTGTTCAACCGTGGCGAAGTGGTTTGTTGCAATCAATTTGTACAAAGGGACATGGATGTTTCCGCCTTAGGATTTGAAAAATTCAAAACACCATTTGCAAAAGAAGAATCCATTTTAAAATACGGATTGGAATTGGACGAGCTGAATCTAGGAACCTGTGGCACTGGAGACTCTTTCGAAACCGAACATCGCAATACCGAATACAATGTGGTGGACATGGAAGCCTATGCATTGGCTGCGATTGCCCAAAGAGAACAGATCCCTTTTCTTTGCTTAAAGTACATTTCGGACGGTGCAGATGACAACGCTGTGGACGATTGGAATGAAGGGGTAAAAAAAGCTGCAAAAGCTTTGAAATCTTCTCTGGGATTGGACTAATCCATCTTTGTGGATAAAGTTTAGGATAGATTTAACACCGTGTTAAGCGGTTTACTTTTACTTTTCCGTAAATTTGCAAAAATTTAAAAATAACCATTTCAAATTCAAACTATTAAAATTTTATGTCATTAATTAAATCAATATCCGGAATCCGTGGTACCATAGGTGGAAAAGTAAACGACAACCTTACCCCTTTGGATGTAGTAAAATTTGCTTCGGCCTTCGGAACTTGGCTTCAACAAAATAAAAATTCTAAAAATTTAACCATCGTTATCGGTCGTGATGCCCGAATTTCTGGACAAATGGTATCTTCCTTGGTGGCATCGACCTTACAAGGTTTAGGGATCAATGTGATCGATTTGGGACTTTCTACCACACCAACAGTAGAAGTGATGGTGCCCGAACTGAATGCAGACGGTGGGATTATCCTAACCGCTTCTCACAACCCAAAACAATGGAACGCCCTGAAATTGTTGAACGATAAAGGCGAATTCATCAATGCTGAAGAAGGAGCTAAAGTCTTGGAATTGGCTGAAAATGAAGATTTCGACTATGCTCAAGTGGACGATTTGGGATCTTACGAAACCAGAAACGACGCTTTCGATATCCATATTCAGAAAATTTTAGACTTGCCAATGGTGGATGCAGAAGCCATAAAAGCTAAAAAATACAAAGTAGTTTTGGATGCTGTTAACTCAACAGGGGGAATTTCCTTGCCACCATTGTTGGAAAAACTGGGTTGCGAAGTGGTAAAATTATACTGCGAACCAAACGGTCAATTTCCACACAATCCAGAACCGTTAAAAGAGCATCTTACCGATATTTGCGAATTGATGAAAACCGAAAAAGCCGATTTGGGCATCGTGGTCGATCCGGATGTAGATCGTTTGGCTCTTATCGATGAAAACGGCGAAATGTTCGGTGAAGAATATACTTTGGTTGCTGTAGCCGATTATCTTTTGAAAAATAAAAACGGAGTGGCCATTTCTAACCTTTCATCCAGCAGAGCCCTGAGAGATGTTGCCCACAGACACAATTCAGAATATTTTGCATCGGCAGTGGGTGAGGTCAATGTGGTGAATTTGATGAAAGAAAAAAATGCCGTAATCGGTGGCGAAGGCAACGGCGGCATCATCTACCCGGATTTGCATTACGGAAGAGATTCCTTGGTAGGCGCAGCTTTGTTCTTGACGCATTTGGCCAAAGAAAATAAAAAGGTTTCAGAACTTAGAGCTTCTTATCCGCCTTATTTTATGGGGAAAAAGAAAATCGATTTGCTCCCAACCATCGATGTAGATGCCTTGTTGGAAAAAATGAAAGTTGAATTTAAAGATCAAGAAATTTCAACAGTGGACGGAGTGAAAATTGATTTCCCAGGAAATTGGGTACACCTAAGAAAATCCAATACCGAACCGATTATCCGAATCTATACCGAAGCTCCAACGCAAGAAGAAGCCGATAATTTGGGCGATAAAATGATCGCTAAAATGAAATCGTTAATTTAGAAAAAACTTAGAGCCTGTTTAAATTTTATATCTAGAATTTTTGTAAAGATATTTAGATGGATTTTGGGTTTTAAAATTGAAGTTTTAGCAGGCTAAAACAAAAATTTAAAATGCAAAATACGCTAAATAGAATACAAAAAGGCAGATAAGAAAGATTAGAAATAGCCGAATTATTATATCGGTAAAATTTTAAATAGGCTCTAAGATTAGCATCATTTTTGATGGTGTTTAATTTAAAAATAAACCATTTTGGAGGAATTTTTTGAAAACGAACTGATTGTAAAGTTCGAAAATATGATTGAGAATAATGAAGAAACCTACTTTGATACCGACGAGTTGGAAGAAATCATCATTCATTATCTCGAAATTGGAGATGTAGAATTGGCAGAAACCGCAGTGAATTTTGCAACCAAATTGCACCCGGATTCTATTGAAGTGAAAACCAAAAAATTAGAAGTCCTTTTGGAATTGGAACACTATTCAGAAGCCAAAATCATCATTGAAGAACTGAAAGACACATCCGGAGACAGCACCGATTTTTTGGTGTGCTGTGCCAAATACTACTCCAACCTTGGACATACCAAAAAAGCCATTGAATATTGCGAAATGGCTCTGCAATTGGGCGATGAAGAAAATTTCTTGCACAATTTTATTGCCGACGAATTGGTCAATATCGGCGATCCTTTCAATGCCCTAAAGCATTATCAATTGGCACTGAAAGCCGATGCACAAGACGATTATGCCTTGGAAAACGCCATGTTCTGCTTCAACCGACTCAACAAATCCGATGAAGCCATCGACTTCCTAAACCATTATTTGGACCAGTTTCCCTATTCCGAAACCGCTTGGATGGAGTACGGACAGTATTATTTCAACAAAAAAAATTACGAAGAAGCCCTAAAAGGTTTCGATTTCCTTTTGGCCATCAACACGACTTCTGTTGGGGTATATGCCAATATTGCAGCATGTTACGAAGCAATGAAACTTTGGAAAAACGCCATCTCCACCTATGAAGAATCCATGGAATACGAATTTACCAAAGCCTATACATTCTACAAAATTGGACTTTGCTACAAAGAAATGAAGCAACTGACAGCGGCGCTCAATGCATTTCAAAAATCACTTCGAGAAGACCCTCAGTTTTATCTCGCGATGATGGAACAAAGCGAATTGTACGAAGAAATGGGCAGCATGAAAGAGGCCTTGCATTTCGCAAGAGAAGCAACCTTTCTCAACACCAACAATTTGGACTATCAAAAAAAATTAGCATATCTGTACATAGAAGCCGGCCGTTACGAAGAAAGTTTGGAATGTTTGGTCAGATTGATCGATGCCGAACCCGACCGCTTCTACAATTGGTATGCCTACACCGAAGTTTTGATGCTCATTGGCGAATACGAAGAAGCCGTAACCGCCCTGAAATTGGCCATAGAAAAGAACGAAAGAGCAGAATTGTATTACCAATTGAGCAACTCCTATTTCCACCTAAAAATGAACAAGGAAGCCAACAATGCATTGGCACAAGCCATTTTCTTAGACGCTTCGTTGTTAGAAGATATGAAAATGAAATATCCAACCCTAAAATCCGAAGTCAAGAAAGTCAAGTCCGGAAAAAAAGGATTATAATTTTTTTTCTTTGGGCAGCTTTTCCGCCTTCCGCTCCCAATCTTTTTTTGCCCACGCTTTTCAAAAAAACCTACAAAAGCCAGCCGTAAAAAAAGGATTTCCGCTCAAGTCGGGCTGCAACCACTCAGGAGAGATACAGATCTTAACATGAACAAGCAATAACCGTTTGAAAATTTTTTTCAAACGGTTTTTAATTTTATTCTAATTTTGTGAAATCAAAAAAAATATGAATAAAAACCATGAATAAAATTATTTTCTTTTGTGTAACGGTATTGTTTTTTCAATTTTCATTTTCACAAATTACCATTTCCGGAACGGTAACTTACAGAAACAAACCGGTTAAGGATGTCAGCGTAACCCTAAAAGACACCTATGACGGAGCAACTACAGACGGCAACGGTCATTATTCCTTCACAACCGAAGAAAAAGGAAAAAAAATCTTGGAATTTACCCATCACAAATATGTAGAAACCTCGGTGGAAACAAACATAACATCAGAAAATATCCTTCAAAACGCAACTTTAAAAGAAAAGATTAATGAAATAGATGCTGTGGTCATCACCGCAGGAAACATAGAGGCAAGCGACAAAAATCGAGCAACAGCACTGCTTTCTCCCATAGATATATATACAACAGCCGGAGCTGACGGACAGATATCTTCAGCACTTAATTATCTACCGGGAGTACAAAAAGTAGGCGATACCGAAGGCTTGTTCATCCGCGGAGGTAGCGGTACAGAAGCTAAAATTTTTATGGACGGCTCTTTGGTCAACAATTATTTTTCGACCTCCATCCCAGGAATGGCAGGGAGAGACCGGTTCAATACTTCGCTTTTCAAGGGTAATGTTTTTTCCAGCGGTGGATATTCTGCACTCTATGGACAAGCTTTGTCAGGAGCACTGATGTTGGAAAGTGTCGATTTGCCAGAGACTTCTTCGTACGATGTAGGGATATCTCCCATTTTTATCAACGGAAGTTTTCAACATTTGTCCAAGGATAAAAATCATTCTTTTGGAGCCAGTTTGGGCTATTCCAATCTTAGATTGATGCAAAAACTTCTTAATTTTAATACCCATTTTACAAAAGCTCCGGAAGATTGGTCTGCAGATGCCAATTTTAGAATCAAAACAAAATCCGGAGGGATGTGGAAATACTATGGCAATTTCGACCAAGGAACAATGAAGGTTCAAAATGAAAGTTTAGAAGCCAATTCAGACCAAACGGAAACCGGCCTTAATTCATTAAATACCTACCACAACCTTTCATTCAAACAAAAATTCGGAAGTTATTTGTTAAAAATAGGAACTTCTGTGGCCTATAACCATTCCGATTTGTACTTTTATAGCTACAATTTGGGACAACAAATATCGTATTTTCCATTGCAAAACAAAGGAAATTACTGGAATGGAAAAGCAGTGGTCGAAAGAAAACTGAATGCAGTTTCGGCCATTAGAGCCGGTTTTGAACTGAATCAAAGTAAAGAGAGCAACAATTACGGAAAGGATTTTCACGATTTTATTTCATCGGGTTTTGCAGAAATGGATTGGGCTTTTAGCAACCGATTTTCAACCAAACTTGGAGCTAGAGCAGAGCATTCCGATTATTTGAATAAAATGAATTTTTCCCCAAGAATGGCTTTGGCCTATAAGCTGTCCTCCGACTGGATTAGCTCTTTGGCATACGGAGTTTTTTATCAAAATCCGGATAGCAAATACCTGAACTACCCACTTTCTTTGGGCTATCAAAAGGCCGAGCATTATATTTTTCAATTGCAAAGAAATGCAGACGGAAGAAGTTTAAGGATGGAAGCGTTTTACAAAAACTATTCTAATCTGGATAAAACCCTAAGCAATGGATTTTTTCAAAATACAATCAACAATGATGGCTCTGGAAAAGCAAAAGGCATCGAACTTTTTTGGAGGGATAAAAAATCTTTGAAGACCATAGATTATTGGGTTTCTTATTCTTACCTCGATACCGAAAGAGAGTTTCTTAATTATCCGTCGTTTTTAGTACCCACATTTGCTGCCAAACATACCTTATCCGTTGTTGCTAAAAAATTTGTAACCAATTGGAAAACAGGATTCAATCTGTCATATACTTACAATTCCGGAAGACCTTTTTACGACATTGCCAACAACGGTGGACAGAATTATTTAAGAAATTCGGGATGGGTGAAAGACTATAATTCTTTGAATTTTTCCGTGAACTATTTGCCCAATCTCGGCAAACAGGATTCTAAATATTTTACCGTTTTGGTGCTGAGTATTTCCAACATTCTGGGATCTAAAAATGTGTACGGATATCAGTTTTCACAAGACGGAAGCCGAAATGCAGCAACAGTTCCTCCCATTGGTTCTTTCGTTTTTATTGGGGCGTTCATTTCTTTTGGTGTGGACAAGACCAACGATGCCATTAACAACAATTTGTAAGCTAAATTTTGTTTAGAATGATTTGTATATTGCTGAAAAATAGATAATTTTGCAATCTGATTTTTAATGACCTCATTGGAAATCATAAAATGAAGAAAATTATTTAAACTAAAACATGAAGAAATTTTTGTTTTTTGCATCCTTATTCGTTTCATCCATCTTTTTCGCTCAAGACCTTGAGGATCGATTGGAAATGAATACAGAGAACAGCAGAAATATCAACCAACTTGAAATTAAAAAACCATTTTTCCAATTAGCAATTAAAGATTGTGATATTTTGTCACCGGCGCAATTTGAAGGCGGAACTTATGCCTTTAGTTCACTGCTCTCAAAGTATATGATGACCTATCTAAATTCGGATATGTATCGACTAAATGGAGATTTTTCCTTTGTCATTACCATCAACAAAGAGGGCGATGTAACAGATGTAGAAGGACATCCTGAAGTGCCCAACAGCAAATATTTTTTTGAAGATATGAAATACATTTTCAGAAGAATTAATAAAAAATGGAAACCAGCAACTTGTGTGGGAGTACCAACAACTTCCAAAGTCAAGATCAACATGACTTTTTCTTCCATGGGAATTGAAGTCTGATTTTTGAAAAAATAATACTTAAATCCTCTAAGAACAACTTTTTAGAGGATTTTTTATTTGAAAATACTACCTTTGCAAATTATCAGAAAACTGAATGAAAAATATCCGTAATTTTTGCATCATCGCCCACATCGACCACGGTAAAAGCACCTTGGCAGATAGGCTTTTAGAATATACCAATACCGTAACCCAAAGAGAGCTTCAGTCTCAGACTTTGGACGATATGGATTTGGAGAAAGAAAGAGGAATCACCATAAAGTCTCATGCCATACAAATGGATTATGAGTACAAAGGAGAGAAATTTGTTCTTAACTTGATTGATACTCCCGGACATGTGGATTTTTCTTACGAGGTTTCCCGATCTATTGCCGCATGCGAAGGGGCTCTTCTTATTGTAGATGCTGCACAAAGTATTCAGGCGCAGACCATTTCCAATTTGTATTTGGCGCTGGAAAATGATCTGACCATCATCCCAATTCTTAATAAAATCGATCTTCCATCCGCCAATCCAGAAGAGGTAACGGATGAAATCATGAACCTTATTGGTTGCGAATACGAAGATGTATTAAGAGTTTCTGGAAAAACCGGTGAAGGGGTACATCAGTTATTGGAGCAAATTGTTGAAAGAATTCCTGCTCCAGTTGGTGATCCAGAAGCACCACTTCAAGCTCTAATTTTTGACTCGGTTTACAATCCTTTCCGAGGGATTGAAGCCTATTTTAAAATTGTGAACGGGAGCATAAAGAAGGGACAGAAAGTAAAATTCATGGCAACAAGCAAAACTTACGATGCCGATGAAGTGGGAACCTTGAAACTGAAACAAGCTCCAAAAAAATCCATAGAATGTGGAGATGTTGGATACATCATCTCAGGGATTAAAGACGCTAGAGAGGTTAAGGTGGGAGATACCATTACCTCTGCCGAAAATCCTGCTCTTGCAGCGATTGAAGGTTTTGAAGAGGTTAAACCCATGGTTTTTGCCGGAATCTACCCGATTGAGTCCGAGGATTTTGAAGAGCTGAGAGCTTCTTTGGAAAAATTAAGACTGAACGATGCTTCTTTGGTGTTTGAAGCCGAAAGTTCTGCAGCCTTAGGCTTTGGTTTCCGATGCGGATTCCTAGGGATGTTGCACATGGAAATCGTACAGGAACGATTGGACAGAGAGTTCAACATGAATGTGATTACTACCGTTCCCAATGTATCGTACCACGGTTATACCAAAAAAGATCCTGAAGAAGCCATTTTAATTAACAACCCTTCCGAAATGATGGATCCAACCACCATGGACAGGGTAGAAGAGCCGTACATTAAAGCATCCATCATCACAAAATCGGATTTTGTAGGATCGGTTATGACTTTGTGTATCGAGAAAAGAGGCGAGTTGGTTAACCAAAGTTACCTAACCACCGATAGGGTCGAGTTGGTATTCAATATGCCATTGTCCGAAGTGGTTTTCGATTTTTATGATCGCTTGAAATCCATTTCCAAAGGATATGCATCTTTCGACTATCACCCAATTGGTTTCAGACCGTCAAAATTGGTAAAAATGGACATCCTGATCAACGGAGATATGGTGGATGCTCTATCTTCACTGATCCACGATAGCAACGCATATTATATCGGTAAGAAAATGTGCGAAAAACTGAGAGAACTGATCCCGAGACAACAATTCGATATTGCAGTTCAGGCCGCTTTAGGAACCAAAGTAATCGCCAGAGAAACCATAAAAGCTTTAAGAAAAGATGTTACGGCTAAGTGTTATGGAGGTGATATTTCCAGAAAAAGAAAGCTTCTAGAAAAGCAAAAAGAAGGAAAGAAAAAGATGAAACAAATCGGTAGAGTAGAGGTGCCACAATCTGCATTTATGGCAGTACTAAAACTGAACGATTAATTTTAAAAGTATAGAAATAAAAAGGGATGCAAGTTGGTTTGCATCCCTTATTTTATGTAAAAGAAAATGTTATTTTGGCAAATGGGATTTTAAAGCTTTTTCTGCACGGATAATGGCCAACTTTTCTTTCCAATCCATGTAATTTTTTTTAAACTTGGATTTCATGATATTGTCAAACTTTCTCTGGACGGTCAAATTCCAGAGGGAATGTGCTTTTACAGCCCACGACTTGTCCCAAGCTCTTAATGAAATGGAAAAACTTCCATCCAAATATTTCATCCAATGCCACCAACCTGTAGGCATAAAAAGCGTATCACCATGTTCTAGGAAACACTCAATACCTTCGACTCCTTTCAGTGCTGGAAATTTTTCGAAATCCGGATTGGCAATGTTATAATCCTCCAAAGCATAAGTGGCATACGGGATTTGGTACAATCGCTCTTTCCATTTATAATCAAAAAGCAAAATGTGCTTTCTGCCGTTAAAATGCGTGTGGAAGATGTGCGCCATATCGATATCAAAATGCAGGAAAGTTTCAGAACCCTGACCACCAAAAAACATGGTAGGATATTTGTCTAAAAAGCCTCCCATCAAATCTTTTGGAAAAATATAATCGTTTAGCAATCCCGGAGCTCTTTTTATAGGGTCGAATAAGAAAATCCTAAGATCGGTTGGTTGGCTTTGTATCAAGTCGATGTAGTCTGCAAACTTCATTTCTGCCGCGGAGGCGTTGATAGGAGCAGAAGGATCGGCCTTGGAGCTGTCGTAGAGCGGTACCGTAACATCACCCACCACTTCTTTCATGTAATCCATGGTCCATTTTTGAAAAGCAGGCCATTTTTTAGCCATGTTTTTAATAACCACCGGCGTCCTTGTTTTTAGGTATTTTTCTTCAAATTCTTCTTTGCTAATGTCTTCAACAACATCTATTGGTTTCAGGATCAGTCCCATAATACTTGTGCTTAGAATAGCAAAAATATTAATTTTTTTAAAATTTAAAAAGCGTATTATTTTTTTAGGTGAATAAAATAAATGTAAAATTTATGATTATCCATTGAATGGTATAAAAAAAAATAAAATAATTTTAAAAAAATCCTATCTTTGACAAAGAAAATTAAGATAAACAATAAAACAATATAGAAAATGAAAAAAATATTTTTCACTTTAACTTTAGTTTTTGCAAGTGCTGTTGCCTACGCCCAAACAGCATACGAGAAAGTAATGTCAGAAAAAATCGCTCTTTTGGATAAGGCACAAACCGCAGATGATTACCAAAAATTGATGAACGATTTTGATAGAATCGGTACCAAAGAGCAAAAAGAATGGTTGCCGTATTATTACTCGGCATATTCTGCTCTACAAAAAGGAAGATTAGAAATGAGAACCGGAAAGACGGACAATCTGGATTTCTATGCCGGAATTGGAGAGAAGTTTGCAAACTTGGCCAACTCCATCAATCCAAGTGCCGAAAATCATATTTTGTTGAAAATGAGCTATACGCTAAGAATGCTGGTGAACCCACAAGAAAGATACATGACTTATGGGGTGAAAGCCAATGAAGAATTGGCAAAAGCTGAAAAAATGGATCCTAACAACCCAAGAATTTCTTTGCTAAAAGCAGAAGATATTTATTTTACACCTGCACAATTTGGAGGCAGTAAAGAAAAAGGGTTGGCACTTTTCCAAAAAGCATTGGACCAGTACAAAGCATACAAAACCAGCTCGACCATCGCTCCCAACTGGGGACAAGCCGAAGCCGAGTATTTTTTGGCTAAAAAACCTTAATCCATCAAAGTTTTTATACAACCACTTCACAGCAGAAGTGGTTTTTTTATGATTGTTTTTTTTAAGTTTATAAGAGTATTCAAAATCGTTTTTATTAAATTTGCTTTTTTGAACATTTTAGCAATAAAATAATACATGTTTCCGAAAATTAATCCCATTCAAACCCAAAGTTGGGCATTGCTTAATGATATTTTTGCTCAAAAAGATTTTGATTTAAGAGCTCTTTTTAATGAAAATCCTAACCGTTTCAAAGATTTTTCTATTGAAAACGAAAATTTTCTTTTTGATTTTTCAAAGAGTTTGGTGGATGAAGAAACCCTCGAAACTCTATTTTGTTTGGCGGAAGAATGCAAGCTGGATCAGGCCATTAAGGCCATGTTCAGCGGCGAAAAAATCAACGAAACCGAAAACCGAGCCGTTCTGCACACGGCACTTAGAGATTTTGGCGATCAAGAAATATTGGTGGATGGAGAAAACATCAAGCCACAGATCGTTGCGGTAAGAAACCAAATGAAAAACTTCACGGAAAAAGTACTTTCTGGAGATCATCTTGGTTTCACCGGAAAAGCCATAACCGATGTCGTTAATATTGGCATTGGAGGCTCGGATCTTGGTCCGCAAATGGTAGTTGATGCTTTAAAATTTTATAAAACCAGACTGAATGTTCATTTTGTTTCCAATGTAGATGGAAATCATTTAGCAGAAGTGGTTAAAAATTTGGACCCCGAAACCACCTTATTTGTTATTGCATCCAAAACTTTTACCACACAAGAAACCATGACCAACGCACAGTCGGCAAAAGATTGGTTTTTGAAATCGGCAAAAGATTCCGATGTTGCACAACATTTTGTTGCACTATCAACCAATCATACTGCAGTAATGGATTTTGGTATTTCCCAAGAAAATATTTTTGAATTTTGGGACTGGGTTGGCGGAAGATTTTCTATGTGGTCAGCCATTGGGCTTAGTATTTCTTTGGCCGTTGGCTATGATCATTTCGAACAATTACTGAAAGGAGCACATCAGATGGATACGCATTTTAAAGAAACCGATTTTTCTAAAAACATACCTGTAATCATGGCACTTTTAGGGATATGGTACAGGAATTTCTTTGCAGCGACAACCTATTCTATTTCTCCATATTCTCAGTATTTGGACCGATTTCCGGCCTATTTGCAACAAACCGATATGGAAAGTAATGGCAAATCTGTTGACAGAAACGGCGATTTTGTCGAGTACGAAACCGGGCCTATCATTTGGGGAGCGGCAGGGACCAACGGACAACATGCCTTTTTTCAGCTCATCCATCAAGGGACAGAGCTGGTGCCTGTAGATTTTATTTCTTTTGTTAGATCTTGTAACCCGCTAACAGGACATCAAGAAAAATTATTAGCAAACTGTCTTGCACAATCCCAAGCCATGGCATTTGGGAAAACCAATCAGGAAGTTCTTTTGGATGAAGATCAGATTATGAATGCTAAAATAGAAAAGACTTCTGCTTTTAAAATTTTCCAAGGAAATACACCAACCATTAACCTGGTTTTTAAAGAACTGAATCCTTATAATTTGGGACAGCTCATCGCTCTTTATGAGCATAAAATTTTTGTACAAGGTGTTGTTTGGAATGTCTTTAGTTTCGACCAATTTGGAGTAGAATTGGGTAAAAAAATAGCATCGTCCATACTCACCGAATTGGAAAATCAAGAAGTTGTATCTTTGCAAGATTCTTCTACTGTTGGATTGATGAATTTTATTAAAAGAAATTCTTAATGCATCGCATCCGTTTAGGAATTAGAATATAAAATAAAAGTAATAATAAAGTAAAAAGAAAGACATGGCTCAAATTTTAGACGGATTAAAGGTTTCCAAAGAGGTGAAAATGGAAATCAAAGCAGAGGTTGATAAAATCTTGGCGGGTAAAAGAAGAGCACCGCATTTGGTGGCTATTTTGGTAGGTAACAACGGAGCCAGTAAGGCGTATGTAAATTCTAAAGTAAAAGACTGCCAGGAAGTAGGTTTCACTTCTTCTTTGGTAAAATTTCCGGCAACCGTTTCAGAAGCGGAACTTTTAGAAAAAATCGATGAATTGAATAAGTCCAAAAAAGTGGACGGATTCATTGTTCAATTGCCTTTGCCAAAACAAATCGATCAAGAGAAAATCATCATGGCGATTGATCCAAGAAAAGATGTGGACGGTTTTCACCCGGAAAATTTCGGGAAAATGGCGTTGGAAATGGATACTTTCCTTCCGGCAACACCATTTGGGATCCTAACTCTTTTGGAGCGATACAACATCGAAACCAAAGGTAAAGATTGTGTGATCATCGGTAGAAGCCGCATTGTCGGAAGACCAATGAGTATCTTGATGGGTAGAAAAGATTTTCCTGGAAACTCTACCGTTACCCTAACGCACTCGTACACCGAACAGATTGAAGAGTACACCAAAAAAGCAGACATCGTAATTACAGCTCTTGGAGATCCGCACTTCCTGAAAGGAGACATGATTAAGGAAGGTGCTGTTATTGTAGATGTAGGCATTACCCGTGTTGATGACGATACCGAAAAAGGATATCACCTGGCTGGAGATGTGGATTTTGATAGCTGTGCCGAAAAAGCAAGCTGGATAACACCAGTACCTGGAGGTGTAGGTCCTATGACCCGATCAATGTTGATGAAAAACACACTGATTGCCTATAAAACTTCAGTCTATAACGACTAAAAAGAATGACTCAAGAACAAGAAATATTATTAAAAGAAGGTAAAATGCTCCCCATCATGGAGCATTTTTATACTATTCAGGGCGAAGGTGCACATACTGGAAAAGCAGCCTATTTTATCCGTGTTGGCGGTTGCGATGTCGGTTGTCACTGGTGCGATGTTAAAGAAAGTTGGAACCCCGACCTACATCCTTTGATGGATGTAGAAACAATTGTACAGACAGCAGCATCGCATTGCAAAACCATTGTGCTTACAGGTGGAGAACCCTTGACTTATAACTTGGATTATATTACGGCTCGGTTAAAAGATTTGGGCTGCACCATTCACATAGAGACCTCTGGAGCTTATCCGCTTTCAGGACAATTGGACTGGATAACCCTTTCACCCAAAAAATCAAAACTCCCGCTGCAAGAAATTTATGAAAAAGCTCACGAGCTGAAAATGATTATCTTCAATCAGCACGATTTTATTTTTTCTGAAGAACAAGCCGCTAAAGTCAATAAGAACTGTAAGTTGTACTTGCAAAGTGAATGGAGCAAAAGGAATGAAAATTATCCAAAAATTACCGATTACATCCTAAAACACCCAGAATGGCAAGCTTCTGTACAAACACACAAATACCTGAATATCCCATAATTTTGGGCGTATAAATTGGGTAGGACAGATACAATTCATGCAAAGATTAAGGTATTCTAGATATATAAAAACAATAGTAATCCTGCTGGACATTTTAGTCTTGGCAGGTGTTT
The DNA here is from genome assembly GCF_014353055.1 of Amniculibacterium sp. G2-70. Lineage (GTDB taxonomy): Bacteria > Bacteroidota > Bacteroidia > Flavobacteriales > Weeksellaceae > Amniculibacterium > Amniculibacterium aquaticum. Next base: position 1,439,008 of record NZ_CP060698.1, read on the forward strand.
TTATGTATTTTTTCAGGCTAAAAAATCCTGTGATTACCGAGGATGCCCGAGAACAAAATATTTTTTCTTTGCTTCTCTTATCCTTGTTTTGGGTACTTCTCAGCAGTAGAACACGACTGTACAATGTATCCCGAAATATAACCTATACCCACTATCTTGAGCGGTACTTCACCCACATGGTTGTTTTTCTTTTTGGAATTATACTTTTGGGAAAAGTCAGTAACAACGAGTTTATAAAATCGGAGCGATTTCTGATGGTTTTTACTCTTTTTGTTGCCATGCTCATCATCAAGAGTTTTATTTTCTTTTTGTTAAAGTCTTTCCGTTTGCTGGGCGGAAACTTTAGAAATGTAATGTTTCTTGGCGAAATTACCGGAGCATCCATCATCTTAGAAGACATCATTTCCCAAAGAAAAGATTATGGATTTAGGATGTATAAATTCACAGAAACGGACAAGTCTATAGAAAAAATTAAAAAGTTTTGGAAAGATTATGCCATACATACTCTTTTTTTAAACTCAGAAAATACGGGTTTTGATAAAGATTTGGAAATGAAAATCTTTGAAGAAGCCGAGTTGGCCAAAGTAAGAATTATCCTTATACCCAGCATTGTCCAGGACAATTACTTCAGGTATGAACTGAATTATATTGAAGCCCAACCCATATTGGTGCCGGTAAAATTTCCGCTGGATTCTTATATCAATTATTATTTTAAAAGAGCATTCGATATTGTTTTTTCGGTACTGGTGCTCGTATTCTTTTGTTCGTGGTTGTTTCCAATTATTGCGTTGTTGATCAAGTTGAGCGGTAAAGGTCCTGTGTTTTTTAAACAAAAAAGATACGGTTACCACGATGAGGTGTTTCACTGCATCAAATTCAGAACCATGGTGGTCAACGAAGAGTCATCCACTAAAACTACCTTGAAGAACGATGCCCGAATTACTAAGATTGGGAAATTCCTAAGAAAAACCAGTATGGATGAATTGCCACAATTCATCAATGTTTTGAAAGGGGACATGTCCGTTGTTGGACCGAGGCCTCACATGCTTTTGGTGGATGATTATTACAAACCCATCATCGGAAGATATACCGTGAGAAGCCTTGTAAAACCCGGAATAACAGGGTTGGCACAGGTCAGTGGTTATCGAGGGGATCAAGAAGAGAATATGGAAATTGAGATGCAAAAAAGAATCTTGGCCGATGCCTATTATGTCAAAAATTGGTCCATGATTTTGGATGGAATTTTAATTTTAAAAACAATTTTCCTTATGGTTTTTGGAGACAAAAACGCAAAATAAATTTATATTAATTAACAAAAATATCATGCTAAAAACACTCTTTACGAGAATTGGCGAATACTTTATGCTTTTGGGTAAGATCATGAAAAAACCCCAAAAATCATCGGTATTTTTCAAAGTTCTTATGCGAGAAATTTACGATTTAGGAGTTAACTCTTTTGGACTGGTTGTATTTACTTCCATTTTCATTGGTGCTGTAGTTGCCATACAGATGTACAATAACTTCCAATCGGCAACCATACCCATTCCTATCGTTTTTGTAGGATTTGCTACCAAAGCGGTTTTGGTATTGGAATTTTCGCCAACCATCATTTCATTAATTTTAGCAGGAAAGGTGGGTTCTTACATCGCTTCAAGCATCGGGACGATGAGGGTTACCGAACAAATTGATGCCTTGGATATTATGGGCGTCAATTCTCCGAATTTTCTAATTTTACCAAAAATTATTGCCAGTCTCATTTTTAATCCTTTACTGATAGCCATCAGTATTGTGTTTGGGATTTGGGGAGGTTATATTGCCGGTAACCTTACAGGAAATTGGACTTCTAACGATTACATTACGGGGATACAACGCTACATGCCCAACTTGTTCTTTTACTATGCCTTTATCAAGACTTTTGTGTTTGCCTTTCTTATTGCAACCATTCCGGCTTACTTTGGATATTTTGTAAAAGGAGGATCTTTAGAAGTGGGTAGGGCCAGTACTCAAGCCGTAGTTTGGACGATGATTGCGATTATTATTTCCGAATTGATATTAACCCAAATGATTTTGAGCTGATGATTGAAGTTAAAGATTTAAGAAAAAGTTTTGACACCACAGAGGTGCTAAAAGGTATTTCTACCACATTGGAGAAAGGAAAAGTTAACTTGATTATTGGGCAGAGTGGTTCCGGGAAAACGGTATTTCTGAAAAGTTTGCTCAATGTGTACCAACCCAGCAGTGGCGAGATTCTTTTTGATGGAAGAGACATCAACCAAATGTCTCGTGATGATAAACAACAACTTCGTTCCGAAATTGGAACCGTTTTCCAGGGTTCAGCACTCTTCGATTCCATGACGGTGCAGGAGAATATTATGTTTCCCTTGGACATGTTTACCAACCTGACTTATACCGAAAAGAAAAAGAGGGTGAAAGAAGTTATTGGTAGAGTTAGATTGGAAAATGCAGAGAAAAAATTTCCCTCAGAAATTTCCGGAGGTATGCAAAAAAGGGTGGCCATTGGAAGGGCGATTGTCAACAATCCAAAATACCTTTTCTGTGACGAACCCAATTCAGGTTTGGATCCCTATACTTCGAACATCATTGATGATTTGTTGTTGGAAATTACCAAAGAATACAACACCACCACCATCATCAACACCCACGATATGAATTCGGTGATGACCATTGGTGAAAAGATCATCTACTTGCGATTAGGAATCAAAGAATGGGAAGGGAATAAGGACATTTTGATAGATGCCAAAAACCAATATCTTATCGATTTTGTGTATTCGTCTGAGCTCTTTAAAGAACTTCGTAAATTCATGTTGGAAAACAACCAATCGTCCATACACAACACCATCTCAAAAGACGAATAATTACTTTTTTGCGTTATAAAGAAACTAACGAAAATTTACCATTTAAAAATGAAAAAATTAATTCTGCTATTAACAATAGCCACAGCCGGGATCTGTAGTGCACAAGCCAAGTTTTCTATTAAGGCAAATCTAGCCGTTCCAACAGCCTCTTCTACTTGGAAGGATGTATCATCATCTTTGGGTACAACTTATGATGAAAGTGGCAAAAATAGCGTTGGATACAATGTGGGCCTGTCCTCCAAGATTTCCCTACCCGGGACTTCATTTTTCGTCATGCCCGAAATTTATTATACCGAATTCAAAAATAACTTTACCGAGTCCAAAACCAATACGACTTTATCTGCAAACAATAAAAGAGTAGATGTACCGGTTTTGGTGGGTATGGATTTGGTTGGAGAATATTTTGGGGTGTATGCAGGGCCTGTAGCTTTGTTTAAACTGAAGAACAACAAGTGGTACAACGATTTTGAAGAGTTTAACACAAAGAAATTTGCATTGGGATATCAGTTAGGAGCCCAATTAACCATTAAAAATCTGATTGTGAGTGGAAGGTACGAAGGTACTTTCAACCGAGAAGAAAGAAACTTCATCAATCAACAAACAGGACAAGATATTGTGTATGACAACTCTCCAAGTCTCCTGTTTTTAGGATTGGGTTATCAGTTTTAGAGTCTGTTTAAATTTTAAAAGGCTCTTAGAACTTAGTTTTTTTGTTGATGAGAAAATTCAGCCGCTTGTTTTTCCAAGGCGGCTTTTTCTTTTTTCAAAGCCTCCATTTCTTTTTTCTTTTGCTCGTTTTTTATGGCAGTACCTTTACTGATGTAGCCTACCATTCCACCGATGATGAGTCCGATACCAATGCCGGCCATAATCCCCATAATATGAGGTAAAGAAAGCTTTTCAACAGAAAAATCGGCAGTAAGATAAAACAGAAAAGAAGAGAGTCCCAAAAGGATTATTCCGATGATGCTAAGGCTTTTCATAGTGTGTATTTTTCACAAAAATAGAAAATAGATTTGACTGATATAAAATTATAAAAGAGATTTTCTGTTGTTGTAAATTATGATATTATTTGCAATGATTATAAATTGTTGATGTTGTTGTGTTTTTTTAGATAATAATTTGCATAGTTTTAGTTTTAGCTTTAGTTTCGTAGTGTTATTAACAAATTTATGAATTACACTATGAAAAAGGTTATTAGTAATGGCAACGATTTGTGTTGCGGGATTGATGAGTGCCAACAACGGAAAAATGGAACATCAGAAAATGGTTGTGAGAGAAAATGTGAAAAGTAAATTAGCGAATACTGTTGAACAGGTTTGCTATCAGACGAATACCCATACAACATGTGGTCCAATCATTGAGAATAGCGGATATAGGTATACTTCAGGTGATGCAAAATCGATACAAGCGGCACATGAATGTGCTAAGAAAGAAGCGCTGCTAGCTGAAATAGAAGCATGTGGTAAATCATATAATAATGGATTGGGGAAAGACAATAAAATTCAGTAAATTTCAAACAGTCTTATTTATTTTTCTTATGTCAACAAATTATTTGTTGTGTCAGGAAGGTATATATTCAGCGAATTTATTGTGTAAATATAGGATTTCATCAATTGATGACACTTTAGATGTAAGCACAAGATATGTTGAATTAGCAACTCTCCAGATAGGAGATAAAGGTTCATTATTTAGAAGTCATCAAAAGTTTGTGGTTGATTCTATCTATAATCAAGCGTTTAACAAAGCATTTGATAATGCATCTTCAACAGGAGGTTTTACTTTTGTTAGTCCTTCGGTTTCTTCAGCGGTATTTGAGCCAGAGGTTTTTGTAAACAACGGAAATGTGTATATTTATGACAATATTTATACCGATTCATATCGGTATAAACCAGTAAATAAATGTTCGTGGAAACTCATTAATGAAACAAAAATGATAAGTGGACATCTGTGTAAGAAAGCAGAAGGAAGTTATGGAAATAGGATGGTTATAGCTTGGTATTCCAATGAGATCCCAATTCCAGAAGGACCTTACAATTTTAAAGGTCTGCCAGGTTTGATTCTACAAATTGATGATGTTCAAATGAATAATCAATTTTTATTAATTTCTTTAGAAAAGAGAAAAACCGAATTTAAAATAATTGAGAACGCCATAGAAACTACATATTCTAGATTTCTAGACAAAAGAAAAGAATTTCTAAAATCTCCTGTTTCTTATGTAAAATTACGACGAAAAGTAGCAAAAGAAGATGAAGAAATGATTAATAAAAACCTAAGCAGAAGGAATAATTTTCTTGATTAAGAAACGAAAGAAGCTGTCCGATGAGGTCAGCTTCTTTTTAGTTTCTGTGAAAAAAATGTGCAAAGGTTTATTTTAATAATTGGTTAAAGGTATCGCCTTGGCGGATATCTCCTGTTTGGTAGCCCTTCATAAACCATTCCATTCTTTGTTTGGAAGATCCGTGAGTAAAGGCTTCTTGGTTTACATATCCCGACGACCTTTTTTGTATGTTATCGTCACCAACGGCTGCTGCTGCTTCCATCGCACTTTGTATGTCGCCAGGCTCTAGGAAATGTTCTCTATCGTCGGTTTTTTTTGCCCAAACGCCAGCATAAAAATCAGCTTGCAACTCGGTAGCCACGGATACTCTATTGATATCGGCTTCGGAATAACGACCACTTTGTCTTAGGGCATCTACTTTTTGTGTCGTCCCCAAAAGGGTTTGTACATGATGGCCCATTTCGTGAGCCATAACATAAGCCACGGTAAACTCCGTAACACGAGCACCAAATTTTTGTTGTAACTCACTAAAGAAACTCATGTCCATATACACCGTTTGATCGGCTGGACAATAAAAAGGTCCCATGGCCGATTGAGCGGTACCGCAACCGGATTGTGTTGTGTTTTCGAACAAGACCACTCTTGGTTTTTTATACTGCATCCCGTTTTCTTGAAAGATTTGCGTCCAAGTTTGTTCGTTTTCTGCGGTAATCATGCTTACCATTTTCCCAATTTGTTGTTCTTGGGCGCTCAGTTGTCGCTGTTCTGTAGGTGCAGTTTGAGATTGCAAGCTTCCCGAATTTAATATGGCAGAAGGATCTCCACCAAGGAAAAATACGATAGCCGCAATTATTAAAGTTCCCAGACCACCTCCAATCAGCGCTCCGCCTCCGCCTTTGCCTCTTCGGTCATCGACCATGTCACTAGAATCGTTTGTCCATTTCATATTTGCATTGTTTTTCGTTCAAATTTATAAAAAAGAAGACATCTGTACTCTTATTTACTTTGATTTAACATTTTTTGCTTCACCCAATAGCTGACACTTTGGTAGGTGGCAATGGTTTCGTTTACCAAGAAATCATTGTTTTTATTCACCAAATTTTCGTGATACATCAATTTAAAAGCAGGAGGCAATGTACTTTCTTGTAAAGTTAGAGCGTACTGTTTAATTTTTTTTGTGGGTGAAATAATTGTTAGATAATGGTCTTTTATCAGTCCCAAATCTTGGTAAGTAGCAATATAAGCTCTTGGCGAATAATGGGGTTGAAGGACATCTTGTCCCAAAAATTTTGAAGGATATGAAAAATTAAGCATTCCCATCAGTGTGGGCATCACATCGATTTGTGATGTCATGGTGGTAAACTGTTGAGGCTCTATAAAACCTTCAGAAAAAATCATTCCTGGGATTCTGTATTTGTCCAAAGGAAGTTCGGTTTTACCAGCACTAGAAGCGCAATGATCGGATACGATGACGAAAACGGTATTCTTGTACCAACTTTGTTTTTTTGCCAAGTTAAAGAATTGTTTCAGCGCATAGTCGGTATATTTTACTCCACCTTCTCTGGATTTTGCATTTCCGGGAATGTCTATTTTTCCTTCTGGATATGTAAAAGGACGGTGATTGGAAACCGTCATCCAATGGTTGAAGAAGGGCTTTCCGGTTTTGGCTTCTTCGTTCATCACTGTAATGGCTTTTTTTGCCATATCTTCATCACAGACACCCCAGACATTGGCAAAAGAAATTTCTTCTGGTTTGAAGCTGTCTCTGTCCACAATGTCGTACCCATTTCCGGAGAAGAAATCCTGCATGTTATCAAAATAACTGTATCCTCCATAAAGGTATTTTACTTGATAGCCTTTCGCTTTGAAAACAGAACCTGTTGAGAATTTATTTTTATTGTCTTTCCTTTTCACAATACTTTCCCCAGCAGTGGGCGGAATGCATAGGGTTAGAGCTTCTAAACCACGAACGGTACGGTTGCCGGTAGCATATAAATTGGTGAAAACAAAGGATTTTGTCGCCAAACTATCCAAGAAAGGGGTAATGTTCTGCTCGTTGCCATACGATTTCATGAAATCCGCAGACAGACTTTCTACAGAGATCAAGACCACATTCTTCTTTTCTTCTGGTTTTGTTGAAACCACTTGTCTGAAGAGGGACGGTGGGTTGAATTGTTTTAAAAATATTTTTTCAGCTTCATTTTGTGGAAGTGTAGGGTAAAAGGCAAAAAAATCCAATTCTTTATGTACAAAAGCATCGTAAAATTTGGGCAAACCGTTCGCTTGGATTTCAGCTGAAAATGTGTTGGATCCTTTTAGGCTAAACAAAGAATTGATGGCAAAAACCGAACAAATCCCCATGATGAGAAAGGTGCCTAACAAAATTATTTTTTGTTTGAAATTCGGTAAGGATAAAAGTGAAGATTTGGATCTTTTAAAAATAAGAAGAGTGAAGGTCAGCGTTATAATAAAAATGGCGGCAAACAACGGGATCACCGGATAACTTTCCATAATATTTCCGATCACTTCGTTGGTATAGATAAGATAATCTACCGCAATAAAATTATAGCGAAGTCCAAATTCATTCCAGAAAAAATACTCACTCACCGCATTGAAAACCATAACCAATACATACAAAAATAATGTAATGAAATACAAAACATTTCTGATTTTCAACCTTTGATTGGGTAAAAAAAGCATCAAACCAAAAAACAAGGTCTTCAAACCGATAAATGCCATGGCGATTTCCGGAAAACTACCGCCGTATTGTTTGAATATATTGTTTGGGACAAAGACGGTATATACCAATGCCAAAAGAAACAACCCGAATAGGATATAACCCCAAGGTTTTTCGTATTTGCCATTCGATAAAAAAAGAAAGTACAGTGCCAATACAGTACTCGCCAATACGAACACAAAACCATCATTCAACAACCCAATAAAAAGCAGTTTTATGATCTCTAAAAAGCCAAATGAAGCCGTGGTTATGGGATGGAAAACGAAAACTAACCTTAATAAAAGGGAAATTATCAAATATAAAATTCCAAGGAACAGAAAGGGTTTTATTTTGTCAAAATAGGTATTCATATACTTTAGTATTGGGTTTGAAATTCTCGTCAAATGCCTGACCGGAGAACTGTTGTTATTTATAAAAAGCCACAAAAATTAAATTCAAATTTTTGTGGCTTAAAGTTAATCAAGTTTTTTGTGTACAAAATAAACTTGTTGGTTATATCTTTTTCTTGAAATCAATCATTTGAAGAGCTGTAACGGCGGCTTCAACTCCTTTGTTTCCGAGATTTCCACCGCTTCTTGCCAAGGATTGTTCTTTGGTGTCATCGGTCAAAACGCAAAAAATGGTTGGCACATCGGTAAGAATGTTACAATCTTTGATGCCTTGAGCCACAGCAGAACAAACGAAATCAAAATGAGGAGTTTCTCCTCGAATCACACATCCTACGGAAATTACTGCATCGTATTTTTTGGTTTTACACAATTGCATTGCAGCGTAAGAAAGTTCGAAAGCTCCGGGAACTTGAAAAACAGAAATGTTCTCAGCTTTTACACCTTCGTGCTGAAGGATGTCCAAACAAGCATCTCTTAAATTGTGCGTCACAAAAGAATTCCACTCGGAAAACACAATGCCGATGTTGAGTTCATCGGCATTGCATATCTGAAGTGGCTGGTAATCTGATAGATTGACTGTAGCCATAATTTTAAAAATATTTTGTCATTTCAATATAAGCATCGCTCATACCGTTATCTTGATCTTTATATTTCTCGTCAATGGTCGAGAAGTATTTTTTAGCTTCTGTTTTTTTGTTCATTCCTAAAGCCAAAACACCTGCTTTTTTAGTGAAAAAATACGAAGTGTACGGGTCATCAGAAGTCGAAATTGCTTTGTCCAAAAGGCTCAACGCCTCGTTGTTTTTGTTAAGTCCAGATTGGCAATCGGCCATTGCGCCAAATTTCATCGCTTCGAAAACTTTATTGTCGGACGAAAATTTATCCAACAAATCGTATGCTTTTTGGAAATTTCCTTTTTTGAACTCGATAAGTCCGGCATTGTATGCAGAAAATTTGCCCACTGTGGTATCGGAATAGGCATCGTAAGTACCAACAAATCCTGGATTTGCTTTTGATTTTCCGCCCAATGCTTCGGCTTCTTTTCCTTCTGCCAATTGTTTTTGTGCTTGTACAAATCCTTTTATGGCCTCGTCATTTTTAGGCTGAACGATGTATTGTTGATATCCAAAATATCCTAAAACACCTGCGATAAGCAAAGCGAAAACTCCACCAACGGGTTTGGCATATTTCTCCAATAATTTCTCCGTGTTCAGTGCTTCTCTATCGAGATCCTGAAAAAACTCAACGGTTTCTTTTCCTTCCAGCTCGTGCTTACTTGTATGTTTTGCCATATTTTTTTAAAAATTGAAATGCAAATTTAATTGTTTCTGAACAATTTACAAAATTCTTTTGTGAATACTAAAAGATTTTCATGTCATTTTGAATATAATTTTAACAAAATCAAAAAAACCGAATGTGTAAATCATTCAGTTTTCGTTTTTAGCAGCTTTTCGAGGGAGCGGTCTTTTAGTACAACTTTCCTTGCGAGGACTGTGTTTTAAATATACTAAAATATTTCAAACGGAGAACTTTCCCAACTCTCTTGCAAAACTGTCCGTTAGCTGTAGGCGTTATTTTTATCCAAAAAGTAAGTTTACTCGTTTTCCTAGTCCAAATTCGAAAATTCTATAAAGAGTTGAAAGTTGAATATCACATTTTCCATTTTCAAGTCGAGAAATATAACTCTTCTTTGTCCCTACTTTTTCAGCAAGTTGTTCTTGTGTCATATTTGCTTCTTTACGGGCTTCTTTCAACATTTCACTAATTACAAAATATTGTGCTTTTTCTTCAAATTTATCTCTATTTTCAGAGCCGATTTTGCCATATTTAATGTCTAATAACTCATCAAAGTTTTTAGCATTTTTGATATTTTCTTTATTCATTACTTTGTTTTTTTTGAGTTAAAATATTCATCTTTTAATTTCAAAGCCAAGTCGATTTCTTTTTTTGGTGTTTTTTGAGACTTCTTTTGGAATCCATTAAATAGAACGACCAAATTACCTTTGTCAAAGCAGCAAAAAATCCTGTAAATGTTACTTTCAAATTCTATTCTAATTTCATAAAGTCCATCAGTTCCAGTCATATGGTCTAGAAACTTTTTTGGAACATTCTGAACGGTTCTTAAAATCTTAAAAACATACTCAATTTTTTCCTGCACTTTTTCATTTTGTTCGACATAAAAGTCAATGAAATAGTGTTTGTGAAAAATAATTTGTCTTTGAGAATTCATTTCACAAAGTTAACTTAAAAGTTTACAATTTACAAATTTTGTGTTGTTGATTTTTTGACGAGAGCGCGAGAACATTTACAGCGAGCTCTATATTTTATTCAGAAGATCAAATTACAATTTGTTGATAACCAAAATTCGGTTCACTTTTTTTGGGGAGTATCCCAGGGTTTTTATTTGGGATTCATCTTTTATACTGATAATATTCATCTTAGAATTCCCATCCAAACCTTTTCTAAACTGATCTTGACTGTAGTGCTTACCGTTGATGATAAATACGGTTTGCTTTTCATTCTTTTTATTTTCCTTAATTAATTCTTTATATTTTGCATACAAAGCATCGTCTCCGGGAAAAGGGTTCCCGCCTAAAGTTTTTTTGGTTTGACAAGACATCAAAAATAAAGAGGCCAGCGCTGTTGTTAAAAAATATTTTTTCATGTTGTTTTTTTATTTAATTATAATCATACAACGAAAAAAGCGGGCTAATTATTATCAATTAGCTCGCTTTTTTTAATATTTATAAATTTCTATGCTGGGATTTCTCCTTTGTATAAGAAAGAAATGGTTTCTTTATTGATCTTATCGACCATTTCGCTGAACAAATAGAACGATTCTTGTTTGTAGATCACCAACGGATCTTTTTGTTCGTAAACGGCACCTTGAGAAGATCTTCTTAGGTCGTCCATCTCTCTTAGGTGTTGTTTCCAGTTGTCATCGATTAAAGACAGAGTAATGTTCTTTTCGAAATCGTTGATTAGATTCTCACATTTTGTTTCATACGCCTCTTTTAAATCGGTTACTATGGTGATGGAGCGGTGTCCATCTGTAAACGGAACTTGGATCATCTTGAACATGTTACCTTGGTTGAGATAGACATTCTCGATAATTGGGAAAGCTTTTTCTTTCAACAAGCGAAGTTTGTTTTGATAATCTTCATCGGCAGCGTTGAAAACCGTTTGTGTAAGTTCCTCAACCGTTTTGTTTTTAAAATCGGATTCCGAAACAGGAGCACCCATGGTAAAATTCTTGATAATTTCGTATTCGAAATCTTTGTAATCTCCCTCCAATTTTGTTTTGTTAACGATGGAATGCGAAACATCGAAAATCATGTTTTTGATGTCGTATTTTAGGTGGTCTCCAAACAAAGCATTCTTTCTTTTTTTATAGATTACATCTCTTTGTTTGTTCATTACATCGTCGTACTCCAACAATCTTTTACGGATACCGTAGTTGTTTTCTTCTACTTTTTTCTGAGCTCTTTCGATGGATTTGGAAATCATGGAGTGCTGAATAACTTCTCCTTCTTTATGTCCCATTTTATCCATCATTTTGGCGATTCTTTCAGATCCGAACAATCGCATCAAATTATCTTCCAAAGAAACATAGAACTGAGAGCTTCCAGGGTCTCCCTGACGACCGGCACGACCTCTTAACTGTCTGTCGACCCTTCTGGAGTCGTGTCTTTCTGTACCGATAATCGCCAAACCTCCAGCTTCTTTTACTTCTTTGCTCAGTTTGATGTCGGTACCACGACCTGCCATGTTGGTAGCAATGGTTACCACGCCACCTCTACCTGCTTCGGCAACAATCTCGGCTTCTTTTTTATGCAACTTCGCATTTAGAACTTGGTGCTGAATTTTTCTTAATTGCAACGCTTTGGAAAGCAACTGAGAAATCTCAACCGAAGTGGTTCCCACCAAAACGGGTCTTCCTTGTGCGGTAAGTCTTTCGATTTCCTCGATTACAGCGTTGTATTTTTCTCTATTGGTTTTGAATACCAAGTCGTGTCTGTCGTGTCTTAGGATGGTTCTGTTGGTTGGGATCACCACAACATCCAATTTGTAGATTTGCCAAAACTCTCCAGCTTCGGTCTCTGCAGTACCGGTCATCCCCGCCAATTTGTTGTACATACGGAAATAGTTCTGCAAAGTAATGGTAGCGAAAGTTTGTGTTGCCGCTTCAATTTTCACACTTTCTTTGGCTTCAATCGCTTGGTGCAACCCGTCGGAATAACGACGACCTTCCATGATACGGCCGGTTTGTTCGTCAACGATTTTTACTTCACCATCCATCACCACATATTGATCGTCTTTTTCGAAAAGCGTGTAGGCTTTCAGTAGCTGATTCATGGTGTGTACCCTCTCGGATTTGTTGGCAAAATCGGCAAACAATCTTTCTTTTTCTTCGAATTCTTCTTCTTTAGTCAAATTCTTAGCTTCTAACTCGGCGATTTCTGTTCCGATGTCTTGCAATACGAAGAAGTCTTTGTCTTCGTAACCTTGGGACATGTACTCCACACCTTTGTCGGTTAGGTCAATTTGATTGTTTTTTTCGTCGATAACGAAATAAAGATCCTTATCTACAATCGGCATATCGCGATTGTTGTCCTGCATGTACTGCGCTTCAACTTTTTGCAATAGGGCTCTATTTCCAGTTTCGGAAAGGAATTTTATAATATTTTTACTCTTCGGAAGACCTCTGTAAGCTTGTAGTAATTTGAAACCTCCGTCTTTGGTATTTCCTTGGGCAATTAATTTTTTAGCTTCCGCAAAAATGTGAGTTACGGTTTGTTTTTGAACTCCAACAATACGGTCAACTGAAGGTTTCAGTACATCGAATTCTTGGCGGTCACCTTGTGGAACCGGTCCGGAGATGATCAATGGAGTTCTGGCATCATCGACCAAAACAGAATCTACCTCGTCGACAATGGCAAAATTTAATTCTTTTTGAACCAACTCGTCTGGATTGGTAACCATGTTGTCTCTAAGATAATCAAAACCAAATTCGTTGTTGGTTCCGTAGGTAATATCGGAGTTATAGGCTTTTCTTCTGGCGTCAGAGTTGGGTTGATGATGGTCGATACAGTCAATACTCAATCCGTGGAATTGGTACAAAGGTCCCATCCAAGCGGAGTCTCTTTTTGCCAAATAGTCGTTTACGGTTACGACATGCACCCCTCTTCCTGGAAGAGCATTCAGGTAGATGGGTAGTGTCCCTACAAGGGTTTTACCTTCACCGGTTGCCATTTCGGCAATCTTACCCGAGTGCAAAACAACACCACCAATAAACTGAACATCGTAGTGCACCATATCCCAAACTACATCGGTGCCGTGAGCGTTCCATGAGTTTTTCCAAACGGCTACATCGCCTTGGATTTCTACAAAATCTTTGGTTTGGGCCAAGTCTCTATCGTAATCTGTCGCTGTAACACGGATTTCTCCATTTTGAGCCCATCTTCTTGCGGTCTCTTTCAGCAAAGCAAAGGCCTCAGGAAGAATTTGGTTCAAAACCACTTCTTCTAGTTGATATGCTTCTTTCTTTAGAACTTCAATATTTCCAAACAACGCTTCTTTCTCATCCACATTGTTGGACGATTTGATTTGTTCTTGAATTTTTTCGATTTTCTCGTTTACTTGAGCAGAGGCTGCTTTTATTTGAGATTTGAAAGCTTCGGTTTTTTCTCTCAATCCGTTGTCGGATAGCTGTTGAATACCCGCTTCAACCGATTTAATTTTAGCGACTACTTTCTTTACTTCTTTCAGGTCGTTGGCATTTTTATCGCCTAGAAAACCTTTCAGAACTTTGTTTAAAAAACTCATAGTATAATTGGGAATAGCAGCAGAGAAACCGATGCTAAACTTTGGTTTTAGATTTAATAATTCAATGATTGGTCTTTCGATTGAGTAACCGAATGATAATAAGACTGTTGACTAAAAATTAAAAAAAGGCAAATGACAATAAGCCAAGTGCCAATCGTTTTTAGTACTCATCCTCGTTCCAAAGGAAGTCTTCGTCTGTAGGATAATCGCTCCACACCTCTTCGATGCTTTCATAGATTTCTCCCTCATCTTCAATGGCTTGTAGGTTTTCTACCACTTCCATTGGTGCCCCTGTACGGATGGCATAATCAATTAGTTCTGCCTTGGTCATTGGCCAAGGAGCGTCGCTCAGGTATGATGCTAATTCTAATGTCCAATACATAAAAATTATTTTTTTTGCAAAAGTATAAAAATAGGTTAATAATCAAAGTTTTTTCGTACTGATTTTTAGCGGTTTGCTAAGATAAAATCAAAATAATTAAAAAAACATTAGCGTTGTTTTCTCAAAAACCATTCCACAAATTTTTTTATGCCATTTTGGAATGTTGTATCTGGTGCATAACCGATCATGGTTTTTGCCTTGTCGATGTCGGCATTGGTTCTCTGCACATCACCAGGTTGCATGGGCAACGGGTTGATGTCGGCTTTTTTGCCCAACTCGGTTTCAATGGTAGAAAGCATTCTGTCTAAGCTAACCACTTCACTTTCACCAAGATTGATGATTTCATAAACTTTCGTGTTGCTTTCTAAATATGAAATGGACTTTAATACCCCGTCGATTATGTCATTGACAAAGGTGTAGTCTCTGGCGGTTTTGCCATCGCCGTAGAATGGGATTTTATCTCCTTCGATGATGGATTGCGTGAATTTTCTAATGGCCAAATCCGGTCGTTGTCTTGGTCCGTACACGGTGAAAAATCTCAGGAAAATTAGATCTAAATGATAAAGATGATGGTAAACATGACCCATAATTTCTCCGCATTTTTTGGTCGCAGCATAGGGCGAAATCGGTCGGTCAACAGGATCGTTTTCAGAAAAAGGCACCTTGTCGTTGTTTCCGTAAACGCTTGAGCTGGAGGCGCAAACAAATTTTTTAACATCAAATTCTTTACACAGTTCCCAAAGATTCATGCTTCCTCTTAGGTTGACTTCTTCATAATCCAAAGGCCTTTCTATCGATGGCCGAACTCCGGCCAATGCCGCCAAATGAATCACCATGTCTATCGAATGATTTTTAAAAATGTTTCTTAGACCATTTAGATCTCTAATGTCTTGATAATAAAGAGTGTAGTTGTCCGATTTTACAATTTTCTCCAATTTCTGAAGGTCTTTTTCTCTTTCTTCAAACTGAAAATCAATGTCTTGACCGATACTTTCTAAAGTATTCAGAATTTTATTTTGATACTTATAAAATGTGTCAAAATTATCTATATTGATGACAGAATGTCCATTTTCCAGAAGATGTTCTACCAAATGAGAGCCTATAAAACCACTCCCTCCAGTTACAAGATATGTCATTTGATGCTTTTTCGCAAATATATTGACTTTTTTAGAAAAGATTAATATTGAATTGAAAATCACGGTTTCATGTTGATTATCAATATAAAAGCCTTAAATTTACTTTGTAAAAATAGCAGAGCTCTGAAAATAGTATTCGTTGAAACAATGATTCTTGCGGTGTTTTATTATTTTTACCCAAGAATTTACACACCATGATATTTCAAGGCACTCTAAAAAAAATGATTTCCGAAATGGGAAATCCCATTCAATATTTTTTGAATTTGAACAACGACTTAATCAGCATGAACCAATTGATTGGGAAGGATATTCGCTTTCAGCATACCGGCTATCACTGTGTGTCATGCGGTAGCGAACAACCCATTTTCCGAATGGGATTCTGTAAAAAATGTTTTTTTGAAAGTCCGTATGCCAGCGAAACCATCATCAGACCCGAATTGTCCAAAGCTCATTTGGGTATTGAAGAGCGAAATCTGGAAGTGGAAAAAGAAATACAACTTCAGCCTCACATTGTATATTTGGCCTACACAGGCGATGTAAAAGTAGGCGTTACCCGAGAAAATCAAATCCCAACGAGATGGATCGATCAAGGTGCGACCTTTGCCATCCCCATTGCGAGAACCGAAAACCGGTACGAAGCCGGCGTTATTGAAGTGGAGCTTAAAAAACACTTGGCTGACAAAACCAATTACAAAAAAATGCTGTCTGCAGCGTTGGAAAGCGATGTGGATCTGGCGGATTTTCGCGATAAAGTGAAAGCCTATTTTTCGGATGAAAGTCAGAAATTCTATACCGATGAGCAAGAAATTACACGATTGGATTATCCCTACGAGGCACCAGAAAAAATTGTAGCATTCACTTTGGATAAAAGCCCCGAATTTTCAGGTGTTCTGAGAGGTATTAAAGGTCAATATCTTTGTTTTGACGAAGGTAAAGTCATCAACATCCGAAATCACGAAGGTTATGTCGTAACTATGGAAGTTTAGTTTAATTTTCTTTCAAAAAATATAAAAATCCGCATCCTGAAAAGAAGCGGATTTTATGATTCAGACATTCTTTAAGAACTCTGTTTATTTTTTGTTTAAAGATTTAATTCCCATTTCGAAAAGAGCAAAACTCAACAAATCGGTATTTTCACCAATGACTTGGGCGGTACTTCTTCCGGCACCGTGACCGGCATTGGTTTCAATTCGTATCAGGATCGGTTGTGTACAGCTTTGTTTTGCCTGAAGTTCGGCACCGAATTTAAAAGAATGCGCCGGAACCACTCTGTCGTCGTGATCGCTGGTGATGATCATGGTAGAAGGGTAACAAACAGTGTTCTTCACATTGTGCACCGGTGAGTAGGATTTTAGATATTCAAACATTTCTTTGGAGTCTTCGGCCGTTCCGTAATCGTAAGCCCAGCCCGCACCTGCAGTAAATTTATTGTATCTAAGCATATCCAATACCCCAACACCTGGGAAAGCGACTTTTGCCAAGTCCGGTTTCATGGTCATGGTTGCTCCTACCAAAAGTCCGCCGTTGGATCTGCCAGAAAGTGCCATGTAGTCTTTGGAAGTGTAGCCTTTGCTTTGCAAATATTCACCTGCAGCAATAAAATCGTTGAAAACATTTTTCTTTTGCATTTTGGTTCCTGCGTTGTGCCATTTGTTTCCGTACTCGCCACCACCTCTAAGATTTGGTACGGCATAGATCCCGCCGTTGTCCATCCAAACGGCATTCACCACAGAAAACGATGGGGTAAGGCTAATTTTGAAACCTCCGTAACCGTAAAGTATCGTTGGATTTTTCCCATCCATTTTTAGTCCTTTTTTATAGGAGATCATCATGGGAACTTTTGTTCCGTCTTTTGAGGTGTAGAAAACCTGTTCCGAAACATAATCTTCTGGGTTAAAATTCACTTTTGGTTTTTGATAAATCTCAGAAGTTCCTTTCTCTACATTGTATTTGTAAGTCGTAGGTGGAGTGATGTAATTGGTGAAAGAATAGTAGAGATCTTTTTCGCTGTCTTTCCCTCCAAAGCCGCTGGCAGTGCCGTTTCCGGGCAATTTGACCTCACAGACTAATTTTCCGGAATAATCCAATTGCTTCACCCAAGTTAGGGCGTCTTTCATGTATTTGGCAAAAAGATAACCACCACCGGTAGAAAGGCTCAGTACCTCGTCGGTCTCTGGAATTACCGTTTCCCATTGTTCGGGCTTGTTGATGTTGAATTTCACCAATTTGTTATTCGGTGCATTCTTATCGGTACTCAGATAGACGGTTTCTCCTTTGGTGTCCAAAACATGAGAGTTGTTATCAAACCCTTTTTGTATCGCTACCCAATCGGTTTTTTTCTTTTTAAGATCTTTGATGTACAATTCGTTTCCGTTGGTGGTGTTGGAGGCGGATAAAATCAAAAATCGCTGATCATCGGAAACGCTAACGCTCATGTATCTTCTTTTGAAATCTTCGCCGCCGATGATCAATTTATCTTCTTTCTGCTTGGTTCCTAATTTATGAAAATATACTTTTTGGGTATCGGTAATCCCGGAAAGCATGCTCCCTTCCTTTGGTTGATCGTAGGTTGAATAGTAAAAACCTTCGTCCCCGAGCCAAGAAGCACCAGAAAATTTCATCACGATGGGTTCGTCCAATATTTTCTTGGATACAACATCCATGATAATGATCTTTTGCCAATCCGAGCCGCCCTCAGAAATGGAATATCCCACCAATGTGCCTTTTTTGTTGAATGAAATTCCGGACATGGAAGTGGTTCCTTTCTCTGAAAATTTATTGGGATCCAGGAAAACCTCTGTTTTTCCGTTCTTATCCGTTCTATACAATACAGATTGAGCCTGAAGGCCATCATTCTTGTAGAAATAGGTGTAATCTCCTTTTTTAAATGGCGCCGAAATTTTTTCATAATTCCAAATGTCATTCAATTGCTTTCTGATCTGTTCCCTGAACGGGATTTGTGAAAGATAATCTTGGGTAAATTTATTCTCTTCCTTGACCCAAGCGCCGGTTTCGACAGATCGATCGTCTTCTAACCATCGATACGGGTCTTGCACCACAGAACCAAAATAGGTGTCTTGATGTTCTATTTTATGGGTGGTAGGGTATTTCATTTGTTGCGCATTGATGGTGTTTGCCGCGATAGCCGATGCAAAAAGCATCACGGCAGTTCGTCCTAATTGTTTTTGAATTTTCATTTTAAAAAAATTTATGTCCAAAAATAAACATTAATTTATGAATGAACGAGAAGATGAAAAGCATCATGCCAAATTAAAGCTTAAAAAACTTGGTCGAGTTGCAAAAAAAATTAACTTTGTCCTAATGGCAACAAAAGCACTTTTCAATTCGGTAGTCAATTGGTTTATCAAGCAAAGGATAGATCAAATTCAGCATTTTATCGATTATCCCATCGATACTCAAAATGGCGTTCTATTTTCCCAATTGTATCATGCCGAAGACACGGTGTATGGTAAAAAATTTGGGTTCAACAGCATTTCTTCCTACGAAGATTTCAAAAACAAAGTCCCAATTGTGAGTTATGAGGGGATAGAGCCCTACATTGAAAGAGCCAGACAAGGCGAGAAGGATGTAATTTGGCCTGGACAAATCAGAAATTTTGCAAAATCCTCTGGGACCACCAATGCGAAGAGCAAATTCATCCCCATTACCGATGAAAGTTTGGAGTTCTGCCACATGAAAGCGGGAAAAGATTTGGTCTCCATCTATGCCAACAATCATCCGGGCAACCAACTTTTTGTTAATAAAAATTTGAGATTAGGAGGTAGTGCCGAATTGTACGAAAATTTCAACACCAAATTTGGAGATTTATCAGCAATTTTAATTGATAACCTTCCTTTTTGGGTAGAGATGACCACCACACCCAGCAAAAAAGTTTCTTTGATGTCCGAATGGGAAACGAAACTAAAAGCCATAGTCGCTGAAGTGAAAAATGAAAATGTGGGCAGCCTTACCGGAGTTCCGAGTTGGATGATGGTGCTTTTGCAAAGGGTAATCCAAGAAACCAATGCGGTTAATATTACCGAAATTTGGCCCAATTTAGAAGTCTTTTTCCACGGAGGAATCAGCTTTAAGCCGTACAAAGATCAGTACATGAAAATCATCGGCAAAGACATCAATTATTACGAAATTTACAATGCTTCCGAAGGTTTTTTTGCCATACAAGACCAAGCCGGTAGCGACGAAATGTTGTTGATGTTGGATTATGGAATTTTCTATGAATTTGTTCCGTTGGACGAGATTGGTAAAGAAAACCCCATAGCTCTTTCACTGGATCAGGTCGATATAGGGAAGGTCTATGCCGTGGTGATCACCACCAATGGTGGATTGTGGAGATACATGATCGGTGATACCGTAATTTTTACATCCACACAACCGTATCGCGTTCGTGTTGCCGGAAGAACCAAGCACTACATCAATGCTTTTGGTGAAGAATTGATGATTGATAATGTAGAAACGGCCCTAACCAAAGCCTGTGAAAGCACAGGTGCTTCCGTGAGAGAATATACCGGTGCTCCGGTGTACATGAAAGAAGGCGAAAGTGGTGCCCACGAATGGATTATTGAATTTGGTGAAATGCCCAATAATTTGGATTATTTTATAGAAGTTTTCGATAACCATCTCAAGGCAATCAACTCAGACTATGAAGCGAAAAGATACAACAACATGACCCTGAAAAGGCCGATTGTTCATTTGGCAAAAAATAATCTTTTCTATCGTTGGATGGAGCAAAGAGGAAAATTGGGCGGACAAAACAAAGTCCCAAGACTGAGCAATACCCGAGAATTTATAGATCCTTTGTTGGAGCTGAACCAATAAATTTATTCTGCGGTTGATGTTTGTACATCAGCCGTTTCTTTTTTTACAGACTTTTCAACTTCTTTTTTAAGTTTTTCTTCCAGCTGTTTTTGTTTAAGCAGTTCTGCTTCCTTTTGCAAAGCCTTTTTTAAAGAATCTTGATAGGACGACGACGCCATCCTGATCCTTCTGGCGACATCGGCAGAAGTGGCACCTGCAGAAAAAGAATCGACCGGAGTGGTGTCGTACTTGGGTTCTACAAAAACGGCATCCGGATAATTGGCATGGTCATTTTGATTTTCGGAACAATACGAAAAACAAACAGCGAGAGTGAAAACGAGTACGAATTTTTGCATTATTTAACAAGTTTGAATTGGGCAATTACAGGATAATGATCGGAGATATGAACCGTTCTGTCCACCTTATACGACAAGGCTTTGATTGTTTTTGAACTGAAAATATAATCAATCCGGATGGGGATTTTATAATCGTGAAAACTGGTGGACAATCCGGATCCACTGTCTATAAAACCATCGTTCAGACCTTTGACCAGCTGATAATATTCGTAAGAATTGGGTACGGCATTGAAATCGCCACACAAAATAATCGGATACGGAGTTTGTTCGATAAACTTTTTAATTTCCTCTACCTGTGTTGCGTGCGTTTCGTAGGTGGTCAGCAACCGTTTGATGATGAACTTTGCCTTGGCTTCATCTTGTTCAAAATCACCATCGGTTAGCAGTTTCTTCTTCTCAAAAGAATACGGTTCTAGGTAAATATTAATGAGGCGTATGCGTTGTCCATCAATTTCCACATCGGCATATTGCATATTCCCGGTATACTCTTTAGGGTCAAATAAAATTCCTTGCTCAAGTATTTTGTATCGGCTGTGGATGGACAAAAGCCAATCGTGATCGGTAACATACTTCAGTCTGATTTCCGGACGGCTGGCGTTTTCCGTTCCGGATTCTTGTAAAAAAACGATGTCTGCATTTTGATGGTTCAAATACTCTTCGGCATCCTTTTTACTTTTATTGTTAAAAGAAACCACCTTTAGTGTTGCATTTTCTTTGGATTTTGTGTTGAAATTAACCCAACTCAGGACCGGTTTATAAAAAAACAAACCTAAAATCAGGAAAACCAAAGCTCTTTTTTTCCAAAGAACCATCCAGAACAGACAAAGCAAAACATAAACAATTAAGACCCCTGGAAATGCCAAGGACAGCAGATTGAAATACGGAAAAAAAAGAGGCGAAACATAAGCGTTCATCAAAACACCCATCAATACGAAAAAGAGGAGTACATGGATGAGGGTGAAAATAAATCTAAACGGTTTCAACTTTAGTAAATTCTAAATCGATTGCGGTTCCAGATTTTAGCCATAATGTATCCGACAAGTGCACCGCCCACATGAGCAAAATGGGCAACACCACCCACATTTCCGCTAAATCCGAGGTATATGGAAACCAAAATGATAATGGGCAACAATATCTTGGCTTTAATAGGAAAAGGAATGAACATGAACATTAATTTGGCATCCGGAAATAGAGTGGCAAAGGCAGCTACAATTCCAAAAATAGCACCAGAAGCACCCAACATCGGACTTCTAAGATCCGAAAACAACTGTCTGGAAAGGTCAATCGCTTCCTGACTGTTGGCCGAAATGTTCATATCTCCTTGATAGCCAATTTTTGCTTTTAGGTAAATGTCCGAAACATCTACACCCAAAACCTGCAATTGACCGACCAAATGATTTACCTGGTAGAAATTCCAAATGTTAAAGAGTAAAAAAGAGCCGATCCCTGAAAGAAAATACAGCCACAGATATTTTTTTTGTCCTAAAGATTGCTCCAAAACCGGTCCAAAACTCCACAAAGTAAGCATGTTGAAAAGGATATGCGTAATCCCGATTC
The DNA here is from genome assembly GCF_014353055.1 of Amniculibacterium sp. G2-70. GTDB lineage: Bacteria > Bacteroidota > Bacteroidia > Flavobacteriales > Weeksellaceae > Amniculibacterium > Amniculibacterium aquaticum. Next base: position 1,461,363 of record NZ_CP060698.1, read on the forward strand.
CCTCGCCCATTGGTGCGTGCATAAACATGTGTGTGAGGATTTGCCACCAATGAAAATTGGGAGAAAAAGGATAATATGCAGAGAGCACATTGTACAACGCACCGTTCATCAATAAATTGGTAAGTAAATAGACCACCACATTGATGATGATGATGTTTCTGGTGATGGGAGGGATATTTTGAAACATAAGTTTAAAATTTATTTTTAAAATCGTCTATCGGCAATTCGATAAAACACCTTTTGCCATCGGGCAAATATTCTGGGAAGCCTAAATTAGTAAAATCTTTTATTAAATCTTCAGCATCATTTTTATAAATAAAATCAAATCTGGATTTGCTTTGCATTTTATTCCATTGATTTTCATAGAAGTGTAAAAATTCTTCTTCGGTTTTGTATTCCAAGATATCGAATAAGTTCTCTAAAAACTTCATCACCTGAGTTTCCTTCAAGCCTTCAGGGACGGCATCTATCCTCAGGACATTTTCATACGCCACATGCATTTGGAAACCCAAATCCGGCAGGTATTTTTTGAAGGATTTGTATTTGTTTTTTTCAATTTCGTTCATGTGATATTCCAAAGAAAACAGGAGGGCATGGCTTACCGAGCTTTTGTTTTGCACTTTGTTACCGTTTGCAATTACCAAACGATGCATGCGTCCCAAATCCAGCATCAGTGTTCGGTCTCCCTTGTTGAAAACCCAATATCCGTTGGGCAATCGCATCAGATCTTCTTCAAAATCTTCGTCCTCGAAAAGGTTGATTTTAGATGGCGCCGCCTCGATATTTTGATGGTACAGTTCTGCCAGATTCTGGATTTCTGCATGTTTGTGTGAGATGCTTTCTTCTTTGAACGGATTAAAAGTTCGATCTACAGAAATTTCAGGGGTCTTAAAATTTTGCATAGAAGGAGTTTTTCCGCCAAAAAAATCGTCCATTTTGGCATCCCTTTCAAAATCCAAACTCGGTGCAATGTTGTATATGCCCAAAGCTCTTTTGATGGTAGATCTTAGCAATGCAAAAATCAGATGCTCGTCTTCGAACTTTACTTCTGTTTTTTGAGGATGAATGTTGACATCGATTTTCTCGGGATCCATTTCCAAAAACAAGAAAAAAGAAGGGATGTATCCCGGTAGCAATAGTCCATCAAAGGCTTCTTGTACCGCTTTGTTCAGATAAGGGCTTTTAAAATATCGACCGTTTACAAAAAGAAATTGTTCGCCTCTAACTTTTTTGGCACCTTCAGGTTTTGCGACAAATCCGTTAAGGTTCACCCAATCCATATCTTCTTTGATGGGTACCAAAAGCGGTTGAAGTTTTCTTCCAAAAACATCAACAATTCTTTGCAGGAGAGATCCTTTTCTGAGTTTGAAAATGGGTTCGTCGTTGTGGAACAAATCAAATTCGACTTGGTCATGAGCCAAAGCCACGCGTTGAAATTCATCAATAATATGCCTGAATTCTATATTGTTGTTTTTCAGGAACTTTCTACGGGCAGGCACATTGTAGAATAAATTTTTTACTGCAAAATTAGAACCTTCAACCGTCTGTACAGGTTCTTGAAACTGCAATGTTCCCCCTTCAATATAGATGTTTGTTCCAATGCTGGCCTCTTTTTTTTTGGTTTTCAACTCCACCTGAGCCACCGCAGCAATGGATGCCAAGGCTTCGCCACGAAAACCTTTGGTTGCGATTTTAAAAATATCTTCAGTATTTTTTATTTTGGAAGTTGCGTGTCTTTCGAAGGCCATTCTGGCATCGGTTTCTGACATTCCCAATCCGTCGTCCACCACTTGGATCAGGTTTTTTCCGGCATCACGAACGATGAGTTCTATTTTACTGGCTTTGGCATCGATGGCATTCTCCATGAGTTCTTTTACGATAGATGCAGGCCTTTGTACCACCTCGCCCGCAGCGATTTGGTTGGCGACATGATCCGGTAAAAGTTGTATGATATCCGACATATAAAACAAAATAATTTGCAAAAGTAACGAGAATTTCTCAAATCATCTCGGTCTTAGAAAATCTGAAATGGTCAGTATTAACAAAGTTTAGATTTTTATTAACATAAATTTAAAACAACATGCATAAAAAAGGCATGTTTTTTGCGAATGTTTGGATACAAAAAATGAAATTATGAAAAGCGAAACAAAAATTATTTTGGCCGCAGGTATTGGATTGTTTACCGTATTGGGTATATGTGCGTTGAATAGAATCATGAAAACCAAAAAAAGAAAAAATCAAGACATTTATTTGTATAGAGATGAACATCGACATTTTGATATTTCTGAACATACAGAAGATCTGGATGGAGTTGAGCTTTATGCATTAAAATAGAGAAACTTCATATTTTTTATAATTAACTTCAGAATCAATAATGCTCCAGCGTTATTGATTTTTTTATGTTTACATCCCTAGTTATTTAATTTGAAACAATACAGCTTCATAATAAAATGCATAAATCATAGGATTTATGGAACAATAAATCGGAACTAAGCATCAACAAAAGCATTTTGCTGTGTAAACAACAATCAAATGCAGAAAATTTTATAAATTTGTTCACATTTTATTTTTATGAAGAAAATTGTACTCTTAACACTTATTTGGTTTTCCCAATTTATTTATGCGCAGTCCGATTGCGAAACAGCAATGGCTGTTTGTGGAAATACCGGAATTTCATACACCCCAAGTGGAAACGGAAATGTACCTGAAACTTGAGGTCACTGAAAAACCATCTTCATTTTGAATAAGATTTAATTTCAGACAAGAATTAAGAGCTTATTACACGACTTTAAAATCGGTAATAAGCTCTTTACATTTTTTGGAGTTCTAAATTTAATGGGTTTTGTAAAGCTTGTTTTGATTTAATTGGAGCTGAGTTTTAAAGATGATGATTTTGTTCTCTTTTTCTTAGATTAATTTCAGGATCCTCTTCAAATTGACTGCGAAAATAGCCAATGCTCCCTGCATTTGCATGTTTTCTATTCCATAAGAAGTGGCTCTTTTGTAACCATGAACATTTTTAAGTTCACTGTTTTTGGCTTCAATTTTATACCGGTGTTTCGACTTTTCTTTGTAATAATCACTTTCCTGAAAAGCCATCTGTTCTTGGTGTAATTCTGATTTTATAGAAACCGAGTAGGTTTTAGATTTTGCTCCGTCTTTGTAACAACCTTCTCTTAATGGGCAAACTTTACATTTTTCAACATCAAAATAATATACATCAGCTTGATTTTTGCCGACATTCTTTCTGTTCTGATGGGCTTTTCTGATGGCTAAATGCCCGGCAGGACAAACAAATCTGTCAGCATCCTTATTGTAATCAAACTGGTCTTTTTCTTTCCTACATCCTTGTGTAATGGATGGATTTAACTTTGCAACAATTTTTATATCCTGTTCGCTGGCAATTTTCAGATTTTCTTTTCCACTATAAGCCGAATCGCCAATGATGGTTTCCACTTCCATTCCGTTGTCTTGGCTCATTTGCAGTAATTTTGGCAATTCAGGCCCGTCTCCTTTTTCTCCCGAAGTTACCACTGCTGCGGTGATAATCCGCTCTTCACTCATCGCCAAATGTGTTTTGTAACCGAAAAAGGAACTGTCTGCGGATTTATGTCCGATTTTGGCATCCGTGTCTTTTGAGAAAGTTAGCTGTTCATCGGTGTCTTCGGCTGTTTCCCTCAAAAGATTTAATTTCTCTTTCACTGCCGGAATCTCACTTATTGATGGCTCATCTTCTATGCATTTTTCAAGTTCTCTACAATAAGCCAATTCTTTGTTCAGATCGTTTTCAGTATTCTTGACCGGCATTTTTGATTTGAAGTTTTCATCAAATTGATAAACCGTTTTACGAACTAATCTCGAACGCTCTCTCAGTACTTCTATGCTTGAAAATGGATTCGATCTAGATAAAGTATGTGTAGCGTCCACAATAATGGATCTGGATTTAATAATGCCTTTATCGATCGCTATCGTTACCGTTTTACCAATTAGAAGGTTCAACAAATCGGTATCTTTCAAGCGTAATTTCCTGAATTTTGTAAGTGAACTGGGGTTTATCACATCATCTTCGGGAGCCATATCTAAAAAATATTTGAAAGACATATCATAGCGGGAACGCTCTACCACATCTACATCAGAAACCGAGTAAATGCTTTTCAACAAAAGGTATTTGAACATCTTCACCGGACTTTCCGCATTGCGACCATTGTTCAAACAATACTTATTCAACAGTTCATCGTAGATGAAGGAAAAATCTATCAAATCATTAATTTTTCGAAGAAGATTTTCTTTCGGAACGATTAAATCATACAAATCGGAATAAGAACTAAACTGAATCTTTTGCTGTTGGACTAACATTCTTTATCTTTAAAAGACCTTATCAAGGTACAAAAAAAGGAGCTAAAATCCTAAGATTTCAACTCCTTCTTTTTCATATTTCCTGAAAATTCACTTTTTCAGTGATCTCAACTTTAGGGGGCTGTCTATCTTCTAATGAGCACTATTCGGTTTGGTATAAGTTTACCGTGAATACCGCCGGAACATTGACTTTTCTAATCGTTCCGAATGGTAATGCCGATTATGACTGGGCGGTTTACGGACCCAATGTCACCTGTGCTACCAAAGGTACACCAATCCGTTGTTCTTATGACGGCCCACCAAGTGATGACGGTACTTATACCACAGGACTTAGCCTGACTTCTACCGTAATCACAGAAGGTGCAGGAGGTACAGGATATTGTAAATATTTGGATGTATTGCCTGGGCAAACATACTACATGGTCATCGATAACTATTCTGCAAATACAAACGGTTTTGCGCTAACATGGGGCGGGACTGCAACTTTGTCATCGTCGTTTGATAATCCTGGGGTTCAGCCTTTTCCGATTATTGCTCCAGGACCTAACCACGACGGTTTTATCCCGATGTGTGTCAATACAGCGACTTATGATTTCACACAACTGAATGCAGGAATTATCAACGGTAACCAAAACTTCATCATTACCTATCACAGCAATCAAAACGATGCCCTTACGGGTGCCAATCCTTTGCCAATGCCGGTAACCATTAATGTTCCATCGATCTATTACTACAGCATCCGTTACGAAGATCCTAACGATCCCAACAATATCATCAACAGTTGTAGAAAAGTGGGGCCGGTAAAATTTGTATATGGAAACATTTCGTTGAATCCGGCAACGGTACAAGCGTGTAACAACAATAACATCGGTTATGGATTTTTCAATCTGAACAATGCCGCTGTAATCAACGATCCTACAGCAACCAAAAAGTTTTACCCAACCATGGCCGATTTGAACGCAGGAACCAACCAAATTACCAATCCTAATGCGTATCAATCGACCGCTCCAAAGCAGGTTTTTGTAAAGGTAACAACGGCGCAAAACTGTACCAATTCTGGACCTATTAATTTAGAATATTTCCCATCGTTCCAGGTGAATGAAGCAAGTTTGGTATCTTGTTTTATAGAAAATACGCCTACCAAAGCCGTATTCAACCTGACCAATGCTGTGGTTACTACGCTTCCTGGAGCCGTTATCAAGTATTATCCTACAACCAATGATGCTGCCCAAAATGCCAATGAAATCCTAAATCCTACGGCATATATTTCTGAAACAAAAGCGATCTATGCGAAAGTTTTGGATGCAAACGGTTGTTATAATTTAGCTAAAATTAACCTTTCGGTTACAGCTCCGGCACCGTCATCAGTTTTGGTGGACAAAATTATTTGTGCAGAAAAAACGACAACCCTTGATGCCGGTTCGGGATATACCGCTTACGAATGGAGTACTGGTGCAACTACGCAAATCATCAATAATGTAGGGGTTGGTAACTATTGGGTTAATCTTACCAAGAACAATTGTGTGACCAAACAAAATGTAAAAGTTGTTGCAACCGTAGCTCCCATCATTTCAAATGTAGAAATTACCAACAACACCATTGTTATAAACGCAACAGGAGGTGTAGCTCCGTACAAATACTCTATCGACGGTGTCAACTGGCAAGATTCCAACACTTTTTCTGGATTGCCAAGAGGTTTGAATATGGTCTATTTAAAAGACAGTTTCAACTGTATTCCTGTTTCCTTACAGATCACTGTACCCAATCTGTTGAACGCCATCACTCCTAATAACGATGGAGTGAATGACGAAATAGAATATTCGGCTTTGGCTTACAAAGAAAATCTTCAATTCACTGTATTTGATCGTTATGGTAAAAAAGTTGCCGTAGCCGATAAAACCAACGGTTATAAATGGGACGGAAAATTCCAAGGAAAAAGATTGAATACCGGAACCTATTGGTATGTTATTACTTGGAACGAAGACGATGCCAATAAAACTCCGGTAACCTATTCCGGATGGATTATGTTGAAAAATTTTGAATAAATTTAACATGAAAACCCAAAATAAAAAAAAGAGATTGCCACAGCGGCAGTCTCTTTTTTATTAACATTGTATCTGTTTGTAAGTCAGTAATATGAATGTGGATTGAACATGATTGTTGATTAAATATTCGGAAGATGAAGTGTAAATATTCTATCTTTGTTTCATGGCACAAAAGGAAACCTTATCATCTCTTACCCACGGCAATTTTGCTAAAGAACTTTCCATTTCCGATGGAAAACTACCTCCCAATGCAGTTGATCTAGAAAAAATTGTAATCGGTACTTTTCTTATTGACAAAAAAGGACTCGATTATTCCATTGACTTGCTGACTCCGGAAGTTTTTTACGATCCCAGACATCAAGTTATTTTTTCGACGATTGTCAAACTTTATTTGGAAAGTAAACCGGTGGATATGGTTACGGTGATCCAAGAGCTTAAAAAAAGTGAACAATTGGGGACAGCAGGAGGTGATCATTATATCATTGACCTCACCATGGGGGTTTCGTCCAGTGCGCATATCGAATATCATGTTCGAATTATCTTGGAAAAATTTATTCTAAGAAGCCTTATCAATGTATCCGCCAATGTTATCGACAGTTCATACAAAGAGTCAACCGATGTTTTTGAATTGTTGGACAAAGCCGAACAAAGTTTTTTTGAAATTACCAACGGAACCATCAAAAAAGGATTCGATACAGCGAATGATTTGGTAAAACAAGCCATAGAGTCCATCAAAGCCTTGAAAGACAAAGAAGGTCTTTCGGGGATTCCTTCGGGATTCACAAAATTGGATGAACTGACAGGCGGTTGGCAAAACTCGGACTTGATTATCATTGCAGCGCGTCCAGCGATGGGTAAAACGGCTTTTATCCTTTCCATGGCCAGAAATATTTCTGTACAACACAAGATTCCTTTGGCTCTATTCTCCTTGGAGATGGCATCCGTACAGTTGATTACGAGGATGATTTCTTCTGAAACCAATATTTCATCAGAAAAATTAAGAAAAGGAACCCTAACCGATGACGAATGGCAAAGGCTTTTCACCAATGTTTCTGAATTGGAAAATGCCCCATTGTACATCGACGAAACGCCATCGCTTTCCATATTTGACTTTCGTGCAAAAGCCAGAAGATTGGTGATGCAACATGGAGTGAAGATTATCATGGTCGACTATCTCCAGTTGATGACCGCCGGCGGAGGAAAAGGATCCGGAAACCGTGAGCAAGAAATCTCCATGATCTCTCGATCGTTGAAGGCCATTGCTAAAGAATTGAATGTCCCTGTCATTGCCCTTTCACAGTTGTCTAGATCGGTAGAGACCCGTTCTGCAACCAATAAAAGGCCTCAGCTTTCCGACCTTAGGGAATCGGGTGCCATCGAGCAAGATGCCGATATTGTTTCCTTCATCTATAGACCAGAATATTATAAACTCGGAACTTGGGATAACGATCCGGAGGACGCACAGACTTCAACCGAAAACCAAGCCGAAGTCATTGTTGCAAAACACAGAAACGGTTCTGTGGACGATGTTCGTTTGGCATTTTTAAAAACCATGGGTAAATTTGCCGATTTAGAAGCGCTTACCACTTACAATTACGGTTCTTCTAATTTTTCGGATCACAATGAGCCTTCTGGATTTGATAAAATTAGAACCACCATCGATCCTGGTGCTGCCTTCAATATGGGAGGAAATAACAACCTAAGTGCCTCATCAATGAACGATGACGACGATGAAGGAATGCCTTTCTAAAAAAAATTGAATAGTACTGATACTTTCACAAAACAATTCATGAAAATAGAGATTTTCACCGATGGTGCATGTAGCGGAAACCCCGGAAAAGGAGGCTATGGAATCCTGATGAGGGTGGTGGGTAAAAATTATCAAAAAACCTACAGCTGTGGCTACAGAAAAACCACCAACAACAGAATGGAACTTTTGGCGGTCATTGTGGCTTTAGAAAACCTAAATTCCACGGGACACGATGTCCACATCTATACCGATAGTAAGTATGTTGCCGATGCCATCAACCAAAAATGGTTATTGGGTTGGGTGAAAAAAGGTTTTAATAAGGTTAAAAATCCCGACCTGTGGAAAAGGTTTTATCCACTCTTCATGCAACATCAGCCAAAGCTGCACTGGATAAAAGGGCACAATGGACATCCTGAAAATGAAATTTGTGACCAATTGGCCGTAAAGGCATCTCAGTCTGCACAATTAGAAATAGATCATTACTACGAACAACCTGAAGGCAACGGATTGTTTTGAAAGTCAAAAAATAAATAAGCCACCTTTTTCTGAGGTGGCTTATTTTCAATTAGTTTTGGGTTAGATAGTCATAAACCAAAGTTGATTGAGCCTCGTCCAATTTTGCTTTTGGTGCCATAGACTTCATGATTCCCACCCATTTTTCAGCAGAATAATCTTTTGCTTTTGGCAAATCGTGACACTTACCACAAGATTTTTCAAAAAGCATTTTGCCTTCTGCTAATGCTTCTTTAGAAACTTTCTTGGTTGCAGCAGTTCCTGCTTGGGTCTTTGTTGTACACGACATTACAAAGGCAGTTGCCAAAACGGATAATACAAATAATTTTTTCATAACTTTCAAATTAAAACATTCTTTCAAATATATATATTATTTTTGTTTTGATGAAAGTTTCAACAAAAGATTTGTACCAAGGCATTATCAATGGAGATACCCGATTGTTGGGTAAAGCAATCACTTTGGTCGAAAGTAAAAAGCCAGAACACCGAGAACAAGCCGAAGATTTATTAAAGATGATTATGCCTCTCACCGGACAATCGGTTAGGATTGGTATAACTGGAGTGCCAGGTGCTGGAAAATCTACTTTTATAGAAAGTTTTGGACTTTTTGCCATAAAAAAAGGACTAAAAGTTGCGGTTTTGGCCATTGATCCCAGTTCTGCTCTCAACAAAGGTTCTATTTTGGGGGACAAAACCAGAATGGAAGAATTGGCAAAAGAGAAAAATGCCTTCATCCGTCCTTCTCCAAGTTCCGGATTTTTAGGCGGTGTTGCCAATACGACCTTTGAGACAATGTTGATTTGTGAAGCGGCAGGTTATGATTTTATCCTAATCGAAACCGTAGGTGTGGGACAAAGTGAAGTTTTGGTCTCCGATATTACTGATGTTTTTTTGTTTTTAAAAATTATTGGTGGAGGCGATGAGTTGCAAGGTATTAAAAGGGGGATTATGGAAATGGTAGATTTGATCTTCATCAACAAGGTCGATGATCAGAACATTCAAAAAGCCAAAAATACCAAGTTGGAATTGATGCGGGCCTTGCATTTTATACATCCTAAAGAAGAAAATTGGAAAATTCCTGTTTTGCTGGGATCGGCATTGGAGCATCGTGGTTTGGATGAGGTCTATGCTCAGATTGAAGCGTATATTCAGCTAAAAAAATCGACCGGTAGATTTGATGAGGTGAGAAAACTTCAGGCTGAAAAACGCTTTGATTATTGGGTGCAAGAGCTAATTTTACAGAAAACCAAAACCGGAAATTACGGAAGTTTGGATTATGAACATCACAGAAAAAATGCTTCCAACCTTTTGGCCAATCCCAGTACAGAAGCGGCAGAGTTTGTTGAAAGCATTTTCAAAAAAATCTAATTATTTTTTAAATTTTTCGAGGTAGCCGTCGTAAGTGATCGGTTGTCTGTCGTTGGAGTCTACAGAAACCATTGCCGATCCTGAAGGGTATATTTCTATGCTGATTCTTCTGATTGCTGTATTGTCATTGGGCTCGAAGGTGTAGATCGTTTTACCGTTCTTTCCTGCAGATTTTTTTAGATAAAAATCTTTTGATGCAAAACGATAACCGATTTCTGAAGGATTGGTAGAGGCTTTGTACGCTCTTCCAAAATAGGGTAAATTAACCTCCAGTAAATTTTTCTTTAGACTCAGCCCGTAACCGGTGCTCAATTCCAAAATTCGGGTAGCTGTAGAATTTGGAATGGAATTAATAGTATTGATCACTGCATAATTGGTAGGGTTGGCTCTTTTTGCAACAAATGAAAACTCATCGGATTGAATTGCTGTATTCAGTTCCTGGGGTTCCATATAGATTTGTGAAGCACAACTTTGAAGAAGTGCAATTGCAGAAAATATTAAGATGAATGTTCTTTTCATGATTAACACTGTTTTTTGGTAAAATCTTTTTTTTAAAAATTAACAACCTGAGGTTGAGTTGCTTTGTAAAGCACAACAAATTTAATGCTAAACATCGGTCAAATCATGAAAAAGTGGAATAAATTTTGTTGATCGTGAGAAAATTATTAATTTAGAATCTTAAATACCGATTATGAAAAAAATAAAATTTTTTGGTTATGCATTGGCGTCAGTTGCATTGGTGTCGTGTGTTACCAATCCCATGACGGGCAGAAGTTCCTTACAAATTGGAAACAATGCAGAGCTAAGTACTATGGCTTTGAAAGAATACAACAATACGCTTTCTAAATCCAAAGTTATCAAAAATACCGCTGCGGCAAAGTCGGTGACCAATGTGGGTATGAGGATAAAAAATGCCGCCAACAATTATTATAAAAGTATCGGAAGGGAAGGGGATTTGGCCAATTACCAATGGGAATTTGCTCTGATAGAGGACAAGCAACTGAATGCTTGGTGTATGCCGGGAGGTAAGGTTGCTGTGTACACCGGGATTTTGCCCATCACCAAAGACGATACCGGATTGGCTGTAGTGATGGGTCACGAAGTATCTCACGCTTTGGCAGGTCACGGTAACGAAAGAATTTCTCAAGCCATGATTGCCCAATATGGAGGTGCTATTTTAGGGGCATCCATTTCCAATGCTCAATTACAAAGCATTTTCCAACAGGCGTATCCTATGGGTTCGCAAGTAGCGTTATTGGCTTACGGTAGAAAGCAAGAGTCGGAAGCCGACCAAATGGGTCTTTACCTAATGGCTATGGCGGGATACGATCCAAGACAAGCTGTACCTTTTTGGAACAGGATGGAAGCGGCGTCTAGTGGAGCTAATAAACCACCTGAATTTTTATCAACACACCCAGGTGCTGAAAACAGAATTGCCGGACTGAATGCCAATATGGCTAAAGCTTTGGAGTATTACAAAGCAGCAGGAGGAAAAATTAAATAAAAGCATTTAGAAGTTATCAGGCAAAATAATTTTCAAAGAATTATCAGAAAAGGAGTTAAAAATCTTAGGATTTTTAACTCCTTTTTTCGTTGTGTCTAATGTGTCTAATGAATGTTGTTTTGTGTGAAAATCATCTTTTGCTTGGATGAGGAGTGTTTTTTTTATTGTTTTAATTAGATGTTTAATTGTTTTGATGTTTTGATGGATTATTTGTAATTATTTTTAGTTAATAAAAATTGATTTAATACACTAATATCAACTTAAAGCTGATTAAATGTTAAAATTTAAAGTATGTAGCAAGTGTATATTTAGATTTTTTTTACATTTGTTGAAGTTTAATAAAATATTAACGATATGAAGAATTTTAATTTATTTCGAGGTTTTAGTCAAAACCTCAAGATGTACAGGCTGCGGCATACGGTTGTGTTGCTCTTGGCTCTGCTTGGTTCCCAGTTTTCTTGGGCACAACTTTATCCTGTTGCAGGTACATGTACCGGTGGTATTGGGACTACTTTATATGCGCCCGCAAGTTCCACCAATTCGTTGTCCACCAGTAGGCATGCAGTGATCTATCCTGCAAGCCAATTGTCCGGAATTGCAGGGCAAACATTGTCTTCTCTGTATCTTTGGAAGTTTTCAACGGCAGATATGGTGGGAACGCCGAATCTTAAGATTTATCTTAAAGAAACGACTGCTACAGATCTTGGTGCAAGTGCAGTGGATTGGTCAACGGTATCTACCGGAGCTACTTTGGTTTATGATGGTAATCCGGTTACTGCAACAGCTGGTGTTGCAGGATGGAAGCAATTGGTATTCTCTACCAATTTTCCGTTTACCTCAAGTGCCAACAATTTAATGGTTTTGTTTGAGTATGTGAACACCGGGAATACGGTTAATACAACATGGGAATATGAATATACATCTCCTTGTGTAAATACATCAAACAACAATACAGGTAAGTATGTAACGACAACTACAGGTACACTTGGTACTTCATTGGCATCTTCGAATTATAGAAGACCACGAATTGCTTTTGATTATTTGGTTTCTTGTCCTTGGCCTTCAGGATTGGATGCTACGAATATCACATCAAACTCTGCAACAGTGTCTTGGGTTGCTGGTGGTACGGAAACTTCATGGGATTATGCGGTGCAACCTGCAGGGTCAGGAGCTCCAACTTCGTTTTCAACAACTTCATCTTTAACAAACAATGTTAGTTCTCTTACTCCAGGAACCATTTATGAACTTTATGTAAGAGCAAAATGCGGTGGAACCAACGGGGATTCAGCTTGGAAAGGTCCTTTTACTTTTCAAACGGCTTGTGCGCCAATAACTTCTTTGTACGAAGGATTTGAAAATACAGCGACAGGAAATTTTGTTCCAATCTGTTGGACAAGAATGGCGCCGGCTACTACTCCGGGGTCAATGTCTGTTTCTACGACGACTCCGGCTGCTGGAACCAAAAATGTTTACCAATACGCATCTTCTACTCAGTCCCCGACCATTGTTGCTTTGCCGGAAATGTCCAACATTAATGCAGGAACGCATTGGTTGAGATTAAAAGCGAGAGTATCAACAGCAAGTGGTACATTGAGTGTTGGTTATGTAACGGATGTAACGGATGTTGGAAGTTTTGTTACCATACAAGATTTGACCATCAACAACACCACATATACCACAGTTGATGCAGAATATACCGTTGCTATTCCTTCTTCCGTTCCAGCAGGAGCTCGTTTAGCAATTAAAAATGCAAATGATGGTAAATCCTACTATTGGGATGAGGTATTTTGGGAGCCTATCCCAACTTGTGTGAAGCCGACGGCTTTAGTAGCATCTGCAATAACTGATAATTCTGCAACAATATCTTGGACGGCTTCTGTTACACCTCCTGCAAACGGATACGATGTGTATTACAGCACTACGAATACTGCCCCAACAGCAACTTCTACTCCAAATATGAATGTTGCAGGGACATCCGCAAACCTAACTTCGCTTACGGACAATACCACCTATTATGTTTGGGTAAGAAGTGTGTGCAGCACGACTGATAAGAGTATTTGGAATGCGTTACCGAGTTTCGAAACGGCATGTCTTCCAATGACTTCATTGTATGAAGGATTTGAAACCACTGCAACGGGAAATAATGTCCCTGATTGTTGGGTGAGAATGGCGCCGGTTACTACTCCGGGATCGATGTCTATTTCTACGACTACTCCTGCTGCAGGTGTGAATAATGTATATCAATATGCTTCTGCAACTCAGAATCCTACCATTGTTGCCTTACCGGTATTTTCAAATGTAAATGCAGGAACGCATTGGTTAAGATTTAAAGCGAGAGCAACCACTACCGGAGGTACACTTTCTGTAGGTTATGTTACGGATATTTCTGATGTTGCAAGTTTTGTTTCTATTGAAGATTTAACCATCAACAATACAACTTATACAACTTCAGATGCTATTTATAAAGTTATAATTCCTACCACTGTACCTGCAGGTGCAAGATTGGCCATTAAAAATAAAAACGATGCAAAATCGTATTATTGGGATGAAGTGAATTGGGAACCAATTCCAACTTGTGTTGCGCCAACATCCTTAGGTGCATCTGCAATTACTGACAATTCTGCAACCGTTTCTTGGACTGCTTCTACTACGCCTCCAACCAATGGATACGATGTGTATTACAGTACTACCAATACGGCGCCAACTGCAACTACAACACCGTCAGTTAATGTTGCAGGTACTTCGGCTAATTTGACTTCTCTAACGGATAACACCACCTATTATGTTTGGGTAAGAAGCAATTGCAGCACAACCGATCAAAGTATTTGGGTAGCATTGCCAAGTTTCGAAACTTCTTGTTTGCCTGTGTCTTACATGTATGAAGGTTTTGAGACTACTGCATCAGGGAATTATGTTCCGGATTGTTGGGTGAGAATGGTTCCTGTATCCAGTCCGGGATCCATGACGATTACAACAACAACTCCAGCATCAGGAACTAAGAATGTATATCAATACACTTCTACTACAACCAATCCAGTTATTGTTGCCTTACCTGTATTTTCAAATATTAATGCTGGTACTCACAGACTAAGATTGAAAGCTAGGGTGTCTTCTGCTGGCGGAACTCTTTCTGTTGGCTATGTAACAGATGTGAATGATGTGAGTTCTTTTGTTTCTATTGAAGATTTAACCATCAATAATACGACTTATACCGATCCAACAGCGCAATACAATGTAATAATCCCTAACACAGTTCCTGCTGGAGCGAGGTTAGCCATTCATGGTAAAAACGATGCAAAATCCTATTATTGGGATGATGTTTATTGGGAGCCAAACTCAACTTGTGCTGAGCCTACTGCATTAACGGTAACAAGTACGACTACGACGACAGCGACATTGTCATGGACGGCTCCGGCTACAGCACCGGCAGAAGGATATGATGTGTATTATAGTTTGGTAAATACTGTACCTACTCCAAGCACGACTCCATCGGTCAATGTAACCACAACTACTGCAAACTTATCTTCATTGTCACCTAGTTCTATGTATTATGTGTGGGTAAGATCCAGATGTTCATCTACCGATCAAAGTCCATGGGTAGCTTTGCCAAGTTTTGCAACGGCTTGTGATGCGGTGAATTTACCTTATGTTCAAAACTTTGAATCGGTAACTACACCTGCATTGCCAACTTGTACCACCAACCAAAATGTTGGAACAGGAAACAATTGGGGTACAGTAGCAAGCCCAGGATATGGGTTTACAACGAATGCATTGATTTACAGTTATAATACATCAAATGCTGCTAATGTGTGGTTCTATACAGCAGGAATTAATTTGACAGCCGGTACAAACTATAAGATTTCATTTGATTATGGAAATAACAGCACCACATATGCTCCAGAGAAACTAAAAGTTGCTTTTGGTACTTCAGCGGTTGCAACAGCAATGACCACACAGATTGTTGATTTACCAAACATTAACCAAGCGGCATTGCAGTCAGGTACCTATACATTCACTGTACCTACAACAGGAGTGTACTATTTTGGATTCAATTGTTATTCTGATGCCGATAAATTTTATTTGTATGTAGATAACATAGCGGTAGATGTTAACAATCTAGCAACATCCGAAGTAGATACTAAAGACAGCATCAAGGTATATCCTAATCCTTTCCATGATGTAATTACCATTTCTGAAATTAGAAATGTAAAAACCGTTCATGTAATGGATGCTTCTGGAAGATTGGTGAAAACCATTGAGAAACCTACTGCACAATTGCAATTGGGTGATCTAAAATCCGGAATGTATATTTTACAACTGGCTCATAGAGACGGAACAACAACTTCTGTTAAAGTGATCAAAAAGTAAATATTTTTAACCAAATGTTAAGGAAGCTGCTCAAACTTGAGCAGCTTTTTTTGTTGCGTTTGTGTGTGTGATGTCCTTGAAAACATGATTAATAATAGGGAGAGCTAATTTTTCTCCATTGAGTTTAAATTTAATGTAGATAGAATGAAAAATTTTAATTTAATTAAAGATTTCAAGATCAACAAGCTTCAAAATATGGCTATTTTGTTGATGACGATTTTGATGTCTCAATTCTCATGGGCGCAGTTGTTTCCTGTGGGTGGAGCGTGTTATGCAACAACTCCATTAGGCAATGGCACTTATGCCATGGCGAGTAATAATGTGCCTCTTTCGACCAATAGAGTTGCAACAATTTATCCGGCAACTCAACTTGCGGGTATTGCGGGACAAACGCTAACCTCTCTTTATCTAAAAAAGATCACTGCAACAAATATTGGTGGTACTCCAAATTTTAAAGTGTATTTGAAAAATACATCAGCTCTTGATTTTGGTGATGCATCAGCAGATTGGACTACTTTAGTTACAGGAGCCACTTTGGTTTATAATAGCAATCCAGCAGTTGCAGCAGCAGGTCCTGCAGGTTGGAAGGAGTTTGTACTGTCAACCAATTTTAATTACACAACTGGTTCCAATTTAATGGTGCTTTTTGAATATGTAAATACAGGAAATACGACCAATGTTACTTGGGAGTACGAATGGAACAACCCTTGTGTGGATGTTACCAATGACAATACGACAAAAAATCAAACCAATAACGACGAAACCTTGCCTGATCTTCTAACAGCAACTAATTATAGAAGGGCTAAAATAGGATTTGATTATTTGGTATCTTGCCCAGCTCCAACAGCGCTACTGCAAATAACATTACAACAAATTCTGCAACGGTATCTTGGACTGCAGGAGGTGCTGAAACTTCTTGGGATTATGTGGTGAAACCTGCCGGAACAGGGGTGCCTACAACCTTTACCAATGTGAGTACCAATTCGGTTAATGTTAACTTGGCTCAAAATACCTATTACGATCTTTATGTTCGTGCAGCTTGTGGAGGTGCCAATGGGAATTCCGCATGGAAAGGACCGTTCACTTTCAAAACAGAATGTGCACCGGTAACTTCTTTATTTGAAGGGTTTGAAACTACAGCAACCGGAAATTATGTGCCGGATTGTTGGATTAGATTGGCTGCTCCTTCGGATTCCGGAAACCAAACCGTAACTACAACTTTGCCGGCAACAGGGACTAAAAATGTATCTCAATATGCTTCGGCTACTCAAACCCCGGTTATTGTAGTGTTGCCAGAATTGTCCAACATCAACGACGGAACTCACCGATTGAGATTGAAAGCAAGGGTAAATTCAGCAGGTGGTGGTACCTTGTCTGTAGGATACATCACCGATCTTACCGATATGCTCAGCTTTGTGGTGATTGAAGATTTGAACATCATGAATACCGTTTATTCAGTTCCAAATGCGGAATACAGTGTTGTTATTCCTGCAGCAAGCATTCCTGCCGGAGCAAGATTGGCTATTGTAAATAAAAATGATGGTAAAACATACTATTGGGATAATGTGTATTGGGAGCCGGTACCAACTTGTATAGAACCTACAGATTTGGTATCTTCTTCAGTAACGATGAACAGTGCCGTTCTTTCTTGGGCGCCTTCTGTAACGCCACCAGCACTAGGATACGATGTGTACTACAACACAACAGGTGTGGCTCCGGATGCAAGTACTTCAGCTTTGTTGAATGTGCCAACTGCAACCACTACTGCTAATTTAACCGGCTTAAATTCCGGTACAACTTATTATGTTTGGGTGAGATCTAAGTGTAGCGACACCGACAAATCGGTGTGGAAAGCTCTTCCTTCTCTTGCAACAGAATGCGGTGTAGGCAACTTACCGTATGTTCAGAATTTTGAATCTGCTGCTACTCCAGCACTTCCAAGTTGTACTACGAAACAAAATGCAGGTACAGGTAACAATTGGGTAACCATCAACAACCCTGGATACGGTTTCGGAACTAAAGCTCTAATGTATCCGTATAATATGGCAAATGATGCCAATGCATGGTTTTTTACCCAAGGTTTAAACCTTATGTCGGGTATAACTTACAGAGTAACATTTGATTATGGTAACGACGATGGTGTTAATTATACAGAAAAATTAAAAGTGGCTTTCGGAACAACGGCCGATGCTGCAGCCATGACGACTCAAATTGCAGACCTTCCGAGCATTTCAACGATTACATCACAAAATGCAACCTATACATTTACCGTTCCGGCTAACGGAATCTATTTTGTAGGATTCAATGCGTATTCCGATGCCGATAACTCAAATTTATTCTTGGATAACATTAATATTGAAGTAGATCCTTTGTCAACAGACGAAGTGAATGCAAAAGATGCCATCAAAGTATATCCGAATCCTTTCCATGATGTGGTGAATATTTCTGATGTGAAATCTGTTAAAAACATCCAAGTTTTGGATGCGACAGGCAGATTGGTGAAGGCTTTCGATAGACCAAGTACACAACTTCACTTGGGTGATTTGAAATCAGGATTGTATATCTTGAAGCTTCAGCACAAAGATGGAACCACGACTTCATTAAAAGTGATGAAGAAATAATTTTTAGATCAAATCAACGATCGAATAAACCACTCGAATAGAGTGGTTTTTTTATTATTAATTTTGATGACCATTCAGAAGTTTCGTTAAATTATTTAAAGGTATTGCAATGTCTTTCAAATTAGATTTCGTTTGTTTCTGTGGCTTGTAGACATTCACACTAAATAAAAACACCTGACTTCCACAAAAGTCAGGTGTTGTATTTTTTGGTGAAATTGAATTTTATTTCGCTTCAACACAAAAAATTCTGTATTGGATGGGTACGGCTGTATTGTACTGTTTTCTAATGCTTTTAAGATCAGATGCAGCGCTGGTTTTTGTAAAATAACTGCCTGCTAAAATTTTATAATTTGGCCTAAGTGAAGCGTCGATCTCTACTTTGAGGTATGGGAATTTAGTACGGAAGTCACTTCGTATTTTATTCGCCTCATCGTTGGATTTTACGACGACTACTTGAATTTTAAAGCCAGAAATTCTTGGGTTTTTTCGACAGATTTCTTCGTTGGTCAGCGCTCTATTGGGAACAACGATTTTATTGTTCTCTTTTGTACCATTTTCGAAATTTGGGTTTCTGTCTTTTTTGTCCAGGCATTTTTCTTCCAAATCGGAAAGTTCATTGGATATTTTTGTGTCCATGGTCATGATCAATTCCGTCCCGTTCAAAGTGTCTCTCTTTGTAACTTGTTGGGCACTAGACAGGTGAGAGATTAGTGCTAAAGCAATTAAAAATGTTCTTGAAATAATTTTCATCTAAATCTTTTTCGCAAAATTATAATAAATAAAATATATGACAGTGATAGTTATTTAGAATAGTTATAAATTAGCCTTTCGGATAGAATTGTCATATTTTGTTACTGTTAAATATCTGTTAAAAGTGTTACTTTTGCGCAATTGATTATATACTCAATTTTTTCTAACCCAAGATTTAATAAATGATTAGTTGGAGTAAGCATTACAAAAAAGGATTGTTGGCAATAGGTTTGTTGCTAGCAACTACTGCTTCTATCTATGCGCAAGGAGATGCGAAAAATGGAGAGAAACTCTTCAAGGCAAACTGTGCTGCTTGTCACGCTTTGGACAAGCAATTGGTAGGCCCTGCATTAGGCGGTGTTGTAGATAAGGTAAAAAAGGAGCAAAACCTTGATGAAGCATGGTTCATCAAGTGGATTAAAGACAATAAAGCTTTAAGAGCATCTGGCGACAAGTATGCCAATGAGCTTTATGAAAAATTCAATAAGGTTGAGATGACTGCCTTCCCGAGCCTTTCGGATCAGGACATCAAAGACATTCTTGAGTACACGACTAACCCACCAAAAGAGGAACCTAAAGCAGAAGATGCTGCCGGTGCTGCTTCAGCAGATCAAGGGTCTAGTGCGGATCTAGAAAAAGAAAGACAAGGGAAGAATGATGGCTTAATCATTTTTGCTTCCTTGTTGGCAATCGGTGGATTGTTAATTTGGTTACTCATTAAACTAAGAGGTTTGGTGAAATTGCAACAAACCGATGAGTTGGGAGGCCTTAACGATAACCGTGTAACTTCTTTTGCAGATTTTTACAAAAAATACAACGGTGTTGGCAAACTTGCTCTTGCATTGTTGGCGGTATTTGCATTCTACGGAGTTTGGAACTGGTTAATGTGGATCGGTGTCTATAAAGGATACCAACCGGAACAACCCATTCATTTCTCACACAAAATTCACGCTGGAGAAAATAAGATCGACTGTCAAATGTGTCACACTGGTGCCAAGTACGGCAAGGTGTCCGAAATTCCGTCCATGAATGTGTGTATGAACTGTCACCGTATGATTTCTGAATACAACGGTAAATATATGGAGCCTGGAAAAGATAAAGCATTCTACGATGGAGAGATCCAAAAGATCTATGCTGCAACAGGATGGGATCCGTCAAAACAAATGTACACGGGTAAAACAAAACCAGTGGAATGGGTGAGAATCCATAACATGCCGGATTTCGTTTATTTTAACCACTCTCAGCATGTTGTTGCAGGCGAGCAAGCAATCATTAATTCATACAACAAGAAAAATCCAAACGACCAAATCGATACGGTATGTAAAGCATGTCACGGTAAAGTAGATACAATGAATGTGGTACAAATGGCAAACGACTTCACCATGGGATGGTGTATAGAATGTCATAGAACAACAGAAGTTGATATGAACAACGGTTATAATAAAGAGTACTTCAAGAATCTACACGACAAACTTGCGAAGCAATATCCTGCTTCTGGTGGTAAAGTTACAGTAGATGCTATTGGAGGTCTTGAGTGTGGTAAATGTCATTATTAATAACTAAAAATTAGAAGTATCAATGGCTTCAAATAAAATACAATTCAGAAGTATCCACGAACTACAAGATCCAACTTTGACAAAAAGATTGGCTCAGAAGGAATTTCATGACGAAATTCCAGTGGATGAAATCAGAAGTGGTGATAAGAACAGCCCTGTAAATACAACCAGAAGAGATTTCCTAAAACTTTTAGGTTTCTCTACTGCAGCCGTTACATTGGCCGCTTGCGAAGCACCAGTTGTGAAAACTATACCTTATGTCGTAAAACCTCACGATGTAATCCCGGGAGTTGCTAATTATTTCGCATCTACTTATTTTGATGGTGCCGATTTTGCAAGTGTCTTGGTGAAAACAAGAGAAGGAAGACCAATCAAGATTGAAGCAAACCCTGCAGCAAACGAATTGGGTAAAACCAATGCAAGAGCTCAAGCAAGTGTATTGTCTCTTTATGATAACGATAAGGTAAAACAACCAAAACTAAACGGAAAAGACGAAACTTTCGACAAGGTTGATGACGAAGTTCTAAAAGCATTAAACAATGCCGGAACTTCAGGGAAAAAGATTGTAGTACTTTCTCACTCTTTTGCCTCTCCAACTTTCAAGAAATTGTTCGGCGATTTCAAAACAAAATATCCAAGTGCAGAACTTGTTACTTATGATGCCCTACCTCACGCTGCAAATCTAGATGCTGCGCAAGAAGTTTTCGGTCAAAGAGCCTTACCGGTTTATGACCTAACAAACTCAGAATTGGTGGTGTCTTTCCAAGCGGATTTCTTAGGAGATTTCAACGCTCAAAGTTTAGAGTCTTCTTATGCCGCTGCAAGAGTACCTGGAGAAAACATGTTGGAACATATCCAAATTGAGTCTAATTTGTCTCTAACTGGAGCCAACTCCGACACAAGAATTCCTCTTAAACCAAGTGCGGTTAATAAACTTTTAGTTGAAGTGTACAACGGACTTAATGGAGGAACTTCGGATAAAGTAGCCGCTGATTTAGTAAAAAGATTACAAGAGAAAGGAAACAAAGCAGTTGTTTTGGCAGACGGCTCTAAAGCAGCCATCGTACTTTCTCATTTGATTAATCAAAAGCTGAATTCTACTGCTTTCACAGGTAAAGCTAATTTCTTAAAAGAATTTGACGGAGCTAGATACCAAGAATTCTTAGGCTGGATGAATGCCGGTCAAGTAGGAGTGTTAATCGCTAATAATGTAAACCCAATCTACTCCAGCAACAAAGGTGAAGACTTCAAAAAAGCGCTTTCCAAAGTAGGTTTCGTAATGTCTTTCTCTGAGAAAAAGAACGAAATGTACGACGCTTCTAAAGTCGTAATTCCTGTTGCTAACTGGTTAGAGTCTTGGGGAGATATTGCTCCACAAACGGGTGCTTATTCATTAATGCAGCCAACCATTCAAAAGATTTTCAAACCAAGACAGTTGGAAGAATCTCTATTGGTATGGATCAATGGTAAAGGAAGTGAACTAAATAATTATTATGATTATTTAAAGACCAATGCAACTGCATTACTAGGAGCTACACCATTTAACCAAGCATTATACAACGGATTCAATGCTGGTGGTGTTGCTACAACATTGGCTTATGCTGGTGGTAATGCTGCTCAAGCTGTAGCGGATTTAGGAAACTTCAAAGCTTCAGAATTCGAATTAAAATTATATACAAAAACTGCAATTGGTGACGGTACACAATCCAACAACCCTTGGTTGCAAGAATTACCAGATCCAATTTCACGATTGTCTTGGGATAACTACCTAACCATTTCCCCAGCAGATGCTAAAACTTTAGGATTGTCAAACGATCTTAACGGTAGAATGCAATTGAATGGTGATTTGGTAACACTTACCGCAGGGAATGTTAAATTAGAAAATATTCCAGTTTTTATACAACCGGGTCAAGCGCAAGGATCACTAGGTCTTGCCTTGGGTTACGGTAAGAAAAGCTCTGGTAAAGTTGCTGCTACAGGTATCAATGCATATCCTTTGTTCGATGGAAATAATTTGGTCGTTACCAATGTTAAAATCGAAAAAACAGGTTCTGGACATGAGTTTGCCGGAATGCAGCTTCAAAATACAGTAATGGGTCGTTATGACATCGCAAAAGAAGTATCTTTAGCAGATTTCATCAATGTACCTTTCAACGATCCTAAAAACGGATGGAACAAACCAATCGAATACCATACAATTACGGGTCAGGCTACTGCAGCAAGAAAAATTGACCTTTGGAATTCTTATGACGATACCGACGGTCCACACTTCAACATGTCTGTAGACTTAAATGCTTGTACAGGATGTGGTGCTTGTGTCATCGCTTGTCAAGCAGAAAACAATGTACCTGTTGTTGGTAAAGACGAGGTAAGAATGTCCAGAGATATGTATTGGTTGAGAATCGACCGTTACTATTCTGCTGTAAGAAAAATTCAACCTGCCGAAGCCGTAGCTGAAGGTTTGGATGTACCAGGAATGTACGGTCATGCTTTCGATAAAGAAAGTGGTATCTTGAACCACCCTGCGGACAACCCTGATGTAATCTTCCAACCGGTAATGTGTCAGCACTGTAACCACGCACCATGTGAAACGGTTTGTCCAGTTGCGGCAACTTCTCACGGTAAGCAAGGTCAAAACCAAATGGCATACAACAGATGTGTGGGTACAAGATATTGTGCAAACAACTGTCCATACAAAGTAAGAAGATTCAACTGGTTTACTTATAATTTGAATGATAAATTCGATTATAACCAAAACAACGATCTAGGAAGAATGGTATTGAATCCGGATGTTGTGGTAAGAACCAGAGGGGTTATGGAAAAATGTTCTATGTGTATCCAAATGACACAACAGACCATTTTGGAAGCTAAGAAAGACGGTAGAAAAGTAGAAGACGGAGAATTCCAAACTGCTTGTTCTAAAGCGTGTTCTACTGGTGCAATCCAGTTCGGTGATATGAATGATAAATCTTCTCATGTGAGAAAACTTTTCGCAAGCAACAGAAGATATATCTTGTTAGAAGAAATTGGTACCAAACCAAATGTATTCTACCATACGAAAGTGAGAAATAGAAAAGAAAATAAAGTTTAAATAATAAATAGGTAAAAAATGTCAGGACATTACGAAGCTCCGATAAGGGAACCTTTAATTATTGGTCACAAGACTTATCATGATATCACGGAAGATATCGCAAGACCTATAGAAGAAAGAGCAGGCAAATTGTGGTGGGTATCACTATATGCTGCCTTAGTACTTTTCATCTATGGATTTGGTTGCATCGCTTACACTATCGGTACTGGTATTGGAGCATGGGGACTAAACAGAACCAACAACTGGGGTTGGGATATTACTAACTTCGTTTGGTGGGTAGGTATTGGTCACGCCGGAACCTTGATCTCTGCGGTATTGTTATTATTTAGACAAAGATGGAGAATGTCCGTTAACCGTTCTGCGGAAGCGATGACAATCTTTGCGGTAGTACAAGCAGCCATCTTCCCGGTTATTCACATGGGTAGAGTTTGGGTAGGATATTGGGTATTCCCAATCCCGAACCAATACGGTACTTTGTGGACCAACTTCAACTCTCCATTACTTTGGGATGTATTTGCAATCTCTACTTATTTCTCAGTATCAACCGTATTCTGGTTCATGGGATTGATCCCTGACTTTGCGATGATCAGAGATAGAGCAAAAACACCTTGGACTAAAAAGATTTATACTTTATTAGCATTCGGTTGGGGTGGAAAAGCAAAACATTGGCAAAGATTCGAAGAATTATCTTTGGTATTGGCAGGTCTTGCAACTCCACTAGTATTCTCGGTACACACAACGGTATCCTTTGACTTTGCTACTTCAGTAATCAAAGGTTGGCACTCAACCATCTATCCTCCATACTTCGTTGCCGGAGCAATCTTCTCTGGATTCGCGATGGTACAAACATTATTGTTGGTGGCTAGAAAGGTGTGTAACCTGGAAGATTACATCACCATGTATCACATAGAGATCATGAACATCGTAATCGTTGTAACCGGTGGTATGGTAACTGTAGCTTATGCTACCGAGTATTTCATCGGATGGTATTCGGGATCACGATACGAAGATTTTACATACCTATCTCCAGGTGCAGCAACTGGACCTTACTGGTGGGCTTTCTGGGCGTTGATTATTTGTAACTTAGTTGTTCCTGCATCTTTCTGGTTCAAAAAACTAAGAACTAATATCTTCTGGACTTTCTTCGTGGCATTGATCATCAATATCGGTATGTGGTTCGAAAGATTTGACATCATCGTAATCAACATTTCTAGAGATTATTTACCATCGACTTGGACCATGTTTATGCCAACCATTATTGATGTTGGAGTTTACTTAGGAACAATAGGATTCTTCTCCGTATTATTCCTACTTTACGCAAGAACATTCCCTGTAATTGCACAGGCTGAATTGAAATCTATTTTGAAAATGTCAGGTGAAACCTATAAAGCAAAAGAAGGAGATGAGCACCACTAAAATTGTATACGGCTTATACGCCGACGATGATGATTTGATGCAAGGCGTAAAATCATTTAGAGAAAAAGGAATTGAAATTAATGAAGTTTATACTCCTTTTCCTGTTCACGGGCTTGATAAAGCTTTAGGACTTAAGAAGACCAGACTTTCTGACGCTGCTTGGTGTTATGCAGTTTACGGAATTTTAATCGGTATTCTATCCACTTGGTACATGATGAACCACGATTGGCCTCAAAATATTGGTGGTAAACCTGCTTTTACTTGGGGGGAGAATATGCCAGCTTTCGTAGTTCCAATGTTCGAATTAATGGTATTTTGTGCTGCACACATGATGTCTTGGACTTTCTTAGTAAGAAATAAAATGTATCCTGGTTGTCCACCACAAAACCCAGATCCAAGAACAACCGACGATAAATTTCTAATGGAAATTGTTACCGACAATGTGGATGCTGTAAAACAATTATTTGTTGAAACCGGAGTTGAAGAAATAACCGTAAAAGATGCTTAATATGAAAAATAATATTTTAAAAATAGGAGCTGTCTTAGGTGTAACTACTGTTTTACTTAATTCTTGTGGACCAAAAGACAATCCACCGTTGGTGTACTTCCCAGATATGTATTTTCCGGTAGCGTACGATCCATTGCAAAAAGCTGAAGATGCTTATTCTAAACACGAAAACTCAATTCCTGCTTTTGTAAAAAATGATTTTGCTACAGGATTGGTATCTGTTGATGGAACGGTATCTCAAAATAAAGATGGAGTAGTAGATGTGAATTCATCTAAAATGATGAAAGCCGATGTTTATAACGCAGGTTATGATGCTGCAAAATTGACAACTTCTTCACCTCTTAATCCTGCAAACCAGGAAAAAGACATCGAAAGAGGTAAGAAATTATTTAACCAAGTCTGTGCTGCTTGCCACGGAGAAGCAGGTGACGGACAAGGTAGTATTGTACAAGGAGGTGCTTATGCAGGTGTTCCTAACTACAAAGATAGAGAGCTTACCATAGGCGCTGTACATTACGTACTTAGCCACGGTAAAAATGCCATGGGATCTTTTGCTGGGCAACTTCAACCGGGTGACCGTTGGAGAGTCGCCATGTATGTGATGAGTGCTTTTAAAGGAGGATTAAATCCTGCGCCTGCAACTGCTGCAGCTCCTGCTGCAACTACAGAAGCGGCTCCTGCGGAAGCGAGTGATAAACCTGCAACTAAATAACTAAAAGAATTTTAAAATGTACACATTTTCACCTAAATTAAGATTAATATCGATTATACTGATTGTTCTAGGGTTAGTTCTTTTTGGAGCAGGTTATATGATGAACCACGGTTTGTTAGGAGACGAAGCTAAAATCACCCATTTGATGGAAACGGTTCATGCCAACGGACACAATGCACCAACGCATTCTAGTGAAATGAACGGAGGACATGATGCTGCATCTCATATCGAACATGTAAAGCATCAAATTGCCAACGAACCTTTATCTGCAATTCATTTTGTAGCAGTTTTCCTTTTCGGATTAAGTGCCGCAGCAATGTTTTTCTATAGCATTCAGCATGTCGCTCATGCAGGATGGTCCATCATTATTACCAGAGTAATGGAAGCCGTAGGTTCTTTCATGCCTTGGGCAGGTGGCGTATTGATTATCATTGCGATTTTGAATGCTGCTCATTTTGGTCATCTTTTCCACTGGATGGATCCGGCTTTGGTTGATCCTAATTCACCAGAATTTGACCCATTGATTTTCGAAAAGAAAAAATTCTTAAATGTACCTTTCTATGTGATTAGAACCTTAATCTATGTAGTAGGAGGATCTTTCTTCGTATGGAAGTTGAAGTCTTTAACTAAAAAAATGGACGAAACAAAATCCAGAGAAGTTTATAAGAAAATTTACAGCTGGTCTGTAGGCTACATCGCTTTCTTCGGATTTTGCTCTGCAGCTTGGGCTTGGGATTGGTTGATGTCCATCGACCCTCACTGGTATTCTACCATGTATATTTGGTATGCTTTGGTAAGCTGCTTAGCTGCTGCAATTGCTGTGATCATCATCATTTCTGTTTATTTGAAGAGAAAAGGATTTTTACCTCAATTCAACGACAACCACTTACACGACTTAGGTAAGTTCTTATTTGCATCTTCAATGCTTTGGACATACACTTGGTTCTGTCAGTTTATGTTGTATTGGTATGCCGATGTACCGGAAGAAGTTAACTATTTCTTAGGACGATTTGAATACTATCCACAATTGTTCTTGCCAAGTTTAATTCCAGCTTTCCTAATTCCATTAATTGTAATGGTGAGCTCAAGCATTAAGAGAAATTACAAAGTGGTCGTTACCATGGCCGTGGTAGTAATCTTTGGACAATTAATCACGCACTTCCTAATGGTAATGCCAGGAACAGTAGGTCCATTCTGGAACTTCGGATTGTTAGAAATCGGTTCTGTAGTTTTCTTTGCAGGTTTATTCATCTTCGTAGTGTTGACAGCATTGTCAAAAATGAAGCTGATCCCTTCAGGAAACCCATTCCTACACGAATCAATCATTTTCGAATATCCATTCTAAGACTGATTTTACATCCAAATACAAAGCCCGATTTTTTCGGGCTTTTTTTATTTAATTTTTTTTGTGAAAGTTTTAAAAAATAATGTAATTTTGTAACGATGAAAAAAGAAGTTACAATAAAGTAACAAAAACAAAACACAATTTCAATGGATAATGCACGATATCTTGAAAGAGATGTGCTTCAGATTTTCTTAGTTACTTTTAGGGTGACTTCCTTTTTCATTCCCTCTACAATTGTTTTAAAAAAATATGGAGGCGGAATAACATCAAAAGCAAGCAAAACCTTAAGTAATTTTATTACTTTTCCTTTCCGCCTCTTCTTTTATTAATCGATTGTTTAGTTTTTATCTTTGATTAAAACTATAAAATTATATATTTGCAAAAATTTCTGGAGGCGGAGACATCAAAAGCAAGCAAAACCTTAAGTAATTTCATTACTTATTTATCCGCCTCCTTTCAATAATCCTTTTTCTTTTCGTTGTACAATTAAGCATTTTTCATATTTTTGTATTCTACATGCCCATTTATTTTGAAATTTATGTAAATGGTTAAAGTGTTGAATATTTTAAATATGAAAAAATTAATCCCTTATTTGTTTCTTCTTTTTTTATTGGTTTCTTGTAAAAAAGACCGTGTAGATGCCAGCAGTACTCAAGCTTTTCAGTCCAGTATCAACGATATGGCATCTTCGCTAACCACTTTGCAGCAAATAAAGTTCAATGAAGCGCTTTATATCCTCAAAAAGTTTGCTGTTAACGGAGACGATGATATTACAGAACTGAAGCAACTCTCTAAATTACTTAACGGTAAAAATGTAGAAGAAATTCTAAGTTTGGCCGATCAAACGGCTCAAAAAAATGGAATGGATTGGACAAGCACCGGGCCTCCTTCTCTTGGTGAAATGAATATTTTCGGAAATGTTACCGCAAGTGAAGTCGACAAAAATGATGTAGAGGCATCGTCTCTAAACATCGACATCGTGCCTGTAGGTAGTGATAGCCTGGGAGTGAAAGCTTTAAAAGTAGTTCCTCGATTGGTGGATCAGGCCAATAAAGAAATCGAGTTTTCTGATGCAGGTTTAGAAACTTTAATGGAAGTGTACAGTGGCGGAAGCAAAATATCAACCTCCAAAAACATCATGTCCGATAACCATTTTAGAGGTTTTTATTTGAATTTTTCTTCAATACCTCAAGACAAGATTTTTGATAATAAAATTGACATTAAAGTCAGTATTAAAACAACAAAGAAAACATATCAATTAACCAAAACAGGTATTTCTATCAATCCTGATGCTTTACAAAAACCAAAAGTTGTGGTCTCCGATTCTACAGCACTTCCAACAGAAGTTGTGCCAGAAGTGGTTCAGCCTGTTGCAGATCCTAAAAATTCGGTATCTAAATTTTTGAGTAATCTAAATGCACAAAATTTAAAAGCGGCTTACGAAGGATCACAGAATCCAAATTGGGGTTCGTATGAATCATTTTCCAATACCACTTCCGGTTTTGGAGCTGTAAAATCCCTCTCTGTAAAATCACTTTCAACCAATTCTACATCAGCAACAACTTCTACAGTTAATGCATCTTACGATGTAACCGATAAAAATGGAAAAACAACCTCGTTGCAAGTGGTTTTCGGTCTGAAAAATGTTAACGGTGATTGGAAAATTGTTTCGTATCAAATTCAATAAAATGATGATGAAGAAAGACGAGTTAATCCAAACTTTAGAGCAAACCATAGAGAATATTTCGGATTTTCCAATACCGGGAATACAGTTTAAAGACATTACACCTATTTTTCTTAACCCAAAATTGTATGAAGCGGTTATTGCAGACTTGGCTGCTTTTTCTAAAGATAAAATAGATGTGGTTTGTGGAATTGAAAGTCGTGGCTATTTGTTCGGTATTGCAATTGCTGTCGCCCTAGATGTCCCTTTTGTTTTGATACGAAAAAAAGGGAAGTTGCCACCGCCATTTGTTTCTGAAAAATACGATTTAGAATACGGAACGGCAGAAATTGAAATGAAAGTAGGTCAGATAAAACCCGGACAACGCGTACTGATTCATGACGATCTTCTGGCTACAGGAGGTACAACGGAAGCGGCTGCCAAACTGGTAAAAAAGCAAGGAGCCATTGCCAGTCAATTTAGTTTTTTGATCGGTCTAAAAGATCTGAAAGGAGAAGAGAAACTTTCGCAATTCGATGCTGAAGTTTACCAAATATTACACTATTAATTGAAATGGAAATTATTGACCTATCCCACCAAATTGCCCTAGGCATTGATATTGGAGGCACAACTACCAAATTTGGAATTGTAAACTTAAGAGGCGAAATTCTTGCCAAAGGTGTACTGCCAACAGATAAATACGAAACCATTGAAGATTTTGTTGATGCGCTTTACGACAGGGCTCAACCTTTATTGGATCAATATGCAGCAAAGTGCGATTTTATTGGGGTCGGAATTGGAGCTCCCAACGGAAACTATTATAACGGTTGTATAGAATATGCTCCCAACCTGAAGTGGAAAGGAAAAATAAATATAGCAAATCTTATTGGGAAAAAGTTTAATACAAAAGCGACCTTAACCAACGATGCCAATGCTGCTGCGCAAGGTGAAATGCAATTTGGAGCAGCCAAAGGACTTAAAAATTTCATCATGATGACTTTGGGTACCGGTGTGGGAAGTGGCATCGTCATCAACGGTCAAATGGTCTATGGACACGATGGTTTTGCTGGCGAATTGGGGCATACCATTATTGTTCCCGATGGAAGAATGCATTGGTCAACGGGTTTTAGAGGCAGCTTAGAAACCTATGCTTCGGCAACGGGAATTGCCATTACAGCCAAAGAGTTTAGAGCTGCTCATCCTGATTCTCTTTTAAATTCAATCCCTCTCGAAGAAGTAGATGCCAAAACCGCATTTGAATGTGCCGAAAAAGGAGATGCTGCTGCCCTAGAAGTTTTCCGATATACCGGTGAGATTTTAGGTAAAGCCTTGGCAAATTTCGTGATGTTTTCTTCACCAGAGGCCATTTTGTTTTTTGGAGGAGTGGTAAAAGCTGGAGATTATCTTTTGAAACCGGCTTATGAAGAAATGGAGAAAATGGTTTTACCAATCTTTCAAAATAAAGTGAAATTTGCAGTCAGCAAGATGAACGAATCCGACGCCGCCATTCTTGGTGCCGCATCGTTGGTTTGGTAATTTTATAAAATACTTCTTATGAAAGTACTGATGGTTATTTGTAGTTTTTTACTCTTTTCTTGTCAGTCACAGGAGCAAAATTTACGCATTCCAAAAATTATAAATATGGAAAATACAAAAACAATAACTTTCGGTGGAGGATGCTTTTGGTGTATTGAAAGTTGTTTCAATAAATTAAAAGGGGTAGAAAAAGCGATATCCGGATATTCCGGTGGGAAAACCGAACACCCGACCTACAAAGAAGTTTGTACAGGAGAAACGCACCATGCAGAGGTGGTACAGGTTGTTTATAATCCCGATATTATTTCGTACGATCAGTTGTTGGATGTTTTTTTCTTTTTACACGATCCTACACAGCTCAACAAACAAGGCAACGACATCGGAACGCAATACCGATCCATTGTTTTTTATGAAAACGATGAGGAAAAAAATATGGTTTTGAATAAAATTTCAGCCATCAACCTATCGGGGAACTATAAAAATAAAGTCGTTACGGAAGTGGTGGCTTTTCAAAAGTTTTGGCCTGCAGAAGAGTATCACCAAGGATATTATAACGAGAATCCCGACCAACCGTACTGTTCTGCTGTTGTGGGTCCAAAAATTAAAAAATTCACAGAATATTTCAAGGCAAAAGGTCTGATAAAAGAATAAAAAAAGCGGTGTCCCAATTCAGACACCGCATTTTGTTAGTTGGCTTTCCAATCGACCACTGCTCGGATAAAGGCTTCTGCATTTTCCAATGGGATGTTCGGCAAAATACCATGTCCAAGATTGGCGATGTATTGGTCTTTACCAAAACGATTGATCATTTCAGTCACCATTTTTTTTATGGTTGCCGGATCCGAATGCAAACGCGCCGGATCAAAATTTCCTTGTAGGGTTATGCTGTTATTGGTCAGTTTTCTGGCAATTTCCGGACTGATGGTCCAATCCACACCCAAAGCAGAAACTTTAGATTTCGACATTTCTTCCAATGCAAACCAACATCCTTTTCCAAATACCACAACATGAGTCATTGGTGCCAAAGCTTCAACGATTTGGTTGATGTATTGCCAAGAAAACTCTTGATAATCTGCCGGTGAAAGCATTCCGCCCCAAGAATCGAAAATTTGCACCGCAGACACTCCTTTTTCTACTTTTCTTTTAAGATAAGCAATGGTGGTGTCCGTTATTTTTTGAAGCAACAAATGAGCAGCTTCCGGCTGTTGGAAGCAAAAAGATTTTGCAATATCAAAAGACTTAGAACCTTTTCCTTCTACGCAATAACACAATAATGTCCAAGGAGATCCTGCAAAGCCAATCAACGGGATGTTGTTTTCTAATTTTTGTAAAGTGATCTCGATGGCATCAAAAACATAGCCCAAAGAGTCGTTGACATCCGGAACTTGTACGGCTTGTACATCTTCTAGGGTGCGGATGGGATTGTCCAGCCAAGGTCCAACGCTTTCTTTCATTTTGAAATCGATGCCCATGGCTTGTGGTACCACTAAAATGTCTGAAAATAAAATTGCCGCATCCAAAGGAAATCTACGGATGGGTTGAACGGTAATTTCTGCTGCCAATTCTGGAGTTTGGCATCTTGTGAAAAAGTCGTACTGATCGCGTAGCTTGATAAATTCGGGTAAATATCTTCCGGCCTGTCTCATCATCCATACCGGTGGTCTTTCTACAGTTTCGCCTTTTAGGGCGCGTAGGTATAAATCGTTTTTAATCATAATCTTAGGTTATAGCTTAAGAAATCAAAGTTTTATAATGCGTGTTAATGAGGTTTAACAAATCGTTCAAACTGCTTTCTTTGCTGGTGTATATTTTATTTTTTGTCCAATTTTTTAATTCCTTTTCAGTTGTTTCGCCAATGGAAAATAAGGTTTTCCCTTCCAAGGAATTTAATTTTGCAAAACTACGAACTCCACTTGGGCTAAAAAAGCATACAGCATCATGATTTTCGTCAATTTTAGGATGAAGCAGCTCGGTGTCGTAGAGGATTACTTTTCTATAAACAATATTTTGCAAGGGTAATTTTTCATTCAAGAGGTCCAATGCCATGTTGCCACAAAAATGGATGAATTGTTCTTTTGAGGCGTGTTTTATAATGAAATCTAAAAGTTCGCTAGCGTGTTTGGCAACTTTAAAAGTGCCAAATCCGTTTTTCCTAAGTTCTTTTTTGGTTTTATTTCCAACCGCATATATTTTATTGTATCGGTAAGGATTGGTAAAATCTTCTTCGGGCATAAAACCGTTTTCAAAAAAAGATTGTACCCCATTGACACTGGTAAAAATTAAAGATTTGTTGGACAGTGAAAAAGGACTTTCTTTTCGATGTTTTATTTTTAGCACATCAACAAACTCACATTCTATTTCTGAATTTATTTTTTGTCTGACCTCTTTTTCAATACTTTTTTTAGTGAAAAGAATTTTCATGATTATTCATTAATTTGTGCCTTAATCTCTTTCATTAGTTCTTTCCCACCACGATCTAAAATGTTTTGAGCAAATTTTTCTCCCAAATTAGATTCGTTTTTATTCACCGTTTCATCAATTTCCAAACATTGTTTGCCGTCCAAAGAGCACAGCCTGCCGGAAAAATGCAGTTGGTCTCCATCGGTTTTAGCAATACCACCAATCGGTGCGGTACAGCCTCCTTCTAAGGTTTTTAGGAAAATTCTCTCGGTTTCCACGCAAAGTTGGGTTTCTTTGTGGTTGATTTTTCGTATAATCTCGTTGATCTCTACATTGTCCTTGTGTCCGGCAATGGTAACAACCCCTTGAGATGGAGCCGAAATCATGAAAGGCAATTCTTCATAATTAAGTTTAAGATCCAATCGTTTTAGTCCGGCCAAAGAAAATAGGGTAGCATCTGCCAATCCGTCTTCAATTTTTTGCAAACGGGTATTCACATTTCCACGGATATCTACAAACTCAGTATTAGGAAATTCTTTTAGCCAAAAAGCGCGGCGTCTCAAGCTGCTGGTTGCAATTTTTAGTTCATGTAGCGGTTTGTCCATGGCTTTGGAACTTCTAACCAACACATCTTGTGGGAAATCTCTTTCGAGATAAGCAATCAGTTCGATGTTTTCTGGCATTTCTGTTGGGACATCTTTCAGAGAATGAACAGCGATGTGAACCTCGTTGTTTAGAAGGGCAATATCTAGATCTCGAGTAAATACACCGGTTATTCCCATGGCGTATAACGGTTGAGACAGGTCTTTGTCCCCTGAAGATACAATGGGTATTATTTCGGTAATGCAGTTGAGATTTTGTAGTTGTCTAGCGACTTCTCTGGCTTGCCAAAGGGCTAAAGGAGAGTTTCTTGTACCTATTTTAATTTCCATGAAATTTCTTAATTTTAAAACTTTAAAGGTACTGACTTTTTTGTAAATAGGACAATTTTGTTTTTGTCTATTTAAGTGATAAAAATTATGTTAAAGACTCGCTTTTATCAAGTTGATAATTATCATTACCTTTGGGCTACAAAAGTTTAACAAAAATCAAAAATTACATTATGGCATTCGAATTACCAAAATTGGGTTATGCATACGATGCATTGGAAAGCAACATCGACGCAAGAACCATGGAAATCCATCACACAAAACACCACCAAGCATACATTGATAACTTGAATAATGCAATTGCAGGTACAGAACTGGAAGGAAAAAGCATTGAGGAAATTTGTAAAATAGGAACGGACAAACCTGCGGTTAGAAATAACGGAGGTGGACATTATAACCACAGCCTTTTTTGGGAAGTAATGACTCCCGGTGGAAGCAATGCTCCAGTTGGAAATGTTGCTAAGGCTATAGAAAACTACGGAGGTTTAGAAAAATTTAAAGAAGATTTCTCCAACGCAGCCAAAACGAGATTTGGTTCTGGTTGGGCTTGGTTGTGTAAGAAAGAAGACGGTTCTGTAGCGGTATGTTCTACACCAAACCAAGATAATCCATTGATGCCGGTTGCCGATTGTCAAGGAACTCCAATTTTAGGTTTGGATGTTTGGGAACACGCTTACTATCTGAATTACCAAAACAGAAGACCGGATTATGTTACGGCTTTCTTTAATGTAATCAATTGGGATAAAGTAGAAGACCTGTTCAATAAATAATTGAACTTTACTGAAAATCAAAACCCGCCAGAGAAATTTGGCGGGCTTTGTTTTTTGAACCAGATTCTTTCAAGGATTTTAATTTCTTGAAGGATTGAGTATATAAAGGTTGTGAGTGGTTTTATTCGGCAGCTCTTTGCAGCACTACGAAAGCCGGGAAGTGGTCGCTGTAGCCTCCGGTAAATTTGTCGCCTGCCCAAGAACGGAAAGGATATCCTTTGTAGTTTCCTTCTTTGGTAATGAGATACGGAGGTGCATACAATTCTGCTTTGAAAACGCTGTATTCTTTTCTCGCTTCATTTTTCTCGTTATACATATTCCCGGAAACGATGATTTGGTCAAACAAATTGGGAGCATCTTGATAGGCTAACGAGGCAACACCGTTTTTGTAAAGAGGGTACATCAAGTTCAGGTACGGATCTTTTTCCGAAAGATCTTTCGGGTTTCCAACAGCCTTCAAAACTTTTTTAAAACTGCTGCTTACAGGATCGTCGTTAAAGTCGCCCATTGCCATCAATCGGGTATTGGGATCCAAAGCTCTTACGCTGTCCATTTGTTGTTTTAAAACTGCTGCTGCAGCATTTCTTTTGGGTAGAGAAATGGCTTCACCACCTCTTCTGGAAGGCCAGTGATTTAGGAATAAAGCAACTTTTTCATTGTCCAACATTCCTGTAAGAACCAAAATATCTCGGGTATATTCTCTTCGTCCCTCTTCGTTGAAGATGACCACTTCTTTCTTAAGGGAGTGACTTGGAGTGAATCTTCTTTTTTGATAAATGAAAGCCACATCAATCCCACGATAATCGTAGGAGTTATAATGCACAATGCCGTAGTCGTATTTGGCTAAAGCGGGTTGCTTGATAAGGTCTTGAACAACTTGTCTGTTTTCAACTTCTAAAAGTCCAACAATGACCGGGGCTCCTCCAGAATATTTGGCTCCCATTTCGGAAATGACTTTGGACTCGTTGGCCAATTTGGTGTTGTAGATTTTGGTGTTGTAGTTCTTAGCGCTTTTCGGAGTGAACTCTTCATTGTTTCCTTGGTATCGCACAACTCTTTTACCCTTTAGTTTGTCGTCATTCCAAACGCCTTTGTATTCTTCATCTACACTTAGATACTTTATGGAGTCTACCGGGATGCTTCTGTGAAATGCAGGGTTGGACTTGTCCTTGGTTCCGTCAATATAATCGGCAGATGGGATGGTGTCCCAGATGTTTTCAACATTTAGAAAGCCCACAACAGCGACTTTTCTAAGTTCGCTTTTTTTCTGTGCAAAGACTAAACTTCCAAGACATAATGCGAAAATACCAAAATACTTGTTCATTGGTTGAATGATTTTAAAAAATGGACAACAAAATTAATTCTTTTTATGAGATAAGCGTCTATCTATCAAAATCTTTTTCGAATATGAACAAAATTTATTGTTACCAATACGGAGTCGTATTAACAATTGCGCAAACATACAGCGAAACAACAAGGTGGATTTTCTAATATTAACATAATTTAAAACAAAAATCATAAGGGTTGTTTGACAAGGTTATAAAATTTTAAGTAACTTTGCTTCCCTTTTCATAAAATATTGAGAATTAAACTAAAAGGAAATTAAATACAAAAAAATAAGTATGTTTAAAAGGTTATCACTACTCTCCTTATTTACATTGCTGCCAGCATCGTATTATTATGCACAAACCACGGCTTTTGCATATATAAAAGATGCCGACGGAAAAGTCGTTGAGCAAGCTTCTGTAGATCTAAAAGGAGCTGGACAAGAGGTGAAAGCAGACAAAATTGGATATTTCCAATTTGTGGACCTTAAACCCGGACATTATCAA
Organism: Amniculibacterium sp. G2-70; assembly: GCF_014353055.1. Taxonomy (GTDB): domain Bacteria; phylum Bacteroidota; class Bacteroidia; order Flavobacteriales; family Weeksellaceae; genus Amniculibacterium; species Amniculibacterium aquaticum. The sequence continues at coordinate 1,498,396 of NZ_CP060698.1, forward strand.
ATTGTGGTTTCTAAACCCAATTTTGATACTAAAGTTTTAGAATTTGATGTCAATGACGAGAAAAAGAAAGATTTAGGTGTCATCACACTTTACTCTCAGTTTTCTGGCGCTGGACAAGGCTTGGTACTTTTGGATAGTTCTGGAGAAGACGACAACAACTCCTCACAGACCGCAACCGTAGGACTCTTACAATCGTCACAAGATGTTTTCTCTAGGATTGCTTCCTTTGATTTGGGTGCATATTGGTTCCGACCAAGAGGTATTGACGGCAGGACTGGAGAAACCATAATGAACGGTGTTGCAATGGCAGCCGGTGATGATGGAAATGTAGATTTTGGCACTTGGGGTGGACTTAACGAAATTACTCGTTATCCCGAAATATCTGCCAACCATTCTCCTTCAGAATATGCTTTTGGTGGTGCAAGCTCAGTGGTTTATAAAAATACCATTGCTTCAGAATACAGAAAAGGAAGTCAGCTCACTTATTCTTTAACCAATAGAAATTATAGAAACAGACTTTCATACCGCTACACTTCCGGAATGAACAAAAACGGTTGGGCGTTTACCGGAATGATAGCAAGAAGATGGGCGCAAGAAGGCATACAGGAAGGGACTTTCTACGATGCGCTAAGTGGTTATCTGGGAATTGAAAAGAAATTCAATGATAAACACAGCATGACCTTTAATGCCATCGGATCCAATTTCAAGAGAAGTACTTCCAGTCCAAATACTCAAGAGGTGTATGACTTCAGAGGGGTGCATTACAATTCGTATTGGGGATGGCAAGATGGAGAAAAGAGAAGCGAAAGAATCAAAAAAGGATTCCAACCTCTTCTTCAATTAACCGATTATTGGAAAATTAATAAAAATACCCAATTGTGGACCACTTTGTCCTATCAGTTTGGGAAAGAAAAAAGCTCGAGATTGGATTGGTACAAAGCCAATAACCCTTCACCAACTTACTACAGAAACCTTCCGAGTTATTGGTTGAACTATACCAACCCTTCTCCAGAACAATTTGAAAATATTGCCCTAACACAAGGTTGGTGGACCAATAACGATCCGGCTCACACACAAATTAATTGGGACAATCTTTACGCTGCCAATTACAACGCTCCATACATCAATGAATTTGGAGGCAAAAGAGCAGTTTATTATTTGGTAAATGATGTCAAAGACGATAAAATCTGGAATGCATCAACACACCTTACCCACAACTTTAACGATACCACAAAATTCATTTTAAATGTATCGTATCAAAATTACAAATCCGAACAGTATAGAGAAGTAAAAGACCTTTTGGGAGCCGATTTTGCTCTAAATATGGACGCTTTTGCATCGAACACAACAGGTGCTAAGTTCTGGGGAAAATTCAACGAACTGGAATCGGATAGTCAAATTGCTAAAAAAGAAGGCGATAGAATTGGATACAATTACATCCTTAGAAGACAAGAGGTAAAAGTAAATCCAGGGTTGAAATTCTCCACCGGAAATTTTGATGTTTTCGTTTCTGCACTTTTGGGTTATACCAACAACAGCAGAGAAGGGAAGTACAAGCACTACTTGTATCCAAGCTCCTTGGGCAAAGGTGCCGACATGAATTTCTGGGACGCAGGACTTAAAGGTCAGGTGACTTACAAAATCAACGGTAGAAATTTCTTGGTGTACAACGGTGCTTACTTTAGCCAATCTCCTTTCTTGAACGATATTTTCTTCAACGCAAGAGTAAGTGGTGCAACAACTCCAAAAATTAAAAATGTTGTTATCGATGCCAACGACCTAAGCTATGTGATTGCTACACCTTTTGTTAAAATGAGACTGACAGGGTATATGGTGAATACACAAAACGATACCAATGTACAACGATTTTTTGCAGACGGAATTAAGCTAACCACTCTGGACGAAACCGGCGGTCAGACTCCGGTGCAAGAAGGAGCTTTTGTAACTCAGGTACTTTCGGATGTTAACAAAAGAAACATGGGTGCAGAACTTGGTTTGCAAGTCAAAGTAACTCCAACCCTTACTGCAAGCGGATTGGTAAGTTACGGACAATATACCTATACCAACAATCCAACGGTGTATTTCGCTTCCGATGCCATCGGAACTTTCAGAGAACAAGATGCCAATGGAAATTTGGTGGATAAGTCCTATACCAATATGGGAACCGCTTACCTAAAAGATTACAAACAAGGTGGCACACCACAAGAAGCCTATTCATTAGGTCTTAGATACAGCAGCCCAAAATACTGGTGGATCGGTGGTAGCTGGAGCTATCTTGGACATTCGTACCTGGATCCATCACCGGTAATTAGAACCGACCGTTTCTATACCAACCAAGTGACAGGCGTACCTTATGATGGCGTAAATCAAGCCGAACTTACAAGAGTTCTGGCTCCAACAAAATTGCCTACCGCCTATTTCTTTGACCTAAATGTGGGTAAATCTTGGATAATCGGTAAATATTATATGCTGGTTTCGGCTACCGTCAACAATATTTTGGATAACAAATCATACATTACAGGTGGTTTTGAGCAAACCCGAAATGTGAACTACCAAGATTATGTTGCCGATAAAGACAGCGGAAATATGGTGTTCTCTCCAAAATATTGGTACAACCAAGGACGATCGTATTTTGTAAATGTTCAATTCAGATTCTAAATCCATCAACAATTAAATTTTAATAAAATGAAAAATTATAGATTTATAAAAACAACAGCCGTAGCGGCGATTATGGCTTTCGCCCTGACCTCTTGCGTTAAGGACGATGATTATGCCGTACCAACCATACAGTGTACGACCCAGTTTGCTGCTGCAAACCACACACTTGGCGATTTGGTTGCCCTTGCAAAAACGAACCCTACACCGGCAGATATCATTACAACCGACTACATTGTCGAAGCTTATGTGTCCTCCAGCGACGAGCAAGGAAATATCTACAAAATGCTTTTTGTACAAGACTCTCCAAACAACCCAACTCAAGGGGTAGAAATCGATATCGACGGAGCCAACCAATACCTGAACTATCCGGTTGGAGCATTGTTAAGAATTAACCTAAAAGGATTGATCGTGCAAGGTTCTAATGGAAATATTAAAATTGGTTCTTACGATCCAAGCTATGCAATTGGTCGTATCAACCCGAACAAACTTTCTCAGTACATCGAAAGAGTTTGCGACGGACAATACCCGGTATTGGCGCAAATGCAACCTTTAGAGTTCAACTCAATCGGAGAAGCTCTTAAAAACAGTGCCCACATCAACCAATTGGTGAAAATTAACAATGTTCAGTTTCACGAAGATGAATTGACAAAAACTTTTGCCGATGCCGACAAAACGGGAGACCGAAAAATCGTTGATAAAAAAGGTGCTTCTTTAACACTTCGATTCTCCAACTATGCTACTTTTGCTAAATCTCCAATCTCTCCAAATTATGCAAAAAGCGGAAGTATTATTCTTAATTTAAGCAGATTCAGTACGACCGATCAGGCCTATGTAAGAAGCTTAAACGATATTAACTTTACAGAGCCACTTTTTGCTCCAGGAGTTCCTGAAGATCCAGCAGCAACTGCAGTTAATCTTTTTGCAGGTGCCGATTATGAAGATTGGACAACATTCTTGTCAGGAGTAAAAATGCCATTTGGGGTTAAAGCTTATGCAACTCAAGGTGTGGGTCAAGGTTTTAACGGAACCAATTCTTTACAAATTTTAGGAACACCAACCGGAAACGATTATGTGTTTACTTCGTATGCAACAGCAGGTTTGCCGGCCAATCCTAAGAGAATTACCATGTACATCAAAGGGACTTCTCCAGGGAAATCCATGTCTTTCAATGTCTATAAAACCGATGGCTCTTTCTATGCATTTAATCTTGGGGCTTTTACAACAGGTGCCATTTTGGATCCAGCAGCGAACAACCAATACACAGGTTCGATCAATACGGGTGGACAGTGGAGAAAAGTGGAGTTGACATTAACAGGTCTTACAGATCTTAATCTAACCGATACCACCAAAGATATTTTTGCACTGAAAGTAGGTTCAGGATCTGCTTTCAATGTTCAAGTTGACAACATTAGAATTGAATAATTCTAAAAGAATTTTATAAAATTAATCCCCAAAGTTTTCAGGCTTTGGGGATTTTTATTTTTTTAAGAACTGCAGGAGAGCATGCTGCATCCGGATTGGTTGTCGTATTTGCTGGGTCTTTTTTTGGTTAATGAAACATCATCGCAATCGTAAGGGGTTTGTAAGGCGAGAAATAAGGCATTAAAAAACTCCATTTTTCCCTGACTAACTTCTTCTATGCATTCGTACAACAAATAGTTTCTAAGGACGAATTTTGGGTTGTTTTCTTGCATCAGTTTTAAGCGATTTTCTTCGGAAAAATTCTGATTCGAAATGTGTTCATCATATATTTTTAAAAAAGTACTTAGCTTTTGAAATTCTTCCGGGCTGTTGTTTTTGTAAAAACAAGTTTGAAAATGGCTTTTGACCTCAAATTCCGGTTTCCATTTTTCCAATGCTGTGAAAAATAAGGTGTAGTCCAAGACCAAATCTTCCATCAACAATTGCCATTCTTCAAAAAACGCAGCATAGTCCTCTTTCATGTTTTCAAATCCAAATTTTTTACAGAGCATTTCATCGCTCTTTTGGTTGAAATAATCGTTGAAGTATTCCAGTTTTTCGGTTAAATAATCAGCGTCTTCAATCAAAGGGAAAAGGGCATTTGCCAATTTCCAGAGGTTCCATTGTGCGATTTTTCCTTGCTCGCCAAAAGCATATCTTCTTCCCGGAAGGTCGGTCGTATTTGGGGTGAAAGAGGTGTCGTACTCGTCCAACATCGAAAAAGGCCCATAGTCTATGGTTAGTCCGATTATCGAAAGATTGTCGGTGTTCATCACACCGTGTACAAAACCGACTCTAAGCCAATCTACCATCAAATTGGCAGTTCTTTCAAGGATTTGTTCAAAGAATTTTTTGTATTTATTATCGTCATTCAAATTGATTTCGGGATAATAATTTTCAATACAAAATAGGCCTAGTTTCTCTAGAGTTTCATAATCCCTTTGAGCCGAAAACCACTCGAAATGTCCAAATCTTAGAAAAGATTCAGCGGTTCTTAGCATAACGGCTCCTGGTTCCGGTTTGGGATTGCCGTTGTATAAAACATCTCGGATGACTTGTTCGCCAGTCAGGGAAATGCTTAGACCTCTTGTGGTTGGGATTTTTAAATGATGCAGGGCTTCGGACATCAAAAACTCACGAATGGTCGATCGCAATACCGCTCTACCGTCTCCAGCTCTAGAAAATGGGGTTGCACCTGCTCCTTTCCATTGTAATTCTTGAAATTTTCCATTTTTCTGTAGGATTTCTCCGGCATAGATTGCTCTGCCATCGCCCAATTGTCCTGCCCATTGTCCAAACTGATGTCCGGCATAGGCCGTTGCAAAAGGACGGATGTTTTTGGGGAGATTTTGGGCAGCTAAGAAATCTTCGTCTTTATGATTTTCAATTTTTCCTAAACCCAATTCTTCCGAAAGTTGTTCATTAAAATAGAGAAGTTTGGGAAGGTCGAATTTTACGGGATCAACCAAGCAAGAAAGAATGTTTGGGACGGTTCTTTGCATGGTATTCTTAGATCTGTCGGTTGGAAAAAGGTCTAAATATCTTTGTGTAATTTTTTCTAAATGCATAGGATGAGGTTGAATAAAAAAATCCTTTCAAAAATAGAAAGGATTTTTTAAAATTTATTGGTTGAAATCTATTTCGTCCGATTTTTGTAAGTTGTCGTTAACATTGTTTTTTTGATCGCCGTTGTTTTTAGGCTTATCGTTAGTGTTGGGTTCTTTAGGATTTTTTATTTCATCTAGGGTTTGCAAGCCTCCATCGTCGCCATAGCCTCCATTGATGCCTTGCAATTCGCCACATCCGCCTTGCCAATCGGAAGGCTTGATGAATTTGTCTTCTGGTGAAATTCCTAATTTTTTATCGGCCCAAACTTTCTTCATATAGATGGCCCAAATTGGCAAAGCCATTTTAGCACCTTGTCCTTCACCGGTACTTCTAAAGTGTGTGGCTCGATCTTCCCAACCTACCCAAACGCCGGTGGCAAGATTTGGAGTGATGCCTACAAACCAACCGTCGGAGTTTTCCTGTGTGGTTCCGGTTTTACAAGCAATCTCTACACCTTTGCTGATGCCTCTTCTAGAAAGTTCGCCGGAGGCGGTACCAAATTCGGCTACACCGCGCATCATTTCAATCATGGCATAGGCGTATTTTTCATCCATCACTTCTTTTTCTACCGGCTTCACTTCTTTGATCAATCGGCCGTTGGCGTCTTCAATTCTCCAAACCATTTCCGGTTTTATATAATTTCCATAATTGGCAAAAGTACTGTAGGCACCCAACATTTCGTAGATGGTAATTTCAGAAGATCCCAAAGCGGTTGATAGGTTGTCGGGGATGTCTTCCGTAACTCCTAAATCTCTTGCCAAACGGATCACATTTTTAGGACCTACTTCGTCCATCAATCGTACCGCAACGGGGTTCAGGGATTTGGCCAATGCATCTTTCATGGTATAAGCACCGCCTCCTTCGGAAACCCTCCATTTGCCTTGTACAAAGTCGGCATTGGAGATAACCGTACATGGGGTTTTACCCAAATTCATAATGGCAGCGGCGTAAACAAAAGGTTTGAAGGTAGATCCTACCTGTCTTTTCCCTTGTTTGATGTGGTCGTATTGGAAATATTCCCAGTTGATGCCTCCCACCCAAGATTTTATTTCTCCAGTTGCTGGCACCATAGACATGAGTCCAGCTTGTGCAATTTGTTTGTGATAACGGATAGAATCCCAAGGAGTCATTTCCACTTCTTCCTCTCCACTCCAAGCAAATTTTGTCATTTTTGTAGGTGTATGAAAATCCATCATGATGGAATCTTCAGGCACTCCGTTGGCTTTTTGCAATTTGTACCTTCCAGTTCTTTTTACAGCGGCCATCATGATTCTATTGACCTGACCGTCGTTGATGTAATAAAAAGGAGCGGCTTTTCGACCTCTTTGTTCTCGGTCAAAGCTTGCTTGCAATTGGCTTAAGTGTTCCTTCATGGCTTCCTCGGCATATTTTTGCATTTTGGAATCCAAGGTGACATAAATTTTTAATCCGTCACGATAAAGGTTTAGGGATTTTCCTTTTTCTTTTTCGTAATCTTTCAGGTATTCGTTGATTTCTTTTCTGAGATAGAATTTGTAATACGCAGAATATCCTTCGTCAACGGTTTTTACCGGTTGATAATCAATTTTTACCGGTGTAGCTTTAGCTTGTTCCCATGTTGCTTGGTCGATGTAGCCGGTTTTCAGCATCTGATCCAAAACGACATCTCTTCTTTCTTTAGCTCTTTCTGGGAATCTCTTTGGGTTGTTTTTCACCGGATTTTCCAACATGGCCACAAAAGTGGCTGCTTCGGGTAAAGTCAGCTCTTTGGTGGTTTTGTTAAAATAAATTCTGGAGGCCATTTCTACTCCGTTGGCATTGTTCAGGAAATCAAACTTGTTGAAGTACATCGAGATGATTTCTTCCTTGGTGTATCGTTTTTCAAGACTTACTGCAACGACCCATTCTTTAAGCTTTTGGAAAGCTCTTTTAATTTTGTTGGATGCAGGATCCGGCGTGAAAAGTAATTTTGCCAACTGTTGGGTAATGGTAGAACCACCACCACGACCACCACCGTAAACGACTGCTCTGGCTACCGATTGCAGATCGATGCCGGAGTGTTCTTTGAATCGCTCGTCTTCTTTGGCCTGCAATGCGTAGATGAGATAAGGAGGCAAATCCTTGTAGGTAATGGGTAGGGTTTTTTCTTTTTCAAAAGATCCTAATTTTACTCCATCGGCTGAAATGATTTCGGATGCAACATAGATGTCCGGGTTTTCCAGTTGTTTTACTTCCGGCATTTCTCCAAGAAATCCTTGAGAAACGGCGAAAAATAATACAACAATACCCGCAATGGATGCGAAAAATGCCATCCACACCATTTTCACCCATTTTTTCCAACCGGTATTCTTTTTTTTAGGAGGCAATGGGAACGATCTATTTGTTGTATTTGCTTTTTTTTCCATAGGTGCAGTTAATGCTTTGCAGGTTCAATTTTTATTCCAATATCTTCAATTCCGGGTAATTTATCCATTCTCATGGCTTGTTTTATTCCCATTTTATATTTTCCATTTTTTGGAAATGCATAATTTAATTTATACTGAAATAAGATTTCTTTTGTATCTCCGAAACCACTACCTAACCATTCGCCGTTGGGCTGTGCCAAGACATAATTGACGGTGTCAATTTTCTTGTTTTTCCCTTTCTCATCCGATAGATCTACAATAAATCGGATGTTGCTGTACGGGTAATCGTTGTTGTTTCGTACAACAAATATAATATTTTTTGGATTTTGCGAATCGTTGATTTCAAAATCAAAATTTTGAGTTTTTTTTACATCCCAAGTGCCATCAACAGCATGAACGATTACTTGTTCCGATGCGGATTGGCAACCGGTCAAAAGTCCGAATAAAGTTAAAATGAAAGCTTTTTTAAGCATCTGGATCTTTTTTGTTGTTGGGCTTCTTCTTGAAAGGTTTTCTTTTTGCAGGTCTCTGATTTTCAGAAGAGTTGGATTTCTGCTGAGGTTTCTGCTGAGGTTTTTGTTCTGTTGTAGCGGTCTTTCTTTCAGGGTTTTCGGGTTTGTTGTTTCTGTTTTGAGGCTTTTTATTTTTGGATCTTTTGGGCTTTTCAAAACGATTGACATTGTTTTCCTGAATCAAATCTACCGGTTTGCTAAGGGTATCCACCGGTTTGGTGTCTTCTAGCGGAGGACATTTTTCTCCTTTTTTATTCAGAGAAATGTATTTTTTAACATCAGAAATGTCCATATCGTACCACGCGACAGGACTGTCGGCATAGGCGAACCACATTTTCTTTTTGAAGACATCGATTTTTATACAAAAAGCCTTTCCTTTTTCTGTATCCAAAGTTGTTGATGAAGACGGAAAATGGGACAATGCATCCATGTAGCTGTCCAATTCGTAATTCAAACAACATTTTAATTTACCACATTGGCCAGCCAATTTTTGTGGGTTGATGGACAGTTGTTGGTATCGTGCAGCATTGGTGTTTACCGATCTAAAGTCGGTAAGCCAAGAAGAGCAGCACAATTCTCTTCCACAAGAACCGATGCCACCGACTTTTGCAGCTTCTTGTCTGAAGCCGATTTGTCTCATGTCGATTTTTATTCTGAAAGTCGCGGCATACTCTTTTATTAATTGGCGGAAATCGACTCTGTTTTCAGCGGTATAATAGAAAATAGCTTTGGATCCATCGCCTTGAAACTCTACATCGGTGATTTTCATTTCCAAACCTAGGGAAGTAGCGATTTTTCTGGCTTCTATTTTTATACCTTCTTCTTTGCTTCTAATGTTTTGCCAAACATCAATATCTTTTTGATTGGCATGGCGATAAATTTTCAGGGCAGCATCTTCTGAAAATTTCTTTTTTTTCATTTGAATTTTTACCAATTCGCCGGTGAGGCTTACCACACCGATATCATGACCCGGACTGGATTCTACAGTGACTATGTTCCCAATATTTAGGGGTAGCTTGTTGACATTCTTATAAAAGCTTTTTCGTTCATTTTTAAATCGAACTTCGACCAAATTACTGGCCGTAGAGGTAGGATTGTTGATGTTTGAAAGCCAATCGAAAACGCTTAATTTATAGCTATTACCACAGGTGTCTACTTTGTCGCAGCCATTCTCGGATTTTGTGCCACAAGAATGGGTAGAATCGCCGGATGTTTTGCATCCACAACTCATATAATTTTTATTTTATCTGCAAATTTAGAATATTTTTTAAATCTATAATCAAAAGGGCGTAAGTTAAAAAGAAATGTAAGTCAATCTTTGTTGTTTTTGATCGCTTTTTGTCTAGTATTTTCTTTGCTGTGGGACTAGTGTTTGTTTTTTATGGTATTAAATGCGTGTTCTTTTTTCTTGTGTTTATTCGATTTAACATTCTGATTATAAGTTAAACCGTTGATATGTATTATTTTAAACATAGTAAATTTTATGCTTGATGTTTAAAAAAATTAAGAAAATTTAACACATTCTATTTATAAATCTTATATTTGAATTATAAATATCTAATCTTTATGAAAAAAATACTTATTTCCTCAGCATTATTGGCTGGTGTTTTATCGTATGCCGGAGGCTTCAAGGTTTCTTTGCAAGGGGTGAAACAACTGGCTATGGCTCATACCAGTGCACACGCAGAAGATGCAAGTGTGGGCTTTTTCAATCCTGCAGGGATCTCGTTCATCCCTTCTAAATTGAGTATTGTAGCGGGTGGTTTTGGTGCTAAATCCGAAGTTGAATTCCAGAATGTGAGCACCATGACGACTACCAAAACGGACAATCCGATAGGGACTCCGATTTATGCAGCTGTAGCGTATAAAATTAGTCCTACGGTTTCTGCTGGGTTTAGCTTTACAACACCGTACGGAAATACTGTGCAATGGCCAAACAATTGGCAAGGATCGGAAATTATCGAAAAACTAGAACTGAAATCCTACTTTTTCCAACCTATGCTTTCTGTAAAATTAGCACCTTGGATCTCTTTAGGAGGTAGCTACATTTATGTAAAAGGAAAAGTAGATTGGACGCAGGCGATAAGTTCGTTAAATGGAAGTCTGAATCTGTACAACGACAAAGCTTCCGGAAGTGGTTATTCTTTTGGGTTCTATATGCAGCCGGATAGCGATTGGGATGTGTCCATCTCTTATCGTTCGCCGATTGATATGAAAGCCGATCCTGGAACTGCAACCTTTAATATTTCACCGGCTCTTTATTCCAACCCTAAACTGAACATTCCCGCATCTGGAAAAGATAACTTCAGTGCTGTGCTTCCTTTGGCGGAAGAATTTATGTTAGGAGTTTCTTACAAAGTGACACCAAAATGGATGTTGTCTGCAGATTTCAACTATCAAGGTTGGTCTAAATACAGCAAATTGGTCTTGGATTTTGAACATGCTACGGTTGGCAACACATCAGATCCTACCATTAAATCGATTCCGAAAAAATTCCAAAACTCCAAAGTTTTCCGTGTTGGATCTCAATATATGATCACGGATAAGTTTGCCGGTAGAGTGGGTTATTATTGGGACGAGTCACCGTATTCCGATCAAAACTGGATTCCAGATACACCATCGTTCAACGCTCATGTGATAACCGGAGGATTCGGGTATAAATTCGGTAGATTAGGGATAGACGCCGCGGCTTCTTACACTTTTGGAGATGCTAGAAAAGTTGAAAACTCATATTATAACTTAATTGGACAGGCTAGAGCTAAAGTATTAACTTTTGGACTTGGACTTTCGTATAACGCATTTTAATACATTAGAAATATTATGAAAAAATATATTTATCCAGCTCTTGCCTTGGTTGCAAGTGTGTTTTTAACAGGATGTAGCCATTATGATTTTGATACCGATGTAGAAAATATGTCCGTATCTCAAGGAAAGGCTAATTTTTCAAAGTATGTTGCCTTGGGTAACTCTTTAACATCCGGATACCGAGATGGTGCTTTGTACAGCGATGGACAGCTCGAGTCTTATCCGGCTATGCTTGCAAGTGTGATGAACAAAGCGGGAGGAGCTTTAACCTTTAAACAACCGATGATGCCTAATAATGTTGGTGGCTTCCAAGGACTTCCAGGTTTTCCGGGGAAACTTACCTTGCAGGTTGTAGGTGGAAGTTTATTACCAAAAGATTCTGCTCCAGCAGCACCATTGGACAATATTTCTTCTGCAGGTCCGTATCAAAATTTAGGAATTCCGGGGGCCAAATCTTTTCACCTTGGTTTGTCTAATTATGGAATGCTGAATCCGTATTATGCAAGATTCTCTACGGGGGTTAGTCCTATTGCTGCAGCGGTTGCTCAGCAGCCAACATTCTTCTCGATTTGGATTGGTAACAACGATGTTTTGTCTTATGCAACAAGCGGCGGTACAGGAGTTGACCAAACAGGAAATGCCAATCCGGCAACTTACGGATCAAACGATATTACGGATCCTGCAGTCTTGGTAGGCTCTATTACTCAATATGTTAATGCCTTAACAGCAGGAGGTGCAAAAGGGGTTATCGCAAATATTCCGAATGTTTCCTCTATTCCATTTTTTACAACTGTTCCGTACAATCCATTGACTAAATTGGTTTTAGGTAGTGGCGATGAAGCAGTGGGACAAGCAAATATTACAGCCTTAAATGCTCAGTTGTACGGTCCATTAAAACAAGCTCTAACTGCTTTTGGTGCTGGAAATAGAATTAATTTACTTTCATCAACCTCACCCAATCCGCTATTGATTAAGGATGTCGATTTGCCAGACTTGTCGGCTCAACTTACAACTGCACTTACACCAAGCCTTGGTGCCGCAACGGCTGCAGCATTTGGTCAGATTTTTGGTCAGGCGAGACAGGCTACATCGAATGATTTTGTTTTATTAACCACTAAACCGGTGATCGGAACAGCTCCATTGGGTGCGCCTGCAAGTATTAATAAATACGGGATTTCTTATCCTTTAGAAAATCAACATGTTCTTTCACAAATAGAAACCAATAAAGTGCTTACAGCTACTGCAGCCTACAATGCAGGACTTCAAAGTTTAGCTTCGTCTAAAGGTTTGGCTTTTGTAAATGCAAATGCTAAAATGACAGAGTTGTCTTCTTCATCTGGATTAACTTTTAATGGAGTGAAATTTACAACAGAATTTGTAACAGGAGGTTCATTTTCATTGGATGGTGTTCATCTAACAGGTAAAGGATATGCGATTATTGCAAATGAATTTATTAAATCGATCAATCAAAAATATCAATCGACACTTCCACAAGTAAATATTTATAATTATTCTGGAGTGACATTTCCATAAGGATAAAAATAAATAAAGTATAAAGCCATGCAGGACTTCTGTATGGTTTTATTTTTTTTAACTTTGCAAAATCTAATTTAAAGTAAAAACTTATAAAAATGGCAGAACAAGCTGTATATTTATTTACAACCAGAACCAGCAAGGTGTTGGCAGAAAAAATTGCAAAACACTACGGAAAAGATTTAGGAAAAATTAATGTTCAGTTATTCAGCGATGGCGAATTTGAACCGGTTTTGGACGAGTCCGTTCGTGGGGGAAGAGTATTCTTAATCGGATCTACATTTCCACCAGCCGATAATCTTTTGGAATTACTATTAATGATAGACGCTGCAAAAAGAGCTTCTGCAAAAAGCATTACCGTAGTTATCCCGTATTATGGTTTGGCAAGACAAGATAGAAAAGACAAGCCAAGAGCTCCAATCGGTGCAAAATTAGTAGCCAATCTATTGACAGCGGCCGGTGCAACTCGTGTGATGACTATGGACTTGCACGCAGATCAGATCCAAGGTTTCTTCGAAATTCCTGTGGATCATTTGTACGCTTCAACCATTTTTGTAGATTATATTAAATCTTTAAATTTGGATAACTTAACCATTGCTTCCCCTGATATGGGGGGTGCCAAGAGAGCAAAAAATTATGCATCTCATATCGGTGCCGAAGTGGTAATTGCATACAAAGAAAGAAAAAAAGCCAATGTGGTAGAAGAAATGTTCCTAATTGGTGATGTGAAGGATAGAAATGTGATTTTGATCGACGATATGATCGATACCGCCGGTACATTGTGCAAAGCTGCAGATATCCTGATGGCCAACGGAGCCAAGTCGGTAAGAGCCATGGCAACCCACGGTGTACTTTCCGGAAAAGCGTATGAAAATATCGAAAATTCTAAGATGACAGAAGTTATCGTAACGGATACCATCCCGGTGAATACAGAACTTTCTTCAAAAATTAAAGTCTTGTCTTGTGCAGAACTCTTTGCCGATGTCATGAAGTCCGTACACGAGCACCAATCCATCAGCAATAAATTTATCATTTAAGATAAAAATTTAAAGAATAATAAATCCTTTCCCGTGAGAGGATTTTTTTGTGAAAAAAGTTATATATTTGCAAACTGAAAAATAAAACATTTTAATAAATAATTTATTATGAAATCTATTACAATTCAAGGTACAAAAAGAGAAAGCGTGGGCAAAAAGTCTACTAAAGCTCTACGCGATGCTGAATTAGTTCCTTGTGTTGTTTATGGAGGAAAAGAACCTTTGAACTTCTCTACTGAAGAGAAATCATTCAAAAACTTGGTTTACACTCCAGACGCACACACGGCTACTTTAGTAATCGATGGGGAAACGGTTGAGGCTGTTCTTCAAGACATCCAATTCCACCCAATTACAGATAAGATCCTTCATGCGGATTTCTATCAATTGTCTGCTGATAAGCCGGTAATTATGGAAGTTCCTGTAAGAATCGTTGGTCGTGCAAAAGGTGTTGTTTCTGGTGGTGCTCTTAGACAAACTTACAGAAAACTAAAAGTTAAAGCAATCCCTGCTAACTTGCCAGACGAAATCGTTGTTGATGTTACTCCATTAAGAATTGGTAACAAATTCTATGTAGAAAAATTGAAAAACGATCAATACTCGTTCATGCATCCTGATAACGCAGTAATTGTTGCTGTGAAGATGTCTAGAAATGCAATGAAAAATGCAGGTTCTATCGTAGAAGACGATGAGGATGAAGAAATCGTAGAAGTAGAAGGAGCAGTTGAAACTCCAACTACAGATAGCGCAGAATAATTTATTCTCCACAATCATACGGATCCCGACTTGAAAAAGTCGGGATTTTTTGTTTCGAAAATGCAGTTTTACAATCAAAGTACTAATTTTAAATTTCGTAAATTTGAACCGTTCTAAATAAGACCTATGCTTGATTTACAAAATATCCGTGCTCAGTTCCCGATTTTGGAAAGAGAAATAAACGGAAAACCATTGATATACCTCGATAATGCTGCAACATCGCAAAAACCAAAGATGGTCTTGGATGCATTGCAAAACTATTACACCGATCTGAATGCCAATGTGCACAGAGGGATACATACCCTTTCGCAATTGGCAACAGTGGAAATGGAAAATGCACGAGTGAAAATCCAAAAATTCATTAATGCCAAACACGATTACGAAATTAATTTTACCCGCGGCACTACAGAAAGTATTAATGAAGTTGCCTATGCCATTGGAAACTCCAATTGGGTAAATTCCGGTGACGAAATCATCATTTCATACTTGGAGCACCATTCCAACATTGTGCCTTGGCAAATGCTTTGCGAAAGAACCGGTGCAAAACTGAAAGTCATCCCAATGGATGAAAACGGTATTTTGCAATTGGATTTTTTACAGGATAATTTGTCTGAGAAAACAAAAATTGTCGCCTTCAATCAGGTTTCAAATGCTTTGGGAATCATCAATCCGGTGGACGAAATAATTGCCACGGTTAGAAAAAATTCTCAGGCTCTTATTTTGGTCGATGGAGCACAGTCCATCCCACATCTGAAAGTAGATGTACAAAAAATGGATTGTGATTTTTTTGTTTTTTCCGGACATAAAATGTATGCCCCAACCGGTGTTGGCGTGTTGTACGGAAAAGAAGAAATCCTTAGAAAAATGCAGCCTTTCCACGGTGGTGGAGAGATGATTGCGACTTGCGATTTTGACGGAACAACCTATGCTGATCTTCCTTTTAAATTTGAAGCCGGAACCCCCAATATCGCAGGAAATATTGCTTTGGGCTATGCTGTAGATTTTATAGAACAGTTGGGACACAATGCCTTACATCAACATGAAATGGATTTGCTGAATTATGCCCAAAAACAACTTTTGGAAATCGACGGACTGAAAGTTTATGGAGAGAAAGCCCATCGTACGGGAGTGGTATCCTTTAACTTGGAAGGGATTGGGATCGCCTCGGATGTAGGAATGATTTTGGACCGAATGGGAATTGCCGTCAGAACCGGGCACCACTGTACACAACCCATCATGAAGTTTTTTAATATTGCCGGAACTGTGCGTGCAAGCTTTGCCGTTTACAACACATTCGATGAGATTGATGCCTTGGTAGAAGGGGTTAAAAAAGCCCAAAAAATGCTTTCTTAAAACCCTTTTATGAATTTAAAAACTAAATGCATTCATTTTTTAAAACTTGTATTTCCCCATAATTTTATTGAATGGGGAATTTTTCTGTTTTTCCTAATTTCTTACGGAATTTTTGGGACAATCATCGCAATGGATTATCGCATCGTTTTTGACGATAGAATCCCTTGGGATGCTTACTTCAGCTTCGATAATCGGTCCATTGTAATGACCGGTGGCGGGTTTGAAAGGCATCCGCTTTCCAATTATTTTTTTGATTGGTACCGAAATTTGGCTTTTTATATTTCAGACGGGAAAAAAGATGAGGTCTTCCGTTTGGTGTATGCTTGGGGATCCAATATTGCCATTTCTTTGTCTTTGGTACAGATTTACAAATACCTTAAGAACATCATTGGACTGCCTGTTTTGGTGGGACTTTTGTTGGTCCTGATGACTTCATTTTTTTCGACCAGTATTTTACTTTCGTTTACCCCGGAGAATTATACCTATACTTTTTTGTTGTTGTGCATTTTCAATTATTATGCCGCATTAAAAATCAGAAACGGACAAGAAATCCCGGTTGCAGCACTCACAATTGCAGGTGTTGGAGTGGGCGGATTGACCATTACCAATATTTTGAAAATATACATTCCGCTTATATTTTCTAAAAATTTATTTTGGAATTGGAAAAAATTAGGACTGCTTGTATTGAAAGGAGTGGTGTCGGCAGGGATATTTGTTTTGCTCTTTCTGAATCGTTTAAATTTTGATTATCATAGAATTTTCACCAAGACCGGTGAGCAGTATGAGAAGTTTTCTCAACCCAAAGTTACGCCGCTTTGGGATATGATAGCTTCGTGGTTTGTAGGAGGTAATGTTTTGTTTCCAAGTTTTGTGATCAGAGACTATCACAACAAGCAAAATTTCCAGTACAAAGCCCTATTTATGGATGTATATTCGTCCTATTTTTCCTATGCTTTTGTGTTTTTATTGATTGCAATGCTGCTTTGGGCTTACCTGAAAAATTTCAAAAATTCATGGGTGCAGATCCTGATGTTGTCTTTTTTGGTGGACATCATCATACATGCAGTTCTAAAGTTTGGGTTGCATACTTCGTACATTTACGGAGGTCACTTTGTATTCGTCTATCCGCTACTTTGGGGTTGGCTACTTCAGTCCTATAGTGACAAAAAAATGGTGTATCAATCCATTTTGGCAGTCACCGTCTTGATGTTTTGTTATTTGATGTTGAATAACGGCTACCGAATTGCGGAGTTTTTTGATTTTTTGGAAAGGTACTACCGTTAGCAAAAAGGTTTTATTGCAACTGATGTTTCTGCTCTTGAGGTATGGTTTCTGTAGTCCATTCTATGGTTTTTACAAAAGGTTTTTCTCGGACAGGACAATTTTTTAAAGTGCATATTTCACAAGAAAACGGCTTGCAATCGTCCATGTGGATGTTGAATTCAATTTTTCTGTCAAAATCTTTGGCAACTTGTTTTACCAAATCCTCCATGCTGTTGTGTGCCTTCCTTAGCTCGAAATACCAAGGCAATGTGAGGTGTGCATCCATGTGCAGACGATTACCGTATTGTTGAATTTTGGTGTTGTGGAAGTCTATCCATTCTGGTTTTCTATTATTTTCGAGAATGGTCGAAATTTTTTCCAGTATCTCAGGATCGGCTTCGTCCATGATTCCGCTGAGTGATTTTCTAATTATTTTGTATCCAACAAAGACGATGTAAATCGAGAATGAGAGTGCAATAACCGCATCCAGCCAAAATATTTTTGTGAAATAAACAACAATCAATCCCACAACCACCCCAAGTGTTGTGACGGTGTCTGATTGCAAATGCTTGCCCGAAGCCACGAGAACCAACGAGTTTTCCTCTTCTCCTTTTTTTATGGAAAGATACCCCAAACCGTAGTTGACCAAGGCTGTAAAGGCAACGATGTAGATTCCGTAATCGATCTTGTTGAGGTGATGGCCGATCATTAAAGAGTTGACGGCTTGTATGGCAATCATAATTCCCGCAAACACGATCAGCAGGCCTTCGAATCCTGATGTGACAAATTCTACTTTTCCGTGACCGTAAGGGTGATCTTCGTCTTTGGGTTTAGCGGATAAATAAAGCGAGTACAATCCCATGAAGGCCGCCAAAATATTCACAATACTTTCCAAAGCATCGGAAAACACCATGTCCGAATTGGTAATGTACCATGCCACAAGTTTGGCGATGAATAGCGCTACCCCAGCCAATGCGACGGTTAATTGGAATGAGATATTTTTGTTTTTAGATGGACTCATGATAAAATAGCCATCAAAATTCGATTTTGATGGCTTTATTGTTTTAAATTAATTTATGATCTAAAAGATATTCTGCAATTTGTACTGCATTGGTTGCAGCTCCTTTTCTGAGGTTGTCTGCAACGATCCAACAGTTTAGGGTTCTTGGTTGGGAAATATCTCTTCGGATTCTTCCTACAAACACTTCGTCTTTTCCTTCGGAATATAGAGGCATAGGGTAGATTTTGTTTTTAACATCGTCCAGAACTACAACTCCCGGTGTGTTGGATAAGATATTTTTCAATTCATCCAAATCGAAATCGTTTTCAAATTCGATATTTACACTTTCGGAATGACCTCCTTGTACCGGGACTCTAACGGCAGTTGCTGTTAGGTTAAAACTGTCATCGCTCATGATTTTTTTCGGTTCGCGCATGAGTTTTAGTTCTTCTTTGGTGTAATCGTGTTCGTCAAAAACATCGCATTGTGGCAATGCATTTTTGAAAATATCGTAAGGATAAACTTTTTCCACAGTACTTTTCTCGATCGCAACCGAGTTTTGAATCTCAGCATTTAATTGATCTACCGCCGCTTTTCCTGTTCCCGTCACCGATTGGTAAGTGGAGACCACCACTCTTTTCAATTTATATTTTTTGTGAAGTGGGCTCAGAACCATCACCAATTGTATGGTAGAGCAGTTGGGATTAGCGATGATTTTGTCGGTTGCAGTCAGTTCGTGAGCATTGATTTCTGGCACGACTAATTTTTTGGTAGGATCCATTCTCCAAGCCGAAGAATTGTCAATCACCGTTGTTCCTACTTCTGCAAATTGAGGTGCAAATTCTATCGAGGTGCTTCCACCTGCAGAAAATATTGCAATTTCTGGTTTTGCGGCAATAGCGTCTTTCATGCTTACGATACTGTATTCCTTCCCCTTGCATTTGACCTTTTTTCCTACGGATTTTTCGGATGCAACAGGGATGATCTCTGTAAAGGGAAAGTTTCTTTCTTCTAGAACTTTCAACATGATTTGGCCTACCATTCCGGTAGCACCTACTACAGCTACTTTCATTAAAATTGAATATTTATTGTTTTAAAAATTAGAATTTATATTAAAGTCCAAAAACTTTAGCCCAAGGGAATGCAAATGCAAAAAGAGCAACAGCTAAAATTCCCATAAAGAAAATCTTTAGGCTAAGTGTATCGTTCGTTTTTACTTTTTTATTTACGATAGTCATCAGGATGGCTGCGATTAACATGGAGAACGGATGCTCTACATACTGAAATCTAAGTGCAGCGTCTTTCATGATGGATCCCATGTCTGTACCACTAGAAAAATGAATCCCCAACATAACAATTCCTAATAAGAACTGGATGTGGAAGAATATCATGGTGAATAAAGTAATCTTTCTGAAAAGTGGTTTAATCTTGCCACTGAATCCGAAAGATGTGATGACTAATGTGATGATGAATAACGAAACCAATAATAGTTCCAAATAACCGAATCCTTTGTGTGCGTTAAGCAGAATGTTGTACATAATCTATTGTTTTTACTTTTGATGAACAAAGATAATAAAAATCCCGACTTAGAGCCGGGATCTTGAATTTATTACGAGGGTAATGAATTAGAAATTAAAGGAAAGTGTAGTGGTCCAAGTTCTACCAAATCCGAAATAAACTTGGTTTTGTTGGCTAATGCCGTTCCAGTTTCCAGCACCTACATAAGAAGCGTATTTAGAAGCGTTGCTCGCTAAAGTACCTCCATTGATGTCTGTGTACTCTTGTGCAGATAATCCACTGTGGATGTTTGTGTTGGCATCAGAAATATAGATTCTGTCAAATAAATTGTACACATTTGCTCTTAAAGTGAAATATTGCTTTGCGTTCAAATTTAATTTGTAGCTTACCCCAAGATCCATTAACCAGAAAGCTGGTAATTTTACAGCGCCTTTTGCTCCACCTGCTTGAGTTTGGAAGTTAAGCGGGTTGATGTTTCCGTATAAATTATCAACATATCTGTAGTTAACATCTAAAGATAATCCTGTAACCGGCTTAATGTTAAGACCTGCAGCTGCAGTTAATTGTGCAGAGCTACCTACTTTTACCTTATCCAAATATAGAGTTGTAGTAGGTGTTGTTCCTGTTACGATAGGCTCGTTGGTTTCTGTAAATAAACTTCCTTCTGCGTTTCCTTCGTAATACCAATCACCGATTGAGAACATACCGTTTAATGAAACATGCTTGTTGATGTTTGCTATAAAATCGAACTCAGCTCCTTGGTGGATTTCTGTAATACCTGCGATGTTTGCATAAGCTGAAGTCGTAGTTACTGTAGCTCCTGTGTTGTCGGTATAAGTCGCAGTAATGTTGGATCTTCTTTGGAATCTGTCTTTCCAAGAAGTTCTGTATAGGTTAACATTTGCAGAGAATATTCCTGAACGGAAACCGTAACCTGCTTCTACACCAAAGATTTTTTCGTTGGTCAAGTTCGGGTTAAGGAAGTTTTTATTGTTTGGATATACGGCATTCAAGAAAGGTTGTTTTGAGTAGTAACCAATATTTGCAAAAACATTGTGCTGCTCATTGATGTTGTAGTTAGCACCACCTTTGATGTTGTACCCCAAGATGTCTTTGAAACCAGTTTTTGTGTTCAATACGGGGTTCAGTGCAGTTGGTTGGTTGGTTGCTGGAGTACCTGCAAGAGTTCCGTTAAGTAAAGAAACACCATCTACTAAGAAATTGTCTATTCTTTGGAAAGCTTGGTTGGACACAGCTCCTTGTACAAATGCAGATAGGTTGTCATTAGAATATTCTAATTGTCCAAACCCACCGTACCACAATACTTCACCGTCGTTATCATAAGTAATCATGTCACTCAAGTTATCTACTTTTCCTCCAAAAGGATTCCAAGATGGTCTTGGGCTAAATGCTTTGGTTACAATGTTATAAGGGATGTTTTTGTTGCTTCCGTCTTTATAAGCGGATGCTCCTAAGAAATCTGAAACTACTTGGTAGTGATAGCCATAATAGTATCTTCCATCAATACCTACGGTAAATTTCAAGTTATCGTTGATCTTGTGATTAAAGCTAGAAATCGCTCCGAACCAGTTGTGAGAGTTGATAGATGCTGCTTGTGCCATCGTGTTTCCTATCGGTGAAGTAGCATCTACTGTAGTTGCTGCATTGGCATTTACAATTGCATCAAAATTAATTTGACCGCTTGCAGTTTTAAAGCTAGGATCTGAAATGGATTTTCCTCCGGCTTTACCTACATTTCCATTTACACCAGCACCTCTACCGAAAGAAGCGTAAACCACGGTGTTTAGTTTGGATTTAGCATCAATTTTCCAATCCCAGTTAAGTGACATAATTGGTTTGTGGTAGTAATTATTTCTGTTTGAGAAAACTTCCCCATTCCTATACCCCCAATCCGGGTTGTATTTTCTATTCGGGTTGGTGCCGTCTCCGTTATTATATTTGATATAATCTGAAATTGTAGAAGAGGTAGATCTGTTGTTGTGCCATTGTGGTGCTCCCGTAATTGTAAATTGGAAGTCGTGGTTTCCACCTGGTTTTTGATATCCCAATGCGAAGTAATAGTTGTATCCTTCATACTCTGTCCCATCAACATAAGTAGATCCTGCAGTTCTGCTCATTAAGAAAGATGAAGACCAACCATTAGTAGATTTTCCTGTATTGTAGGCAAATAATGTTTTTAAGTAATCGTTATTCCCAATACCTACAGATACCACTCCGCCTTCTTTTTTATCAGCAGCTCGGGTAATAATGTTTACAGTACCACCAACGGAAGCAATAGCTAATTTAGAAGATCCAAGTCCTCTTTGTACCTGCATGGCAGAGGTTACATCGGAAAGACCTGCCCAGTTGGACCAGAAAACTCTACCGTTTTCCATGTCATTAACCGGCATGCCGTTTACCATGATCGCGATGTTTTCTTGGGCAAAACCACGGATGTTCAGTTTTCCCTCTCCGAAACCTCCACCTCCTTTTGTGGCGTACACGGAAGGAGTTGTGTTTAGGATTTCCGGAAACTCTTGATTTCCTAGTTTTTCAATAATTTGTGCTTCTTTAATGGTAGAAACAGCCACTGGTGTTTTACGATCTTTTGCGATATCTGCAACTCCTGTTAGTACAACTTGCTCAATGTCTTTGGAGCGGGTGTTGTCTTTTTCTTGTGCAAAATAAACACTTGCTGTAGATAGTGTAAGGACTACAGCAAAAATCGGTTTTTGGATAGAGTTAATTCTCATAACTTTAAAGTGTTAAATAATAAACTATTTTTCAGTTGCAAAAATCGTTAAATTATTTCAATGTTTCATTAATAAATTGTTAAAATTTAAAATGACGGGTTTATTTGTTTTAAAATGCAGTATTATAGGCGATTGTAAGGGTGTGGCGCTTTTGTTTTTACAAACTATATGTTGCATAATAATTAGAAAAATCATTTTTTTTTATATTATCAATAATATTAATTTGTGGTGGAAATGTTAAAAGCCTGATGGTGGATCAGGCTTTTTATTGGGTTTTCAAAAAAGATAATATTATTTTACCGCTTTTAAACTTAAATCTATATTTTTAGCAGAATGGGTAAGTGCTCCTGCGGAAATGTAAGTTACCCCTGTTTTTGCAATTTCTTGCAATCGATCTCTGGTGATGCCCCCAGAAGCTTCTGTTTCGCATTGGTTGTTGATGAGATCAACGGCTTCTTTCATGGTAGACGTATCCATATTGTCGAGCATAATTCTATCCACTTTGGCAAGGAGAGCTTCTTTAACTTCATCTAAATTTCGAGTTTCTACTTCAATCTTTAAGTTCAGGTTATTTTCTGCCAAATAGTGCTTGCACATCTTTACGGCATTGCTGATGTTGCCGTTATAGTCAATGTGATTGTCTTTCAACATCACCATATCGTATAATCCGTATCTGTGGTTATTTCCGCCACCGATAATCACGGCCCATTTTTCGCAAATTCTGAAGTTGGGAGTGGTCTTTCTTGTGTCCAGTAACTTTGTTTTGGTGCCGATTAGTCTAGAATTCCAATCGTGGGTCAAAGTAGCAATACCGCTCATTCTTTGCATGCAATTTAAAACCAGTCGTTCGGTAGAAAGTATGGATCTCGCACTTCCGGAAACGATAAAAGCAACATCTCCCTTTTTTGCATTTTCGCCATCGTTGATGAATCGTTCTACTGTTAAATTTTTATCAAAGGTATTAAAGATGATTTCTGCCATTTCAACTCCCGCAAGGATGCAGTCTTCTTTTACCAAAAGTTTAGCTTTTTGTTGCAAATCCGCTGGGATGGTGGATAGAGATGAATAGTCGCCGCTTTCAATATCTTCTTGTAGCGCCGCTTTTATAAAAGTGTTTAGGTTTTTATCGTTTAAGTATGTTGGTCGCATAGATGTTTCTATTTGGTTTTATTTCTTTGGAATTTCACAATTTCCGGATGCACAGCCGAATTTGAAGATGGACATGGCTATAAAGTACAACCCAAAAATAGACATCCACCATTCTTGGTCTTTTACAGACAATGCAACCATCCAAAATCCTCCGATGAGGTAGAGGATTCTTCTGAAATTCCAACCTTTTATAATGAGTATGTTTTTAATTTTGTTGATGATTGTCATTGCTCGTATTGATGTCTGCTGATTTTTTTTTCGGTTCAAAAATACTAAAAGTAAGGTAACCCATCAACATTCCGTACACCGAAGAGTTTATAGGCTTGGAAGTAATGGCACAAGTCCCAGAGCTGCATCCGATAAAGTGATAATAGGCATAGCCTAAGATGCCGCCAACAAGGATGCCCGCCAGTCCCAATTTATTTTTTTTTATAAATGCAGTCATACCGTTTTTTTGTTTTTTAGGTTGATGAAGACCTCGCTTCCTTTTCTAGGTTCAATACTGTTGTAGCAGTCTTCCATGGTTTTGATTTCAAAATATTTGTCAAAAAGTATTTTGTATTCGGTCTTGTCTCCGCCAAATGGAGGTCCGGCTTTTTCAAATTCGGTATTGAACAGCAAACCGATTATTTTCCCTTCTGGTTCTAAAATTTCTGAAGCTTTACGGATGTATTGCTCTCTTAAATCTGGAGAAATGGCACAAAAAAATGTTTGTTCCACCATGAGGTCGTATCGGTTTTCGTGCAAGAAAAAATCATCGCAAACCGTATTGATGTTGGGGTGGTTTTGGAACTTTTCTTTCAAATGCTCAACAGCAGTTGGTGCAATGTCGAGAAGCGTAATGTTTTGAAAACCCATTTCTGAAAGAGCAAAGGCTTCGTGAGCATTGCCGCATCCCGGGATGAGAATTTTAATGTCTTTATCAAGAACTTGTTCGAAATATTTTACGATGGCCGGAGAAGCATGACCAATATCCCAACCCGTTTGTTGGTTTTTCCATCTCGCATCCCAAAATTCTTTATTCAATTCTTCCATTTTCAAGGAGTCTTACAGCTCTTGGCAAACTAAAAAAACATTTTCATCTTCCAAACCGTGTACCTCATGCATTTCATCTACAGGGATTTCGAAAGTGTCCAAAGTATTCAAGATATAATTTCTGTCTTCAAATTTAAAATCAATTTTCCCTTTTGCAACGACAAGGGTTGCCGGGAAAGCAGTGGTGTGTTTCTGCAGTACTGCATTTTTGCCAAGACCTACGGCAAAATATTTGATGTTTTCATTTTTTTTGATGATCGCAACGCTTGGCTTATCATTGTGGAACTGTAAATTTTCGATGATATTCATAATGAAATTATTTGGTTGATGGACAAACGAAATTGGTTTTAGGAAGGTTGGTTTCTTTTATTTTGTTGTATCCTCCTTCTATTTCTGTGAAATTTCGGATTCCTCGTGCATTTAGAATGCTGGCAGCAATCATACTTCTGTATCCACCGGCACAATGCAGGTAAAAATGTTGGTCGTTGTTAAATGTATTGAACCATTGATTGATGTTGGAAAGAGGTAGGTTTTCTGCTGCTACAAGATGTTCTGCGGTGTATTCGGTTTCTTTTCGTACATCCACAATTTTATCTTTATCTTGGATTTGTTGTTCCATTTCTTGTGGACTAATTCTGTTGATGCGATCCACTTCTTTTCCGGCTTTTTTCCAGCTTTCTATTCCTCCGTTCAGATAGCCTAATACATGGTCAAACCCAACTCTTGCCAATCGTGTAATGGTTTCTTCTTCACTATTTTGATCGCAAACTAAAAGGAGGGGTTGTTGTACATCGACAATCATTGCGCCTACCCAAGGTGCAAAATCTCCTTTCAAACCGATATTAATGGATTTTGGTACAAATTCTTTGTGGAAATCGGCTGCGTTTCTGGTGTCTAAGATCAGGGCGGAATGTTCTTCAGCGATGGCTTCAAATTCATCTACCGACAAGGCATGATTTCCTTTTGCCATCACATTTTCAAAACTTTCATATCCACTTTTATTCATGGCTACATTCATTCCGAAATATTGTGGTGGAGCTGTTAGTCCATTCAATACTTCTTTTACAAATGCTTCTTTATTGGGCTGGTTCAGCGCGTAGTTGGTTCGTTTTTGGTTTCCCAAACTGTCCACAGTTTCTTTTTGCATGTTTTTCCCACACGCAGATCCTGCTCCATGTGCCGGGTACACAACGATGTCGTCGGCAAGAGGTAAAATTTTATTTTGTAAACTTTCGTAAAGGATACCTGCAAGTTCTTCTTGGGTCATGTTCGCTGCTTTTTGCGCAAGATCGGGTCTTCCGACATCGCCTAAAAACAGAGTGTCACCAGAAAACAATGCGGTTTCTTTACCGTTTTCATCTATCAAAAGTAAGCTGATGCTTTCCATGGTGTGTCCAGGTGTGTGCAGGACTTTTACTTGGATGTTTCCAATTTTAAAGATCTGCCCATCTTCGGCAATAGTGGTTTCAAAGCTGGGATTGGCAGTGGGTCCGTAAACGATTTGTGCGCCGGTTTTTTTGCTCAGATCCAAGTGTCCGGACACAAAATCAGCGTGGAAATGTGTCTCAAAAATGTATTTTAATTGTGCGCCATCTTTTTCCAATCTATCAATGTAGGGTTGGGTTTCTCTTAACGGATCGATGATGAACGCTTGGTTGTTAGAAACAACATAATAAGCACCTTGTGCGAGACATCCTGTATATATTTGTTCTATTTTCATTTCTTAAATTTTTTAATTTTTAATTACATTTTAATGGCTTTGTCGAAAAAGAGCATTTTTATGGCGATGACGATGAGCAATACGGCAAATATTTTTTTCAAAATATCTTGAGGGATTTGGTTGGCCCATTTGCCACCAAAGTATCCACCAATAAAAAAAGCTAAGGCCAAAATGCCTGCTGTTTTTATATCGCCGTGTCCAGCTTTATAGTACTGTAGTGCTGCCATAAAACCCACCGGTAAGACCATCATCATCAAAGTGGTTCCTTGTGCGGTTTGCTGTGAAAATCCCATAAATATGGCGAGTGCGGGGATGATGAATACGGCACCACCAATACCGAGTAAGCCACTCAGTATCCCACTGATGAGTCCTAAGATGAGTAAAATTAAAATTTGATTGAGATCCATTTTTGATTTTTTTTAGCAAATATCTGACATTTAAAACAAAAAATCTGTAATAAAGATTACAGATTTAATAGAATGTGTCGATGTTATTGTTCGTCAGCGGGTTTGTAAACGGAGATTGTTCCGGACTTGTCGGTCAGCCTTCCAGACATACCACTTTCCATAATTTCCCATGCAAAAGTCTCGTCTGTAAATATGGGTTCGCCTTTGTTGTTACTGCCTCGGGCATTTAGTTTGTGCTCTTTTCCTTCTTTGGTGATTTTAACGGCAACTTCATCGCCGTCTGCAAAATACACTACTTTTATGGTCTCTCCTTTGTCGTTTTTCAACATTTTAGCTTCTTGCTCTAGTGAGGTTTCTGCTGCTTCAGTAGTTGCTGTATTGTTGGTTTCTGTTTTCTGACAAGAAAATAAAAATACGGAAGCGATAGCTGCAACGATTATGCTGGATTTAATTTTGTTCATTCTGAAATTATAGTATGTTAACGATTGTATGTGTGGTGTTTCCTACTTCAATCGATGCTCCAATTTTTTGACCTTTTAGTTTAGAAAATATGGGTGCATCTTTAGAAATGCAAAACAATTCTTTGCCTCCAAAGGTAAGTTTCGGAAGTGGAACGGCTAAGAAAAAGTAGTTTTTGTCGGTTTCAACAATGGCGCCAAATTCAATTTCTGTGTACGACTTTTCCATTTCGTTCAATACGAATTCTAAATCATTTTTTTCTTTTTGTAGCATTTTTTCAAAACGCAATTGCATGTCTTTGGCTTCCGCTTGTCGTGTATAATCATCCGGATCCGATGTGCTGTCTTCGTCCATGTCCGAGGCAGTTTTGTAGCCGTCGACACTGTCTTTTAAGCTTTGGATAACTCGGTGCTGTTCTTTTATAATTTCTTTGAGGATATCTTCTCGTTTCATGTTTTATTTTTTAGTGAAAAAACAAAGTTATGAATATTTTATCGACTTTTTAAATCGGTAAGGCTAAGAAAAATCAGGAACGCGATAGGACAAGATTTTAAAGCTGTTTGTCAATCTATAAAGCGTAATTGATGTTGATGAAAAAGTTTCTGCCGGGTCTTGGGATTTTATTCCAATCTGAAAAAGTGGTGTAATAAGTGTCAAAAATATTTTCGACTCCCGTTTTTACCATAATTTTATTTCTTCCGAAATTAATCGAATAACCAATAGTAGCATTCAATATTGCGAAATCCGGAGTCGAACTTTCTCCATAATTGGTATTGTAGTGCTTTTTTGAGGTGTTACCGATCAACGAAATTTCAGTATGAAGCGCATTTTTATCGAAAGCCAAGCTGCTTCGGTAGCGGATTGGACTGATGTAAGGAAGCAGTTCGCCACGATGATCCTTGCCATAATTGTAGGAAATCTGAGTTTTCCATTGCAGTTGTGGTGTGATTTTTATTTCTGTATTCAACCCCAGATTGATAATATTTGCATGATCCAAAGCCGTCATTTTTTTTACGCCCAAAGCACCGATGGTCATTGGGGCAAATCCAGGAATAACTTCTCCGACCATAAAGTTTTGAATGTAAAAGATCGAAGCGTTCAGTTTTAAAGTAATATTTTTATTCTTTTTCCAGCTAATGTAGGAATTGCCTTCCCAAGCATTTTCATTTTTAAGATTTGGGTTTCCGATGTAGTCGTATTTTTCCGAAGAATTGAAAAGGTAAAAACCATAACCTTCCGAAACGGATGCAGATCTTTCCCCGTATCCTGTGCCTATCCCTGCCTCAAAATCACCTGTTTTAACGATGTAGTTGAAGGCAAAATTTTTCAAAATTCTACTTTTGTCGACTTTTAATTCGGGATAGAAAATTTGCAAACTTTGCAGCCCCATTTCTTTTTCGATCTTGTTATGGTGGTAATTTATACCAAAGGATGCTTTTAAACTATTATTTTCGTTCAAGGTGTAATGGTCTTCAATAAATAATCCTTGATTCAAAGTTTTTACACCGGGCCAAGTAAGCATAAACATTAATTTTTCTGTAGAATTGTTGGGATACATGGTCATTTCTGCCAAAGAATTGTTGGTGTATCCTGAAAGATTCACTAAAAATTGATGTTTGTTGATGTCGAATTGTGCCTTGCTGTAGTAACCGTAAGTGCTGCTCCATCCCGGCATGTCCATACGGATGGGCACAATTGGTCTTTTGCTGTCGTCCATCCTGTGTGTGATGTTGTTGTAATAAAACTTGGTTTCCCAACTTTTAATTTTTCCTTCGGGGTTTTCGTAACGGTGTTTAAGTGAAGTAATGATGGCTTCGGCCAAGGAAACATCCATAGGAAGTGCCGGATATCCGATATTGCTGGCTTTGTCGTAGATCAGGGAGCTTTCTACGAGGTGCTTGTCGTTGATTTTATACCCCAAAGTTTCGGAAAAGTTAATTTTCTTGAATTGTGAATATAAAATTTCTGTTGATTTTCCGGTGTGGTAATTTCCAGCTTCTCTAAACATAAAACTGGCATCGTTGTAGAGTTTAGAGTTTTTAAATACAAATCCTGCTCCTAAAATTTTTTGTGAATTTACCGACTCGAAGCCGGAGTTTAAATTTATTTTTAAATTTTCAGAACCAAATGCAGTTTTGCTTCTTTGCAAGTCGATTGCTCCACCGATGGTTGCGCCGTGGCAAGAACCTTGTTGTCCGCTTGTAATTTTTGCTGAAGCCAGATTAGAAACTTCTACATACGAGGTTATGGGATCCATTTTGTCGGTGCATGCACCAAAAATTCTCATGCCATCTATGGTTACAAGGGTTCTCTCTGTGCTCATGTTGTTTACAGTAGGTTCCCAAGCGTAGGCGCCTCTACGGATCATATCCACCTGAGCCGATTTTTGCAAATAATCATCAATAGAACCCAGAGGTTTGTTTTCTTTGATGGAAATGTTTTGTGTTTTGATAACAATGACTTCTTGGATGCCTCGAGTTTTTAAGCTGTCTTGATCTTCTTGTGCTTGCATAATACAAGAGAATGCCAAGCACAATATGATGATGAAATTCTTTTTCATAATACAAAAGGGTTTCAACCAATTTTGGATGATTAATTTTTAAAAACTGAAATTTTGAGATGCAAAATCACAGCAAGAGTTTTGTTAAAATCTTGCTGTAATTGGTAAGTGAAATTTAAACTAGAATTCTAGTTCGAAATAAATACTGCTGGCAGGTGTGCTGTCGTTTATTTCTTCACCTTTTAGTATGGTGCCCGATTGATCGGCCAATTGCAGGTTGATTTTCCAATATCCACTCATGGTAAGAGACAGTTTGCCAAAATACAAGCCTCCCGCATTTTTTTGTGTTGCATGCATGTTGTTGGGAGAGGTGTGGTTGCCCATGCTCGGCATTCGAGGATCAATTTTTACAGTATATCCATCCACCACAGCAAAAGTATTCATGTCCACCATTTTCCAAACCCCTACAACGAAGTCGTTTGTTGCAACTTTAGGGTTTTTAGGTTCGATATAGGCTAAGATGTATTTTGTATTGTCACTGCCTTTGAAAGAGGTTACGACTCTTTTTGTTGTCGCAGGTACATCCAATACGGTGGTCGCGGTGTGGCTTATACCGTCTATGGTGTAGTTTACTTTAAGATCCCAATATTCAGAAGCATTTTGAGCCATGGTGAACACAATGTATCCTTTATACAAGTTGTTTCCTAGAGGTTTTGATACTGCAGATTTTGGACAAGAGTGGCTCATGCTGGTCATGTGCATGGTTGGGGTCCAATCTATTGTAGCGTTGTTCTCGTATTGTCCCGTTGCTTTATTTTTTATTCTTAGACTGATTTCGTGATACCCTTGGCTCAATTTTCCACTGGCCGAATAAAGTTCTATGATGTGTTTGTCGTTCGAGAATTCTTTGATTAATTGCAGTCCACTCAGTTCGTTAGGGGATTCTACAATTGGATCTTCGCTGTTTCTACAAGATATAAGGGATAGGGCCATTACCAATGTGGCCAATATCGTTTTGATAATTGATTTCATTTTTTTAGAGTTTAATTGATTTTTAATAAAATTTAGTCGAAAAAAGATGCTCGATTTCTGCATTTGTAAAGACTACAAATGATCTGAGCTTGACGATTGAATCAATTAAATCTGAGGAGGTCTCGGTATTTTATGGAAATATCCGTGGGATAAACGAGAAGAATATCGGTTAAAATTAATCTTAACCAAAGGGTTCTCAATTCCGTTATCTTCTGTGATTTTGATTTCAGAAGTGGGCAGAACATTCATTTCGAAACAAAACTTTGCTACCAAATAAATTCCAGATTGGTCTTGCTCTTGGTTCAGTTGGCATTTACCATGGCAGCTCAGTTCGGGACGATCTTTATTTTCGCAATGGTTTTCGTAAAAATCCTGATTGATGTGGTAATCGACCAACACCAACGAGCTTTGAAAGCTCGACGCAAATACAAGAATTGCTAAAAGTGTAGTCCACCAGGTTTTCATACCAACAAAATTAAACTCTTTTGTCGTATTTTGAACTGACTTATCTCATAATTGCTGGCTGATATTCATCATGAAAAAACAAGGAATCATCAATCAAAAATTTTCATTCGTCCTAAAAAATTATTTACCTTTATCCATTCTTTAAATTTAAAAGACACAAACAATGGAGAAACAAGTGAAATTTGTTGATGAGCTGAGTGTAAAATACAGCACAAAAGGAGAAAGCATAACTCTTGGAAAGGGAATGTTGGACGGAGAAGTGGTGCGGGAAGTGGATGTTAAAATTCCTCTAAAAACCATCAACCGACACGGATTAATAGCCGGAGCTACCGGTACCGGGAAAACCAAAACCGTACAAGCATTTGTTGAACAACTTTCCAAAGCGGGAGTTCCCACTTTGGTATTGGACATCAAAGGGGATTTTTCAGGAATCGCTGTCGAAGGTGCAGAAAATTCCATTATTCAAGAACGATATGCAAAAACGGGTTTCCAATTTCAGCCTCAGGCTTTTCCTGTAGAATTGATGTCCATTTCCGGTGAAAAAGGAGTGAAACTTCGGGCTACGGTTTCTGAGTTTGGTCCAGTTTTGCTTGGGAAAATTTTACAACTGAACGATACGCAACAAAGTATTCTGGCTATTGTTTTTAAATATTGCGATGATAAAGGTTTACCGTTAATTGACCTTGACGATCTAAAAAAAGTTTTGCAATACATCACCAATCCGGATGGAGGAAAGAAAGAAGTTGCCGAAAATTATGGCAATGTTTCTCCTGCATCTTTTGGAGCCATTCTTCGATCCATCGTTGCGTTGGAGCAAGAAGGGGCATCCGATTTTTTCGGTGAACTAAGCTTTGATGTTTGGGATTTATTGGCAAAAGAAGGAGATAAAGGAGTGGTGAACATCCTAAGGGTGGGCGATATACAAAATAAACCTTCCTTGTTTTCAACCTTTATGTTGTCTTTGTTTGCAGAAATATACATGAGTTTCCCTGAAGAAGGAGATAGCGGAAAACCAAAGTTGGTTTTGTTTATTGATGAAGCTCATCTTATATTTAAAGAAGCCTCCAAAACCCTTTTGGCACAAATAGAAACGATGGTTAAACTGATTCGTTCCAAAGGAGTAGGAATTTATTTCATTACCCAAATTCCTGGGGATGTTCCAGAGAATGTGCTGTCGCAATTGGGACTTAAAATTCAACATGCACTGAGAGGTTTTACAGCAAAAGATAAAAAAGAAATTGACAAAGCGGTAGAAAATTATCCAATGACCGAATATTATAATGCCGGTCAACTCATTCAAAATTTAGGTATTGGAGAAGCCTTTGTTACGGCTTTGGATGAAAAAGGAATACCTACACCATTGGTACAAACCTATTTGATTTCGCCAGAATCCAGAATGGATGTTCTAACCGATGCGGAAATCGAAGACCTAACCAACTCCTCGGGTTTGGTATCCAAATATTCTGAATTGGTGAACAAGGAATCGGCTTATGAAATCCTATCTGAAAGAATGCAGGTGAATCAAGAGGTGATGGCACAGGAAAATACAAAATCTAAAGAAATTCAAGACGAGCCCAGTATGTTCGAGCAAGTGATGAAAAGCAGTGCGGGAAGAACTTTCGCCAATACACTGATGCGAGAAGGAGCAAAAGCCGTTTTAGGAATGTTGGGGTTGGGAACAAGAAGAAGGAGATAAATTAAAAAATAAAAGTGTATTCAATAATCGATATAGAAAGCAATGGTGCCGGATTTAGGAAGGAGAGCATCATCGAAATTGCCATTTACAAATACGATGGCCATCAAATTGTGGATCAATTCATCTCATTGGTAAATCCAGAAGCGGATATTACCCCTTTTGTACAGAGATTGACCAAAATTTCTCCAAATATGGTGAAAACAGCACCAAAATTTCATGAAATTGCAAAAAGAGTGGTCGAAATTACCAAAGGAACAACTTTGGTGGGACACAACATCGAGTTCGATTACAGGATGCTGAAGCAGTCTTTTGAACGCTTGGGCTATCCCTACAAAATAGATGTTTTGGATACCATTCCCATGGCGAAAAAACTCATTCCCAATGCAGAAAGCTACTCGTTGGGCAAGCTGACAAAATCCTTGGGGATCCCACTTACAGAGCATCACCGAGCTGCAGGAGATGCCCGGGCAACTTTGGACTTGTTCAAGCTGTTGTTGACCAAAGATGCGGTACACGAAATTATCCAACATCAATTTGAAGAAACACAAGCCAAATCGTTTTCCAATAAAATAAAAGAACTTACAGCGGACTTGCCCAGCGATCGAGGTATTGTCTATTTTCAAGACCAAAAAGGAAAGTTGCTTTTGTCAGAATATTCGGAGAACATCAATCGCTATGCAAAGAGTATTTTGCAGTCCAAATCATCCAAAAGAAAAAAAATTCAGGATCAATGCGAGCAAATTAATTTTGAACTCACCGGAAATCCGTTGCTCACCAAGCTTATTTTATTGGTAAAAGGAATGAAGCTGAAAGAGACCCTACCTTTTGGATTGTATTTTGAAAAAGGAAATTATGTTGTTGAAAAAATCAGTCTTCACACCGAAGAAAAACCTTTGTTGAAATTCAAATCCTTTACACAAGGTGCTAAAGTGGTTTCTTATATTGATAAACAACTGGAATTTGCTGATTTAAAGGCTTTTAAAAGCAAAATAGATTTGAAAAAGAGATCTGGAATTTTGGTTACTGAAGGTCGTATTTTAGGTGAAAAAGCATTTCTTGAATTTCAATCGGGACAGTTGGTTTCTTTTGGTTTTTATGAATATCATACCCAAGTGCAATCCAGAAAACGATTGGATATGCTGAAGATGGAATTGCCCAAAATAAGTCCTGAATTGAAAAACGAATTGCAGTTGGCTTTGCTCAGAGATGAGTTTCAACTATTTCCACTTCCGCAATAAATAGAAATATTTCACATATAAAAGCGCAGATTTAGGAAAAATTCCTACTTTTGTTTGGGTTTTCAATACTGTAAGCCATAATTTAATTAAAATTTTTAATCCAATGAACAATAAAGAATTGTTGAAAGTAGTCGAAGACTTCGGCACGCCTACTTATGTTTATGATGCCGAATCCATCAAGATTCAATACGAAAAACTAACCTCTTCATTTGCTAAGAACACCAAGTTTTTCTACGCATGCAAGGCGCTTTCCAACATCAACATTCTTAAATATGTTCAATCTTTGGGCGCTAATTTGGATTGTGTTTGCATCAATGAAGTGAAATTGGGACTAAAAGCCGGTTTCGAACCGAAAAGAATTCTCTTTACACCCAATTGTGTAGATCTGGCAGAAATCGAAGAAGCCATGGCTTTTGGTGTGCACATCAACATCGATAACATCTCTATTTTGGAGCAATTCGGTAACAAACACGGAGGTTCTTATCCTGTTTTTGTGAGAATTAATCCACATATTTTTGCAGGCGGTAATTATAAAATATCTACCGGTCACATCGATTCCAAATTTGGAATTTCCATCCACCAGCTAAGACACATCGAGAGGATTGTAAAATCGACCAATCTAAATGTGGAAGGGCTTCATATGCACACGGGAAGCGAGATCAAAGATCCGGAGGTCTTTTTGCAAGGACTGGAAATTATGTTCGAATTGGCGGAGCATTTCCCAAATCTAAAATATTTGGACATGGGTTCGGGCTTCAAAGTGCCGTACCAAGAAGACGATATAGAAACCGATGTGCAGACTTTGGGTAAAAAAGTGAACAAGGCCGTTTCCGAATTTTCAAAAGAGACCGGAAAGAAGTTCGAACTTTGGTTTGAGCCTGGAAAATTTTTGGTAAGCAAGTCCGGTCATTTTTTGGTGAAAACCAATGTTATCAAACAAACAACAGCAACCGTTTTCGCGGGCATCAACTCAGGATTCAACCACCTGATTCGTCCTATGTTCTACGATTCGTACCATAAGATTGAAAACCTTTCTCATGCCAAAGGTCCAGAAAGAATTTACACGGTGGTTGGGAACATCTGCGAAACCGATACTTTTGCATGGGATCGAAAGATTACCGAAATCCGCGAGGGCGATGTTTTGGTTTTTAGAAATGCCGGTGCTTATGGTTTTGAGATGTCTTCTAACTTCAACTCCAGATTAAAACCTGCCGAAGTGTTATTTTTAGATGGAAAAGCCCACCTAATCCGTAAAAGAGACGAGTTTGAGGATTTGTTGAAAAACCAAATTGAAGTTTTGTAACATAACATAATAGGATGAAAATAAAAGGATTGTGTTTACAGTTCTATACGATGGTTTCGGCTCAGCAAAGGATAACTACAAAACTGGGACTTTTTCTATTTTCATAGCATAAATAAGCACAGATTCTAACGGATAGCCAAATGTTTAACACGATTTTAGTTTATTTTTCCGTTCAACCGTCTTTTTTCCAGAAAAAGTGGTTTCTAAATGCTACTTCCAAATAAGAAAAGTCAAGAATTTTTGTTCTTGGCTTTTTGTTTTTTTTTAACATCCAACTTCTGCCATTTTGACAGAAAAACACTTATCTTTGCACCTCGATTTGAATTTTAAATTCAAGACTTAAAAATTTTACAAAGTGCAAGAGAAATACATAGACGAAACCAAACAAGGCGAAGCCTACGCCATCGCCGATAAAATAGGAAATACCAAAAAATTATTCTTAGAAAGCTACGGCTGTCAGATGAATATGTCCGACTCCGAGATTGTGGCCTCCATCCTCAACGATCAGGGGTATAACACCACCTTGAAAGAGGAAGAAGCCGATCTTATCCTCCTGAATACCTGTTCTGTTCGTGAAAAGGCAGAGCAAACCGTAAGGATGAGGTTGTCCAAATTCAAAAGCCTGAAAAGAACCAAACCCAACCTGATTGTGGGAGTTCTGGGTTGTATGGCAGAACGATTGAAGCATAAATTGCTGGAAGAAGAACAGTTGGTAGATTTGGTAGTCGGTCCAGATGCCTACAGGGATCTTCCCAATCTTTTAAAAGAAACCGAAGGCGGAAAAGACGCCATCAATGTCATCCTTTCCAAAGACGAAACCTATGCCGACATTTCTCCCGTTCGTTTGGGTGGAAACGGCGTTACGGCTTTTGTGACCATCACCCGTGGTTGCGACAACATGTGTACTTTCTGCATCGTGCCTTTCACAAGAGGTAGAGAACGAAGCCGAGATCCGCATTCCATCATCCGAGAATGTAAAGAACTTTGGGACAACGGATACAAAGAAATCACTCTTCTGGGGCAGAATGTAGATTCTTACCTTTGGTACGGAGGTGGAGCCAAAAAAGATTTCGACAAAGCATCAGAAATGCAACAACTTACAGCCGTTCATTTTGCCGAATTGTTGGATATGGTAGCGACAGAACTTCCAGAAATCCGAATCAGATTTGCAACTTCCAATCCTCAGGATATGAGCTTGGATGTTTTCAGAATGATGGCAAAGCATCATAATATTTGCAAATATGTTCACCTCCCGGTGCAAAGCGGTAGCGACAATATGCTGAAAGCCATGAACAGACAGCATACACGACAAGAGTATTTGGACTTGATCCGTGAAGCAAAATTAATTGTTCCGGAAATTGCATTTTCTCAAGACATCATGGTAGGCTTCTGCAACGAAACCGAGGAAGATCACCAAGATACCATTTCGCTAATGAAAGAGGTAGAGTACGATTACGGTTACATGTTTGCCTATTCTGAAAGACCAGGAACTCCGGCACATAAAAAAATGCCTGACAATATTCCGGATGATGTAAAAAGCAGAAGGCTGCAAGAAGTGGTGGATTTGCAAGGAGAACTTTCTACTTTAAGAATGAAATCCTATGTGGGAAAGGTGCACGAAGTTTTAATTGACGGAATATCTAGAAAAAATGTAAACCAATGGAAGGGCAGAAACTCGCAAAATGCCGTGGTGGTTTTCGATATAAAAGAAGGAACAAAACTTGGAGATACGGTACAGGTTTTTGTGAACTCGTCCACCAGAGGAACTTTGATTGGCGAGATGTTGTAAGTGATTTTGTTTCATGATTTGTGTTTCAAGTTTCAAGTTTAAGATAAAAAGTGATGTCAACTGTTAAGAGATTTGAGGATTTAGAAATTTGGAAAGAAGCAAGAAGGCTGTCAAAAGTTATTTTTAGACTGACTATCGAGACCGAATTAAATAGAAATTTTAGATTCAAGGAACAAATTTGAGTTTTCGATTATGGTTTTATCGAAAAAGAACAACTAGAAATACTTATTTTAGATTATGAAAATTGAAGTGGAAAGATCAGTAATTTTATTTCCTATTTGAATAGAAATGATTTTTAAGGGAATAAATTCAGAAAACCCTAAACCTGAAACTTGAAACCTGAAACTTAAAAAGAATAACCTGAACTATAAATAATGACCAACCTACAAAATATAAAAAATCGATTTGGGATTATAGGAAATTTTCCAGTCCTCAATCGTGCTTTGGAAAAAGCCATACAAGTTGCCCCCACCGACATCTCCGTTTTGGTAATTGGTGAGTCGGGTGTGGGAAAGGAATTTATCCCAAAAATTATTCATTCCGAATCCAAAAGAAAGCATCAGCCGTATGTGGTGGTCAACTGTGGAGCCATTCCGGAAGGAACCATAGATTCTGAACTTTTTGGTCACGAAAAAGGAGCTTTTACCGGAGCTACAGCCACTAGAAAAGGCTATTTTGAAGTGGCCGATGGCGGAACCATTTTCTTGGATGAAGTGGGCGAGTTGCCTTTACAGACCCAAGTGCGTTTGCTTCGCGTCTTAGAAAGCGGAGAGTTTATGAAGGTGGGGTCATCACAAGTACAAAAAACCAATGTGAGGATTGTGGCAGCAACCAATGTCAATATGATGAAGGCCATACAAGACGGGAGGTTCAGAGAAGATCTGTACTATCGTCTGAATACCGTGCAAATCGATATGCCGGCACTTCGAGAACGACATGGAGACATCCATCTTTTGTTTAGAAAATTTGCCATTGATTTTGCCGAAAAATACAGAATGCCAGAATTGGTACTTACAGACGATGCGGTACATTATTTAGAAAATTATTCGTTTCCTGGAAATGTTAGGCAAATCCGAAATTTGGTTGAACAAATGACGGTTGTGGAACAGAATAGAGAAATTACAGCCGGCAAATTGTCCGAGTATATCCCTATGAATGCGCATTTGCCAGCCGTAGTTCAGAAAAATGGAGGAGGTGTTAGCAGCTCCGAATTTCATTCGGAAAGAGAAATCATGTATAAGATTTTGTTCGATATGCGTAACGACATCAACGATCTAAAGTCTCTCACTTCCGAGTTGATCAAAAACCGTGGGAATGCCAATATTTCCCATCAAGAAAAGGATTTGATTTCCAGAGTTTATGCTCAAAACCAAGAGGTCGGTCAAAATTCTTTGTTGTATTTTGAAAATGAAAATACCGGAAAGCTGCAGCATCCGACCATCGTTTCGCATCATTCTGATGATTTTGATGAAGTAGAAGATATCGAACTGGAAGAGGCACAACCCGAATCCCTTTCGCTTCAAAACAACGAAAAAGACCTGATTATAAAAGCGCTCGAAAAGCATAACGGTCGCCGAAACAAGGCTGCTGATGAATTGGGAATTTCTCAAAGAACATTGTACAGAAAAATAAAACAATTTAACTTAGAAGAATAATTTCTTTCGCTCGTCATACAGTATGAAAATAACAAACATCGTCATAAAATCTTTTTTTAGCTTGATGCTCATGTTGGTCTTGGTTTCGTGTTACAGTTTTACAGGATCATCACTTAGTCCGGAAACTCAAACGATTTTGGTTAGAGACTTTCCGAACAATGCCGCCTTGGTCAATCCCAATCTTTCGCAGCAGTTTTCTACCGATGTTCAGAATCGATTTTTGCAAAGGACAACTCTGAAAGGGACCAAAGACAATCCGGATATTTTAATTGAAGGAGAAATTACGGATTACAGCATAGCACCCACTTCCATATCTTCCCCAACCAATACCGGAAACGGAAACTTTATGCAAGCCGCACAAAATAAGCTGTCCATGACGGTCAAGGTGCATTATGAAAATAAAAAAGAACCGGAAAAAAGTTTTGACAGAACTTATACCGACGAGAGTACTTTCAGCAGCAATCTCAATTTTACTTCCATAGAAGCGGCGCAAGTAAAAATTGTGAACGAAAGAATCATCAATAAAATTTTTAACGATATTGTAGCCAATTGGTAAGATGAATGCAAGACTTTTAGAAATCGTAAAAATGCCCAAGCAGATCGTTGAAAACGATTTGGATTTGTTGGAGAAAGAAATAAGCAAACAACCGTATATGCAGAGTCTCAGGGCTTTGTATCTCTACGGTTTGCATCAGTTCAGAAAAGAAGACTATGCCTCGCAACTGGCTGTTACAGCGGCATATACAACGGATAAAAAGATTCTATATCAGTTGATCAAAAAAAATGAGCCGATCCAAGCGGTTGTTAAAAACGAAACTTCACTTGAAGAAAAGTCGATGGAAACCCCTACAGAAATTACAGCGGTTGTTACGAATGATGAGGTTAAAAATTTCACCAACATTGAAGCCAAAGAATTGGAAGAATCGGTTGAAGATCAGGTAAATATTCAGCCGGAAAAAGTCGTTTTCCAGAATGAAGTTGAGGCAAAGGAAGATCTTGTAGCGCCATTAACCCAAACTGTTTTCGTTGATGAAAAAGTCGAAGATGTCGATGTTGAAGAATCCCATGTTGCAATGGATGTAAATGGAATGGTCGACGAAACCCAAAGTGTGGTAGAGCCTGTTGTATTTGAAGAAGAATTGAACGAAGAAATTGTCGTTGAAACAACTGAAGAAGTCCCGACCATCAACAATAATATTGAAAAACAATTGGAAGTGAAGAATGTAGAATTGGATGCAAATGCAGAAGCAGAGGAAATTCAACAAGACCATGACGCTGGACTGGATTTCCATGGGGTTGATGAGTTTTTACCGAAAGTTTCTATGATTGGTCATTCCGAAAGTGCATTAACCAACGATATGAAAAGGGAAGAGCAGCGATTGAAGGAGAAAAAACAGCAGGATGAAATGCAAAGATTGATTGCTGAGGTTGAGGCTAAAATGAAAGCCAATAAAAAAACAAAAGTAGAAGCCACTCCAATTGTTGAAGAAATCCCTGAAAATAACGAAATTAATTTTGCAGAAGTTCACGATGTTTTTTTGGAAAGAAAAGAAATTGTTATTCCAAATTTAACGGAAAAAACAAAAGAAGAAATCATCGACGAAAGTCCAATGGATTGGAAGCCAATGGATTTAAAAGAAAATATTTCGCAAAGTCGTTTTTCTAGAAACCTACCTGGGTCTCAGAATGTACCGGTTGATGAAGAGAAAACCGTTACAGATCTGGAGAATAGACCGGCTGTGGACATTTCTTTTTTTGAAAATACGATCGTCTCATCGGATGAAGAGAAAGGGAATTTGCATGAAGAAGTTGTAGTAGAGAAGACTGCAGAAAAAATAGAAATACTCAACAGCAACATCCCTCAATTTATAAGTACTTGGCACAATTGGTTGCAGTTGGATAAGGAACAGCTTGAAGAAAGTATATTGCTCGATCGTTCCAAATCGGAAGAGGAAATTGTAGAAGAAATTGTGGAAGAAATTGTCTTTGAAGATTCCAAAGAAGAGATTAAAACCAAAGCAATCGATTCCTTTATAGAAAATGAGCCAAAAATTTCTAGACTTAAAGAGGGTGTCGATGTGGCATACAAAGATCGAGGCGATGATATTTCGCATCTGATGACGGATACCTTGGTGGGACTTTATATAGAACAACGATTGTACAGCAAGGCCATTCGCGGTTATGAAATTCTCATGGAAAAATTCCCTGAAAAAAAAGAGGACTATTTGATG
This sequence comes from Amniculibacterium sp. G2-70, assembly GCF_014353055.1. Lineage (GTDB taxonomy): Bacteria > Bacteroidota > Bacteroidia > Flavobacteriales > Weeksellaceae > Amniculibacterium > Amniculibacterium aquaticum. The sequence continues at coordinate 1,539,713 of NZ_CP060698.1, forward strand.
AAAATTGAAGATGTGAAAAGCCTAAAAATCAATCCGAAGTCCAATGAATAGGATTTTTTAATCCGAAATTTGTAAAAAGGATCAATTATAAAGAAAATATATAGATTTTTTTAATCAATTTTAAGAAAATGATTTGTCTAGATAAGAGTTTAATAATCAGGAACTAAACGCTTGTGGGGTTATTTAGATTTTTTATAAATTAACATTTTTTAACAATTGAAATCGAAAATCATATTAAATTACTAATTTTGAATGCTTATAAACCTTAAATTTGCGGCGAAATGGAATTTTTGTATTTGATGATCATTTGCTCAGTCTCATTGGCGGTGGTTTTCTTAATCATCTTCATCATCAATGCCAAAAAAGGACAGTTTGAAGATGACGAATCCCCAGCGGTACGAATTTTATTTGACGATGAGGTGAAGGAAAAGCCGAAAACAGAAGACCTTCCAGATTAAGAAAAAAAACAGGAAAAAAACAGTTAATTATATAAAATGGAGACACAAAAGTTTAGTTACGACAACAGTATTGTTCGTGCGTTTCTCTATGCTACCGTAGTATTTGGTATCGTAGGGTTTTTGCTTGGACTTACTGCTGCTTTGATGTTATTCTACCCCGAGCTTCCTGAATACTTTTTAGGAACCGATGATACAACCATCAAGACCCTATCTTCTGGAGGGATTCAGGGCTTGATCAACTCTCACGGTTATTTCGGTTTTGGTAGAATTAGAATGTTGCATACTTCTGCGGTTATTTTCGCATTCGTATGTAATGGTTTCTTTGCCGGAGCTTATTACTCTATGCAAAGAGTGCTTAAAACGAGAATGTACAGCGATACCCTTTCTTGGATTCATTTCTGGGGTTGGCAATTAATGATCGTTGCTGTAGTGATTACTTTCCTTATGGGAATCAACACTTCTAAAGAATATGCTGAACACGAATGGCCAATCGATATCATGATTACGCTTGTATGGTTGGTTTTTGGTTACAACATGTTCGCTACAGTAGCAGTTAGAAGAGTAAGACATTTGTATGTTGCCGTTTGGTTCTTCATCGGAACTTGGATTGCAATTGCAATGTTGCATATTTTCAATAACTTAGAGGTTCCTTTGTCTTTCACCGGATGGAAATCGTATTCCGCTTATTCTGGTGTGAAAGATGCTTTGGTACAATGGTGGTACGGTCATAATGCTGTAGCATTCGTACTGACGACTCCTATTCTAGGTTTGATGTATTATTTTGTTCCTAAAGCTGCTGATAGACCGGTTTTCTCATATAAACTATCAATCATCCACTTCTGGTCTTTGATCTTCGTTTATATCTGGGCAGGTCCTCACCATTTACAATATACCGCTTTGCCTGCATGGGTACAAGCTACAGGTACAGGTTTCTCCATCATGCTTATCGCTCCATCTTGGGGAGGTATGCTTAACGGTCTCTTGACACTTAGAGGTTCTTGGGATAAAGTAAGAGAAAATCCTATTTTGAAATTTTTCGTAGTAGCAATTACTTGCTACGGTATGGCTACTTTTGAAGGTCCAATCTTGGCAACAAAAACGCTAAATAAAGTTGGTCACTTTACCGATTGGGTAATTGGGCATGTGCATTTGGGTGCTTTAGGATGGAACGGTTTCATCACTTTTGGTATGGTATATTACCTATTGCCAATTATGTGGAGAACCAAACTTTGGTCTGTGAAATTGGCCAACTGGCATTTCTGGTTGGGTACACTAGGGATTATTTTCTATGCAGTTCCATTGTACATCGCTGGATTTACTCAAGGTTTGATGTGGAAACAATTCAACCCGGACGGTACACTTGAATGGAAAAACTGGTTGGATACCGTAACGGCTATTCTACCGTATTATAAAATGAGATTTGTTGGTGGTTTGCTTTATATTGCTGGTGCTATTTTGATGTGTATCAATGTGGTAGCTACAGTTAGAAGTGGATCTTTCCAAAAAGATGTTCCGGCAGAAGCTCCTGCATTGGCAAACATCGGAAAAGCAAGAAAAGAAGGAGAAGGCGTACACTTATGGTTAGAGAGAATGCCTTTGTATCTTACAGTTTTATCTTTAATTGCGGTTGCAATTGGTGGTATGGTACAGATTATTCCTACATTGACCGTAAAAGAAAATGTACCTACAATCTCTGCTGTTAAGCCATATTCACCACTAGAATTAGAAGGTAGAGACTTGTACATCCGTGAAGGTTGTAACTCTTGTCACACGCAAATGATTCGTCCTTTCCGTGATGAAGTAGTTCGTTTTAACGGGAAAAATGGTCAATATTCTAAAGCCGGAGAGTTTGTTTACGATAGACCATTCCTTTGGGGATCTAAGAGAACGGGACCGGATTTGCACAGACAAGGTGGTAAAAACCCAAGTTCTTGGCATTACAAACACATGTACAACCCAAGATCGACATCCGCAGGTTCTATCATGCCTCGTTACCCATGGTTGATCGCAACCGATTTGGATCGTACCAAAATGGTGGATAAGTTGAATTTGATGAAGAATACTTTCGATGTACCGTATACTCAAGCAGAAATCGATAGTGCTAACACTTGGGCAGATAACCAAGCGAAGAAAATCGTTAAGGATATTTTCTCTGAAGCAGCCGACTTAAAAACGGCTTACGCAGATAGACCAGGTCAGTTAGAGAAAAAAGAAATCGTAGCATTGATTGCTTACCTACAAAGATTAGGAACAGACATCAAAACGACGGAAGTAAAAACTGCTAGTATAAAATAATCAAATTTCTAAAGGAGCATTATGATACCACAAAGTTTTAGAGACATCCTCTCCAACGGAGAGAACTCCAATCTTTTTCAGATTATCGCTTTACTTATTTTTATCGTATTCTTCGTAGGTTTGATTATCTATGTGTTTTCCAGACCCAAGAAGTACTATGATGAAGAAGCGAATGCTCCTTTAGATGATGATTCAGATATTAATCTTTAAAGTATTAAATTATGAAACCTAGAACTCCTATATACATCAGCATATTTTGGGTATTTGTTATCCTGTTTGTTGTTTATTACATGTTTGTACAAAACAGTTCTTTCTTAACTTCACCATATTTCTGGGGGACTTCAGTAATCGCTGTGATTCTGACTTATATCCACAGTTCCATTGGTGATATTATCGAAAATGAAAAGTTTAAAAGACTTTCGGATGCTGAAAAAGCAGCGTATCTAGAAAGCAAAAAACAACCTTATTTCAAGTCACTTTACCAATCGGCTTTCCAAAAGCAAACGGCTAAAGAAGAAAAAGACATCCTTATCGACCACGGTTTCGATGGGATTATGGAATTGGACAACCAATTACCAAAATGGTGGTTGGGTCTTTTCTGGTTCGGTGTCGCTTATTGTATCGTTTACCTAATTGCATTTTCATTTACAGATTTTGCTCACCAAGGAAAAGAGTACGATGAAGAATACAAACATCAAACTGCTGCAATTGCCGAGTACATGAAAACTGCTCCGCAAGCCACTTTAGAAAATGCAAAATTCTCTGCAGACAATATTGCCGCTGGTGAAGAGATTTTCAAATCCAATTGTGTGTCTTGTCATGGTGATGGTGGTAAAGGTGGTATCGGTCCTAACCTTACCGACAATACTTGGATTAACCAACCAGAGAAAACTTTATTTAAAAATGTTTTCCACATGGTTCAAGACGGTAGTCCAAACAACCCTGCCATGCAGGCCTTCGGTAAAAATGGTGTGTTAACCGGTAACGATATCCAAAATGTTGCGGCTTATGTTTACCACATCAATCAAGAAGTATCTCCAATTACACCTGCTCAAGGTGGTGCAGCTCCTCAAGGAACTCCTGCAAATTGGGAAAAATAATTTTTTATAAATTTTAGAAAAAGTCATCTTTTAAAGATGGCTTTTTTTAATTATAGAAATACTTAAATGTAATCATAGTCACCATTTATCTACATTTTTAGCCTTAAATTTGTAGAAAGAAAAAACAGTTTTAATGTCAGATACAGAACACGGCCACTTTAGAGGTGGTCAAGGTCAAGTTGTGGACGCAGAAACTTTCAGAGATTCTGTGGGCACCATGGACAATACAGGAAAAAGAAAGTGGGTATATCCAAAAATGCCAAGTGGACGATATACCAATTACAGGACTATTGTCGCTATTTTACTTCTTATTACTTTCTTTGTACTTCCTTTTGTTAAAATTAATGGTAATCCGTTATTTTTAATCAATGTTTTAGATCGAAAATTCTTTTTGTTTGGTCAACCGTTTTTCCCACAAGACTTTTTCATTCTAGCATTGGGTTCTATTACCGCTTTGGTATTTATTATTCTATTTACCGTAGCTTTTGGTCGTATTTTCTGCGGGTGGATATGTCCTCAGACCATCTTTATGGAAATGGTTTTTAGAAAAATTGAGTATTGGATAGAAGGGGATAGAAACAAACAAATAAAATTAGACAAACAATCTTGGAATTCAGAAAAAATCTGGAAAAGAGGTTTGAAATGGAGCATCTATGTTCTTATATCTCTTGTTGTCACCCATTTTATGTTCATGTACATTGTAGGTTACGAAGAGGTATTGAAAATAATGAAAGAGGGACCTATTGCCAATTCAACCAATTTTTTGGTCATGGTCTTGTTTACGGCAACTTTTTATTTTGTTTTTGCATGGTTCCGAGAGCAGGCATGTACTTTGGTTTGTCCTTATGGTCGTTTGCAAGGTGTACTTATTGACAAACAAACCATCAATGTGTATTACGACTTCAAAAGAGGTGAAAATAGAGCAAAATGGAGAAAAGGAGAAGATCGACAAGCTGCAGGAAAAGGAGATTGTATCGATTGTAACCAATGTGTGGTCGTTTGCCCAACCGGTATCGACATTAGAGACGGTCAGCAGCTGGAATGTGTGAACTGTACAGCATGTATCGATGCTTGTGATGAAGTCATGGAGAAGGTAGGTTTTCCTAAAGGTCTTATTCGTTATGCAACCGAAGATGAAATAGAAAAGGAACAGCCTTTCAAATTTACAACCAGAATGAAGGCGTATGCAGCGGTACTTATTGCAATGATAGGTTTTATGGTGTTTTTGATGCAAGATCGTGGTACCATGGAAGCAAAATTCATCAAACCGGCAGGTTCTACCTATTTCTTAAGAGATGGGAAAATTACCAATTCATACAACTTTACTTTGCTTAACAAATCCAACAAGGATATTAAACTTAGCATAAAAGTTTTGGAACCTAAGCACGGCGAAGTAACCCTCAGTGGAGAAAAAACAGTTTTGGTGAAAAGAGATCAAATTTCCAAAGGAACGGTAAACATTAGCTTCCCAGAAAAGGAAATAAAAATGTCTAAACAAAATATAGAAATTGGTGTTTACGATGAAAAAGGTAAAGAATTGGATGTCTTTAAAACCTATTTCGAAGGACCATTTAAATTAGCTTTTTAATTTTAATTATGTTGAAAAAATTAAATTGGGGACATGGCGTTGTGATTGCCTTGTTACTCTTTATGGGGTTCATCCTATTCATGGTATTGATATTCCCCAACGGGAAGCAAAATTCGGAAATGGTTTCGGATAATTATTATGAAGATGAAATGCAGTATCAAAAAGTAATTGATGCTAAAAACAATGCAGAAACTCTAGAAGAAAAACCTTCTTATACCGAACTTTCTGAAGGAATAAAAATACAATTTCCTAGTAAAATTGTACCGGATACTCAATCAATTCATTTTAGCCTGTTCAGGACCGATGATAAAAATTTAGACATTAACAAAGAGGTTGGTTTGGACAACAACCAAGCATTTGTGATTCCAAAAGAAGTTTTGGTCTCGGGTTCTTATACTTTAAAAGTGAAATGGTCTGTTGATAAAAAAGAATATCAAGTGGATTACGATGTTTTATGGAAATAGCACTTGTAATATCGGCTTTAGCTCTAGGTTTTGCATCAGGGTTTCACTGTATTGGGATGTGCGGGCCTATTGCACTTTCCTTGGGGCTGACAAAGTCTCAAGCCATAAATTATTACCTTCAAAATTTGACCTACCAGTTCGGGAGAATTGTTTCGTATTCTTTTTTAGGAGCGGTATTGGGTATTGTGGGACAAGGGTTTGAAATGGCAGGATTCCAAAAGTACCTAACTGTTTTAGTGGGAGTTCTTTTAATTTTAATGGCTGTTTTTTCCTTTGGGGGTAAAGATTTTGCATCAAAAATTCCTTTTCTTACCCATATATTGTTCTCTGTGAAAAAAAACTTGGGACAATTGCTGCAAAAAGCAGACTATAAATCCAGATTTCTAACCGGTATTCTCAACGGATTTCTTCCATGTGGAATGGTCTATATGGCTCTTACGGCCTCTCTAGCAGCTGGTGGAATATGGCAGAGCGCTTCTTTTATGGCTCTTTTTGGGTTGGGCACGCTTCCGTTTATGTTTGCCGTAGTATTAATCGGTAATCTAATGACACAGGCTTTTAGAATTAAAGTTTTGAAGATAATCCCTTTTATAATGATTGTTCTTGGCGGACTGTTTGTCGTTCGAGGTTTGGAGTTGGGAATCCCTTATCTCTCTCCAAAAGCCGAAGCTTTGCATTTGCACAAAGATCATGATCATCCAGGCGAACATCAAGAGAATTGTCATTAATACAAAAATAAAATCCCTTTGAAATCGTAATTCAAAGGGATTTTATTTTTTATTTTTCTATGGCCAAATCGATCACCTCACTCATTGAATTCACAAAGTGAATTTTTATATTTTTCAAGTAATCTTGTTTTATTTCTTCAACATCTTTACGGTTGGCTTCACATAAAATGACTTCTTTTATTCCGGCTCTTGTTGCGGCAAGTAATTTTTCTTTGATACCACCAACAGGAAGCACTTTCCCTCTTAGGGTAATCTCACCGGTCATGGCAAGATGCGATTTTATTTTTTTATTTCTAAAACTGGACACCATAGAAGACAGCATGGCAATACCTGCAGAAGGTCCGTCTTTTGGTGTAGCTCCTTCAGGTACATGGACATGAATGTTTTTATTTTCTATAAGTTCTACCTCAATGCCCAAGTCCAGATGTTTGGCTTTTATATATTCTAAAGCAATGGTTGCAGATTCTTTCATGACATTTCCTAAGTTTCCGGTCATGGTAAGGTTGCCCTTACCTTTGCTCAAAATACTTTCGATAAATAAAATATCACCACCTACGGATGTCCATGCCAATCCGGTAACCACTCCAGGTACATTAGTGGTTTCAGAAAGGTTTTTAGGTCGTGGTACGCCTAGGATTTCATCAATTTTATCAACGGATATTTTAGGGTCAAAATCTTTTTCCATGGCGGTTTGTAGCGCTACCCATCGTGCTACTGCTGCAATTCTTTTTTCTAAAGTTCTCACGCCGCTTTCAGAGGTGTGGGCCTCGATGATGTGTTTCAATTCTGCATTCCCCAGTTTGAAGGATTTTGCATCCAAACCGTTTTCTTCTTGTTGCTTTTTGATAAGATGTCTCTTGGCAATCTCAATTTTTTCTTCTAAAGTATATCCTGCAATCTCAATCAATTCCATACGATCCAAAAGAGGAGTTTGGATGGAAGAAAGTGAATTGGCAGTGGCAATAAACATGACTTTAGAAAGATCGTAACCCATTTCCAAAAAATTATCGTAAAACGAATGGCTTTGTTCCGGATCCAAAACTTCTAAAAGTGCTGAACTCGGGTCTCCGTGTATGCCTTGTCCCAATTTGTCAATTTCATCTAAAACGATAACCGGATTGGAGCTGCCTGCTTTTTTTATGCTTTGTAATATTCTACCGGACATTGCTCCAATGTATGTTTTTCTATGTCCACGGATTTCGGACTCGTCGTGGAGACCTCCCAAAGACACACGAACATATTTCCTACCTAAGGCATCGGCAATGGATTTGCCTAAAGAGGTTTTTCCTACACCGGGAGGGCCTACCAAACATAAGATTGGAGATTTCATGTTGGCTTTCAGTTTTAAAACGGCCATGTGTTCCAAAATTCTTTTTTTGATATCCTCCAATCCAAAGTGGGCTTTGTCCAAGGTTTTTTGAGCTTTGTTGATGTCAAAAACATCTTGGGTATAAGTGTCCCATGGCAAATCGGTAAAGAAATCCAAATAATTTCTTTGGATGTTGTAGTCGGGGGAGTTGGGGTTGTGTCTTTGCAGTCGTTTAATTTCTTTCTGAAAATGCTCCTCAACTTCTACTGACCAATTTTTATTTTCGCCTTTCAGTTTCAGGTCTTCAACATCCGATTCCGGACCTCCTCCCAATTCTTCTTGTATGGTTCGGATTTGCTGATTCAGGAAGTATTCTCTTTGGTTTTTGTCCAGTTCTTTATTGGTTTTCTGGTGTATTTGATTGCGGAGTTCTAATTTTTTATAGTCTTCCAACATCATTTCATAGCATTTTTCAGCTCTTTTGTGGATTTGTTTTTCTTCCAACAAAATTTGCTTGTCCGAGGCATCAAAATTGGCATTGGTACAGATGAAATTCAGCATCTCTTCACCTTTAGCCATGTTGCTGATGGCAAAGTTGGCACCGTTTGGGATGTTAGGATCCAATTGTATAATTTTCAGAGCCAGATCTTTGATGTTCTCCAACAGGGCATCGTATTCTTCTTTATTTTTAGAAGCAGTATCGGTAAGTTTAGAGATTTCTGCACGGAAATACGGTTGGCTTTCAACAATTTTTTTTATTTTGAATCGTTGTATTCCTTTGGTGATCACCGTAGTGTTGCCATCCGGAAGTTTGATGGTTTTTATTACTCTTACGATGGTTCCTGTTTGATAAAGATCGCTGCCTTCGGGGTGCTCTACATTCGCGTTTTTCTGACTAACAATCCCAATCAGCTCGTTGTTTTTTTGAGCTTCTTGTATTAGTTTTTTACTTTGTTCGCGCCCAGCAGTTATGGGGATTACTATTTTAGGAAACATCACCAAATTTCTTACCGGCAAAATCGGAAAGGTGCTTTGCTTTATGTTTTTGTCATCGGTGGTTTGATCTTTTAGATCTATTTCTTCTGTCACAATGCTGAACCCATCGGTAAGGATATCATCAAAGTCGATGTCATCAAATTCTATCATAATTAACTGACAATTTGTCTATATTGTTGTTTTGAATATAAATCTCCCACTCCCAAATTGTTTGGGAAGCCGTGTTGGTCGAGACTTAAGCTGTATATGCTCAATTCTTATGCCACAGGAGTCGGTAAGACAATTTTACATGTTTTTTAAAAAAAACAGATCGCTAAAAACCCAAGAAAATCCATCTCAGAATTGAAATGGATTTTCTTGGGTTTGAAAATAATAAACTATTTGTAAACTTTGTTTTGATTGTCGATGTAGTAAAAGCGATGTCCGTCTTTGGAAACTTCAAATAAACTGGCCAATTTCCAACTGTAATTTCTTTTGATATCGGCATAGTCAAAAGGAACAATAATGTTGTTGTTGATGTCGATGATGCCAAATTTATTTCCTTTGCCTGCAATCAACATGGGGTTTTCTAAATCATTGCCTTCCAAAACATGAATCATATCGTACTCAGGCTGTATTTTGAATTCCTGCTGATGTTCGTCTTCTGTGTATTTGTCATATTCAATCAATCCGTATTTGCCGTTTACGATGTAGGCCAAATAATGTTGCTTTTGATAATTGCTAATGCATTTTCCTAAATCGTCGTCTTTGAAAGTGTAAACTTTATTGCCGTCTTTATCAATTCGGTATTGGTTGTTGCCGAGCTGAACGGATGCATAGTCCGAACTTCCAAACTTCCGAATGCTTTCATTTGGGGAATTAAGTATCCTGCATTCTTCTGCAAAAAAGCAAACATTGTTATACACGATCGGAATGGAAATGGATCCATTTTGATCTTTGAAGCCATATTTCCCTTTTTGTTGAAAAGGGATTAACGAAGCAACGGGATAACCGATCGTTTGACGATCCGTTTCCACACGGTTGGTGGTTGAATTTTTATTCATCATTTGTGTGTCTGCGCCTCTCGTAGGGACTAAACTAGCAATTTGTGCCGATAGAGAAGCACTGAAAACCACCATTACAAGTAAACTAATTTGTTTCATTCCAATGGGTTTTAAGTTGATACAAAGGTACTTTTATTTTCAATTTTACCATAAGGGTTTTAACTGAACTTTCTTGTAGAATGTGTTTAAAAATCATTCAATTGTTGAAGTTGAATTAATTGAATTTTACTTTTGAATGAAATATTAGATTAAATTTTTATAATCTCTTAAAAATGTGTATTTTCGCACACTATATAAAAAATGATAATATAAAATGGCAGTTTTAACTGAGATTAGAAACAGACCGTGGCTGTTGATGGGTACTATTGTTATTGCACTTCTTGCATTTTTAGTAAACCCAGACAGCATTGATAAAGTCTTTGGGCAAAACCCAGATGTCCTTGGGAAAGTAAATGGAGAAAAAATTACCAGAGAAGAGTATCAAGATCAACTCTTCGTATTGCAACAGCAAGCTCAACAACAAGGTCAGCCAACGACCGGTTTGGAAGAGCAAGCGTGGCAGTTTATGGTACAAAGCAAATTGATCAAACAACAATTTGAGAAAATGGGCTTCAAAATGACCGACGAATTGTTCTGGTCCATGTTGCCTTCAGATCCTATGTTTGCACAAAATCCTTCGAACTTTGACGAAAAAGGAAATTTCAAACTTCAAGACATCAAAAAACAAATTGAAGAAGCTAAAAATTCTAATCCAGAGGTATATAACGGTTGGTTGAAAACCAGAAAATCCATGGAGTATAGAATGATGGCCAACATGGTTTTTAATAACCTAACTGCCGGTATCACAACGGGTAAAAAAGAGGCCGAAGAAATGATGAAGCAAAAAGACCAAGTTGCTGATATTGATTTCGTGAAAGTTAACTACGATGAGTATTTGAAAAAAAATCCTATTAAAGTTACCACTGAAGATCTAAAAAACTATATCGACAAACATCCTCTTCGTTTCAAATCCGAACCGAGTAGAAATATGGGAGTTGTTTTGTTCCCAGCACAAGCAAGTGCAAAAGATGAGGAAGTTATTTTGAAGGAAATGAACAAGTTGTTGTCTGTTGGTTCTGACGCCAGTGGTGGCAAGGAAAACTTCCAAAATACAACCAGCGACTCCTTATTTGTTGATGCCAACTCTGATGTAAGGTTCAACCCTTCGTACATGAATGCCAATATGCTACCGGCTGCAATCAAAGATCAAGTGCCAACAGCAAATATTGGTCAAATTTTTGGTCCGTACAAAGAATCCGGATATTATGTTTTGTCTAAATTGGTAGGTAAAAAACCATCAGACTCTACATTGTCCAGCCACATATTAATCGCTTATAAAGGTGCAGATCGTTCTACTGCAACTCGTACAAAAGAAGAAGCAAAAGCCATCGCCGATAAAATTTTAGCAGAAGTAAAAGCAGATCCTGCTAAATTTGAATTGGAAATGAAACAATCCGATGAACCAAATGCCGTAGAAAGAAAAGGAAGTGTGGGATGGACAACGCCAGAATCTCCATTTGCACCAGGTTATTTGAGCTTCTTGGCAAACAATGCTAAAGGGAATTATGGACTTGCAGAAACCTCTTTTGGATATCACATCATTCATGTTGATGATAAAAAATCCGGATCCATGGGGTACAAAGTGGCGAATGTAGCTAAGTTGATCAAGCCGTCTGCAACCACAGAAAGCGATATCGATAAGAAAGCCAGAAGGTTTATCCAACAAATTCAAGGAAAATCATTCAACGATTTTGAAAACTTGGCAAAAAAAGACAATTATGCATTCAGCAATCCAAAATCTGTGAAAAGATTTGACGGATCTATCCCAGGATTAGGAACCGATAAAGATGCTGAAATTACGACTTGGGCTTTTGATAAAAATAGAAAAGAAGGTGATACAGAATTCTTTACTGTGGACGGAACAGGAGACAGAATTGTTGTGATCCTGAAAGGCATCCAAAATAAAGGTGCTGTAAATCCTGAAAATGTTAGAGACCAAATTGAGCCTATCGTAAAAAATCAATTGGCTGCAAAAAAGATTTCCGAAAAATTGGCTTCTGCTAAAATTGCATCTTTGGATCAAGCGGCTAAATTATTTGGAACAAGCATTCAAAATGCACAAGTTAATCTAATCAACCCACAAGTTGCAGGTTCTATTGAGCCTAGAGTGGCTGGAGCGGCATTTGGTGTTGCGAAAAATAAAGTATCTAACCCAATCGAAGGGAATACAGGAGTATTTGTAGTACTTAAAAAGAACGAAGTGGTTAACAAGCAGCCGGGAGATCTAAAGCAAATGGTACAATCCATTACACAGCAAAATGCTCAGTTCTTCGGACAAGGATTTATCAAGTCACTTCAAGATAACGCCGATATCGAAGATTATAGAATAGAAATTTGGGGTAAAACTGCAACTCAACAATAAGATTCTATTTTTAAATATAAAAAAAAAACAGACTTCAATTTTTTTGAAGTCTGTTTTTTTTTGTGACGAATTTTTTGGATTGCTTATTCATTAGAAATCTCGAACAATGAATCGTATTTGTCACCCAGCTTTTTTCTGAGCCTTTGTTTTGCTTTTTTTACAGCATCGGCACTAATGCCCAAGATGTTTTGTAACTCTTTAGTATTGATGCCTAATTTTAATAGAATGATTAATCGTAAGTTCGACTCTGTCAGATCTTCAAATTGGGTGGTTAGGTATTCAAAATAGTCGGGATAGGCTTCCATGAAGGTCTTTCTGAATGGAAACCAATTTTCGTCCGTCATCAAATGGGATTTCAATAACTTTTGTAAATCGTTTATTTTTTCATTTTTATGAAATGTGCTGCTTTTTTCTAGAGAATTTATTTTTTTGTTTAATGTTTCTATATGTTGGTTCTTTTCATTGAGATACTGAAAGTAGGAGTCGATAGAGTGGTGGGCAGCTTTCAGCTTGTTCTCAGAGTTTATTTTATCGATTTCGGCCGTTAATAAAATGTTTTGATGTTCCGTTTTTTCAATTTTAAACTTTCTATTGATGTTTATGAATGTAAGAGTGGATAAAACCAAAACAAAAACCAAAACAAGAATTAAGATTTTGTTGTTTGTATTGATTTCTTTTAGTTTGGACTTCTCATTTTCCATTTGCAAATTTACAGCGGATAACTGAGCGTGATACTGTGTATTCGTAATGCTTTCAGGTCCGTCGGTATGGGAAAGGTCTTTTTTTAATAGTTCAATTTTTCTTCGGTATTTCAATTCATTTATCGTATCGTTTGTTCTCATAGCGATGCCTTTTAGAAGTATTAGGATTTCCAATTCAGAGGATTTGAAATACGATTTGCTTTCTGCGATTTTTATGGCTTCATGGAGCAAGCTGTCCGATTTTTTTATGTTTTGTTTTGCCTCATAGGCTTTGGATAGCTGTATCAACGCAAACATGGTGTTTTGCTTGGCCTGGTGTTTTTTAGACAGTACGACATCTTCATTTAATAAGGCTATGGCTTTGTCCACTTGCATTTCATCGATATAGATTTGGGACAAGTTGCCGTATATTTTTCCTATTCTTAGCTCGTCGTTGTAGGTTGTTGCAATTTTAAGTGCTTTATTAAAGCTTTTTTCTGCAAGTTCTTTTTTATTTTGTTTTAAGTGAATGATGCCCGTATTGTCATAAAGAGAACTTAGTTTTTGCTGTTCATGAGTGACATTTATGGCTTTTTGTAAATAGATTTGTGCTTCTTTGTACTGTTGGATGGTCATGTAATAATACCCCAAAAACTGATAGGTCTCATCGGAATAGATGATGTTGTTTTCAGAAGTTTTTTCAATTAAAAAAGTAAGGTCAATAACAACGGGTAAGGATCTGGGCATGTTTCGAAATTGATACAAGTACTGTGCATAGTTCAGTTTTGCAAAGATTTCTAAACTTGTAAGATTGTGCTTTTTTGCCAAAACGATTGACTTCTCAAAATAATCGTTTGCCTTCGGAGTTTCTTTGTCCCAAAGTTTAGTTTCCTTGTTACCAAGTTCAATAAGATGTATGCATTTCTCTTCAACCTCATTTAGTTTTACATTTTTGTTCTGGTCGTTTTCTTCTTTCTTTCCGTTCAGGTAAGTTTCGTAATCGGCAACCGTAGTTTCTTTTTTGGAAGTACATTGAACCGTTAAAAAAAGCCAACCATAAAGCAATATGGAAAATAAAATAAGGGTTGAGACTTTTATTTTTTGAAATATTTTCACAGAATTTAGTTTAGTTTTGTAAAAGTACAGCAATATTTTTAAACTTTTCCTAGGTCAAATGTATGATTTTTCAAAGATTTAAAATGTTGAAAATCAAAATGATATAAATATAATAGTTTCTGTCCCCCCTTTTGTCCCTCATATAATTTCATGAAAATGTGATTATGAACATATATTTGTTGCAAGAACTAATAACCATTAGCTTTTAATTGCAACAACCCAAAACGACACAAAACACAGAATGATGAAAAATCTGTTGCAGTTATGAAATTCCAAGAGACAACTTTTTGTTTGTCTCTTTTTTTATGCACTACCCTTTGCTTTGTAAGGGTGTTGGCTTATTTTTAATTCTTCTAAATTCTAAAATCAGTATATTTGCGGATTATAAAATTTTTAATAGTGAAATTTAGCAAAGAAATAAAAGCCGGATTAATAGCCGTTCTAGCCATCGTAAGCTTCGTCGTTCTTTTTCAATTTATGAAGGGGAAATCCTTTTTTTCTACCGATAATACTTTCTATGCTCAGTTTGATGATGTGGGCGGTTTGGCAACTTCCAGCAAAGTGTCCATCAACGGATTGGGGGTTGGACAGGTCGATGAAATAAAACCGATTACCAACAAAGAAGGAAAAATAAGCTTTGTAGTCAAAGTTTTGATCAAAGACAATTTTTCTTTTTCAAAATCATCTACTTTAGAAATTTATGAACCGGGAATGATGTCCGGTAAGGAAGTGAAAATCAATGTGGTGTACGGTGGAGATATGGCAAAAAGTGGCGATACTTTGAAAGGCGGAAACGAACTTTCACTGATGTCCAGCCTTGGCGAAAAAGCAGGCCCTATTTCCGATCAACTTCAACAAGCTTTAAAAAGAGTTGATTCTTTAGCCAGCAATGCCAATAAAATACTTGACGATAAAAATAGAGCTGAAATTCGTGCCCTCTTAATTAACCTAAACAGAACCGTTGCCGGCTTTGAGACAACTTCGAAACAAGTGAACAGCATGTTGGCAAGCAACGATCCTAAGTTGCAAAAACTTTTGGAAAGTGCCGATAAAACCATGGTTACCACCAATTCTGCAGTCGAAAAATACGGAGATTTAGCTAAAAATATCGACACGAAAAAACTGAACGATGCCGTTGCTAACTTGGATGCATCAATCGGTAAACTGAATACCGTTATTTCCGGCATACAAAATGGCGAAGGAAGTCTTGGAAAACTCGCAAAAGATGAACAACTTTACCAAAATATTAGCCAGGCTTCTGCCAACCTTAACAATTTGTTGATCGATCTAAAAGCCAACCCAAAAAGATACATCAACATCTCTGTTTTCGGAAAAAGTACTAAAGACTAAAACCCTCACGATATGCAATATCTAGATAATATTTTATTCGTAATCCTCCTTGTTCTAGGATTTGGATTGTTTTTTAAAGGCCTAAAAGAAATTTACCGAAACATCCAATTGGGAAGACCCGTCAACCGAAGTGATAGACGAAAAGAAAGATGGCAAACCATGTCCCGTGTTGCATTGGGGCAAAGTAAAATGGGAAAAAGACCCATTGCTGGATTTCTCCATGTTTTGGTTTATGTTGGTTTTGTAATCATCAACATCGAGCTGGTCGAAATTATTATCGACGGTACTTTTGGTACGCACCGCTTTTTATCGACCCTTATGGGGCACACCCTTTACGGTGCATTTACCGCAACATTAGAAGTGTTAGCACTTTTGGTATTGGTGGCCGTGGTTTTATTTTTTATCCGCAGAAATATTCTTCATGTAAAAAGGGTGAGCTCAACCGCAAAGGATTTGCAAGGATGGGCCATTAGCGATGCCAATATTATTTTGATCATAGAATTTGCTCTGATGATGGCATTCTTCAAAATGAATTCAGCCGATTTCTTATTGCAACAGAGAGGCGTTTTCCACGAAGTGGGTTCTTTTCCAATCTCTCAATTGTTCATGGTACCTATTTTTGACGTCTTCAACTTCTCAGACGGTTTCTTGATGTTTGTGGAAAAAGGAGCTTGGTGGTTTCACTTTGTAGGAATTTTGGTGTTTATGAATTACTTGTATTTTTCCAAGCACTTGCACATCATTTTTGCATTCCCGAATACTTGGTATGCCAATTTGGAGCCGAAAGGAAAGTTCAATAATTTGGAATCCGTAACCAAAGAAATAAAACTGATGATGGATCCCAATGCAGATCCGTATGCTGCACCTGCTGCAGATGCAGAACCGCCTGCCAAATTTGGAGCCGAAGATGTGTTCGACCTCAATCAGGTACAATTGCTCAATGCGTATTCTTGTACAGAGTGCGGTCGTTGTACTTCATCTTGTCCAGCAAATATTACCGGGAAAAAACTATCACCACGAAAAATTATGATGTCCACCAGAGATCGTATCGAAGAAGTGGGTAAAAACATCAATAAGAATGGAAAATTTGTGGATGATGGCAAAAAACTTTTAGGAGATTATATCACCAAAGAAGAGTTGTGGGCATGTACCAGCTGCAACGCATGTGTCGAAGAATGTCCCGTTCTTATCGATCCTCTTTCAATTATTTTGGAAATGCGTCGTTTCATGGTTATGGAACAATCCGCTGCACCACAAGAACTAAACTTGATGATGTCCAATATAGAAAACAATGCGGCTCCTTGGCAATATAACCAAGCCGACCGATTGAATTGGGCCAACGATTAATCTGTTTGTACCTTTGTAACCACGCTACGCAAACCCATTGGTGCAGTTGCAACGGTACATTTTCAAATGAATAAATTGACAAATTTTAAAAAATGGATTTCAAGATAAAAACAATGGCAGAATATGCTGCCGAAGGTAAAATGCCAGAAGTACTGTTCTGGGTAGGTTGTTCTGGAAGTTTTGATGACAGAGCAAAAAAAATAACCCGTGCTTTTTGTAAAATACTTAATCATATTGGTGTAGAGTTCGCTGTACTGGGACAAGAAGAATCCTGTACCGGCGATCCCGCAAAAAGAGCAGGAAACGAATTTGTATTCCAAATGATGGCGATGACCAACATCGAGATTTTGAATGCTTACGATGTGAAAAAAATCGTAACCGCTTGTCCACATTGCTTCAATACCATCGGGAACGAATATCCTGAATTGGGTGGCAAATACGAAGTTCTTCATCATACACAGTTCCTTAAAAATTTAATGAACGAAGGTCGATTGAAAATTGAAGGCGGAAAATTTGAAGGTAAAAAAATAACCTTCCACGACCCTTGTTATTTGGGAAGAGCCAACGGCGAATACGAAGCTCCAAGAGATCTTTTGTCTAAATTGGATGCCGAATTGGTCGAAATGAAAAGGTGCAAAAGCAGCGGACTTTGTTGTGGTGCCGGTGGTGCACAAATGTTTAAAGAACCGGAAAAAGGGGACAAAGACATCAACATCGAAAGAACGGAAGAAGCTCTCAATGAGAAGCCGGACATCATTGCAACAGGTTGTCCTTTCTGCAACACCATGATTACAGACGGCGTGAAGCATTTCAATAAAAATGACGAAGTTGAAGTAAAAGATATTGCAGAACTTTTGGCCGAAGCCGAAGATTTGTAAACCAACGAATCTCATGACACATTCCAAGAAATCTAGGTTTCTTGGTTTTTTTAATAAATATTCAGTTTGAAAAAATGAAAATAGAAGAATCCAGCATTGTAGAAACCAACGATTATAAAGTGATTATCTATCCTGCATCTCGTAAGATGAAAGCAAAAGAAGTGAAGGAAATTACCGAAAAATTATTCGACTTTCTTCCCCGATGGAATGCTCACGGAAAACCCTTGTCTTCGTCTTTTAAAATTGATTTTTCACAATTCATCATCATCACTGTAGATGAAGAAAATGTGCAAGTGTCCGGATGTTCTGTGGATGCCCTAAATGCATTGATGAAGGACATCGATAAAGAATACAATTTGGGACTCTTTGATAGAATGAAGGCGTGCTATCTGGAAAACAATGAGGTGAAAACCCTCAATCTGAACGATTTTAGATTGGCGGTTAAAAACAAAGAAGTTTCAACTGAAATTGAAGTTTTCGATTTTTCAAAAGATTCGTATGTCAACTATCTCTCCGATTTCAAACTGCCTCTCAGAAGAAGTTGGGCAGGGATATATTGGGACTAATCGTTCAACTTATAATAGATTTAACCTTTCTAAATAATAATTTGGAAAGGTTTTTTTTATAAAGATGTTAAAAAAATATTAATATTAAGATTTACCTTATCAAAACAAAGTAGAAAGCCCTAAATTGCAGTGATTTTGAATGAAGAATGAAGAGAAGTATCATAATGTTTTTGCTCGGGTTTTCCATCATCACCTCTTGCAAAAAAGAAGAAAACTACATCGAAGAAAGCAAAACAAAACTCCCTAATTTTGGAAATGTAAATTTGGATAAAGTCTTTTCCGAAAAGGAAAGCCGCCTGTCCAATGCCGATTCGATAATTCCATACATCAACAATTATTACCAGAAAGTTTGGGAGAAAGGTGACCTAAGCGGTTCTTTTTTGGTAGCCAAAGGCGATCGGATTATTTCTGAAAAATACAGAGGCTTTGCCAGAGAAAACGGAACGGCCATCAATGCCAATACAGCACTTCATGTGGCATCCGTTTCTAAAACCATGACGGCAATGGCGGTTTTGAAGCTTGCCGATGCAGAAAAAATTGATATCAACGATCCCGTTACCAAATTTTTCCCACAATTTCCCTACAAAAAAGTAACGGTTTTCCATCTTTTAAGTCAAAGGTCGGGATTGCCAAAATATGAAAATTTTATAGAAACCATCACACCTCAGCCCGAAGAATTGTCCAAACCTTACCTAAGCAATAAGGATATTCTCAACCTGATGATCAAGTACAAACCCGATTTGGCTCGAGAAACCAACACGGGATTCATGTATTGCAACACCAACTATGCCCTGTTGGCTCTTATTGTAGAAAAAGTGACCGGTGTCTCATTTCCACAAGCCATGAAAGAGATGGTTTTTGCACCTCTAAAAATGAAAAATTCTTTTATTTTCAGAGAAAAGGACATCCCTTCTGCAGCGCAATCGTTCTACAATCGTGGGAACCGACTGTATCCATTGGATCGTTTGGATCTAATCTATGGCGACAAAAATGTGTACACCACACCTCGAGATTTGCTAAATTTTTCAAAAGCACTGTACTCCAAAAATTTTGTTAAATCGGATCTTAAGAAAATGATCTTCCAACCCTACAGCAACGAGAAAAAAGGGATGAACAACTACGGTTTGGGCTTTAGAATGAAAATTTTTGATAACGGTGAAAAACTGACCTACCACAACGGATGGTGGCACGGTACCAATTCGGTTTTTGCCCATCTTCTAAAATCCGATGTGACCATCATTGCCATCGGGAACAAATATTCCAACCGTGTGTACACAGCATTGGCTCTGTCAGGTTTGTTTGAAGATTTCCCGTTGGAAAAATCGAGACTGAGTAAGATTATGAACGATACTGGTTTGGAAAAAGACAGTGCGACTGACAATGCAAACGGAGAATAATTTCTAAATTTGCGAAATGAAGAATTTTCTTTTCCTAATTGTCGTTTCAACATTTCTCATTTCTTGTGCTCGAGTGGGTTCGCCGGTCGGTGGGAAAAAAGATTCCCTGGCTCCGAAGTTTTTGTTTTCTAACATCGACAGCTCAAAGGTCAATGTTCCTGCATCTACCAAAGAGCTTAGGTTGTATTTTGACAAATACATCACCCTGAAGGACATTACAAAAAACCTGACCATTTCGCCTCCCATAAAAAATATTAAAAAGATTTTGCCAAACAGTTTGGCCAATAAATACATCTTGGTACAATGGGAAGATAGCCTAAAAGCCAATACCACCTACAATTTCAATTTTGGTAATGCCATTGCCGATAACAACGAGGGCAATGTACTTTCCTATTTTAACTACGCATTTTCTACAGGCGATCATTTGGACGATTTGTACATCAGTGGAGAGGTCAAAGATGGACTGAAAATAAAGGACTCTAAGGAGTCTAAGCCCATTGTGGTGGGGCTGTATCCCGATAGCGACAGCATCGATTACAAACAAAAACCATATTACATCACCAAAGCAGATGACGACGGCTATTTTGAACTGAATTACCTTTCGCCAGGAACCTACAAACTGATTGCTTTTCAAGATGAGAATGCCAATTCTGTCTACGATTCGGGAAAAGAAAAAATCGGTTTTATTAAAGATGCTTTACACATAGAAAAAAGTATTTCCGGATTGAAACTGGCGGTTTTTCCATCCAAAAAGCAGGTGAAATTTAAAGAAGCAAAAGCAGTTTTGGGCGGTGTTTTGTTCCTGTACGAAGGACATCCGGAACATGTAAAAATAGAATCGCTGACGGAAAAACTAAAAGAGTATCGTGTGAGCCACCTGCCAAAATCCGATACCGCGATGGTCTGGTTTGATGCCAAAACTCAAAATATTGGAGTGGATAGTCCGGAAGGAATAAAATTTTCTTACCAAGCCGATGCGCAACCCCAAAAAGAAACTTCCATTACCTATCGTTATCAATCCAAAGACGATTTAACATTGAATAGCGAAGAAACGGAATTGGCTCCCAATGAAGATTTTAAAATAAATTCTAATTATTTTGTAAAAGAACTGAACACCGAAAAGTGGTCGTTGAAAGTAGATAGTCTTATTACTCAAGCTTTTACAGCAACGGTATCACCTACCAATCCTTATCAAATCCTTGTGAAATCCGATTTCAAATCCGGGAAAAAATACCAACTCACGGTACCTAAAGAAACGATTTCTTCTTTTTACAAATCAAATTCCAAATCCTATCTTTGGGACATTTCTGCGGATGGAATAGAACAATACGGAAAGCTGACCGTTAACCTATCACCAGTACCTGCTGTGCCTTTTTGGGTGAAATTGTTTGACTCGGCCAATACCGTAAAATACAGCAAAAAAGCAGAAACTAGTGAGGTGGTCTTTGATATTGTGAAACCGGGAACTTATTTCATGAAAATTTTTATTGATGAAAATAAAAATGGGCAATGGGACGAAGCCGATTTTGAAACAAAAATCCACGCCGAACCAGTAAAAATCTATTACAAACCGGTTTTGGTAAAAGCACTTTGGGAAATGGTAGAACCTTGGGATCTGAACGACAATCGCACCTTGGAAACTTCGTCAACAGAGGCGAATTCCGGATTGGGTACAGAGGCGAAGGATAGGGCAAAACCACAAAACCGCCCCGTTCATAACAACCAGCCTAAAAGAGAGCCTGGAAAATTAAAAATGAAAAATTAATGAAAAAATTAGTTAAAATACTCGTTATACTTGTTGTTATTTTTGGTCTAATGCAATTGGTACCTGTAGATAAAGTAAACCCACCGGTAAAGGTTTCAGAAAATTTTGTTTCGGTTTTCAATACGCCGAAAAATGTTCAAGAAATTCTGAAGTCGGCTTGTTACGACTGCCATTCCAACGAGACCATTTATCCGGATTATGCCAAAATAGCTCCTGTGTCTTGGGCCATAAAAGATCACATCAACGAGGGTAGGGAGCATCTTAATTTTTCCATTTGGACCACCTACAATCAGGATCTAAAAAGAAATATGTTGGAAAGCAGCATTGCCGATTTGGAACAAAACCGAATGCCCATTGCAGGATATACGGTTTATCATCCTGACGCCAAATTGAACGATGCCCAGAAAAAAGTGTTGATTAACTATTTCACCGATATTTTAAAGTCGGAAAAGTATTAAGATCATTAATTCTAATCAAAATTATTTATGATAAAAGCAGATGTACTCGTAATCGGTTCTGGGATTTCAGGTCTTTCGTATGCCATAAAAATTGCGGAAAAAATGCCGGAAGCACACATCATTATCGTAACCAAATCCGATGAAGACGAAAGCAATACCAAATATGCACAAGGCGGATTGGCGGTAGTGACCGATTTTGATAACGATAATTTTGAAAAGCATATCGAAGATACCATGCGTGCCGGAGACGGAGAAAACAACCGTGCCGTGGTCGAAATGGTCATCAAAGAAGGCCCTGCCCGTTTCCAAGAATTGGTGGATTGGGGTACCCGATTCGATATGGATCAGGACAGCCATTATAAGTTGGGCAGAGAAGGTGGACATACAGAAAATAGAATTGTTCACCACAAAGACATCACCGGTTTCGAAATAGAAAGAGCTTTGCTTGCCACCATCAACCGATCCAAAAATATTGAAATTCTGGACCACCATTATGTCATCGATTTACTTACCGAACACCATGTTCCCGGGAAAACTTTTGATGATAGAGAAATCAATTGCTACGGTGCTTACATCTTGGATGAAAGAAATAAAAAAATAAAGAAAATTACTGCCAAAATAACATTAGTAGCAACGGGCGGTGCCGGTCATGTGTACAAAAATACCACCAACCCGATTATTGCCACCGGCGATGGTATTGCCTTTGTCCACAGAGCAAGAGGCAAGGTGAGCAACATGCAGTATTTGCAATTTCACCCAACAGCCATGTATTCTAAACACGATGGCATGTTGTTTTTGATCTCGGAAGCGGTGCGTGGCGACGGCGCAAAACTCCGTACAAAAGACGGAAAACCCTTCATGCAAAAATACGACGAAAGGCAAGAGTTGGCTTCCAGAGATATTGTAGCACGAGCCATTGACAACGAACTGAAAATTTCCGGTGACGAGTATGTTGGTTTGGATTGTCGTGAAATGAATCAAGAAAAATTCACAGAACACTTTCCCAATATTTACAAAAAATGCATGTCCGAAGGGGTGGATCCTTTCCAACAACTGATCCCCGTTGTTCCGGCCTGCCATTACCTGATGGGCGGGATAGAAGTGGATATGGACGGACAAAGTTCCATAAAAAATCTATTTGCCGTGGGCGAGTGTACCAATTCCGGATTGCACGGAGCCAATCGCTTGGCATCCAATTCTTTGTTGGAAGGTTTGGTTTTTGGACATAAGGCAGCGGTGAAAACTGTGGAATTGTTACAGGAAAACGACTTCAATTTCAACGACCTGAAAGCCATCCCCGAATGGAATGAAGAAGGCATGAAAATGATGGACGAAATGGTGATGGTCTCCTATCTAAGAAAACAATTGCAAGAAATGATGAGCGATTTGGTAGGGATAGTCCGTAGCAACTCCCGATTGGAATTGGCAAAGAAAAAACAATTCGAAATATACGAAGCCGTGAACGAGCTGTACAACTATTCCATCATGTCGCCACAACTTTCAGAACTTAGAAATTTGGTTAATATTTCTTATTTGATCATTAAGCAATCTCTGCAAATGAAGGAAAATAAAGGCGCTTTTTACAATAAAGACCTTACCGATCAAGCATTGATAAAAAAATAGTGGCAATATTGTCCACTATTTTTTTTGGAATGGTTATATTTGAAAATGGCTCAGATTGTAAAATTCAAGCCAAATTTAATAGCAGACACACTTCATGTATTGGGTTGTTATTGATTGGTGATTTCAATAGGATTTTCATTTGTGTGAAGGGCTTTAATCCTAAGTTCCTCATCTCTTATTAATTGTTGAAGCGTGGTTTCTGTACCTGGAACTTTATTGTTTAACATTTCTTTGGTCAATTGGCTTTTCATCATGGCAAATGGGTTTTGCGCATATTGAGAAATAGCTTTAGCAAATTTTATTTTTGGGACTGTTTTATAATTTCCTTTATCGATTTTTTTTAATTTTTCAATTTCAGAAAACTCTTGATAATTGGTAATTTTGTAGTTTCCAACAAGTTGCCAAATAAAATTTTTGGAGTTGTCTTCTATCTTAACGATTAATCCAGGCAAACCATGAAACTTGTAAGGGCCATCGCTAATTGGGATTTGATTGGTAAACCAAGCTATCCATTTTCTGCCTCCGAAGGTTAGGGTAGCCTTCTGACAATCATAATTGTTAATGTTTTCTTTAGAATTTTCGATTTTCCAGTCTAGATTTACAATTTCATTATAAGTTAAATATACTGGTAAAGTGCCACTTTCTAAAACTTCTATGAATGAAATTTCTTGGGAAGGCAATTTTTTAATCACCTTGTAAGATATTTTAGGGTTTTTTATTTTCTTTAATATCTCAGTAAAATTATTGGTCTCTTTTGCATTCTCAATTTTTATTTTCATTATGGAATCTTGAGAGGCATAAGTATAATCTTTATAAGTTGATTGTTTATCCAAAACATCGAGTACTGTTAATACATTCTCTAATTCTCTTGCATTTTTCTTTTGTTTGAATTTTAATTCATAAAAAAAACGATTGGCATTGGTTTGAGATAAAGCCAAATTAGAAAGAAAAAGGATTAATAAAATTGTTGTTTTTCGCATTTTATTTATAAATTGTTAATTTTCATTAGATTGTTTTTTACCAATTTGTACATCGATGGATATTCTACCATTATTCCAGAGTTTAATTGATTGTTAATGGTTGCATCTTCTATAAAATGATATTTTTCTAAGGGTATTTTTAGCGAATTACATTTTTTTATTAAAGCAGTTCTATAGCGAGTAGAAATCCAAAATTCATTTTTAGTAAAATGTTGACTTTGTCTATTGAGTTCTTTTAGTTTTTCTGTACAGGCAATACATTCTGAAGATAAAACCAATATGATTATTTGTTTCTTATTGTTTTGTTTGCTTTGTGTTTTTAGAAAAGACACTGTATGCGTGGTTTCTTTATAACACCCTAATAGCAGAAATAGAGAAACAATAAAGATTTTTTTTTTCATTTAAAACTCATTTTATTAAAATCAAAAGGGATTGCAGTGTCTATATTTACATTGTTTATTGGGTTGATGTAGGTGTTGTCATAAAAAGTTTCATTTTTAATACCATTATTTAGCCCTCTATATTGGTAGTTGTTTTCATAATAATGAAAATAGTATTTTCCATTATTTTTTTGATTAATAATCATCACATCATCTCTATCAATAAAAAATTTATAGGCTTTACTTTTTTCGTCAATGCTTGTATTTTGTGTGTTTTTTTTAGATTTTGAAAGCTTAAATATCCCCTCATAAATTCCAAAATCATCGGTATCAATTATTAAACTACCATTGTACAATCTATTTTCCTCTTTTTTTGGACTGAATTTTAGAATGTATTTTCCATCTATTTTCCAAATTTTGAAATCATACTTTTGGAATTCTCGTATTAAATTTAGAATTTGTATTTGTACTCTTGCAAAATGGATGAGAAAAACGGTATCATCAGCACCTCGTAATGGTATAAATTCTTCATCTTTGTACAGTATTTTTCTCTTTACTTTACCTGTGTCATTAAAAGCGGTGTTAGTGTAACTCACAAAATTAGGGTCGATATAGAAATTGTTTTTACTTTCCACAAACAATTCTTTTCCTTTTTGAAAAAAGATATTGTCAATGGTATAATAAGTTTTTTCTTTTGTGGCTAAAGACATTTTTAATGCATATTTTCTAACAGGCACATTCAAAGTTGTATCTCTTACCACCATGAAAACTTTGTTAAGTATTTGTTGGACATCAAACTTATCACTTTTAATCACGACCTCTTCTATTTTTGAGGTTCGGATGGAATCCATTTTTAGCTCTAAAGGTATGTTTTTGAATATGAAAACAGGATTGTCCAAACCATTTTTTATAAAATATACAGAATCGTTCGGACTCATATTGCCAATAACTGCTTTTCCTAAGGCATTAGTTTCTCCTATTTTCTTTTTTTGTGTATAGATTCCAACTTGAGATATTGCTTGTTTTTTCGCATCAACTATTGTAATGTTTTTGTCTTGAGCGTTAAATATTACAGTTGAAAAAATACATACAAAACACCAAATATTTTTTAAATTTCCTATCATTTCTTTGCTTTTTTAAATGCTAAAAGTTGCCCAAAAATATGGACAACTTATGCTCTAACGAAGAACTTTAACTTTAATTAACATTATAGTCTTGTGGTGGTGTAATTGTTTCTTTTACCCTACCAGTACAGTTTCTTATTTCAGTTCGTAGATATTGACCATTATCGTCCAATATATCGACAGTTACAGAACCAGTCCAAAAAGTAAGCCCTAATATACCCCATTCAACACAAGTATTTTTTGTTTGAATTTCTTTGTTTGCACTAACTAATTGTGGGGTAATTAGGGATAAAACCATAATTGAAGTAAATAATTTCTTTTTCATAGTATTTCTTTTAATTAATTTTGCAAAGTTGTAATTTGTTTTCAAAATTCACTATATCACACAGAATAAAATATATTTGTTAGAATAAAATATTCTTTTATTTCTTTTACCTTTGTAAAAATCAAAATAATATGAAAATTAAAACTGAAATGTTAAGAGAAGCAAGGAGGAAAAAAGATTACTCACAAGAATATATTGCACATTTACTAGATATTTCCCAATCTCATTATTCTAAAATAGAAAATGGAGATACACATATGGATATTATAAAACTTGGAAAACTGTTTGATATACTTGATCTTAATCCATTGGAAAGTATAGAATTCTCTGATAAACAACAAATATTCATTAATTCAGCAATGTCCGGTAATTATTATAATAACAATTGCTTTAATACATTTGATGAAGTAAGTATAAGAAAAATCATTACTGAAGAACTGTCCAAAATGAATCCGTAATTTTTAAACAAACTTAAGTAGTGTGCAATAAGAAAGGTGCTTTTTTCAATAAAGACCTTACCGATCAAGCGTTGATAAAAAATTAGTGGCAATATTGTCCACTATTTTTTTTGGAACGGTTTTGGTCATTTAGCTCAGACCAACTACAAAAACAAAAGTATGTCACAAAAATTTCAAGAACTCATCAACTCGGAAAGACCGGTCCTTATCGATTTTTTTGCCACTTGGTGCCAACCTTGCAAAGTGCAATCTTCCGTTCTTAATTCGGTAAAGGAAAACATCGGAACCTCAGCAAGAATCGTGAAAATTGACATTGACCAATTTCCGCAAATTGCAGCAGACAATGGTGTGCGAGGCGTACCAACATTAGCCGTCTTCAAAAACGGTCAACTCCTATGGAAAGCCAGCGGTGTACACGATGTACAAACTCTGACCCAATTGTTGGAAAAATTCAGTAACGAATAACATTCAACCCAAATCATCTTCATGTCTAAGAATTTCTCGTTTCACAAAGACGGGAAATTCGTATTTTAAAACTTATTTTTGCAAAAATTTCATTCATGATACAAAGCAACAAGCCCAGTTTAGACCTTATATTCAGGCAGGCTCTTACCTATTGGAAAAGAACCTTGGTTTATCAACTACTCTTCAGTCTTATTTTTATCTCAGTACTTTTTTCTGTGGTGTACTACGCCGCCAACCAATTTGGGATCTACGATCAGTACATCACCATTTTACAGAAAAATTCCAGAGACATGACTTCTCTTCAAAAAGACATTCAAGATCTCACAAAATCATCCAATTACATGAGCTTTTCTTGGGTCATGATCGCCACCATGGTATTTCTATTCCCTCTGAATATCGGGTTTTTCAAATTGTACAAAAAAATGGACCTCAATGAAGAAATTCGTTTTCAAGATTTCTTTTCCGGATATTCAGGCATCAATTTCTTCATCTACATCAGCTATTATTTGTTCTGGTTTATGGTGTATTCTTACACCATGCCTACCATCATTTTCGGGATTTTATGGGTGATGATTACCCTTTTCACCACACCCTTGATGTTCTTCGACAATAAGAAAATTTTTGAAACACTTTCGCTGAATTTTCAAGCCATGAAGCAACATTTTTTAGTCATTTTCGTGGGAGTTATTTCGGCATTTTTCATCAAATATTCGGGTTTTTTAATTTTCGGATTTGGGATTTTATTCACCTATCCTTTTTTCAACGCCATGATCTATGCCTTGTACAAAAATATTTTTGTAGAATCCAAAACAAGCTCACAAACTCAATCATAAATCGAGCATCATAAGGCGACAATCTGTTTTTTTAGGAGCTATTTCCCGCTTTCTGTTGCAATCTTTTGTTCGTGCCTCACAAAAGGATTTCCACGACAATCGGGGCTATGCGGGATTCGTGTGCAAAAGTTTGATGCGAGATACAAAACAAAAAAAATCGGACTAAAGAAATTCTTTATTCCGATTTTTTATATGCATTTATTTTATTTTTAAGCTTTCAGTTCGGCAATTACATCCAGACCGCCAGTAGTTACATCGCCAATCTTGCATTTTACTTCCGTATTCAACGGCAAGAAAACATCCATTCTGGATCCAAACTTGATGAATCCGAATTCGTGTCCGGCTTTTGCAGCGTCGCCCTCGTTGCAATAAAAAACAATTCTTCTGGCTACATATCCTGCAATTTGCCGGAACAATACTTTGTGTTCAAAAGCCGTTTCTACCGCCACAGAAGTTCTTTCGTTCAGTTCAGAAGATTTTTCGTGCCAAGCCACCAAATATTTTCCAGGATGGTATTTTTTATAGATCACCTTTCCGGTAACCGGATATCTGCAGATGTGAACATTCAAAGGGGACATGAAAATTGAAATTTGAAGGCATTTTTCTTTTAAAAATTCATTTTCTTCTACTTCTTTTATCATCACCACTTTCCCATCAACAGGAGCAATAACGGCAGAGGTATGTTCCAAAATGGTTCTGTTGGGTACTCGGAAAAACCAAAATACCAAACCGTATAATATGAGTAAAGGTACGATAACAATGACCGAATATGCGCCCATGAAGTAAGCAGCAGGGATACCAAGGATTAGGATGGCCAAGGTGGCTACAACAAGGGTACCTTTGGATTCTTTATGAAGTTTCATAGTTGATTGGTTTTTATTTTTTTTATTAAGGCCTTAATTTCGAATATCGACCGGCAAAAATACAAAGTTTTTTTTAGAATAGCCTTTCAAGGATAAAATAGAGGTAAATGACAGGAACACAGATGATAAAGCTATCCAAACGGTCCAAGACGCCTCCATGTCCGGGGATGATGTTTCCGCTGTCTTTAACACCAAAGGATCTTTTCAGCTGGCTTTCCACCAAGTCGCCCAAAGGAGCAAAGGTCGCCACTAAAAAACCGACTACCATCCAGTTTCCTCGAAGTTCCGGAAAATATTTCTCTATGAAAAACCCCAATATGAGTGTTAAAACGACTCCTCCGGCAAAGCCTTCCCAAGTTTTTTTTGGAGAAATCTTCGGTGCCATTTTGTGTTTCCCAAACAAGCGACCACTGAAATATGCAAAGGAATCCGAACTCCAAATTAATACGAAGAGCATGAAAACTTCCGATGTGAAGGATAAGCTTTCTCTGGAATTGTATTTGGGTAAGCCCAATGCCAAACCGAAAGGAATGGCTAAATAGACCACTGTGAATATCAGTTTCCCGTTATCAAAATACAACTCTTTACTGAAACGGAATAAAGTAACAATTGCAATCACCAATAGGAACAGCGCCAACAATTCCGATGCATTGGGATCGAAAAAAAAGGTCTGGTTGAAGAATTTTTTAGAAAATCGATAAAAAATTAATCCAACAATGGGATAGGTGATCCATTGTTCCCAACCTTTAGGATCGAATTTCATAATTCGAATGCATTCCCAAGTGCCTACCAATAAAAGGAACGAGATGAGGCCGTAGTACAGATATTGTTGTTGTACAGCCGGGAAAATAGGTTGGATGATTTTTTCACCCATGGTTGTGGTGCACAAGAATATAATCAACCCATAAAAAAAACCGGAAATGAGCCGTTGTATAAGATTTTTATCCAAAATGTTAAGTTTAATGGTTTAGTAAATGCGACCTATAATTAATCTTCCAGCAAGAGCAAAAATAATTTGGTATTTTTAGGAGTACTGGATCCCAGGCTGGATTGGTTGCCAGAAATGGAAGTCAGGTTTTTGATGTTTCCACTTCTTTTTATTTTCGTCATGGCATCGGTCAGATTGCTAACAATTTGTGATACATTGGCCATGATGATGATGGTTTCGGGGAGTCGAGTAGAGTCGTAATGTTGGATGTTGTTGTAGGAGAGTACAATTTTTCCATCGTACGCAATCAGATATTCGCAAGTGATGAAGGCTGCGGTATTGGTGCTTCTAAGGTCTTTTGTGTAGGGTACATTGATGACATTTAGGAAGTTTACCAAGTCTTCGTCCCAACAATACAAGGAGTCTAATCCTTCAATTTTAATGATTTGATTTAGAGTTTGTAAAGCCTCGGCTTCGTCCGAGCAATAATTGAAAAAACCACCGGAATGCGTGAACAATTGAGCAAATTTATAATCCAAATCAGCATTTTTCAACTGATCTCCTAATTTAACCAAATTCTGCTCCTTTTCCTCGTCAGGTTGGTTCATTAATTTGTTTACAAGTTTTTTTAAGAAGCTCAATGTAGGTTGCGTTTTTTTTGATATATACAAAAATAGAAAATAATTTGTAATACCATCTTTTTCAGAACGAAAAAAGTACAATTTCTTGTTTGAAATTGTACTTTTTTCTTTTTTTATGTGTTTCGCTTTAACTTAGTTTTATTAAGTGTTGGGCAATACATCTTTTTCGGTTTCTTCGTTGCTGTTCTCAGCGACTTCAACTTTGTTTTCGTCTTGTACCTCTGCTTCTGCAATGCTGGTTAGCGGTTTCTCTGTAAGTTCGGGATCCCAAGCTCTTTTGCCAAAAATTTCTTCCAGATCTTCACGGAAAATAACTTCCTTTTCTAAAAGTTTAGCCGAAAGTGCATGCAATTTATCAGCGTGTTCGGTTAAGATGTTCAGTGCTCTTTGGTATTGATTTTCAATAATTTCTTTTATTTCTGCATCAATTTTTTTAGCAGTGTCTTCAGAATAAGGTTTGCTGAAGCTGTATTCGGATTGTCCTGAACTGTCATAGTAAGAAATGTTTCCGATGTTTTCACTCAATCCATAAATCGTAACCATGGCTTGTGCTTGTTTGGTCACTTTTTCCAAATCGGATAGGGCTCCTGTGGAGATGTTTCCAAAAATGGTTTGCTCGGCAGCTCTTCCTCCTAGGGTTGCACATATCTCGTCCAGCATCTGCTCGGTAGTGGTCAGTTGTCTTTCTTCCGGCAGGTACCAAGCAGCACCTAAGGATCGACCTCTAGGTACGATGGTTACTTTTAACAGTGGTGCAGCATGTTCTACCAACCAAGAGATGGTGGCATGTCCTGCTTCGTGATATGCGACTCTTTTCTTTTCTGATGGTTTGATGGCTTTGTTTTTCTTTTCTAAACCACCAATAATTCTATCCACGGCATCCAAGAAATCTTGTTTGGTTACATTTTCTCTGCTGTTTCTAGCTGCAACCAAAGCGGCTTCATTACAAACATTGGCAATGTCTGCACCTGAGAAACCAGGGGTTTGTTTTGCTAAAAATTCTTTGTCCACATCGGCATTCAACTTGATTTTAGCCAAATGAACTTCGAAAATTTCTTTTCTTTCGTGCAGTTCTGGTAAATCTACATAGATGGATCTGTC
The DNA here is from genome assembly GCF_014353055.1 of Amniculibacterium sp. G2-70. Lineage (GTDB taxonomy): Bacteria > Bacteroidota > Bacteroidia > Flavobacteriales > Weeksellaceae > Amniculibacterium > Amniculibacterium aquaticum. The sequence goes on from NZ_CP060698.1 coordinate 1,571,433, forward strand.
GAAACGACCGGCTCTAAGCAATGCTTTGTCCAAAATGTCGGCTCTGTTGGTTGCAGCCATGATGATGACATTGGTGTCGGTACCAAAACCGTCCATTTCTGTCAACAATTGATTCAGAGTATTTTCTCTTTCGTCGTTTCCTCCGGTGATGTTTTTCCCGCCTCTGGCTCTACCAATTGCATCAATCTCGTCTATGAAGATGATTGCCGGGGATTTTGCTTTGGCTTGGGCAAATAAATCTCTAACTCTAGAGGCACCAACACCAACAAACATTTCTACAAAATCCGACCCAGAAAGTGAGAAGAAAGGAACTTTTGCCTCACCAGCAACGGCTTTTGCCAATAAAGTTTTACCGGTTCCTGGAGGGCCAACCAACAATACACCTTTAGGGATCTTACCGCCTAAACGGGTGTATTTTTCAGAATTTTTCAAGAAATCTACCACTTCTTGTACTTCTTCTTTAGCGCCTTCCAAACCTGCAACATCCTTGAAGGTTACTTGGATTTTATCTTTATCGTCAAACAATTTTGCTCTGGATTTTCCAATGCTAAAAATTTGACCACCTGCTCCACCTGGACCGCCCATTCTTCTGAAGAAAATGTAGTATATAAGGAACATGATCCCGAACCAAATAGCAGCTTGGATCAAAATGCCTTGCATTTCTGTGCCTTTTTCGCTCAGTTCCATTTGGGTCTTTACATTGGGATTTTCTTTTTTAAAGGCATCAAATTTTTGTTGGAAATATTGTAAATCTCCATATCTGAAAGAAAAATCCGGCTTAGGAGCCATGTCCATTCCAGGCAATAGGCTTGGATTGTTTACTTTTTTTACGGTTTGAGTTTTAGCTTCTTTGGTTAAGAAAACTTCGGCTTCTTTGGCATCGGTATAGGTAATTACTTGCTTTACCTTGCCTTGCTTCATCAGATCAAAAAAGCCTTCTTCGTTGATGGTTTTCGCTTCGGATTGCCCCATGAAATCTTTTCCAAAGAACAGGAAAAGTACTGCAACAATGGCAATTGGAAAAAACCAATTGAATCCTTTATTATTCATTTTTATGTTTTAAAAAAAATAAAGATTAATTATTCTTCTATTCTTGTGATTTCTGCGTCGCCCCAAAGCTCTTCGATATCGTAATATTCTCGAATGTGCTTTTGGAAGACATGTACAACTACAGATACATAATCTACCAAGACCCAAGTTGCAGTTTCAGTGCCTTCTACATGCCAGGGTCTTTCTTTCAGTTCGTTTCGTACTTTTTTCTCGATGTTTCCTGCGATAGCAGAAACTTGTGTGTTGGAATTGGCACTACAGATGATGAATGCATCAGCAACTGAATTTTCAATTTTTGAAAGGTTAAAAAGTAGGATGTCTTCTCCTTTTGTATCTTGAATGGCTTCGATGATTTTATCGACCAACGCTTGTTTTTCTAGAGTTTTAATCATTAAAAAAAATTATATAATTTGCAAATTTATTGTTTTTTCTTTACTTAAGCTTTATTTTTAGGGCTTCAAACTCTTAAAGTTTTCTTAAATGAACCCTCTCATCCAACTTGATCAATGCGAATCAACACAAAATGAAATCCTTAATTACCTTCCAGTTCATCCTGATGGCATATTGGCCGTCTTTACCGATAAGCAAACTAAAGGTCGGGGACAATATGGTAACCAATGGGATTCTGGTGAAGGAATGAACATGGCATATAGCATTGCAGTAAGGTGTCAAGATTATAAAGCTTCTGCTTTGTCATTCAATTTTCATACCGCAGTTTTATGCAGGTATTTTCTTGACAAATTGACGGATGCAAAGGTGAAAATAAAATGGCCGAACGACATCATCATCAACAATAAAAAAGTCGCCGGTCTTTTGGTTGAAAAAATGAAATGCCAAGGTGTTGAGTATTATGTCTTCGGGATTGGGCTGAACCTGTTGCAGGTTGATTTTCTTGGTCTTAGTTCCGCGGGATCCGTGTTGTCACAAACAGGGATTCGTTTCAGGGTTGATGATTTTGCAAAAGAATTTCACGATTTTCTTTGTGGAAATGTCTTACAATGTGATGAGGCTGAAGTTCTTGAATTGTACAATCTGAACCTGTTTAGAAAAAATGAAATTTCTGTTTTCGAAATCAAGGGTATGCGACAAAATGGCATAATTCGTTTGGTCGATGTACAAGGTTTTCTCCATGTCGAATTGGAAAATGAAGGCTTGAAAACTTTTACCTATAAAGAATTGAAATTGCTTTATTGATTGGCTCGTTTCAAATATAAAAGTAAAGCCAGCGGTGCAAAAACGATGTTGGGTAACCACATGGCTAAAAGTGGAGGTAAAGTTTTGTTTTCGGAAACGACTTTCAAAGCTTCGAATGAAAATACAAAGACAAAAGCCAAGGCGATACCGATGGCAAGGTTCATGCCGAGACCTCCTCTTTTCTTTTGAGAGGAAAGGGACAGTGCTAAAAATGTTAAAATAACAACCGATGCCGGCATGGAAGTTCTTTGGTAGAGCTCGTTCAGATATGTGTTTAGGTTACCGTTGCCTTTTTCTTTTTCTCTTTTAATGAATTTGAGTAGTTCCGGAGTGGTTTTGTTTTGTCCTAAAAGTTGATCGGGGAAGAGCTCTTCTGGTGGATGTCCAAAACTGATTTCTTTGATGTTTCCTTCGGATAATTTTTCGGAATCGTCCTTGTTGACCGTCTTTTCCTGATAATTGCTCATCGAGAAAACTTTTTTGTTTGCGTCCCAATTGGCTTCTGCAGCGGTCAATTGATAAAGCATCTTTTTGTCTTTGTTAAATTTCTGATAGCTTAATCCAGTCCCTCTTTTTTCTTTTTTATTGTAGCTGGCAAAGAAAACATATTCGTTCAGGTTGATCTGTGCCGAAACGGGGCTGCTTCCTAGAGTCTTTTCTTTGTTGGCTTCGTTGTAGGTGTAGGCTTCTAATGCATTTTTTTTGATATTGGCCCAAGGCAATACAAAATGATTGATGATCAAACAAAGAAAAGCAATAAACAAGGAAGTGTATAAATACGGTTTTGCAAATCTATGAAAACTGGTCCCGCTGCTGATAATGGCAACAATCTCGGTGTTGTTTGCCATTTTAGAAGTGAAAAAAATAACCGAAATAAAAATCAAAATGGACATAAAAGTCATGATGAGATAGATGATCCAAAACGGATAATAATGCGTCAAAAAATAGGTAACGGTATATCCGCTTCGTTCTATCCTTGGCGATTTTTCTTGTACATCGATGACCAAAACCACTATGGATAATAGCAACAGCATGAAACCAAAAGTTCCAAGATATTTTTTGATGATATAGCGGTCAATTATTTTCACAATCAGAAAGTTTTTTTAGAGTCTTTGTTTTAAGATTGGGACAATGCTGTCCTTCCATTGGTAGAAGTCTCCAGCCATGATGTGTTCTCGAGCGACTTTTACCAAATCCAAATAGAAAGCAAGGTTGTGGATGGATGTAATTTGTTTGGCCAAATATTCTTTAGAAACAAAAAGATGTCTGACATACGCTTTGGAGTATTCTTTGTCCACGAAACTGGTCCCGAATTCATCCAGCGGTGAGAAGTCCTTTTTCCATTTTTCATTTTTCATATTCATAACGCCTTGCCAAGTGAATATCATGGCGTTTCTGGCATTTCTGGTTGGCATCACACAGTCCATCATATCGATTCCCAATCCGATGCTTTCCAAAATATTCCACGGAGTACCCACACCCATCAGGTATCTTGGTTTTTCCTTAGGGAGGATATCGGTAACTTCGTTGGTTATTCTGTACATTTCTTCTTCTGGTTCGCCAACAGAAAGTCCACCTATGGCATTTCCTTCTGCGTTTTGTTCGGCGATGAATTCGGCCGAAATTTTTCTAAGATCGGAAAAGGTAGATCCTTGCACGATAGGGAATAGGCGTTGTTTGTGTTCGTAGATTTCAGGGTTTTCTTCCGTCCACTTGATGCATCTTTTTAACCATCGATGGGTCATTTCCATCGATTCTTTTGCTTGGTTGTACTCGCACGGGTAGGGTGTGCATTCGTCAAAGGCCATAAAGATATCGCCGCCGATTTGTCTTTGGATTTCCATGGATTTTTCGGGCGAAATAAAATGGTAACTTCCATCGATGTGCGATTTGAATTTTACCCCTTCCTCAGTCATTTTTCTGGTGTTGGAAAGAGAGAATACCTGAAAGCCTCCGGAGTCGGTCAGGATCGGTAAGTCCCAATTCATAAATTTATGCAACCCGCCGGCTTCTTCCATAATGTTCATGGTAGGCCTTAGGTACAGGTGATAGGTATTGCCTAAAATAATTTGAGCTTTTATATCTTCTTTCAGTTCTCTTTGGTGAACGGTTTTTACCGATGCTACAGTGCCAACAGGCATAAAAATAGGAGTCTGTATGCTGCCGTGATCGGTGGTGATCAGTCCGGCTCTGGCTTTGCTCTCGGTATTTTTTTCTATTTCAAAAAAATTCTGCTTCATTATTGCAAGGTCTGTTTCTGGGTCGTGATGTTCTTGTTTCTTTCCATAGCTTCCAAAATGTATTTTTTGGATTTTGGATCTTTTTCTAAAATGATATCTTGTGCATCTTGATAGATGTCTTGTATGTCGTTGTTCAGGATATAATATTCATAACTGTCGGTAAAATCCTTTCCTTTTATCTTATGTTTTTGCAAGATGTAACGAACGCCGTTTTCCATGTTTCCACTCGGGTTGATGTAATTGGTTTGGTCGTTCAACGCCATTTCTACCAAAAGTTGGGTCATTTCGTCTTTAGAAATTAAATTTTTTGGTTTTTCTAAAATAGAATTGCACGAAAATATACTTGTGAAAACTAAAAGTAAAGCCCAGTTTTTCATAACTTTCCGAATAGGGATTTTAATTTTAAATTGAGGACTCCAAATACGGCTTCACCAATGATGCCCCCGTTCATTTTGCTTTCACCCAAAATTCTGTTGGTGAAAATGATGGGGACTTCTACAATTTTGAATTTCTTTTTGTAAGTTCTGAATTTTATCTCAACCTGAAAGCCGTAGCCTTTAAGTTTGATGTTGTCCAGGCCAATTTCTTCTAGGACTTTTCTGGAGAAACATACAAATCCTGCCGTGGTATCGTGTACCGGAATGCCCAAAATGAAACGAACATATTTTGATGCAAAATAGGATAGGAGTACCCTTCCCATGGGCCAGTTAACCACATTGACACCTGTGGAATATCGCGATCCTACTGCCATGTCGGCTTTTGTACACGCTTCGAAAAGTTTAGGGAGGTCCTTCGGGTTGTGCGAAAAGTCGGCATCCATTTCGAAAATATAGTCGTAGTCGTTTTGCAAAGCCCATTGGAAGCCGTGGATGTAGGCTTTTCCAAGTCCGTCCTTATTTTTTCTTACAGAAAGATGTAAGAAGTGAGGGTGGTCTTTTTGGATTGTTTTTACAATATCGGCAGTTCCGTCCGGCGATGAGTCGTCCACAACCAAGATGTGGAAGTCTTGGTTAAGGCCAAGTACTGCGGAGATGATGGGTTCGATATTCTCCTTTTCGTTGTAGGTGGGTATGATGACTAGTTTCTTCATTTTCGACTGCAAAGATAGGTATTTCTCTTTTTTAGATTAAAAGAGATTGAAATATTCTCTACTTTTGCAAAAACTGCGCCGTTGTATATTACTTTTAGTACCATTAATTACATCCGTTGGACGGAAAATAACGATTGGGTAATCGCCTCTATTCTCATAGGCTTGTTTGCTTATGTTTTCATGTTGCTTTCTCTGAATAGGGAGTCCAGTTTAAAGGATTTTATTCTTCATCCCATTTCGGAAGGAGCCAATTTGTTGGCCAATTGGGTTATTGTTTCTATGGTGTTTGTCTTGGTTATGGCCGTATTACTTTCACAATATATACCTGTTGTGCCAAAAACAATTTCGCAATATCATCTTTTTGGGTGGGAACTGAATAAATGGGGATTTACATTGCTTGCAATTACACTTTTTTATGTGTCAAAGTCACTGGTCTCTTATCTTTTTTATATGAGCATTAATGAGGGCGATCGCTGGACTAGACTGGTTTTTGTGTCCACCAAGTTTTATTTTATTCTTTCTTTAATGATCATGATAATTAATATTGTGCATTATTATTTTGGTATAGATCATGGCATAGTATTGCGATATTATTGGTTTTTCGCGGTGTTTGTTTTTGTATTTAAGCTATTTTTCTATGGTTTTAATAAAAATTCAATATTGCCTGAAGATTGGTACTATAAAATTTTGTATATTTGCACACTTCAAATTATCCCTATTGGGGTGCTTTGGAGATTGTTGTTTTTATAAGAAGAATTTACTATAAATAGTGTGATGAAAATTAAGTCCATTTTGGTTTCGCAACCTAAACCAAGCGAATCCTCTCCATATTTGGAGATTGCAAAAAAGGAAAAAATCAATATCGAGTTTAGACCTTTTATTCATGTAGAAGGTGTTGATGCAAAAGAGTTAAGAGCTCAAAAAATTGATCTTTCTCAGTTCACAGGCGTGGTCCTAACCAGTAAAAATGCTGTGGATCATTATTTCCGTTTGGCTGAAGAAATGCGCTTTTCTGTGCCGGATACCATGAGGTACATTTGTCAGTCCGAAGCAATTGCCAATTATTTGCAAAAGCATGTTGTTTACAGAAAAAGAAAGATCTCTTTTGGCGAGAAAACTTTTGCCGATCTTGCTCCTTTGTTTAAAAAATATCCGGACGAGAAATATCTTTTGCCTTCTGCAGATGTGCTAAGTGAAAGCATCTCTTCGGTTTTGGATAAATCTGGAATTGACTGGACTCGTGCGATTATGTACAGAACGGTAAGTTCGGATTTGAATGATATCAAGATCAATGATTTTGATATGTTGGTGTTTTTTAGTCCACAAGAAATTAAATCTTTGCAACATAATTTTAAAAATTTCAAGCAAGACAATATGAAAATTTGTGTCTTCGGAGCCAATACCCAAAAGGCTTTGGAAGATGTCGGTTTCCGTGTGGATGTTATGGCGCCAACCAAAGAAACGCCAAGCATGACCATGGCTATAGAAAAGTACATCAGAGAAATGAATAAATAATTCTTTTCCGATTGCATTATACACAAAAAAAACATCTTTCAAGTCGAAAGATGTTTTTTGTTTTAATGAAGGTAGGTTTAGATGAAGTTGAACATCTCGTCGTCGTTTTTTCTTACTTTCTTCATGTGCTGAAAATCATCATCCAAAGACCTGAAGCCCAAAGACAAAGTAACGGTTATTTTCTCATGATCGGTATCGATGTCTAATAAATCCTCCAATATTTCTTGTCGGAAACCTTCCATGGGGCAAGTGTCTACACCTTCTAAGGCGGCAGCAAACATTAAATTGCTTAATAATATATAACCTTGTTTTTCGTTCCAATTCATGATTTCAGCCGAACTGTTGTTCTCAATATGCGTATGGATGCTTTTTCTGAACGACTCCAATTGTTGAAGTGGAGTTTTTCTGATTTCGTTGATCTGTCTAAAGTATCCGTTGATGTACTGCTCATCAATTCCCTTTTTACTTACGATAACCAAAAGATGAGAGCAGGTCGAAATTTGAGAAGGGTTGTAAAATGCAGGGACGAGTTTTGATTTCGCTTCGGAACTTTCAACCACGATAACCCTGTACGGTTGCAGTCCTAATGAACTTGCTGAGAGCTTCCCGGCCTGTAAAATGTTCTCGACATGTTCTTTGGGAATGATCTTGTTTGGGTCAAATTTTTTAACAGAATATCGCTGTTGTAGTGCTTCTAAATAGTTCATTCTACAAAGTTAAAATTTTGAAAAGAACCAAACAACCAATCGTAGTTATTTAGTCTAACTATCGATTTGTTTTTTTTGATTTGTATTCTAAGATGAAATACGAAGAAAAACCTCCTACAACGGCAAGTCCGATTCCTAAAAGGCTGGTCCCAATTATATATTGATAGAGGTGTTCTTTAAAAAAAGAAAGAGAAAATTCGTTCCCACCATCCAAAGTTGGGCGATCCACGAAAGGAGATCCGATCAAAAGTGCTGCGGCAACAATAAAGGGGAAAAGTGGCGGTATGGAAATTCTGGTGAATAAAAATGATATGACCTTGTTGAGCCTAAAAACGCTGGCCAAAAATATAACAATAAAAGTATGAAACCCATAGAATGGCGTTACACCAACCAAAAGTCCGCACGAGATGGACAAGGCTTTGGTTTTGTTGCTGCCTCCGCTTTCCAAGATATTTTCAGTCAAAAAACGCTTCCACCCTTTGATGCGGAAGTATCTGTAAAGTATTCGTGGATAGTGTAATGCTCTTTTTATAACGGAATTTTATTTTGAAACGGCAAAAATAGACTTTTATTTTTAGGTTAAAAGCGCAAGATTGCTTATTCCTATTTTTTTAAAAAATAAGCTTAAAATTTGTGTATCAAAAAAAACATCTACTTTTGCAAAAATTTTGAAGCATGTCTAAAAATTTAGTAATCGTAGAGTCCCCGGCAAAAGCAAAAACCATCCAAAAGTTTTTAGGATCTGATTTTGAAGTAAAATCCAGCTTTGGACACATACGAGATTTACCAAAAAAAGGAATGGGTATAGACCTGTCTTCTTTCTCTCCAGATTATGAAGTCTCAACCGATAAAAAAAAGTTGGTGGCCGAACTAAAGGCCGCTGCGAAAAAAGCAGAAATGGTTTGGTTGGCTTCCGATGAAGACCGCGAAGGAGAAGCTATTGCATGGCATTTGGCTCAAGAGCTGAAATTGAAACCGGAAAATACCAAAAGAATCGTTTTTCATGAGATTACAAAAAATGCAATCCTAAAAGCGGTTGAAAATCCTAGAGATATAGATCAGAATCTTGTTAATGCTCAACAAGCCAGAAGGGTGTTGGACAGGATAGTTGGTTTTGAAATGTCACCTGTGCTTTGGAAAAAAGTTAAAACGGGACTGTCTGCAGGTAGGGTTCAGTCCGTGGCTGTTCGATTGATTGTGGAAAGAGAGCAGGAAATCCGACAATTCAAGCCTACGGCTTCATATAAGGTGGATGGTGTTTTTCAAAATGCTGAGAAAAAGGAACTTGCAGCTAAACTGAAAAAAGATTTCAAAACTGAAAAGGAAGCTGAAGATTTTTTAAACCTATCAAAAAATACAGAATTTAAAGTTCAAAATGTCGAATTGAAACCCGGAACGAGAACGGCGTCGGCTCCTTTTACGACATCCACGCTTCAGCAAGAGGCTTCTAACCGATTGGGTTATGGCGTGACAACCACAATGAGGGTGGCTCAGAGGTTGTACGAAGAGGGGTTCATTACTTATATGAGAACGGACTCGGTCAACCTTTCAAAAGATGCGATAGATGCGGCAAAATCTCATATTGTATCGGAGTTTGGCGAAAAATATTCTAAACCTAGAAATTATACCACCAAATCGGCAGCAGCACAAGAAGCTCACGAAGCGATTAGGCCAACTGATTTTTCAGTAAAGTCTATTGGTGATGTGCAGCTGAACAAGTTGTATCAACTGATCTACAAAAGAACTTTGGCATCGCAAATGTCCAATGCCGAAATCGAAAAAACGGTCATTGAAATAGGGAATCCTACATTGCCACAGAGTTTTGAAGCTCAAGGAGAGGTGATTGTTTTTGACGGTTTTCTAAAGGTATATGGCGTTACAAAAAATGAAGGTGAAGAGGAGGAAAGCAACGATAAACTTTTGCCTAAAGTGACTGTGGGAGAGGTTTTGGAATATAAAAAAATTACAGCCACCGAAAAATTTACCAAGCCATCGGCTCGATATACCGAAGCGGGATTGGTGAAGAAATTAGAGGAATTGGGTATTGGTCGTCCTTCTACCTATGCGCCTACCATTCAGACGATACAAAATCGAGAATATGTGGACAAGCGTGAGTTGGTTCCGCAGGAAAGAGAAATTGTAAAGATGACTCTTGGTAAAAAGGAATTGAAGAAGGAAATAATTGTAGATAAATTTGGGGGAGACAAAAATAAATTTGTCCCAACCGATATTGGTGAAGTGGTGAATGACTTTCTTATTTCCAATTTTAATGAGGTTTTGGATTATGGATTTACCGCAAAAGTTGAACAGGATTTTGACCATATTGCCAGTGGAGCTGAGGAGTGGAAGCAGGTGTTGAAAGGGTTTTATGATAATTTCCACCCCATTATCCAGGATGTAGAAGAGCATGCAGATCGTGCAACCGGTGAGCGAAAACTGGGCATTGATCCCAAAACGGGGAAGAATGTCTATGCGAGAATTGGCCGATATGGTCCCATGATACAAATTGGTGAAATAGATGATGAGGAAAAACCATCTTTTGCATCGTTGCTAACCACTCAAAATATTGCAACCATAACATTCGAGGAAGCTTTGGACTTGTTTAAGATTCCTTTTGATTTGCAAGAATACGATGGGAAAGCAGTGTCTGTTGGTGTTGGTCGTTACGGGCCGTATGTGAAATGGGGCGACGCCTTTATTTCTATTGGTCGTGCAACAGATCCTTTTTCGGTGACACAAGAAATTGCGGAAAATTTCATAAAAGAAAAACAAAAAGCCGATGCTCCGGTTGCAAGTTACAAAGGCGAGCCTGTTACAAAAGGATCCGGAAGGTTTGGTCCGTTTATTAAGTACAAAGATTTGTATGTAAATGTCCCTAAGAAATACGATTTCGAGAATCTTACGGTAGATGAAATGCATGAGCTGATAGCCGCAAAAATTGAAAAAGAAAACAACCGATACATCCAACAATGGGAAAAAGAAAAGATTTCTATTGAAAACGGAAGATGGGGACCTTTTATTAAAGCAGGTAAAAAGATGATCAAAATCCCTAAAAAGGACGATGGTGAAAAATACATTGCTGAAGAATTAAAAGAGGTGAGTCTAGAGGTTGTGAAAAAATGGATTGAAGCCGGAAAATAAAAAGTATTATAAAAAGCCACTTGAGAGTAATTTTCAAGTGGCTTTTTTTATCTAAATAAGTGGTGCTTTTTTATCTGTTTTAAGGATTGGTTCATTTTTCAATTGGATTGATATGGATGAAATCAATTAAAAAAATCAAAGTTGTTAAATGGTTTCTATTGGCAACAGGTGTTTTGTTTCGTTTGATATTGATTTTTTGATGTGGTCTATATTCTTATTGTTCGATATTGTTGAATATTTTATATGGAATTAGGGTTTGTGCCGCTATTGATCGATTGTTGTGCGGTTTGTTAAAATTATTATTTTTAATAGGAGATTGTTCCTTTGTAAATTAATGACATTTATCATATTCTAGTAAATGATTAAAAATATCAACATAGTGAGTTTGTTGAATTGGTTTAAAATTTTGTTTAAATTTGATTCTAAACTGTTAATTTGGTTTAATTCACAAAATATTTAGCAATAAATTCTTGATTTATTAAAAATAATTATTTATCATTGTAGTGTTGAAATAATTTATATTTTTGCCGAACACATAATTGATGTTAAAAAATTTATTATTAACAAATAATAAAATTTTTAACCAATGAAGAAAATAGTAGTAATGCTTGCTTTGGCAAGCCTGGAGCTTTCTGCTCAAACCCTCGATTTTAAGAGGTCTCCCAACAGTTACATTTACGACACGGATTTAGCACAGTCTAACAATTACGGTGGTCTTTACATTCCGGTAAAGAAGGCGTATGAAATGTGGGCTAACTATGCTTATCTAAAAACCAATGGTGTGTCTACGCTAATTCCTGCAGGTACTTTATCGGCATCGGTCTTCTGGGAGGACAATCCAGGACTTATTTCGAACGCTGAAATTGTGATGGGTGCAACTCCCGATCAGTCGAAAATTAAAGTGCAAATTAGAAAATCTAAAGGTAAAGGAAATGCTGTAATTGCGTTCAAGGTCGATGGACAAGTGTATTGGAGCTGGCATGTTTGGGTAACCGACAATCCTGACAATGGAATTGTCTACAACCAAGGATTCGAAACCAATGCGGATATGCAACCTTTTGCTGTGCAGTACATGGATAGGAATTTAGGTGCAGGCGCTGCAGGATTTTTAGGCGACGATTGGCAAAAATCCGGTGGGTTGCTTTATCAGTGGGGTCGTAAAGATCCGTTCCCTGGATTGGTGTACAAAGACAATGATTTTTATGAAATTTCTGGAGAAGTAGGAGTGTTAAGACACAAACAGATTGATGCAACCAATACCATTCCTGTAAAACAAAGAGAGTTCAATGAAATTGAAAAAAATATTCAAGATGCCGTCAGAAATCCGTTGACCTACATCATCAATACCGATGCAACGGGCAATTGGTTCTCTAACAGTCGCTATAAAGTAGCAGGGACGAGTCCTAATTATACCACTTGGGATCTTTGGGCCGACAATGCTAAAGGTGGAAATTCTAATGCCAACAGTTCTAGTACAACTTTGAAAAATGAAAGCCGCTCTTATGAGTTGAAATCCGAATTGGATCCATGTCCTAACGGATGGAGAATTCCTTCGTATTACGGTCGTGAAACTCAAAACAATAACCTTTCATTTTTTGGTAGAAAAGACTGGAACAATAGTGATGCCAATATTTCATTCAGACAACTGTTTCCAGATGCACAAAATGCTCAGCTGAATGGTGTAAAGGTATATCCAGGTTTAGGAATTGATTTTGAACAAGCCGATGGAGGTGGAAGAAATTTGGGTCAAGTACCGGTTTCTGGTGTTTATGTTTATTATCCCAACACCTCGGCTCCTAATGCTGCGGTAGGTATAACTTTCCAAGATCAAGGCGCTGTTACAGGGCTTTGGAGTGCTACTTATGGATATGATGGAGCTCGTTTGTTTTCAATGATTTCGGATAATTTAAGAAACAATACGGCAGTAGGATTGCACGCTTTGTATAACAATCAGACCAACCCAACCAAAGCGGGGAACTCGATCCGTTGTATGAAAGATCCTAATTTGTTGAAAATAGGAAATTTTACCACTGAATATTTTGCAGATGCAAGAGAAAATTATACAAAAGGACTGAATAACCCGAACTCGTATATAGCGACAGACGGTGGTACGGTAACAATTCCTGTGAGTAAGGCGTTTTCTGTGTACAATCAAATGTTGAGCAATAACGAAATGCTGAACTCAGATAATTTGGTTTCTAAAGTTTTGTGGTCCACAAACCCAGGATTAATCCAAAGTATTCAAATTGTTCAGACTTCAGGAGATGCTAGAGATGCAAATATTGTGGTACAGCTTAACCCGAATCAAAAAGGAAATGCGGTGATCTCTTTGCACAACGGAGATACCGGTACCGATGCATATTGGAGCTGGTTGATTTGGGTTCCGAACGGAAATCCAACGACCAATACAGTTTCGTACCTCACAGAAGCCAATTTGACTTCTCAATATAATTTTGTGAATCCAACGAAGAGTACCTTGCCGCCTTTGGTAACCACTTTTATGGATAGAAATCTAGGAGCTCAAGAGGTGATGCCTTCACAGTTTAACCAAGATGCTGCAGATCAAGCTCAAGGATTGCATTTCCAGTGGGGAAGAAAAGATGCCATTCCTGCGTTCAATAAGAGAGGTGCAACAACGCAATTGTTATATCTGGGTTCGGAAAACTCATCTCTAAACGGGATCATCAATTATACCGCCATGACTCCGGATGCGTATGAAAATACCATGGCTGTGCCGTTTGCAAATTATGCTGCAAATAACGGAACGGCTTTCGAGAAAACAAGAGCGAGTATTTTGTATTCGGTGAAGAATCCTCAAAAATTTCTTTACCAAACCGGGACAGGGACCTTGTACAATGGAGGGAATCATTATTCCAACGATCTTGCTCAGGTGAGAGATTGGGTGTCTTCGGATCGTGCTCAGGCTCAGGAAAGATGGGGGCATGCAACGGCTAAATCCGTTTATGACCCTTGTCCACAAGGTTGGAGGGTGCCGGATGTTTCTTTTACCAATTTGTACTCTGGTTCCAAAGGAAATTCTCCTTGGTACAATGGATATAAAAACGATGCAACCGGAAAACCGGGAATCATCCAAGATCAATGGTATGATGTTGCTTCTTCTTATTTGGGAGAAAATGTGAACGGTAGAGGTTGGTCTTTCCAAAACTCAGCGTATAAAATTGGCAACTATGCCAACGATGGTATTCGTGGCGAATTGGGTGGGAAAACCATCAGTTATGATAGAGCCGGAGTTTGGACATCATCTTTGGCAGATATGAGAACGGGCTATGCTTTGGCCATGCAGTTCCAAAATTCGAATAACAAAATGCAAACGGCAACAGGGGTTTATCCTCAGGCTGCCATGGGTGTTCGATGTGCAAAAGATGAAAGTCGCTTGCTGGGTGTGCCGGTTGCGTCTATACCAACTGGGAATAATCCAGGAACTTTAGGGACGAACGATGTCAACGGAGATCATGATGTGTTGGAGGTATATCCAAACCCTTTCCACTCTGAGATTAACATTAAAAATGAGAAAATAAAATCTTTCGAAATGTACGATATGTCCGGTAAATTGGTTTATTCCGGCGAGGTAAAAGAAGGTAAGATTCAGGCGGCTCATCTTCAAAATGGAGTGTATCTTCTGAAGGTGATCAAGTCTAATGGCAATGCAGAGGTGAAAAAAATTATTAAAAATTAGTATTTTTAAGTACTAATCCGTCAAAGGCACAAATTTTTGTGCCTTTTTTTGTATGTTTGTTTTTATGTTAAAACTTTCCCAATATGAATTTTGAAGATTTTGTAATTCCGCCTCAATCCATTAATGTTGAACCTTGGCAATTGGGAAGTTTGATGGTTTCGGAAATTGAAAAAGGGGTCGTCGTGTTGGTTTTTGTTTCCGACAATCGGGGAGCTGGATACCATGCCGAAAGTCAGAATTTTTTTAAATTCAGAAAGAAGTTGTACAAATTGTCAAAAGGCGATCTGAGTTTGAGAATCCATGATTTGGGCGATCTGATTTCCGGAACTACCTTGCAGGATACTCATTATATCTTGCAAGAACTTCTGCTTTACTGTCATCAGGTTGGTGCTATTCCGGTAGTGATTGGTGGCGGTATTGATTTTTCTTATTCCATGTTTTCTGCTCTGAATGCTGAGTGTAAAAATATAAACTACACCCATATTTCAAATTCAATTTCTTTGTTGAATGACGAAGGAGTGATTTCTGAAAAGAATTATTTGTCTCATATTTTGTCAACACCGGATTTTGGCATCGGGCAATTTAATTTTTTGGGACTGCAAAGGCATTATGTGGATCCAGAATCCATAAAGTTGCTAAAGCATGTTGATTTCGAAGTGGTGCCACTCGCCAATATGATGAATACGACAGAAAAATCAGAACCCTATTTTAGGAATGCCGATTTGGTCACTCTCAATTGCGATGCTGTGGAAACGACAATAGGGAATTTTTCGCTTCACCCTCAGATTAATGGACTGAACAAAAGGGAGATTTGTGCTTACATGAAGGAGGTTGGGCTTAGTAGTAATCTGAAAGGAGTTGGAGTATTCAATATTTATTATGATGAAGATGAGGTTCTCAATATTCAACTTTTAGCCCAGATGCTTTGGTATCTTTTGGACGGTATTGGCATTCAAAATTCCCATCCAAAAGAACGACAAAAAGAGTCGTATATTGTTGCTTTGGGGGATAAGAAAATTCTTTTCAGAAGAGATGTGTTCTCTGATTTGTGGTATTTTGTGGATGAATATACGGCCAAAGAAATTCCGTGTACCCGAGAAGATTTTAATCTTGCAAAAAAAGGCTATCTCAACCAACGATTTTTAAAATAATCTGTATTTTATGGTGAAAGTTTCTATCATCGTTCCGGTGTACAATGTTGAGGGGTTTCTGGAAAAATGCCTTCGTTCTTTGGTGAGGCAATCTCTGGAAGAAATAGAAATTATTGTTGTGAATGACGGTTCTACCGATGGTTCTCAGAGGATTATCGATAAGTTTGCATCTGATTTCCCGAAAAAAATTAGAGCCTTTCAAAAAGAAAATGGAGGGTTGAGCGATGCCAGAAATTATGGGCTGGATCGTGCAAGTGGAGATTTTATAGGTTTTGTGGATAGCGACGACTGGGTGTCCCAAACCATGTTTGAAGAGATGTATTTTCTTTCGCAAAAACATCGTGCCGAAATGGTAATTTGTAATCTTCAAAAGGTTAATGATGCTGGAGCGGTTCTTCA
This sequence comes from Amniculibacterium sp. G2-70, assembly GCF_014353055.1. GTDB lineage: Bacteria > Bacteroidota > Bacteroidia > Flavobacteriales > Weeksellaceae > Amniculibacterium > Amniculibacterium aquaticum. The sequence continues at coordinate 1,587,617 of NZ_CP060698.1, forward strand.
AAAATTGACACAAATCCCCAATATGCCAGAAAAAATTGACTTGGAAACTCATTTTTCAGTCTTTTCGGATATCAGTTATTTTGCCTGCAATAAATTGTTCAAAAAATCCTTGTTTGAGGGGATGAGGTTCAAAAAAGGTATTCATTTTGAAGACATCGAATTGATCCCGCAATTGTTGTTGAACTGTACGACTTTGGCGCAGACACAAAACTATCATTATCACTATTTGGTGCGTAGTGGCTCTATTTCAAAAACCCATACAGAAAAAGGTTTGGATATTCTTTCTGCTGTTGATGCCGTTGGCTTGGCATTCAGAAACTCTCGGTACAAGCATCATTTGTCGGGAATGAAAAATTTCCAAATTTTGGAAGGGGTCTATACCTTTTTGGCGTATTTGGCTTTTGTAAAAGACCCTTCGACCTACAAAAAAATGTCAAGCGAACTGAAAGGTTTTGTTAAAGAAAATCAAATTAATCTTAAAGAAATATTAACATTTACGAGGTTTGGAAAGAATTATCTCTTATATTTGTCTTTAGGAAAAAAAATTTACTATTTAATGTATTTTTTCGGGTTGGGTAACATGCTGAAGAAATTATTAAAATAACAAAAACACAGTTCTATCGATGCATATTCTACATCCGATTTTCATCGTAATATTTCTATTTCTTGCGGTAGCGAGTTACTATGAAGTGTTCCGTCTGGAGAAGAAGCAGCCCATTTTTGTGTGGATTGCTGGGGTGTTGATGGTTGTTGCTGTGGGTTTTAGGATTAATGTAGGTGCAGATTACCCAGTTTACAAACAACTTTTTACCGATTTTTCCATTTATGTCAACTATTCCGATGTTTGGGAAAAGGCCCTTTTCGGAAATAGCCAACTCGAGATTGAGTGGCTTTTTGTTTTGATCAATAAGGTGGTACTCAATCTTGGTTTTCCTTTCTATATCGTCACTTTTATTATGGCTGTAATCGCCATGAGTTTGAAGTTTTCGGCCATTTATCAAAATGTTGAATTTCCTGCTTTGGCGATGTTGTTTTATTTTATGCCCATCATGTTTTTCGAAGACAGTGGACAGATGAGGCAGGGGATTGGGATTGCAATTTGTGTCTATTCCTTCAAGTACATTAAAAGTCGAGAGTTGTTCAATTACTTGGTGATGATGTATTTTGCATTGGCATTTCATAAGACGAGTATCGTCTTTATTCCGGCGTATTGGTTGGTTCGTATTCCCATGAATTCGACTCGTATTTTCTGGGTGCTTGTTATAGCTCTTCTTTCTTCTCCGTTAGAATTGTACCGTTTTGGAGGGGAGTTGTTTTCTTCCGTGGCTCCTCAGGATATTTCCGGGGCTTATACCGGTTATTTGGACGATAGATACTACGGTACGGAAGTGGAAACCGGTTTGAATGACTTGGTGAAATTAGTTTGGATTGTTATCCTAATTCGATTTGATAAAAAAGGCTGCGATGAGGTTTGGTATTATGAATACATGAGAAATCTTGCGGTATTTGGCATGGCTTTATTTTATTTTTTTAGAGCCAACGAAATTTTTGCAGTACGATTGCCGGGTGCTTATATGTTCTTTGTGGCCATGTTTTGTTTGCCCAATATCGTTTACGCCGTTCAAGATCGATTTAGGCAGATTTTATATTTAGGGTTTATGACTTATTTTTCGATGATGTTTTTCTATTTCGGAAACGGAAACGGTTTCAGAGGTAGCTTTACATCCGATCGATATCAAAATGCTTTGTGGTAGAAAACTATGATAACAATAGGAAATTTTTTTAACGAATTGGGTTTGCCCTTTTTTTATGTAAAACTCGCACTGAGCTTTGCACTGTCCTTTGCTATCGTATATTATTCCATACCTACAGTTATTAAGATTTCAAAGCGAAAAAACCTGATGGATGAGCCCGGTGGACGAAGCTCACACTTGAGGAAAATTCCAAATTTAGGTGGGATTTCTATATTTTATTCCATTGGGATATGTGCATCTATTTTTGCATTTGAACTTTTCGTAATGTATAAATTCTTATTTGCCTCGTTGATTATTTTGCTTTACATCGGAGTGATGGACGATATTGTCGTGATGCGGGCATACAAAAAATTAATGGCTCAAATAGTGGTTTCTACCCTGATTGTTGTAGGCTCAGATGTTCGAATCAGAAATTTATTCGGAATTTTTGGACTGTATGAAATAGAATATTGGGTGTCGGTTTTTGTAAGCATCTTTACCTTTATTATTCTCATCAATGCGTTTAATCTTATCGATGGGATCGATGGTTTGGCAGGGTCCTATTCCTTTATCTGTAGCGCATTTTTCGGTATTTCCTATTATCGTTTGGGTGAGTTTAATTATCCTTTGGTCATGCTTTCTGTAGTTATCATGGGAAGTGTTTTGGCATTCTTGTATTTTAATTTGTCCAATTATAGACACAATAAAATATTCATGGGCGATACCGGTTCTATGATTTTGGGTTTTTTATTGGCATTTACAGCCATTTGTTTTATCGATTTGTTTATAAGCAAACAAACGGTAGATTATACCTATTATCACTTACAAACCGCACCGGCAGTAGCGGTGGCCATTCTAATTTTACCCATAATTGATACATTGAATGTGATTATCATTCGATTAAAAAATAAAAAATCACCTTTCGAAGCCGATAAAAATCACATTCATCATAAATTGCTCAATCTTGGACTTACCCACAGACGCTCCTCATTTTACATTATCCTGTATTATTTGATGATAGTTGCGGTTGCCTATGTGTTGAGACATTGGAATGTGAATATTTTATTGATAATCATTGTTTTTTTAGGTTTTGTTGGTGCCTATTTGCCGGATTTGGCGAATAAAATGAAAAAAAATAGAATTAAATAGTATTTTTGTTAAATATATCGTATGATGAAAAATATAAACTACTTACTGATCGTCGTATTTTCTACCCTTTGCATGTCTTGTGTAACCATGAAGGAGGTAAGATACAACCAACCAAGTGAGAGCTTGGTAGTGAACGAAGAGGGTCTCGTGCCGTACAACATACAGCCGTACCGAGTGACTAAAAACGATATCTTGAAACTGAATATCGTCACCACTCCAAAAGGTGATGCTGCACAGTTTTATTCGTCATTGAATGCGCCTGCCAACGGAACTGCAGGTGGTGCAGTGGGAGGAGCTGCTTCTAACCAGATGAGTTCGAGCCAAGGAAGTAGCGGCAGCACTGCTGGAAATACTCATTTCTATTTTAACGGTTTGAAAGTGGATTCCAATGGAGAGATCAACATCATGGGAATTGGATTTGTAAAAGCCGAAGGCCGAACTTTGGCAGAGATTACAAAAGAAATCCAGGAAAAAGTAAACGAGAATTTTATGGAAGGCAAATCTCAAGTGAGATTGGATACCGATGGAATTACCTATTACATTGTTGGTGATGTGGAAACCGTTGGGATTACCGGTGAAAAAGTTGCTCATAAAAACACACTGAATATTTTCGAAGCGTTATCCATCAACGGTGGGCTGAATCGTACGGTAGATAGAAAAATTGTTGAAATACATAGAAAATATCCTGAAGGTATTAAAATCGTAAAACTGGACTTAACCCGACAAGATGTCATGAACTCACCCTATTATTGGATACAAAATGGTGATGAAATCTATCTGAATACTCGAGGCAAAAATCTTAACGGCTTTGGAAAAGATCCCGTACAGACACTTACCACAGGAGTCTCTCTACTTACCACTGTAATGTCCATTTATCTAATCTTAACACGACTATAATCATGATACCTGAAAAAGTAAATAAAACGACCAATAAAGATCATGTTGGGGCATTTTCTTTATTCGATATCGAACATTTTTTAAGACGAGTAGTCGGTGGTTGGTATTGGTTTGTCCTGATGGGCTTGTTGGGATACGGAATAGCATATTTGTATAGTAAATATTATGCGCAACGCGTTTATGCATCCAACCTAACACTCAGCATCTCCAACAATACAGCAAGTTATTTTACGCCTAACCAGTCCATCAATTTTATTTGGGGACAAGGTGGCAATCAAGATGGAGTGCTCCTGAAAAAATTGTTGATGTCCAGAACGCACAATGAATATTTGGTGAAGGAGCTGGACCTATACACCAATTATTCAACCAAAGGTCTGTTAAAAGAAACCTATTTGGATAAATTTGACTCGCCTGTTTTGTTGGAAGTGGATAAAAGCCATGCGCAATTGGTGAGTTATCCAATTACATTAATGCCTAAAGGTAAAGATCGCTTTGAAGTGGTACTTCCAGAAGAGGGAGATTATGTATCCTTGTACAATTATAGTACAGAAGCTCTTCAATCAACAGTGAAGTACAAAAAACCGGAAAACAAAATCATTACCGTAGGCGAATGGTATGAGTCTCCAATTCTGAAATTCAAATTAACGAAAAACCCAAATCCGGCACCTATTGTATTTGAAAATATTATTGTATCTCTCTCAACGGTAAACGATGCGGTGAATGGAATTATAAACACCTTAAGTGTTGATTTTGATCAAGAAATAAACTCCATGATGGTGATCTCCAAAAAAGGCTATAACCTAAATGGAACTGTAAATTTTCTTAATTTTTCTGTTGATGAATTAATCAAAAAAAGATTGAAAGATCAAAATGTAGTGGATAAAAATACCGAAGCTTATCTTGCTGAAAACTTGAACGGCATGAGGAAAAAATTAGACTCGAGTGCTGAAAAGTTGAATACTTTGAAAATCACAGAGAAGCTATACGACATCAAAGATAGAGACGAAAAATCCATACAACAAATTAACGAGTTAGATGCCAAGAAGGCAGATTTGCTTACCAAAATCAACTCATTGGACAACATCCGATCTACGGTTGCATCTAGTAATTTAGACAAATTAATTAGCATGAATGCCGCTGGGATAGATGATGGGATCTTTACCGCTACCATGTCTGAGCTGAAAGCGTTGTATGAGAAAAAAAGGGAAATGGCGAGTATCTACACGCCAAATTCAGAACCGATCAAAGAAATTAACAGGCAAATCGCTCAAGCCAGAGGCGGATCATCTAATGCACTTGGAAAATACTATCAAATGTATGCTCAGGAACTTGGAAGATTAAATTCAAAAATTGCCGAGGTTGAACAAGGCATGGAATCTTTTCCGGAGAAACAAAGAAAATATTTGGATGTAGAAAGAGGGCATAACATGATCGAAACGGCATACAATTCTTTGCTTTCTAAACAAAACGAAACCCAACTTCGAGTTGCCGGTAACAAATCGGACATTAATGTAATCGATAAAGCAAAGAATCTTAATCAAAGTCCTATCGCACCTAATGTTACAGGTACAAAATACACCATTATTGGTTCATTATTGGCCATTCCGTTGCTATTTTTCTTGGGTGTAGAATTTTTGGATAATAAAATCAGAAATATAAAAGAACTGTTGAAAGCTACCAAAATCCCATTAATAGGTGTTATTGGAAGCAACAATCACGATAACAATTTGACGGTTTTAGAACAAACAAAATCTTCAGTATCTGAGGCGTTTCGTGGGGTTAGAGCCAATCTGAGGTTTTTGCACAACGAAGATCAAAAGTCTAAAGTCATTCTTGTAACCTCTTCCATCAGTGGAGAAGGTAAAACATACATCTCCATAAATATTGCTTCAGTTTTAGCGTTGAGTGGGAAGAAAACCATACTCTTGGGGATGGACCTTAGAAAACCAAAGATTTTTGGAGATTTTAAAGTGGATAACAAATACGGTGTTTCAAATTATTTGTCCGGTGAAGTATCAAAAGAACAAATCATCAATCCAACACAAATTCCATCGTTATCCGTTGTTACCTCCGGTCCAATTCCTCCTAATCCATCAGAATTGTTGATGAGTGAAAGGAACTTGAAATTTATCGAGGATCTTAAAAACGATTACGATTACATCATTATCGACTCGCCTCCTGTAGGATTGGTAGCCGATTCGTATGAGTTGATGAAAATTTCCGACGCCAATGTCTATGTGGTACGACATGAATACACAGAGAAATACATGCTTAAGATGATCTCTGAAAAATATCACGACAAAGAAATTTCTCATCTTGGACTGATCTACAACGACTATCACATCAAACACGGTTACGGCTACGGCTACGGTTATGGCTACGGTTACGGTTACGGCTACGGTTATTTCGACGAAGACGCCGATTATAAAGAACCTATGTTTTTGAAAATTAGAAATAAATTTAGAGAGATATTCAATAAAAATTAATACATTTAGTCCCTTGTAAAAGGGACTTTTTTTAAATTAAAATAAATTCGCGGAAATAAATATAAAATTCGACCGTTGTTAATGAGAATAATTTGTTAATTCTAAACATTTAATATCATATTATGAATTTCATTAATGCAAAAAAGTTTTATATTTGCAGAAATTAAGATTTAATATAACCATAAACCAATTTCTTCTATGAATAAAAAATTATTATATGGCCTAATGGCTGCTTTTGTATCTGTAGCCGGTTTCAAAGCACAACGACACGAGATCGGTTTGCGTGCAGGGATGAGTAATTTGGTTGGAGATATTGGACAAACCAGTTTTTTGTTGCAAAAACCAATGGGTGTAAGCAAGATGTCAGATTACGGATTCCCAGGCGTGATTGGTGGTTTGTACAGAATGAATTTCAACCCCCATCAGACACTTCGTTTTGATGTGAGTTACGCTCATGTTCAGTTTAATGATAATTTTGCAAAAGAAGAATATAGAAGAAATAGAAAGATGTGGGGCACCAACAATATTTTGTCGGCCAGTGCCATTTTCGAATACAATTTCCTACCGGTGAACAACGAACAAAAAAGCATGCTGAGTCCTTACATTTTCGGAGGTATTGGCGGTATGGTTTTCGATGTTACCCAAGCTACACTCAACCACGATTTTAGAAGGGATACCGATGGAGCAGCCTTGGCTCCACAAAATGAAATTGATTTCGTTTCTACAGCAAGCTATTCAACCGGAAAAAGGGTAACCATGCACATCCCTTTTGGTATAGGTTTAAAATATAAATTTAATAACAATTGGGCGTTGTTCGGAGAAATGATGTTCAGTCCTACCATCTCAGATCAATTGGATTATAGTAAACTGATATCCAAAGATATCAAATCCAGCTATAATGGAGATATTGTAGATCCTACAACCGGAAGATCCTTGTTGTTATCGTCTCCATATTTCAATGTTTCAAAAGAAAGAGAAGAGTATTTCATTAACGAAAGAACGGTAGGCGATATACGATCCAAAGATTGGGTCAACAGTGTGACTTTGGGTCTGTCATACTCTTTCGGAAGACCTCCTTGTTATTGTGATTAATATAAATATGTCATCATTTAAAGATAAATTAGATTTAAAAAAATTACCACAGCATGTAGCCATCATCATGGATGGCAACGGCAGGTGGGCAAAAACCAAAGGCGAAGAACGAACCTTTGGACATAAAAATGCAATAGATGCCGTTAGAAGCGCCATCAATGCATGCAACGAAATCAATATTCCTTACCTCACCCTTTATACCTTTTCCTCTGAAAATTGGAATCGGCCAAAGGATGAGGTTAGTAGTTTGATGAATTTGCTTTCAGAAACTTTACTTTTAGAAGCCGAAGATATTTTTAATAAAGGCCTTAGGCTTCATGTTATTGGAGATATTGACAAATTGCCCAATTTGGTCAAAGATCAATTATTCAATTTAATGGAAATTACGAAAGACAATACCAGAGGGAATTTGGTATTAGCCCTCAGTTACGGTTCAAAAGATGAAATCTTGAATGCGGTAAAACAAATTTCTAACAAAGTGAAACGAGGTGAACTTCAACCGGAAGACATTAACGAATCCATTTTCGAACAACATCTGTATACCAAAAATATCCCACCAGTAGATTTGCTCATTCGTACAAGTGGCGAAGTGCGTGTAAGCAACTTTTTGCTTTGGCAAATAGCCTATGCAGAAATGCAATTCTTGGATATTCTTTGGCCCGATTTCAATAGAGAAGTTTTTTTCCAATGCATCCATAACTTTCAAAATACCGAAAGACGATACGGAAAAACCACAGAGCAATTGTCCTAATTTTCAATTATTTTTTTAAACAGTCAGAATACATTATAATGAAGTTCAAATTCATACCTGTCCTTATGTTTGCGGCATCTGCACATTTTTATGCCCAAGTTACTCCACCCAGTGGCAATAAGGACGATCAGCCGGTCTATACTCAGGCTCAATCGGGTAAATACTTTTTAAAAGACATCGTTGTCGATGGTGTTAAAAAATATACCCCAACACAAATCCTTAGATTTACAGGTCTTAATAAAGGAGAAAGTGTGGAAATACCCGGCTCAAAAGTTTCCAATGCCATCAAAAAACTTTGGGACACACAATCTTTTTCAGAAGTCGAAGTTTATGTTCAGAGTATTGATGGAGAAAATATCATCCTGAAATTTCACCTTCAAGATCTTAAAGAATTGGGCGAAGTAAAATTTGAAGGAAAAGGCATCGGGAAATCTAAAAATGAAAAGCTCATCAAAGACAGTAAGCTGAAACCGGGTGTCAAAATTACCCAAGACTTGGTGTCGAATTTGAAAATTAATGTTCCTAAAGATTATGTAAAAAAAGGATATGCCGATGCCAAAATCAGCATCTCCGAAAAGCCCAATGCACAAAATCCAGAAATGGTCGATTGGACCATTAATTTGGATAAAGGGAAAAGAATAAAAATCGATCGCATTACTTTCGAAGGAAACAAAGAAGTTTCTAGCAAAAAGCTGAAAAGTAAAGCCTTTAAAGAAACCAAAGAAAAAAGATTTGGTATCGGAGGAATTTTGAAATCGTCCAAATTTATTCGTGAAAAATACGAAGAAGATAAAGACAATCTCATCAACTACTACAACTCTCTTGGTTTTAGAGATGCTACCATAGTTTCGGATTCGGTATATAGAAACAAAAAGAACAATTTTGATATCGATGTTAAACTGAACGAAGGGAAAAAATACTACATCGGAGACATCAGTTTTGTAGGGAACACAGCCTATTCTACCGAGGCTCTAGAGAAAATTTTAGGTTATAAGAAAGGAGACATCTACGATGCTGTAGGTTTCAATAAAAAAGTAGGTGAAGATGGCGGAAAAGAAGACGATTCCGACATCAAATCCGTGTACATGAACAACGGTTACCTGTTTTCTTCCGTAACTCCGGTTGAAAAATCGGTTTCTGGAGACTCCATTAATCTGGAAGTGCGTATTAATGAAGGCGAAAAAGCCAGCTGGAACCATGTAACCTGGAGCGGAAACACCACCACTCACGACCATGTGGTACTTCGTTCTTTGAGAACAAAACCAGGAGCACTTTTCAGAAAAGGAGACATCAAGAGAACCTATTTTGATCTGGCTTCCATGCAGTTTTTTGATCCTCAACAAATTAAATACGATATTAACCCAAATCCACAAGACAACACGGTAGATGTTAACTGGGGATTGGTAGAAAAAGGGTCGTCACAAGTACAGTTGCAAGCCGGTTATGGAGGAAACTCTTTTATCGGAACCTTGGGACTTACATTTAATAACTTTTCTTTGAGAAATTTCTTGAAGTTCAAAGATTTCAAACCGGTACCGCAAGGAGATGGTCAGACACTTTCCATACAAGCGCAAGCGGGGGTTTATTTCCAAAATTACGGTTTATCATTTACAGAGCCGTGGTTGTTTGGTACCAAACCAACTGCACTTACGGTGAGTGTTAATCAATCTTTAGTAAACTACAAAGACTATAACGGAAGTGCTCAGAAACTTAATATTTTCTCTGCCAGTGCAGGTCTCAACAGACTATTGAAATGGCCAGATGATTATTTCTCTTTGTACACAGGTCTGCAATTCCAATCGTATAATTTTAATAATTATCCGTTCAACTTTGGAAATACCGTAGAGTACAACGGTACGGCCAATAATTTCAGTTTGAACCTTGGTTTAAGCAGAAATTCTGCGGGATACGATCCAATTTTCCCTACCGAAGGTTCCAATATTGAAGCTTCATTAAAAATTACGCCTCCGTATTCTTTGTTTTCTAAGAAAGATTACTCGACCATGTCGCCAATTGATAAGTACAAATGGTTGGAATTTTATAAAATTAAATTCAAAGCCGACACTTACAATCAACTTATCGGAAAGTTGGTGCTAAGAACAACGGGCGAAATGGGCTTCCTTAGCGGACTGAACAGCGAATTGGGAGCGCCACCATTTGAGCGATTCTATGTTGGTGGGACTGGACTTTTCGGTGGCCGTTACGACGGTAGAGAATTGATCCCATTGAGAGGGTACGAAAACGCATCAACCACCGGAGGTACCATGGAGGACATTACACAATCTGGAGGTGGTACCATCTACAATCGTTTCTCTTTGGAGCTTAGATATCCGATCTCTCTGAACCAAACGGCAAAAATCTACGCACTTTCTTTTGTTGAAGGAGGAAATGTTTGGAACTCTTGGTCCGGGTATAACCCATTCCAATTAAAAAGATCGGCTGGGGTAGGGATCAGAGTGTACATGGGAGCATTCGGACTTATTGGATTTGATTTTGCTTACGGTTTCGACAAGACGCTTTACAGCAACGAACCTGCCGGTTGGAAAACCCACTTCCTAATGAACCAATCGTTATAACATTTGATTATGAAAACTTTAAAATCTTTCATCGTTTTAGCATCACTTACCGTTTTTTCTACGGTGAGCGCCCAAAAAATTGGAGTGGTCGATACCGAATATATCCTGAATAAAATTCCGGAATATAAGGAAGCTGAAGGAAGATTGAATGCTCAAATCACCACTTGGCAAACCAATTTGCAAAACTTAGAAGCCGAATATAAAAAGAAAAAATCCGCTTTTGAGAACGAAAAAGTCTTGCTGATCGGTGACCAATTGAAGCAGAGAGAAAAAGAAGTGTTGGATCTGGAAAACAACATCCGAACCACAACCAGTCTTCGATTTAGTTCAAACGGCGAGGTCAATCAGTTAAGACAAAATTTGGTGATCCCATTTCAAGACAAAATTTGGAATGCCATCAAAACCATTTCAGAAAAAAACGGCTTGGGCATAGTTCTTGATAAAAGCAATAATGTCAATGTCATTTTCCTTCAAAAAAGATTTGACTATACCGACAAAGTGTTGGACTTCTTGTTAAAAGGCGATGCCGCATCCAAGAAAAAGAAAGAAAAAGAAAAAAAATCAACAGAAAGAGAAAGATAACAACTTTCACATTATATTTGTAACCAATTAATTTTTTATTCATATTATGAAAAGACTTAGTGTATTATTTGCAGCGGTAATGATGTTCGTAGCTGTAGGAACTGCAAGTGCTCAACAAAAATTAGCTCACATGGATTATCAAGAAGTACTTGCACTAATGCCAGAAGCTAAAAAAGTATCAACAGATTTGGATACTTTCAGTAAAACCAAAGAAGCAGAAATCAAAAAGTTGGCAGATGCATGGCAAGCTGATGTGAAAAAATACCAAGATGAAGCTCCTAAAATGACAGAAGCACAGAGAAGTGCTAAAGAAGCAGAATTGGGTAAAACACAGCAAAATCTTCAGCAAATGGCAACAACAGCTCAAGCAGACTTGTTGAAAAAAAGAGAAACTCTTCTAAAGCCTGTTGTTGATAAACTGAACGCTGCAATTGCCAAAGTGGCTAAAGCCAACCTTTGGGATTATATTTTGGATACTCAATCCTTAATTTACCACGCAGGTGTAGATGCTACACCGGATGTGAAAAAAGAATTGGGAATTAAATAATCCATTCCTTTTAAAACTTATTCTAAAACCACCTTTTTATTGGGTGGTTTTTTTATTTTTGTACCCATGTTAAAAGAAGTTTCAACACGAGCTAAAATTCGTTTCGCCGATTGCGATCCTATTGGACATCTCAACAATGTGAAATATTTGGAGTACATGCTCAATGCCCGAGAAGACCATGTTGAGGAGCAATTTGGTTTTACTTACGAAGAATATACCCGCAAAACAGGTTATACCTGGATCGCCATTCAAAACGAGATTGCCTATCTTCGTGAGGTTCGGTACAACAATACCGTGATCATTTCTAGTAAATTGATCGAACTAAATGACAGAACTTCTAAGGTTGAAATCACCATGACCTCTCTGGACGGGCAAACAACCCACGCCGTTTTGTGGATTTCTACCATATATTTCAACATGAAAACCAGAAAATCCGAAAATATGCCTCAAGAGTCTAAAGATCTCTTCCAAAAACATCTTTTTGAGTTGGACCAACAAAATTTTTCGGACCGAGTGCATCAACTCAGATTAAATAATAAAAAACAAGATTAAACAGACATGAAAATACTCGTAACAGGATCTAATGGACAATTGGGAAAATGCTTACAGAAAATTGCAGACCAATTTCCAGATTCAGAATTCTTCTTTAGAAACGCAACAGAATTGGACATTACCAATGAAGACGATCTGGAGGAGGCTTTCTCGGAGATCAAACCTCAATATTGCATCAACGCAGCAGCGTATACCGCGGTGGATAAAGCCGAAGAGGAGCAAGAAAAAGCTTTTGCCATCAATGCTTATGCCATAGAAGGTTTGGCAAAAGTTTGCAAGTCGCACCATACAACGCTCATTCATATTTCTACCGACTATGTTTTCGACGGCGATACCAATTTGGACTATTCAGAAGACGATTTTACCAATCCCCTCGGTGTTTATGGACAATCCAAGCTCTTGGGCGAAGAATTGGCTTTGGCAGAAAATCCTAAAACCATCATCATCAGAACTTCTTGGTTGTATTCAGAATTCAATAAAAATTTTGTTAAAACCATGCTGACTTTGTTCGATCAAAAAAAAGAACTGAATATTGTAAACGATCAATTCGGACAGCCCACCAATGCCAACGATTTGGCAGAAGCCATCCTGCAAATCATCCAATCGGACAAAAAAGAATACGGAACTTTCCATTATTCCAACTACCCGGAAACCACTTGGTATCATTTTGCACAAAAAATTGCAGAAATTTCTCAATCAAAGATCACACTGAATCCAATCCCAACTAAAGACTATCCAACACCGGCCAAAAGACCGACTCGAAGTACTTTTTGTTTGGATAAAATTGAGAAGTCGTATAAAGTCGAAATCAAACATTGGGAAAACTCTTTGGAAGATTGTTTGGCCTCCATCAACAATACCAATTTACTTTAAAGGCTGTAGTATGAAGAAATTATTCTCAACCTTTTTGCTCTTTTTCTTTGCCAACTTGTTTTTTTCACAAGAAGTTTACCTTAGAAAAATTGTGGACATCAACAAAGACTCCAAAGACAAAGTGCTCTTGGCTATGCCTCAGGCTCAATCCACATCCAAACTCCTGGGAGAGATAGAAGTGATAGGGTTTTCCGAGAACGACCAAAACACCTTCAAATTAATATACAATAAGGCAAAAGAAATTGGAGCCAATACCTATGTGCTAAAAAAATTCGAAAATATAGACGGCAGCCTTCGGGATCTAGACCCTTCACATTATAAATTGAATCTATATTACACACCAATCCAAGATGTAAAAACCAATCCAAATTTGATCCATATCATTTCATCTTCTAAGAAAGATCAAAAAATTCGTATTAACGATCGCACCCAATCACTTCCCTCAAGAACTTATTTGGTGAAAAATCTCTCGCCAGGAGAGGCACTTTCCCTCTCCACCAGGAAATTATTGGGATCTTCAGTCAAATATATTAATGACGAAACCAAGTCGCCGGCCTATTTCCAAATTTCCGGTTTTAGTCTGCACGAAGATGCCTACGGAAATGCAGGTTTGGTTCTGAAATCTGGAGACATTAACAAATTAGACCAATCCTACGGACAGTTTCTAACCACAATTTATCAAGAAATAAAAAATTAATAAAAAAATCCTCACAAACTCCATGTTGAGGATTTCTCATTTCCATACCTTTATCTCTCTACAATTTTTAGCAATAAGATTTCGTCATTCTTCAGTACTCGTCCCGCTGTCCGCTGTATCTTTTGTGCCTGGGCTTTCCCCAAGGCTTACAAAAGGATGCCGCTCCCATCGGGGCTAGGATAGAGGGACAGAGACCTCCAATCGGCCTGTGTGTTTACTTTTTGGTTTTTGGTATATTTGAGGTTTTTCACTTTTTTTCAATCAAAGTATAAATCAATAATATCTCTTTGATGCCCTCCCAAATATATTCCAGAAGAAAGATATTAATAAAACACTCCCCATCAATCAAACGCCAAACACCATCAACCTTTTCCCCTCCTTCAAGGATTCACTATCCTTGAAGGATTTTATTCAGTACCGCCAATAATTCCCCACCATTTAAAGCGATCCTACATCCCCATCAGCCAAAAACCAAACACCAAACACAAAAAAATCACCGTCATAATCAACGAGTTAAGAAAGATTTAAAAATAAAATAGGCGAAACGCTTGTTATTTAACATAATCTTTCTACTTTTGCAGTCCCGAAAGAGAGGGAGCGCAGAAGCAAAACAGACAGATAAGTTGACTTAAAAAAATAAGAAAATAAATTTGTCCATTACAAATAATCGTTTTACCTTTGCAGTCTCTAAAAAGAGGCGCAGGAGTAAAGATGGGATAAATTGAGATAGCAATCGTTCTTACGAAAAAGAGTTCGAAAAAAAATCAAAATTTATTTTGTCAGGTTAAAAAAGTTTATTACTTTTGCACTCGCAAATCGGAAGTCGCTGAGACAGCGAAATAAGAGGAAGCGAAAAGAGAGAGATCATTGAAATACAAGATACAACCAAAATAAAAGTAAGGAAAAAAAACTAAAGCGTCAAAAACTTTGAGTGAGTCGAACAAGGAAACAAACATACAATGGAGAGTTTGATCCTGGCTCAGGATGAACGCTAGCGGGAGGCCTAACACATGCAAGCCGAGCGGTAGAGATTCTTCGGGATCTTGAGAGCGGCGTACGGGTGCGTAACACGTGTGCAACCTGCCTTTATCTAGGGGATAGCCTTTCGAAAGGAAGATTAATACCCTATAATATATTGATTGGCATCAATTGATATTGAAAACTCCGGTGGATAGAGATGGGCACGCGCAAGATTAGATAGTTGGTGAGGTAACGGCTCACCAAGTCGATGATCTTTAGGGGGCCTGAGAGGGTGATCCCCCACACTGGTACTGAGACACGGACCAGACTCCTACGGGAGGCAGCAGTGAGGAATATTGGACAATGGGTGAGAGCCTGATCCAGCCATCCCGCGTGAAGGACGACGGTTCTATGGATTGTAAACTTCTTTTGTACAGGGATAAACCTACCCTCGTGAGGGTAGCTGAAGGTACTGTACGAATAAGCACCGGCTAACTCCGTGCCAGCAGCCGCGGTAATACGGAGGGTGCAAGCGTTATCCGGATTTATTGGGTTTAAAGGGTCCGTAGGCGGACTTATAAGTCAGTGGTGAAAGCCGGCAGCTTAACTGTCGAACTGCCATTGATACTGTAGGTCTTGAGTGTATTTGAAGTGGCTGGAATAAGTAGTGTAGCGGTGAAATGCATAGATATTACTTAGAACACCAATTGCGAAGGCAGGTCACTAAGATACAACTGACGCTGATGGACGAAAGCGTGGGGAGCGAACAGGATTAGATACCCTGGTAGTCCACGCTGTAAACGATGCTAACTCGTTTTTGGGTTTTTAAGACTCAGAGACCAAGCGAAAGTGATAAGTTAGCCACCTGGGGAGTACGTTCGCAAGAATGAAACTCAAAGGAATTGACGGGGGCCCGCACAAGCGGTGGATTATGTGGTTTAATTCGATGATACGCGAGGAACCTTACCAAGACTTAAATGGGAATTGACAGCTTTAGAAATAGAGCCTTCTTCGGACAATTTTCAAGGTGCTGCATGGTTGTCGTCAGCTCGTGCCGTGAGGTGTTAGGTTAAGTCCTGCAACGAGCGCAACCCCTGCCAATAGTTGCCATCATTCAGTTGGGGACTCTATTGGGACTGCCTACGCAAGTAGAGAGGAAGGTGGGGATGACGTCAAATCATCACGGCCCTTACGTCTTGGGCCACACACGTAATACAATGGCCGGTACAGAGGGCAGCTACACTGCGAAGTGATGCGAATCTCGAAAGCCGGTCTCAGTTCGGATTGGAGTCTGCAACTCGACTCTATGAAGCTGGAATCGCTAGTAATCGCGCATCAGCCATGGCGCGGTGAATACGTTCCCGGGCCTTGTACACACCGCCCGTCAAGCCATGGAAGTTTGGGGTACCTGAAGTCGGTGACCGTAAAAGGAGCTGCCTAGGGTAAAACAAGTAACTAGGGCTAAGTCGTAACAAGGTAGCCGTACCGGAAGGTGCGGCTGGAACATCTCATTTTAGAGACAACACGTCAAAAAAAATACTATTCTTAGTAGACTTACAAAAAGTGCTTTAGTTTTTTTACTTTTTTGGTTGAATCACAACATAACCCCTAGAAATTAGTAGAAGGGATGAAGAGATTTTAGTTTAAGAAGTTAGAAGTTAGACCTTAGAAGTTAGTAAAGCTGACAACTATCAACTAACAACCGACAACTAAAAACAAAGAAGTCTCGTAGCTCAGCTGGTTAGAGCGCTACACTGATAATGTAGAGGTCGGCAGTTCGAGCCTGCCCGAGACTACTAATTTGGTTGATGGTTTATGGTTATCCGTTGCTGGTAGAACCAACAACCGACAACTAAGGACCGACAACAATATAAGGGGGAATTAGCTCAGCTGGCTAGAGCGCCTGCCTTGCACGCAGGAGGTCAAGGGTTCGACTCCCTTATTCTCCACAGTTAGTATGTATTGATTAGAACTTGGTACTAAGTATAGTGAGAGCCACTATCAACCGATAACGAATCACTGGCAACTAAAGAATTAAAGATCATTGACATTAACGATAAAGACATCACAAAGAGAAAACCGAGCACAAGAGTGCTCGAGTAACCAATAAAATTAGGAAAGAAATCGTTAAGGGCGTATGGCGGATGCCTAGGCTTTCAGAGGCGAAGAAGGACGTGGTAAGCTGCGAAAAGCTCGGGGGATTGGCACACACGAATTGATCCCGAGATGTCCGAATGGGGCAACCCAATACATTGAAGATGTATTACTGCGTAAGCAGAGCAAACCCGGAGAACTGAAACATCTAAGTACCCGGAGGAAAAGAAATCGAAGAGATTCCGTAAGTAGTGGCGAGCGAAAGCGGATTAGCCCAAAAGCTTTTATATATTTAGAGGAATGTTCTGGAAAGAACAATCGTAGAAGGTGATAATCCTGTACTCGAAAGGTATACATAAGTGAAGAAAGAGTAGGGCGGGACACGTGAAATCCTGTCTGAATATGGGGGGACCATCCTCCAAGGCTAAATACTCCTGAAAGACCGATAGTGAACAAGTACTGTGAAGGAAAGGTGAAAAGCACTTCGAATAGAAGGGTGAAATAGAACCTGAAACCGTACGCCTACAAGCGGTCGGAGCTCATATTTATATGTGTGACGGCGTGCCTTTTGCATAATGAGCCTACGAGTTAATTTTACTAGCGAGGTTAAGTAATTAAGTTACGGAGCCGGAGCGAAAGCGAGTCTGAATAGGGCGGATAGTTAGTAGGATTAGACGCGAAACCTTGTGATCTACCCATGGGCAGGTTGAAGCTTTGGTAACACAAAGTGGAGGACCGAACCGGTTGACGTTGAAAAGTCTTCGGATGACCTGTGGGTAGGGGTGAAAGGCCAATCAAACTGGGAGATAGCTCGTACTCCCCGAAATGCATTTAGGTGCAGCGTCGATGTTAAGTTTATTAGAGGTAGAGCTACTGATTGGATGCGGGGGAGTCAAATCCTACCAATTCCTGACAAACTCCGAATGCTAATAAATGTTCGTCGGCAGTGAGGGCATGGGTGCTAAGGTCCATGTCCGAGAGGGAAAGAACCCGGACCAACAGCTAAGGTCCCCAAATCTATACTAAGTTGAAACAACGCGGTTGGACTGCATTGACAGCTAGGATGTTGGCTTGGAAGCAGCCATTCATTTAAAGAGTGCGTAACAGCTCACTAGTCGAGCGGTCCGGCATGGATAATAATCGGGCATAAGTATAGTACCGAAGCTATGGATTTATAATTTATATTATATCTGGTAGGGGAGCATTCTGTTTGCGCCGAAGCAGTATCGTGAGGTATTGTGGAGCGGACAGAAAAGAAAATGTAGGCATAAGTAACGATAAAGGGGGCGAGAAACCCCCTCACCGAAAGACTAAGGTTTCCTCAGCCATGCTAATCAGCTGAGGGTTAGTCGGGACCTAACGCGCACCCGAAAGGGGAAGTGGATGGACATAGGGTTAATATTCCCTAACTTGCTCTCGAATAAAGGGGACGGTTTTGTGTAGCTGCTGGAGACTGACGGAATAGTCAAGGCCTAGCCTTCGGGCGAAGCTGTTGCAGTGTAACGAGATCCAAGAAAAGCCGAAGAGAAGCAACCCGTACCAAAACCGACACAGGTAGTCGAGGAGAGAATCCTAAGGTGCTCGAGTGAGTCGTGGCTAAGGAACTAGGCAAAATAGTCTCGTAACTTCGGGAGAAGAGACGCCAGCGCAAGCTGGCCGCAGTAAAAAGGCCCAGGCGACTGTTTATCAAAAACACAGGACTCTGCTAAATCGAAAGATGCTGTATAGGGTCTGACACCTGCCCGGTGCTGGAAGGTTAAGGAAGGTGCTTAGCGCAAGCGAAGGCATTGACTGAAGCCCCAGTAAACGGCGGCCGTAACTATAACGGTCCTAAGGTAGCGAAATTCCTTGTCGGGTAAGTTCCGACCTGCACGAATGGTGTAACGATCTGGGCACTGTCTCAGCCACGAGCTCGGTGAAATTGTAGTATCGGTGAAGATGCCGATTACCCGCAATGGGACGAAAAGACCCTGTGAACCTTTACTATAACTTCGTATTGACTTTGAGTAAGTAATGTGTAGGATAGGTGGGAGACTTTGAAGCAGGCACGCTAGTGTTTGTGGAGTCATCGTTGAAATACCACCCTTTACTTACTTGGAGCCTAATCCCGCTGAGCGGGAGACATTGCGTGGTGGGTAGTTTGACTGGGGTGGTCGCCTCCAAAAGAGTAACGGAGGCTTTCAAAGGTACCCTCAGCACGCTTGGTAACCGTGCGTAGAGTGTAATGGCATAAGGGTGCTTGACTGTGAGACCTACAAGTCGATCAGGTGCGAAAGCAGGACATAGTGATCCGGTGGTTCCGTATGGAAGGGCCATCGCTCATAGGATAAAAGGTACTCCGGGGATAACAGGCTAGTCTCCCCCAAGAGCTCACATCGACGGGGAGGTTCGGCACCTCGATGTCGGCTCGTCACATCCTGGGGCTGGAGAAGGTCCCAAGGGTTGGGCTGTTCGCCCATTAAAGTGGCACGCGAGCTGGGTTCAGAACGTCGTGAGACAGTTCGGTCTCTATCTATTGCGGGCGTTAGATGTTTGCGAGGACTTGAATCTAGTACGAGAGGACCGATTTGAACAAACCTCTGGTGTATCTGTTGTGCCGCCAGGCGCACCGCAGAGTAGCTATGTTTGGAAGAGATAAGCACTGAAAGCATATAAGTGCGAAACTCGCCTCAAGATGAGACATCTTTTAAGGGTCGTGGGAGATGACCACGTTGATAGGCTATAGGTGTAAAGCTGGTAACAGCATAGCCGAGTAGTACTAATTACCCGTAGATTTATAGCCTAATGGTTGGGCACTCTTAGTGAAGAGGTTTGCTCTTTGTGATTTGTTTTTATCGATTTTTTACTTAGAAGTTAGAAATGAGATGTTAGAAGTTAGATTGTGTCTAATGTCTAACCACTTCAAACTAATCTCTAATTAATAACATATACTGTACAACCTTTTGTACAAACAACCTTTAGGGTGGTTTTAGCAGAGGGGCTCACCTGTTCCCATTCCGAACACAGAAGTTAAGCCCTCTAGCGCCGATGGTACTGCTAACGCGGGAGAGTAGGTCGCCGCCAGTTTTTATTAAAATCCTCGATTACGAAAGTAGTCGGGGATTTTTTTTGCTTATAACTCTTTGGTTGATGGTTGATGGAAGTTTTTACATAATATCCTTTTTCTGGAATATATTTGAATGGGGAAGAAAAAATGACCGTTTGTTTGTGCTTTGATTGAAAATTGTTGGAATTATCTCTAATTCTCCATTAACTAAACACCAAACACCAAACACCAAAAACTAAAAACCAAACCTCCATCCCGACTGGAGGGTTCTTCTCTTTGTTCTAGCCCCGATGGGAGCGGCATCCTTTTGTAAGCCTTGGGAAAGCCCAGGCACAAAAGATACAGCGGACAGCGGGTGGTGTAGTGAAGAGTGACGGAGTTGTGGTGCTGCAAATTAATCTAAAAATATTGGCATTAGTTGTTTAAGACTAATTTATTATTTTTGATTAGATGGAATTTGTTTTCTAGGTAGGTGAAGTTTTTTCCTTTTAGTAGATTTTCTATTGTTTTTATTTGTTCTGTTCCTAGGGATTGGTTGTTACTAAACAAAATTAAATGGTATAGGATGGAGTAGTAGTCCTTCCAGCCGATGGTTAGTTTTGTAAGGTCGATTTCGGAAAGGATAAGTTCCAGTTTTTCTGTCTGTGCGGTTTTATGGTAAACGATGGCACAGAGAATTTTCCATACTTGTTGATGGTTAATCTTTATTTCTTCGGGGATGAAGTTTCGGTCTTGATATTTTTGATCGGTATGGTTTTCTATTAGAAACTGCATTTCTTGCACTCTATTGGTAAATATGAGTTCTTCGAGTATGATGTACTCGAAGCTGCAAACCGAGTGTTCTGAAGCGGTTTTGTATTGCAGTCTTGCGATGAGCATTTTTTCCCAGATTTCGTTGAATAATTTGTCGTTACCCAAGCTATCGGCGTGTAAAAGTTGTATGCCAAAATATCGTGCAGCAGGTAGTACGAAGACTTCTGGAGTTGGTTTTAGGGAAATGAGCTTTTGGTAGTAGAGGTCTTTTAGCTCTTCGTTTTCGGATAGGTAAGCAGCGTTGTACAAAAAGCTATAGGCAAAAAGTTGCGCTTCGGTGGTGTCTTTGTATTTTAGATATTCTAAAAAGTATTGTGAATAGACGGTGCAAAGCAAATCCCTCATGGGATGATGCTCCATGAAGAATTGTCTAGCCAAGGGGTATTTCAGTAATTTGTAATGGGTCTCTACCAACAATTGAGAACTGGTTGCAATTTTTGTACAGAGCATTTCGCTTTGTTCCCACAAACTTTTTGGGTTGTAATTTTTGGTTTCTTGAAAGCAATCTGCAAATTGTACCGCTACCAATTGTTGGGTATATTGATCGAAATTTTCATGTCCGCAAAAGTTGGAAAGAATATTGAGCAGTTGCTTGTTGTAACCGCCAGAATAGTTGATGATGCCAAAGAAACGACGAAAAGTTTGTGAGCTCACAATATGCTTGGTAGATGTTTTTATCTCTTCAGAGAGAAGTTCGCATTCCTTGGCATTGGTTATTTTATGGCCCAATTTTTTTTCGATGTCTAGTCTTAGATAGTCTAAGTATTTGTGAGGCATGAATTTAAATTTATTTTTTTTTTCTTCTCATCAAAGATATGGCGTTTTGTACAAATTTGTACAAAGGTTTTTATGATTTTTTAACATACATTTAGCAAAAATCCTTTAATTTTTTTAGTGTGGTCATAGTTTGTCCGGGGCGTTGCCTAAGTTTGTAAAAGAAAATAAAAGCAATGGCAGTAAAACATCAGTTAATCCGTGTGGTAGAGGTCGTGAGCCTCTTCAACCAAAATAGAAACAGCAGCTACAGCTATCTTGAAGTTTTGGAAAAATTAGAAAGTACGATGAACGGCCACGATGAGGGTGGTTTTTCCTACTCAGAAAAGACCTTCCAACGAGATCGAAAATTGATTTCTGAGGTCTTGAAAATTGATATTGTTTACAATTCTTCATTGCAGAAATATCAGATCGACGCAGAGTCCGGAGATTTATCTTTCTTTATCGGTGATGCTGTTTTGTTGATGAATGCCTACAAGCAAAACCTTAAAAATAAAGATCTGGTGCAAATGGATTATAACAAAGGCAAAGGGTTGGAGCATCTCTATGGACTGTTGCACGCCATACACAATCGGAAAATTATTACTTGTCAATATACCAAATATTGGGACACCATTTCAGAGGAAAAATCCTTGGAACCGTATGCATTGAAAGAGTTTCAAAACCGTTGGTATCTTTTGGCAAAGGACAAAAAGCGAACTGGAATTCTCAAAACCTATGGTTTGGACAGGATATCCAATTTAGAAATAGGCAACTCTAGTTTTAAAAGAGGGGAAATGGATTTGGAAGGAGCCTTTAAAAATTCTTTTGGGATCATCTCTACTTTGGGAAAAGAACCTGAAGAAATCGTTCTTTCTTTTGATGCCGAACAAGGTAAATACATTAAGTCTGAGCCGTTGCATCGTTCTCAAAAGATTTTAATGGACCATGAAAAAGAATTGCAAATACTGCTGACCTTGGTGCCAACCTACGATTTTTATCAAGAACTGATGAAACATGCCGGAAGGCTGAAAATAATTGCTCCAAAGTCGGTTAAAAACGAATATATCGATTGGCTGAAAAAAGCCTTAGAACTGAACAACTAAACAACTAAAAACAAAATATGTCAAAAATTACATTCGACCCTTGGATTGGGAAAAATTATGGCAAATCCCATTTTGGGAAACTGCTCATTATTGGAGATTCTCATTATTTCACCAACGGATTGCCCAGCGATTTAAGGGGATTTACCAAAGCAAAAATTGCAGAACTGCCCATCATTTCTGCTCGTTTTTATGACAATATTGGTAAGGTACTCAACCCATCACAGCCTTTGGCACTTTGGGAAAATATCGCTTTTGCCAATGCCATACAAGAACCTTTCGGACATGCTAACCAAGAACCTACCAAACAGCAAAAAGACGATGCCGAAATGGCTTTCAGACATTACTTGGATGTAACAAAACCAGAAAAGGTCATCGTATTTTCTAACCGTTTGTGGGAGCATTTCTTCAACAAAATGGGTTGGGGTACTCACCTTGATAAAATAGACAACCGTTGGAACATCCGCGAGTTGGACTATGCCGGCGGTCGTTGCCAAGCAATAGGCTTGTACCATCCATCAGCACACGGGTTTAAAGTGGAAGATTTTAGAAAAGTGGTGGGAGCGTTTTTGGGGAGGAAATAAGATAAAAAACGAATAAATATTATAAATAAAACTAAAAATATATGGAATTAAATTCTTTTGTTCAGTCTCTTAGAGGCGTAAAAACAGGTGTACCATAAGTTGATTTTGTGACTAAAGCTGCTGCAGAACTTTTAGGAACCGTAGCTATAGCTGATAATATGGCAAGCAATGTGTTACCGGAAGATATTGCAGATATTGTAAAATTACATGCAAAATTGGGTACAGCTGCTGCACTTATACCTGTACCTGGCTTGGATGTAGTAGCAAGTGCTACTGCTATTTGGTCGATGTATATTAGAATTAATAATGAACTTAATCTTCCTTTCGGTGAAAATATTGTTAAAACAATTGCATCGGGTGTTGCAACTAATTTGGCAGGATATGGTATAGCAATTGGAATAGGTAGTGCTTTAAAATTAATTCCAGGTATAGGTACTATTGCTGGCGTAACCATAATGCTTGGGGCGTCTTATGCACTCTTAATATTATCTGGATGGAGTTATTTAAAAGTCTTATCAATTATTGCTTCTAAAAACAATGGAGCTATCGTCCTTGAACAAGTTCCAGATGAAATTAAAAAATTTATAGAGGAAAATAAGGAACATATTAAAGAGCTTTTTGAGAATGCTAAAAATTTCTATAAAAGCAATAAAAATAATTTAGCACTTAACGAAGTTGATAAGCAAAGTTTTTTTTCTTTAGTCAAAAATTTTCAAAGTGAAGAACAAAACGCAATCGAACCTGCCATTGAAAATGTTCAAGATATCCAATCAACTTTTGAAATGAAAAAATTGAGTCTGTGTATCAATATGCTAAAAATTGATGGAGAAATTAACGAAAACGAAGTTAAGCTTATGGAAGAATTAATTGAGAAAACAAAATTAGAAGCAGATCAAAAAGGTCAATTATTGTTAAAGATAAATAATTCTGATTTTGAAAAAATTGATATTTCCGAAATTAAAGAAGATGAAATACAAAGAATTGCATTTGTTGAAGCTTTATATAATATGGCAAAAATTGATCAAGAAATTAAGCCTTCTGAAAAAATTTATTTTTATAGTATAGCTAAAGAATTAGGTTTCGAAAAAGAAGAAATTCAAAATATTTTTGATGATATTTAAAAAGAGTAGATGATAAATGGTTATTTTTTTGGAATTTAATTAACAATGTACTAAAAATTATTAATGAAACAAATTATTTTTGAATGTCCGTTTAATGTTATACATCAGTAATTTTGATTGTTTTGGAAGTTTTTTATAATTTGTAATCAGTTGATTTTGAATTATATTATTTTTTAAACTCTTCAAAATTTATCACAAAATTGCTCTTGTACTTTTATTCGGACAATCAGAAATTATCTTTAGCTAAAATATTCATAACATGAAAAATGATAACGCTATTCAAAATGATTCAGATTGGGATGATGAATCGTTTAACTTAGATGATCTTCAAACCAATTTAGAATCACAAATTGAAGAACACTTGTCGGATTTATCAAATATGGAGTTAGAATTTGAAAAAATTGGAAATCCAAATGCTTTAGGGGATACTATTTCTACGGTTGTTTGGGAGCAATTTATTAATCAAATAGGTGTCGAAAATGGATTAAAAGCTAATAATGAAATCAATCAGACTGATTATGAGCAAAAAACAATGGATGACGCTAGGAATGATTCTGGTGATTATATCGATAGATTACTAATTGATAAAAAAATTATCAAAAATGACAAGATAAGTTTTCAAGACGCTCGGATTGCAACTGATCGTGATGCAAAATTTGTAGATTATAAAGAAGATATAAAAAATAAAAGGCTTACTAATAATTCAAAAATATTAGATGAGTATACTGGTAATATTATTTCTGGAAGTGATTAACATAATGTCGATCATGTAATACCAGTAAAAAAAATACATGACGATAAAGCACGGAAGTTTGCAGGTATTGATACAAAAGATTTAGCTAATAAACATGAAAACTTTGCTGTTACAAATGAAAATTTAAATAAGTCAAAAAAAGATAAAACAAATAAAGAGTACATAGAAGGCCGTTCTATAAGAGAGTCAGACTTAGCTAAACAATTAGATAGTCGTAAGGATAAAATTAATTCTTCATCACTTCAAGATCTTGATAAAAGACATAATATAGAAAAAGCTGAAAAAGCTTATCAAAATAAAATTGATGCTAAAGATAATTTGATGATTGAAAAGCATATCGTTGCTGAAGATAAACTAAATCAAACTATTAAAGATAAGATCAAAGCGTCAACAGAAGGTAAAATACTAAAAGTTAAAGAGCAAGGTAAGGTTGTTGCAAAATCTTCTTTAAAAGCCGTCCTTATGGGCTTACTTGCTGGGCTTGTAAAAAAGATTATTCAAAAATTAGTTAGTTGGTTAGCTTCTGGTAAGAAGGATTTTAAAGAATTTTTAGCCAATTTAAAAGAAGCAATTTCTGAGTTTATCGGAGATCTAAAACAGCATTTAGTTAATGCAGCAGACACTTTTTTAACCTCTATTACAATAGCTATTTTTGGACCTATTATCAATTTGGTAAAAAAAGCTTGGATATTTTTAAAGCAAGGATATAAATCTGTTAAAGAAGCTATAGCTTATATTAAAAATCCTCAAAATAAAGGTAAATCGACGAGTGTTTTAATGTTAGAGGTAGGCAAAATTGTTATTGCTGGTTTAACTGTGGGAGGTGCACTTGTATTAGGTGAGGTTATAGAAAAATCTTTATTAACTATACCGGGTTTTGCTTTTCCTATTCCTCTAATTGGTAGTTTAGCAAGCATTCTTGGTATTTTCTTTGGAGCAATAAGTTCTGGTATATTAGGAGCTTTAGCGCTTAATTTAATTGATAAATTGATTGCTAAGAAAAAAAGATCATTATTAACAGAAGAAATAATTGAAAAAGGAAACCAAATTATTGAAGTTCAATATAAATTATTGAAAGTAGCGGATGTGAATTTAATAGGAAGAAAAAATAATTTTGCCATAAATATTCATCAACGACATGAAGTAATAAAAGAAAAGTTTAATACGCTTAAAGAATGCATTAACACTAATGATAGTGGAAGAACAAAAAATGATGATAACATTGATGAATTACTAAATATTCTAAACTCTTAATTAAAATGAACGACTTACAACCTAATAGAGACAATTTTGAACAAGCTAAAAATACTTTAAAAAGTATTTCTGAAAACTTACCATTTACATGTAGCCTAAATACATTTGAAGAAGAATCTTTTTTTGGATTAATGTCTAAAAGTGTCACAGGTGCTGAGATGAATAAATTTGTAAAACAAATTCAGAGAGTAATAATTGATTCAAACGCGTCAGTATTTAGATTATTCAACGAGTTCAAACAAATTTACAATGTTATAGAAGCATTAGATAATGAATATCTTAAATATTTTCAATCTTCAATAGATAATTTAATTGCAGTAAATAATGAAGTTCAAGACGCTCAGAAAGATGTTGCTAGTACTTTAATAGTATTAAAAGCTACCATAGAAAAGTTAAACGAATTTAAAACAACAACTACAAGTAAAATAATAAATTTAGATGATAGAATTTCTTCTTTTGAAAAAAATATCAAAGCAAAGTTAGACGATCTTGAAAAAATAGAAGAATTAAAAGCGAGTTTAGATAATTATGAACATTTTATAGATATTGATAAGACATGGGAAGATGTACAACAACATAAACTAGAAATTGAAAAATTATTAAATTTAACCAAATTAATTTCGTACGATCTTACTGTTATTAAAAATCACATTAAACAAATTGAGCAGCTAAAACATATTAATGATATAGATCAGACTTGGGAACAAGTTCAGAAACAAGGCTCTGAAATTAATTCAGTAATAGATAATTTAGAATCTCTAAATTCACTAAAATCAAAAATAGAAAGTATCGTTCATTTTTTTGAAGTTGATGAAATGTGGAATGATTTAGAGGAAATTAAATCAGATTTTCCGAATATTTATTCAAAACTAGACGAACATACTAAACAGGTACAATCATTAAATGCACACAAAGAACAAATAAATAGTATTACCCATTTAATGGATATAGACCAACTGTGGGATGAAAATCAATCTTTAAAACTGGAAATGATTGATGCAAAAAAGAAACATCAAGAATTGGAACACAAAACTAATAAATCAATCCTTGAATTAGTTGAGAAGAATGAAGTTTTAGAAGCAGTAATTCGGGATAATGAAATAAAATCTGATAAAAAAGTTACATTCGCTTACATAATTGGAGGACTAGCATTTTTAATGGTACTCATTCAATTTGCCTTAAATTTTTCTAAATGAGAGAGAATAAGTATCAAGAACAATTGTTTGCAATTGCTCGTAAAATTGATGAAACAGATAAGCTGAGTAGCAATGTTTACGATTTAACTCGAAAAATTGTTTTATTTGATGATTCTAAAGCTACTAAACAGATATTTAATTCCTTTCAGATAATAAAAGATTCAGATAATAAAACTATTCTTCATTTAGCGAAAGAATACAATGAATCATTATTAAAATTCTATGGTTTTCAAAAGATACAGGAGATATATAAGAAGCAAGAAGAAATTGAAGGTATTCAAAATAATGATGAATATTCACTTGAGCAATTACTAGATGAGTTAAATGAATTAGTTGGACTTGAAAAAGTAAAGGAAAAAGTCAATAATCTTATTTCTTTCCAAAAAGTTCAAAATTTAAGAAAAATTCAAAAACTGACTAATCCTCAAAATACATTACATATTGCTTTTATAGGTAACCCGGGAACGGGTAAAACTACAGTTGCGAGAATTATAGGTAGAATGTATAAACAACTTGGTTTGTTATCGAGTGGGCATTTTATTGAAGTTTCAAGAACTGATTTAATTGCTGGATACCAAGGACAAACTGCTTTAAAAGTAAAAAAGATAATAGAAAAAGCCAAAGGCGGTGTTTTATTTATTGATGAAGCTTATATATTACAGAAAATGAACATAGCGATTCTTATGGTAGAGAATGCCTTACAGAGCTTACTAAAGCTCTTGAGGATTATCGTGATGATTTAGTTGTAATTGTAGCTGGATATAAGGAACCTATGGAAGTGTTTTTTAATTCTAATCCCGGTTTAAAGTCCAGATTTAATACATTTATTGAGTTTGATGATTATGAAAATAAGGAATTGAAAGAGATTCTTCTTAATTTAATTGCACATAATGATTATAAACTTAATCAATCTGCTATCGAGCACTTAGAAACTTCATTTGATAATACGACAAAAGATAATATAAGTACATCAGCAAATGGGCGATTTGTAAGGAATATATTTGATGATTTGGTATCAGAACATGCAAGAAGAGTTTCTAAAATTACTAACCCTAATTTAAATGAATTAATTGAAATTACGATTTCTGATATTGAAAATGTATTTAAAAAAAAATAAGAACAATCAGGCTTGATATCAATTATTTATTATTCTGTCAAAATTTTAAATAACCTCCAAAAAAACCTTACCCCATGACCATCCAATGCGAATATTGCGAGAAATCCGCAAGCAGTATCCGAGCTTTAACCGGCACACCTTGTACACGGCATCCTTTGGGATCGTGTAAAGGCAATCACAAACTTTATGAAGGCAGCGAAAAACCGATTTATACCTGCAAATATTGCGGAAGAACCGAAAAAAGTATCGCCATCCTTACCAATTCCACTTGTGGCAGACACCCAAGCGGTTTCGCCAAAGGGAAACATGCCCCGAGTTTGTGAGTTTTAATCCAATTCTTCAAGGATTTACAATCCTTGAAGAATTGATTTTTTTTGAATCCACCTAACAGAACACGGATTTAAAGTGGAAGATTATAGAAAGGTGGTGAGAGCGTTTTTTGGGAGGTAAATAAGGTGAAAAGAATACAGACTCTTGTTGAGATATTTCCCTAAAAAACCCTCATCATATAACCATCCCAAACAATCTTTTGCGTTGAAATATTGAGCATGGTTCTAGATCATTACAAACAGCAAGAAGCTACCCATTTCGGATAGCTTCTTGCTGTTTATTTTTAAAAAGTCTTATACTTTAAGTTGTCTGTTGATGCTTTGTTCCAGGGAGATGTAGGTTTCAGTTCTCGTAATACCTTCCAACTTTTGTAGTTTTTTTAGGATTTGCATAAGGTGGTCGTTGTCCATGCACAAAACCTTTAGAAAAACGGTGTAATTCCCGGTTGTACAATGGGCTTCAACCACTTCGTTTATGGTGTTGATGGAGCGAATTACACTATCGTAATAATGCGGTTGGTCCAGATAGACGCCGATGTACGAAATGACTTTGTAGCCTATTTTTTTAGGATTAAGAAAAGAGATGGAGTTTTCGATAACGCCGGCTTGCTCTAATTTTTTTATTCTTTGGTGTACAGCAGTGGTCGAAATGCCGATTTCTTTGGAGATGATGGCCAAAGAAGTCTTAGCATTGTCCATAAGCATGTATATTATTTTCTTGTCAACAGAGTCTAAGTGATAAATGGTGCTGCTTGAGTTTTTCATAAATGGTATTTTAATTTTTGTTTTTTGGAATCATTGGTGTCCTCATGATTCGTGAACGGTTCTATTTTCTTGTATTTTAGTTTAATTTTATTTTTTTCTGAATTCGGTGATCACCGGATAATGATCGCTGTAGCCGCCTAAATATCTTGTTCCGGCATAAGTCCTAAAAGGTCTTCCCTGAAATTTTCTGTCCCAACTGCTTAGTTTTTGATGATTGAAAACATGAGCCTCTTGAAACTGCAATTGAAAATCGGAATCTGTAAAATTTTTAGAAACCAAAAACTGATCAAACAACAGACCATCGTGGAAGTGAAATGTAGAAAACTGCTTTCTGTGGAACAATTCCTTGAACGGATTGATGAACAAATCGTTTCCTTCATCGGTCTTCTCCATCTTCAGGAGGCTTTCATCGTTAGGATTTTCATTAAAATCGCCACACAAGATCACCGCTTCTTTTTCTGAAACCAATTCATCCGCTTTATTCTTGATGGAATTTAGGATGTAGTCCCTTTTTGCTTTGTTGACATCGTGTTTCCTTTTAGAAGGGAGATGCAGGACAAAATAATTGATAATTTTGGAATTGATCTTGGTTTTCACCCAAAGTACATCACGGGTGGTATCGATGTATTCATCTACATTGTCATCAATTTCGAAAAGGAAAGTGATGGGTTCTGCATGCAGGACTTCAACCTTCGAACGATCAAAAAGCAGAGCCGTATCCACGCCTCTTTCGTCTAAAGAATTGAAGTGTATATAGTCGTAACGGTTTTCTAAGATTTCAATTTGCGTAAGATCGTCCAGTACTTTTGAACTTGAGATCTCAGAGAGTCCAATAATCATGGGGTGCACACCGTAGGCTTCGGCTACCCAATCAAAAACATAAGCAATTTTGAATAATTTATTATTATAACGATAATTGTTCCAACCTCTTAGACCAGAAGGGGTTGGATCGAATTTGTGAAGTGAAGGTGGATCGGGAGGGAAAAGATTCTCTACATTGTAGAACATCATAATCTCCTTTTCGGTATTTTTCGTTATCAAAATAATAATTATTTAGTAGAAAATGTAAATATAATTATTTTTTTTAAATAATCGTTTAGAACCTGATTAAAATTTATTCCTCAAATTTTCACATCGCTACTTATGCGGATTTTGTGCTCTAGATTTGAAGTTTCAGCTGCCTAAAACAAAAATTTAAAGTAAAAAAAACACCAGACAAAATGCCAAAAAGCAGGGGTTTTTAGGTACAATCGTAACGGCATCTTAGCCTTCTAATAAATCGGGCCTTTTTTCTTTTGTTATGGTATAGGCTTGTTCGTGCTGCCACTCTTCAATTTTTGCAAAATTACCACTGAGCAGTATTGCAGGGACTTTCAGACCTTTGTATTCTTCGGGTCTTGTGTAGATTGGGGGTGCCAATAAATTGTCTTGAAAACTGTCGGTCAGTGCGCTTTGTTCGTCGTTTAATACGCCAGGTAGCAGTCGGATTATGGCGTCAGAAAGTACGCACGCCGCCAATTCGCCACCGGTAAGTACAAAATCGCCAATAGAAATTTCCTTTGTTACATGAAGGTCTCTAACCCTTTGGTCTATGCCTTTGTAATGACCACAGATCATGATAAGATTGTCTTTTATGGACAGGCTGTTTGCCATTTTTTGATTGAGGGTTTGTCCATCCGGAGTAAGATAGATGATTTCATCATAATTTCTTTCGGATTTCAGTTGGGAGATGCATTTGTCCAAAGGTTCTATCATCATCACCATTCCTGCACCACCGCCGTAAGGTGCATCATCAATCTGTCTGTATTTGTTGTTGGCATATTCACGGATGTTGTGGAAATGCACTTCTGCCAAGCCTTTGTCCATAGCTCTTTTTAATATAGAAGTTCTGAAAGGGCTTTCCAGTAAGTCGGGTACAGCAGATATGATGTCTATTCTCATTGTATCGTTTTATTTTTTTTGTTAGGTATGATGATGAGTCTTAATGAAGAATCTTTGTTGAAATAGCTCCACATCCAATTGAAAAATACAGCTATCTTGTTTCG
Organism: Amniculibacterium sp. G2-70; assembly: GCF_014353055.1. Taxonomy (GTDB): domain Bacteria; phylum Bacteroidota; class Bacteroidia; order Flavobacteriales; family Weeksellaceae; genus Amniculibacterium; species Amniculibacterium aquaticum. The sequence continues at coordinate 1,619,486 of NZ_CP060698.1, forward strand.
AACACTCAGGATAAGCATCAGGTGCAGAAACATCCAAAAATACCATGCAAAAATACCTTGAAATTTTATTTTTGGCAAATCGACTACTGCACGGTGTTTCCCTATGGTCGCCATGCTTCCTTTGTCATCGTATTCGTACTCTTTCCAGTCGTTTAAATTGGCTTTTAAAATGTTTTTGGCCAGATTTTTTCCTTGCGTTATGGCTACATTGGCAACTTGTGGTTGGCCGGTAGGGTACTTTGTCGTTTCCATGTACGCAATGTCGCCTATGGCAAAAATATTATCATAACCTATAATTTTATTGAAACGGTCAACTTTGTAACGGTTTCTTATGACAGCATCTTCATTCAGCCCACCGATGATGTTTCCTGTTACTCCAGCAGCCCAAATCACATTTTTGCTGGCGATTTGTAAGCCACTTTCCATTTGTACATGTTCTCCATCATAATCGGTAACTTTTTCGCCGCTTAAGAATTGTACACCAAGATCTTTTAAGTATTTTTCTGACTGATCTTGAGCTTCCTGGCTCATCACCCCCAGCGGTTTGTCGGTGGCGCTTACCAATATAATGTTAAGATGGTCGAAATTCATGTTCGGATAATCCCGAGGAAGGATGTCGGATTTCATTTCGGCAAATGCTCCAGCAAGTTCAACACCGGTGGGTCCACTTCCAACGATCACAATGTTCCAGTTGGCTTCCACGCTGCGCCCCCGTTCAATAATTAGCTTTTCAAAAGTAAGTAAGACATGGTTTCGGATGGATATGGCTTCTTGTGTGTTTTTCATCCCAAAAGTCAGGGATTCCATTTTCTCGTTGCCAAAGAAATTGGTTTTGCACCCTGTGGCAATTACAAGTTTGTCATAATGGAAGTCTCCAGAAGCGGTTATGATTTTATTTTCTTCGGCTACAATTTTTTCTACTTCTGCGAGTCTGAAGAAGGTGTTTTTAGATCTTTGAAAAATTTTCCTAAACGGGAAAGAGATGTTACTGGGCTCTATCCTTCCGCATGCCACCTGATAGAATAAGGGTTGAAACATGTGGTGGTTAACTTTATCGATGACGATTACCTTTTTGTTAGCTCTGTTTAGTGTTCTGGCGAGTTTTAATCCTGCAAAACCGCCTCCGATTATGATTATTTTTTCTCTGGATTCCATAATATCACAAATTTACTGAATATTAAATTGTTATAAAAAAGTAAGGATCAATAGTTTCTATGTTGAATTTTGAATTTCGTCTATTATGAAAAGTATTCATAATAATGACTTATTTTTGTGCCTATGGCAAAGAGAAAAAAGCATACCAAAAAGAGAATTCATAAGTCCAGAAGAAGGCATTGGCTGTTACGAAGGGAGATTCTTTTTATTATCTTGGCCGTATCGCTTTTGGGTACAGGCTGGTATTTGAAGGATAAAATTTCATTTTACTATGCCATGAATTTTAAGAATTTTACTCATAAAAAACTGAAAAATTCAGAATTCGAAACCCAACGGATCAACAAGATTATTTCTGAAAATACCGATAAAATTTTTGGAATCGATCTTTCGCATTATCAAAATAAAGAAGACATACAGTGGGACAGCCTTAGCATCGCCAATCAATCGATACCCATAAAATTTGTGGTGATGCGGGCAACTATGGGAAATGCCAAAGTAGATAAGCATTTTGATCATTTTTGGCAACAAGCACAGCAACATAACATCATCCGTGGAGCTTATCATTTTTATCGCGCCGATGAAGATCCCGTGTTGCAGGCAAACAATTTTTTGGAGAATGTAAACTTGCAGTCCGGAGATCTGAGGCCGGTATTGGATATCGAAAAAATATCGAGAAGACACGGTAAGGAAAAATTAGTGAACAATCTGAAAGTTTGGCTGAAAATTGTTGAAGAAGCCTACGGCGAAAAGCCCATCATCTATACCTACTACCATTATTATAAAGATTATCTGAGAGAAGATTTCTCAGACTACCCCTTGTGGCTGGCCAATTATAACGATGTCTCTGTACCCAGCGAAGAAGATCATTGGAAACTGTGGCAGTTCTCTGAAAACGGGATTGTTTACGGAATTAATACCAAAGTAGATCTTAATATGTACAACGGTGGATTGTGGGGTTTGAAATCGCTGACCATTGATTAAGATTTTTTTTGAAGAATTAAGATTTTGGCAAGTCTTCAGTTTTATCTTGATCTTTCAAATCCTGTGTAGATGTTACCCAGGACATGAACCAAACGGCTCCTTTTCCTCGCCATTGTTTATTGGCCCAAAGAATGCCTATGACCAGACCAAGGATAGACAGCAGCAATCCAAGTACAAAAGTAACTTTATTGGGGTTGTAAAGATAGGTGAGAGTGCCAAGAATTAACCCGATTAACAAAGGCGAAGCAACAATTCTAAGCCAAGCGATAGCTTCGGTAAAGAGTCGGAAGAGTTGAAATAATTTTTCTTCTGTTTTGTTGGTCTTTGTAGGATTGTTCATGACTGTTATTTTTTTATAAAGATATTCATTTTGACGACACCAATTAAAAGACCTCCTCAGATTTTTCTGAAGAGGTCTTGTTTTTTAATTGTAATTATTCAAAAAAGAATTATTGTAATTTTTTCAACAATTCTTTTGTTGAAGCGGCATCTTCGCCTGCTTTTTCAGCAAGTTTTATTGCTTGTTCTGCCATGGATTTTGCATTGTCTTTTTCACCCACTTTGAAATAAAGGTTTGCCAAAGTATCTGTGTTTGCATAGCTTTCATCTTTTTTTACCGATTTTTCAGCCCAAAGTACAGCTAATTTTAATGCGTCCTTGTCGGTAACATTTTCATAAAAATTCCAAGCAACTTCGTTTAATTCGTTGGATGAGAATTTTTCATCATTTCCTTCTTTGTAGTAAGCAATGGCTAGTTTTTGATAATCTGCAAATTTTTTAGATTTAAGAGCCATTCTCATTTTTATTTGCAATAAAGTTTTTTCAGCTTCTTCTTTCGTCATGAATTTGGTAGCCTCTTTCATGTAGATTTTATCATCAATCGCTTTGGTCTCTTTGTTGAATGCCGTTTTCATAATGGCATTTAATTGTAGAGATTTTAGCATTTGGTTGTACTGAGACTCAGGCATTAGATTTGTGATCTCAGATTTTTTGTTAACCACCACTTTGTACAAAGGAGAGTTTGCATCTTTGGTCAAGCTGAAAAGTGACATTAGATCTTCTTCAGTAAAGGCTTGGTTTTTGTTGGTTTCAAAATATTTGATGGCTGCTTTTTCCGCCAATTCGGGTTCGCTGTAAGCAAAAGCTTTCATCACACCTTTCAAAATTACCGGTTCTGTAGATCCTGAGTTGAATTTAGCCTTCAAATAAGACATTTTATTGTTCGGGTCAAGTGCTTCTTTCGCAATTTTTATAAATTCTGGAGCAACAAAATATCCCGTTCCTCTATAGATTACCTCTCCATTTCCATCGATGAAAAGATAGGTAGGGTACGCCTTTACACCGTATTTTTGTGCAATAGTTACGCCTTCACCTTTTTCCATGTCTATTTTTGTGTTGATGAAAGCCGAGTTGTACACTTCACCAACTTCTGGTAATGTAAAGACTTCTTTATCCATCTTTTTGCAGGGACCACACCAAGAAGCATAGGCATCCATAAAGATGAGTTTATTTTCTTTTTTTGCTTTGTCCAAAAGGTTTTTGAACGAATCGTTTTCAAATTTTATACCTTGTGCGAAGACCATAACTCCGGCAAGTAACATCATAAAAGCTGATAATTTTTTCATATACAGAAAGCTATTTTTTTTAATTTGCCAAATGTACAAAAGTTTGAGAATATCAATCGGAATAATACAAAAAAAATCAGCACTTAATTTCAGTACTGATTTCTTTCTGTTTTTATTATTGAATGGTCTCGAATCTTGCGTATTCAGCAACTTTTTTAGGAAGTTTGATGCCTTCGGGGGTTTGGTTGTTTTCTAACAGAGCCGCCATAATTCTTGGTAATGCCATTGCCGATCCGTTCAGGGTGTGTACCAATTGTGTCTTACCGTCTTTTCTGTAACGGCATTTTAGCCTGTTGGCTTGGAAATTTTCAAAATTAGAAACCGAAGAAACTTCAAGCCATTTTTCTTGAGCAGCACTCCACACTTCAAAGTCATAGGTCATGGCCGAAGTAAAGCCCATATCGCCACCGCACAATCTTAAAATTCTGAATGGAAGTTCTAGGTCTTCCAAAATGGATTTCACATGATTTACCATTTCTTCTAGGGCAGCATAGGAATTTTCTGGTTTTTCAATTCGTACAATTTCTACTTTTTCGAATTGGTGCAGGCGGTTGAGTCCTCTAACATGGGCGCCGTAACTGCCGGCTTCTCTTCTATAACATTGGGAGAAAGCGGTATTTTTTACCGGGAAATCTTTCTCGTCGATGATGGTATCTCTGTAGATGTTGGTTACCGGAACCTCTGCAGTAGGGATCAGGTACAGGTTGTCTTCGTTCACAAAGTACATCTGACCTTCTTTGTCCGGCAATTGGCCTGTTCCGTATCCTGAAGCTTCATTGACCACATGCGGTGGGTTTACTTCGAGATATCCGGCATCTGTATTTTTGTCCAAGAAATATTGCACCAAAGCTCTTTGCAGTCTAGCTCCTTTTCCTAAATAGACCGGGAAACCTGCTCCGGCAATTTTTACACCCAATTCGAAATCGATCAGGTTGTATTTTTTTGCCAATTCCCAATGGGGGATGTTTCCGGCTCCCAAACCTTGTACTTCATGCGATTGGTACACGATCTCATTGTCATCGGCAGTCGTTCCTGCTTTTACCAAGTGGTAGGGGATGTTTGGGATTTGGTATAGGATGTTTTGAAGTTTTTCTTCAACCAAAGGTTTTTGAGCCTCCAATTCTTTGATCCTTTCAGTATATTCGGCAGTTTTAGCTTTGGCATTTTCAGCCTCGTCTTTTTTGCCTTCTTTCATTAAAAGACCAATTTCTTTGGAAATTTTATTTTTCTCTGCATTCAGGTTGTCAAGTTCAAATTGAAGTTTTTTTCTCTCTTCATCCAATTGTATGGCTTCGTCAACCCATTCGGTATTTTTGAAATTTCTCTTTTTTAGTCCTTCTAAGACCAATTCTTTTTCGTCTCTTAAAAAATTAACTTGTAGCATAGCAGAGTTTTGTATTTATCTTCCGTGAAGCATTTTCTTTCTCGGAAATTCGTTTGCAAATTTAATGATTTATTTAAAGATTTTAATGATGTTTTCCGTACCCGAATTTTTTGTAAAAACCGTAGTCCCGTTGTAGGTGGCCGAACTGATCTGAAACAAGTCCGGACTCATGGTGTAGTTTAAGACCAGAGTGTCCAAGGTGGTTTGGGTAGCGTTTCCCTTTGTTTTTCTTAAGGAAAGAGCAATTTTTGATTGGTAGTGGTTGTTGTCCAAAGCCATTCGTTTTGCTCCCGCCAAATATTCAATATAACTCACGGTGTCGCTTGTTTTTTTCAACGATACAGAAATGGGAGCATTGTCCGTTTCTCCAAAAACATCGTTCATGGAAATGGAGGTGTAGGAGTTGGGGAGTTTTGCATTCAACATGTCCTGACCGGCAGAATCGATGAAGATTTGTACTTTTTGGTCGATGAACTGCAAGTCGTCGTTTGAATTTCTACAAGAAGTCGTGGCGAAAATTAAAATAACGATTAATAGAAATGCTGCATTTTTTCTCATAAAGCAAATATACTTCTTATTTTAATTTTTTAAAATAGTTCCAAAATTGCCAACCCATAAGAATGCCTGTGGAAAATAATGTTAACGATTGGGCTACTGCCATCCCGAAAATGCCGTAATCATTTACCAAAAAAAACGAAAACGAAGATAAGACCATCAATGCAAAAACGGAAACTGCCGTATTGGCTTTCATCTTACCCACTGCTGAAAGTAGGTTTCCATAAAGGTTTCTCAGTAAAATATTGATTAAAAATGCGGCAAACAAAACCACAAATGAGGTGGACGAATCCAAATACTCCTCACCAAATAAAAGTTGGATAATGTCTTTCTTTAGCCAAAGTACAATGCCAAAAATGAACAAACACAGAGGCAAAAAAAGTTTATAATAATTGAATATATAGTTTTTTAGAAAAGTTCTGTTGTCGTAATTTTTCGCCAATTTCGGAAAATCACTTTGCATAAAAACGAGCGAAAGAAATGTGATGTTGGCCGGTAAGATGATGGCAACCTTGTAGTGGGCAACACCTTGTTCGGACATCAACCAACCCAAAATAAGAATGTCCAATGCAAAAAGAGCATCCGACAATACGGCAGTTCCGGAAGAATGCAGGGCGTAATTCCAAATTTCTTTTTTGTTGAAATTAAAGTCTGTGTGTTTTTTTAGGGTGCTAAATTTTAACCAAAACATCGACAGAAATGGAGCGATAGCCATGGCGACAAGGTATCCGTAAAGTTGAAATAAGTAGGTTAGGACTGCTGTTAGAAGCAAGCCGCCGAGATTAACTGCATTGTTGATGTTAGCAAAAATTCTGTTATTTCCTATAATTCTTTGTTCGGATTGAAGATGATTGTGAAAAAAAATCCCAATCAGCCGGATGAAAAAAAATAAAAAAATGTAAAAAGCATCTTCAATTTTTTGAATATAAAAAATACTGATGGCTAAAAACAACACACTGATCCCAATATGATATACAAATCCTTGTTTGAAAAGATAGGTCGATAGCCGGTATTGGTCTTCTGTTTTATTTTTAATGGATCCAAATCTCAGTAAACTTTGTGAACTGCCCAAACCGGAAAAAGGCGCAAACAAAGAGAATATTGAAAATACCAAGGTGATGCTACCGAACTCACCGACAGGCATCCATCGGATCAGGATGAGGGAGGTGATAAAGGCGCATATTTTAGAAATAAGCAACGATAGAAAAACGAGATGTCCGCTGTTTTCCCAAAAAGAATAAAGAAATTCTTTTAAACTTTTCATGGTTGAAAATAGAGTTTGAAAATCGCCAAAACATTGACGGCTTGGCATTTGTGGAAGAAGTTTTCTGAAGAAAACAAGACTTCCATTTCGGTTTTTAGCTCAGGGTAATTCTCCAATCGCCACAGGTTTTCAGAAAAATAATTCTGATAGTAACTTTGTAAAATCTCGCTTTTTTCAAAATAATAAGCATACGGATACATGCTGGACTTTTGCGGAGAGTTCAGGATTTTTTCATTGATTTTTTTGAAAATAGGTTTCAAAAATTGATCTCCAATTTTGGTTTTCCAAGCAGCATCGGGTTTTAGTAAAGTCCTTTCCCAACGGTATTCTGTAGCTTCGGGGCAATAGGTCTTTATCCATTCCAGATAGAAGCGGTGTTTGTATTTCCAATCTTCCTTCAGACTGAAAGAGAAATTTAACATTTCTTTGGACATGAAAGGCGAAGTCTGATAGGCTTTTTGCTGCTGAACTTGTGCGCCCAAAACCGTTCTGTTGTAGGCAATGTTTTTTAGGAGAAAGGCTTCTTCGGTTTCATATTTGCCCATAATATTTTTTAGATCGGCTTCTACTTTTGGAAGAAAAGCATCGTTAAAAATGATTTTGAAAAAAGAAGGTTTCTTGCGATGGGGTTCCGAGTTGAAGCCTCCCAAAATGCCATCTCCAATCTGTCCACTGTGGAAAACACCAAAGTTTTCGTACTTCAATTTGTCCAAAGCGTATTGGACATGGACGCCACCGGTGTATAGGCCACAACCTTCGGATATTTTGGTGAGTTGGTCTATTTTATTCAAAAATTCGCCACCATCAAGCGGAATAAATTCGTAGTGCAAACGGTAGTCTTTGGCGATTTGTTCAGAAATTTTGTGATCCCAATACCGACTTTGGGAAAAACAGAGGATGTTTTCTATGTCGAATCCTTTTTGCAAAGCATACATCATGCCCACTCGGCTGTCCAAACCACCGCTGAGCAATGCCAATGATTTTTTTTGAAGTTCAAGATCTTTTTCATATTCCATTTCCACCGATCTGCCGAAAATTTCGTGCATATCGAGCAATCCTTTTTCAAAAGATTTGTTGTAGTAATTTTCGGAAAAAGGGCTGTAGTAGCAGTGTTCCGAAATGTTTTGGTTTTCGATGTCTATTGAAATGCAACGACCATCAGAAATTTTATAAACATCTTGGATGGGGCATTCGTTTTCCAAGATATTGCCAACGCACAAAAGCTGGTACAAGGCTTTTATGTTGGGGTGTAGCTTTATTTTTTCGGATTTTAGACCCTCGGCCAATCGAATAAGACTGCTGTCTATCCAAATTTTATTTCCAAATTTTGTGTAAAAAACCCTTTGTGTTGCTGTGGGATTGGTAAAGACAACCACTTTATGGTCTTTCTTGTTCCAAACATAACCTCGAAATTCACCGTCCAATTCTTTGATGAAATTCTCTTTTTTATGGTGATAAAGTTCTAAAATTAGGGTTTTGAAATCGCTGAGAGCAAAATCGGTCAGTAATTTTTTTTTGTTGAGAACCAAACCTTCGATGGCAATTTCCAAATCGTCGTTTTTTATACAAAGATTATCGTTTGCCTCAGTATTCATGTGGCAATGGATTTCTACGATGTTGTTTACGATTTTTATAGAAAAACCAGGCGTCATTGTGTGTTTGGAAAAATAATTATAGGATGTGTGTTTTCTTCAAAGAATCAAATGTACTTATTTCTTAAGAATATCAGCGTATATTTCTGAATATTGTTCGCCAATTTTTTCTACAGAAAATGTTCTCTCGGCATAGCTTTGGAGCGCGTTTCGGTGATGTTGGACTTCTCCATTTAAAATATTAACCATGGCTTCTTCCAATAAATTCTCATTGGGAAAGTCGAGCAATATTCCGAAATTTTCTGGAAGAAATTCGGAAACGCCTCCAACATTGGTCGAAATTACCAGCAAACCGCTTGCAAAAGATTCGGCAATCACACAAGGTTGGTTCTCGTCATTGCTGAACAGGATAAAACAATCGGATCGCTTCATTCTTTCTGCAACTTCTTGTATGCTTTGCATCCCGAAAATTTCTATTTTATCTTGAAAGCCGGATTCTATGGCCGTTTTTTTTAAATTTTCTATAGTTTGTTGTGTTCCGTCTCCTCCCAGTTGCAACTTAAATTGATGTCCTTTTTTTAATAACCGAATGGCGGTATTAAGGATTTTGTCTGAATTTTTTCTCGGGATCAAATTGGAAACATGGATGAACACAAACTCATTTTTTTTCTCTTCATTCACGGAGAATAACGAAGTATCCACAACATTCGGTACGACTTTCATCGTGGTCGTTATTCCCAAATTTTTTAAACCTTTTTGCAAATCAAAACTGACGGGTAAAATGCAATTGGCACGATTGCCAATGAATTTAGCCGTTTTCAGAATGTTTTTAGGAGTAATGTTTTCATTGGATTTTCGAAGAGCTGTCCAATGTTCGGTAACGACAAACGGAATTTTAAACCTCTTTTTAAGATATACTGCAAATATCATAGAGTTGTGCAATACATTGGCATGAACCAAGTCGGGTCTGTCCATTTTTTGGAATCCCTTTTGGTAAGCCTTCATCCTTCTATAAAAATTTAGAATAGGATTGCGAGTGTTTTTATAGTAAACAACCAGAGTCCTAATCTTGTTGATGATCTTGTCATCAAAAACATAAGTTTCCTTTTGATTGAAATCTCCAATGGCATGCAGGACTTCCACCTCATGGATTTTTGCTACGGCTTCTGCGTGTCGTTGTACAAAATTACCATTGGTGGGTTCTATTTTGTTGGGGAACCAAGAGGAGATGAAAAGGATTTTTAACTTCATGAGTTGTCGTTAGTCCTACAAAAATAAAGATTTTGTAAGCGAAATTGAATTATTTCAAAAGAGAATGGTACAAAGAGAAGAATTTTTTTTGAGAATCAAACGCCAATTCATCCAGGTCTAAAGTCGCAATTTCTCGCCATTCTACTTCAGAGATTTCCTCTTTTTCCAAGTCGAATTTTGGTTTTTCATCCACCTCATAAAGGAAAAACAGATCCAAAGTGTTGTACAAAATGTCTTTGTACAAATAGGTATTGGGCAAAGAAGTAATGTATTTGAGCTTTTCAGGGTCGATGTCCCATTTTAATTCTTCGTAAAGTTCTCTTTTGCAGGTTGCTTCTGCGCTTTCGTTGGGATCTGTAAAGCCTCCGGTAAGATCCAGTTTTCCTTTTGCCGGGTCGCAATTTCTTTTTGCAAAAAGCAATTCACGGCCATATTTTACAACGACCGCTACTGCAGAAGCAATATTGTGGTAAAGAACAAAATAACAAGTTGGACAATACAGTTTCTTTTCCTGATCCCATTTCAATTCTTTTTGCCCACATTTAGGACAGTACATGAGGTGATTCATTAGTTCATGTTTCTTGGGTGAAAATCCAATATGGTTTGTCGTAATTCTTCATTTTCCAAATGGGTATAGATCTGTGTCGTGGTGATGCTGCTGTGTCCCAACATTTCTTGGATGAATCTAAGATCGGCACCGTTTTGAAGCAGATGAGTGGCAAATGAATGTCTGAAGGTGTGCGGCGATATTTTTTTATTGATACCGGCTTTATCTGCTAACTCTTTGATGATGATAAAAACGATGACCCTAGACATGGATGTACCACGGCTGTTTAGGAATAAAACATCTTCGTGCTTTTGATTTATTTTCAATTGTGATCTCACCGTTTTTATATAATTTTTCATTAATTTAATGGTGAAATCGGCCAAAGGTACCAATCTCATTTTATCTCCTTTTCCGTCAATTTTCATGAATTTTTCTTTGAAATTGATGTTGGAAATTCGAAGTTCAATGAGCTCAGAAACGCGTAAACCACAACCGTAGAGTACTTCGATCATGCATTTGTTTCTTTGTCCCAATTGGGTGCTATCGTCTATAGCGGATAAGATGGTGTCGATGTCTTGCAAACTTAAAGTGTCGGGCAAATAAAGTCCCAACTTTGGAGATTCCAACAGGTGTGCAGGGTTGTCTGTACGCAATTCGTCTTCATGCAAATATTTGAAAAATGCTTTTATGGAAGAGATCCAACGGGCTTGGGATCTTTCGGAAAATTTTTCTTTAGAATTTTGATAAAGATATTCTTGGAGATGATCGTGTGATATATCCAAAGGGTTGGTGCCATCCAGGTGGTTTTCAGAAAAATGTTTTAGTTTTTTTAGATCACTGATGTACGCATTTAGGGTGTTGTCAGATGAATTTTTTTCGAATTTCAAAAAAGATTCAAAATCTTTTATTTTGTCATCCCAGTTCATTTTTGTGTTGTTTTTATAATTTCTATTCTCTTCTGTTTTCTTCTTTTTTTAGAACAATTCTTCTTCAGGGATTTGTTCTATTTCTATGTTGTGTTCTTTTAAAAAGGAAATTCCATCGTCGTCAGAATATTCATTGATGTACACGACTCTCGAAATTCCTGCTTGTAGAATTAATTTGCTGCATTCTTTACAAGGCGAAAGGGTCAGGTAAAGTGTTGCCCCTTTTGCACTTTGTGTAGATGAGGCGAGCTTTAGAATGGCATTGGCTTCAGCATGTAAAACAAACCAGTGGGTTTTGCCGTCTTTGTCTTCGCAGCAGTTGTCAAACCCCGATGGAGTACCGTTGTATCCATCGGAGATGATCATTCTGTCTTTTACAATCAATGCTCCTACCTGCTTTCTTTTGCAGTAAGAAAGTTGTCCCCATTCTCTGGCCATTCGTAGGTAGGCAATATCAAATTTATTGAGAGGCATTGTTTATTTGAATTCTGGTTTTCTTTTCTCTAAAAATGCAGTTACACCTTCTTGTTTGTCTTCTTGTTCAAACAGTTCACCGAAAAATTTAATTTCAGTTTCAAAACCTTTATCAGTATCCGATAGGTTTACCGCTTTTATGGCTTTTTCTATCGCTTGAGGTGAGTTTTTTGCAATGGCAGAAGCTAATTCTTTCGCTTTAGGCAATAAGTCTTCTAAACTGAAAACTTCATTGACCAATGAGATTTCTTTTGCTCTTTGTGCAGGAATCATTTTGGCTGAAAATATCAATTCATTGGCCAATCCTTTGCCGACTAATTTTGCCAGTCTTTGTGTGCCACCGTAACCGGGAATTAGCCCTAGTGTTACTTCAGGCAGACCCAATTTGGCATTGTCGGAAGCATAACGGATGTGGCAAGACATGGCCAATTCTAATCCGCCGCCTAAAGCAAAACCGTTAACGGCTGCGATAACCGGTTTTTTTAGGTTTTCTACTTTATTGAATAAAATATTCTGTCCTACACGAGCCAATTCTTCGGCTTTATCTTGGTTGAAATCTGCGAATTCTTTGATGTCGGCTCCAGCTACAAAGGACTTTTCTCCACTTCCGGTAAGGATGATCGCTCGAACCGTGTTGTTATTTTCTAATTGGTCAAAAGCGTTGCTAAGGTCTTGTATGGTGTTTTTATTCAGCGCGTTAAGGCTTTGAGGTCTGTTGATGGTTATTGTTGCAATTTTATTTTCTATTTCGATATTAAGATTGTCAAATGTCATAATATATGTATTAAAAATGATTTTAATTTATAAAAGTAATATTTTTTTATAATAAAAAAAAGAAAATGATAGAAATCACTTTCTTTTTTTGTGTAAATTGTTAAAAATAATTGTATATTATTTTGAATGATTCAAGGTGTTGGTGTCTATATTAATGTTGAGTCCCATGGCGATCTTCATTCCTAATTCAATATTGGCACGGAAGAAATGGCAGAGTTGCCTGTTGATGATTTCCTCTCGTTTAGGACCAGAAATTTTGCTCATATGATCAATAATATTTTGTATTAACCGTCCCTTTTCTTCAGGATTTAAGACTTTAGTATATAGAAGTCCTGGTTGAGTATAGTGATCGTCTTCGTTTTCATTTCTATTGTAGTGTCCTACCCAATTGCTGTCCAATTCGTAATTGTTGTTTTTGTATTTTTCATCAGTAACAATGTCATCAAAACTATTTGGAGAATAATTTGGTGTGTCACCGGCTGGGTTGGTTGCCATTGCGCCGTCTCTTTGATAGTTGTGATAGCCGTATGGACAGGCGTTTACCGGAAGTTGGTGGTAGTTGGCACCCAAGCGATAGCGTTGTGCATCGGGATAGGAAAATATTCTGCCTTGCAGCATTTTGTCGGGAGAAAATCCTATTCCGTTTATAATCTGACTTGGTGAAAAAGCCGCCTGCTCAACATGTGCAAAGTAATTGTTCGGGATTTCGTTGAGTTCTAAAATGCCTACTTCGATAAGTGGAAATTCTTGATGAGGCCATACTTTGGTAACATCAAAAGGATTCCAGCGGAATTCTTTTGCTTGTTCATCAGACATAACCTGAATGTACAGCTTCCATTGTGGAAATTGTCCTTTTTCTATAGATTGGCAAAGGTCTTCTTGAGCAAAATCTGGATTTTCTCCCGCTAATTTCGTCGCTTCGTCATCCGACCAATTTTTTATCCCTTGCAGTGTTTTAAACTGAAACTTTACCCAAACTTGTTGGTTGTCGTTATTGGTCATGGAAAAGGTATGAGAGCCGTAGCCGTTCATGTGGCGGTAACCGTACGGCGTACCTCGATCCGACATTAAAATTAAAACTTGATGTAAGCTTTCGGGATTCAAACTCCAAAAATCCCAAATCGCCGTGTGGCTTTTCAAATTGGTTTTGGGGTCTCGTTTTTGAGTGTGGATGAAATCGGGAAATTTTTTAGCATCTTTTATGAAAAAAACCGGAGTGTTGTTTCCAACAATGTCCCAGTTCCCCTCTTCGGTATAAAATTTCGTGGCAAAACCTCGCGGATCTCTTGCGGTATCGGCTGAGCCTTTTTCTCCACCAACAGTAGAAAATCTGGTGAAGGTTCTGCACGAGTTGCCCACCTTAGAAAATAGCTTTGCTTTGGTATAAGAACTGATGTCTTGGGTTACCGTAAATGTCCCGTAAGCACCGCTGCCTTTTGCATGAACCACGCGTTCTGGAATTCTCTCGCGGACAAAGTGTGCTAAGTTTTCTTGCAACATGAAATCTTGTAACAATACAGGGCCTCTAGGTCCTACGGTTTGCGAGTCTTGATGCTCAAAATAAGGGTTTCCTTGTGCTGAAGTTAATTTTTTGTTGCTCATAATGAAGAGATTTGTATGAAAAATACAAGTAAATAAAGAGTGGTGTATCCTGTATTTTTTTGTCCACCCAAATTTACCACGAAAAATTAGAAATAAAAGAAAAATCGTAATATCTTTGTGATAGATAATATATATCCAATGAACATTCAGCAATTAGAATATCTTATCGCGGTAGATAAGTACAAACATTTTGGTAAGGCAGCACAAGCGTGTTTTATTACCCAACCGACCCTTAGTGCAATGATTCAAAAGTTAGAAGACGAGTTGGATGTGAAAATATTCGACCGAACGACTCATCCTATCCGGACGACAGATGTTGGGGTGAAGATCTTGGATCAGGCCAGAAAAGTGATAGATGAAGTCAATGAACTGAGAAACACAGCCAGTCTTCTGAACAATGTTTTGGCAGGAAGACTTAATTTGGGGATCATCCCAACGGTATCTACTTTTATATTGCCCAAAGAAATTTTTGATTTTTTACAGTTGCATCCAAAGATTGAACTGAATGTGAAAGAAATGACCACGGAAAATATCATAAAGTCTCTAAAATCCGGTGAGTTGGATGCGGGGATTATTGCAACGCCTTATGATGCCGCCAATGAGTTTTACCAGGATTTTATTTTCAATGAAGAACTCATGGTCTATTCGGCAACGCAACAAAAGAAAAACGAAGATTCTTTTGTCATTCCGGAAGAAATAGACATCGATAAAGTTTGGTTATTGGAAGAAGGGAATTGTCTAAGAACTCAATTTGAAAATATTTGCAATTTGAAAGAGAATACCCTGAAACCCAAAAATCTCGATTTTATGGCATCCAATATTCATACATTGTTGCAAATGGTGGATCGTGTAGGTGGAATTTCAATTTTACCGGAGTTGGCTGTTAGTCAGCTTTCAGAAGAGAAAAGGTCAAAAGTCATGAGGTTCAGAAAGCCGTTTCCGTATCGTGAAATTAGCGTGATCTATTATAAACCCACCTATAAGCAAAAAATTATCGACGAATTGGTGAATGAGATAAAAAATACCATTAATCCAAAGCTGAACTATAACAGTTCGCCAGAAGATTTTGTGAACATTAAACCTCAAAAAAAATAAAAAGAGGCTTGTTTTCTTTGTTAATCAATTTATTGTCTGTAATTTTGCTCCATTAAAAAAGTAGAGGAAAAATTTGAACTGATTGCAACCTCCTAAAAAAATGCTAAAACAGACTTTCTATTTTAGTTTCTGCTGTAATCATTTCTTGTTTTTCTATTTGTTAAATTAAAAAATACAAGAAAAATTATGTCTTATTTATTCACATCAGAGTCCGTATCAGAAGGACATCCAGACAAAGTTGCCGACCAAATTTCCGATGCGCTTATCGATAATTTTTTGGCCTATGATCCCAGTTCTAAAGTAGCATGCGAAACTTTGGTAACTACCGGTCAGGTGGTTTTGGCAGGTGAGGTAAAGTCCGATGCGTACTTGGATGTACAGACCATTGCAAGAGAAGTCATCAACGGAATAGGATATACCAAAGGTGAATACATGTTCAACGGAGACTCTTGTGGGGTTATTTCGGCCATTCACGAACAGTCAACCGACATCAACCAAGGGGTGGATCGTGTGGTTTCTAATGATGATTTCGAAACCCGTGCCAACGCACAAGGTGCTGGTGACCAAGGAATGATGTTTGGTTATGCCACCAACGAAACCGAAAATTATATGCCTTTGGCTTTGGATCTTGCGCATTCCATCTTGAAGGAATTGTCCAATCTTAGAAGAACAGAGCAGATCTCTTACCTTAGACCCGATGCAAAATCTCAAGTAACCATCGAGTATTCTGATGATCACAAGCCGGTTAGGATTGATACCATTGTTGTTTCTACTCAACACGACGATTTTGATAACGAAGAAGAAATGTTGGCTAAAATTAAAAAAGACATCATCGAAATTCTAATTCCTAGAGTCAAAGAGACTCAGAAACCAGAGATTCAGGCTTTGTTCAACGATCAAATTCAATATCACATCAATCCAACAGGGAAATTTGTAATCGGTGGACCGCACGGAGATACAGGACTTACTGGTCGAAAAATTATTGTGGATACTTACGGTGGAAAAGGAGCTCACGGTGGTGGTGCTTTTTCGGGGAAAGATCCTTCAAAAGTAGATAGAAGTGCAGCTTATGCAACTCGACATATTGCGAAAAACCTAGTGGCTGCAGGTGTTGCAGATGAGGTTCTGGTACAAGTTTCTTATGCAATCGGTGTGGCAAAACCTTGTGGTTTGTACATCAACACTTACGGGACAGCGAAAGTAAATCTGAACGATGGTGAAATTGCAAACTTGGTGAACGAGATTTTTGATCTTAGACCTTATGCCATTGAAAAGAATTTGAAACTTAGAAACCCAATTTATCAAGAAACGGCTTCTTATGGACACATGGGAAGAACGCCTTATGTAGCAGACAAAACCTTCAATGCAGGTAAGCCAAATGAAAAAACTGTAAAAGATTTAGAATTCTTTACTTGGGAAAAATTGGATAAAGTAGATGCTATAAAAGCAAAATTCGGAATTTAAATTTTTAAATATTTTATAATTGAAAAGCAGCTTTACTCGTTAAGGCTGCTTTTTTATTCATCCAAATGAATGTTTTTCGTTTTTTTTGACTTTAAATTCTGAATAATGCTGATGATGTATTTTCTAATGTGCCCGTTAAGGAGGAGTTGTATGAATTTTTTCTCCAGCCAATGATGGGTAGGGAAAAGAAAAGAAAGTAATACGATTTTGGAAAGTAAGATGGGTATGGGTGCTCCATGAGTAATCTCGTGAAGCTGATGATCGACCAAAAGAATGATGAACTCAAAAAACATGATGAAGGAAATATAGCCCATGGATTTGATCCACCAATCCGGAATTTTGTAAAATGAAATTACCACCATGGCCATGGCCACCAAAATGATGAATAGGATGATGATGAGGTATTGGGTGAAATGTTTTCTTTCCAAAGCATCTTGACTTTTTTGATGCTCCAATTCCTTCTGAGCAAGTATGTTATTGAGTTCGATGTTTTGAATGTTTTCATTACTCAAAACCTTAATCCATTGACTTTTTGCAGAATTAAGTTTTTCGAGAATCTGAAAGGCTTTATCGCTTTGTTGGTGATCCAAATAATGTTGGGCAATTTGTTCGCCAAGCTCCACTTGGTTGGAGTAGATGTTGGTTTGTAAACAATACTGGAAAGCCTTTTCCAAATTTTTAATTTTTTCATTTTCCAGACCCATTCTCTTTTCAAATTCTGCTTTTCGTAAGTAATAGTTGTATTGAAAATGCGGATTAAGATTGTCTTCTTCTTTAGCTAAATTCCAATAAAAAATAGCCGAATCTTTTTCACGGTCATGCTCTGCAATTCCCGCTTTTATCCGGTGGTAGATGGTGGGCCTGTCGCTTTCAAGAGCTTTTAGATCTTCCGGATTTTCTTTGTACCATTGCTTTAATTTGCCAAATTCCAGTTGGTTGAAATAGTAAGTTCTTAATGAACTTTGTGCATTATACGACAGCTGTTTTAGATTGTGTTTTTTAGCATATCGAACGATTTTTTTTGTCATTGCTGCAATGGCTTCGTTGTTTAGGAATTGAGTCAGGATTAGCACTCTGTTTTCTTCTGCATAGTACCATTTTGTAGAGTCGATAGGTTGGGATTGTGAAATTTCAGTTTTTACTTTCATGTTGTACTCTAATGCCTTTTCATATTTTTTTTGAAAATAATAGTAATCGGAAAGTAGCCCTAGAGTCACTACTTTTAAGGAGTCATGTCCTAAATCATAGGCCAAATAATGGGCATCCAATAAATTTCGCAATTGCTCTTCCGGCAGGTTTTGTTTTTCTTCGATTTTGCTTAGGATAATGAGTTGTATGATCTTGTACTTCGGGTTTTCTTCGGAACTGTTAAGTGTTAGGTTTAGATAGTTTAGTGCTTTGTAGGGTTGGTTTTTATTAATTAGAAAGTTGCTATACGCATAATACACCTGTTTTTTCAAATTGGTTGAGTTGCTTTTTTCTGCGTTTTCTTTGGCTTGTGAATAAAGATCGTACCCTTTTTCGTCACTAATGTTTTCGGGATCTGAGTGTTCCAGAATTGAAATATAGCATTGTGTATTGGTTTTTGGATCATTAAGCACAATGGCTTTTTCTAACGCTTTGTTTAAAAGTGAATCGGCCGCTTGAGAATTTTGCAAAGTGTCTTTTTGTCGAACAGCTTCTTGTAAAATAACATCAATAGGCCCAGTACGGTTTGTGTGTGTTTTGTTGCAAGAATACAATTCTAGCAAAAGAAAAATATAAACCCAAGTGGTGAAAAGTTTTTTGAAATTTAACATTTGGGAACGCTTTATTTAATAAAGTGAATAAAATTACGAAATAAATTAAAAATAATTAACTTTGTAACACTAAAAACATCGAATCATGAAAAAATTATTATTGATAGCTGCACTTTCTCTAGGTGTAGGCTATGTGTTGGGAAATTACCAAACCTTATTGAAACTGGTTCAAGGAAAATATGAAACAGTCGATCTTCCGGATCAAACGAATGATGTGTTAGAATATCGAGAAGCCAGAAAGCTGTTTCAAAATTATCGTGTAGAAAGAGGTTTATCAGGGAATAACCAAACAGAAGGTTATTTTGACTTAACACAAAATCAAGCAAAAGAATTGTTTAACCTGATGGTTGCCAATAATTACGAAAAGGCCAGAGTATATTTTGGATACGACGGAAAAGGTATACATTGTTTATTGATCAATGGAATTGTAAGAGATGTCGAACAAAATGAAATGACCGGAAAAAGGAAATTGGATTTTATAACCATTGGCGGAGGCAATAAAGACTGTCCAAAACATTGTGACATTGAAGCTACCGTTGTTGGAGTTCAGGAAAATTAACTCAATTCAAAAACTGTAATTTCAGGCTCAATTCCCACTCTGCCGGGATAGCCAATCACACCAAAACCTCGATTGACATAGAGGTATTTGCCTTCGGATTCGTACAAGTCGGCCCATTTGGGATATTTGTATTGTACCGGAGACCATTTTATATTTTTTAGATCCAGGCCAAATTGCATACCGTGGGTGTGACCAGAAAGAGTAAGTTGTATGTTGGACGAATGTTTTTTTACCACTTGGTCGAAATGTGTGGGGTCGTGGCTCAATAATATCTTTGCCGACTCAGTAGGAAGTCCAACAGTAGCTTTGTTCAAATCTCCAAACTGAGGAAAGGGCTTTTCGCCCCAGTTTTCAACCCCAATTAGGTATAGTTTTTCTCCATTTTTTTCTATGGCAACAGCCTCATTTCTTAGCATTCTGAAGCCTGCCTGTTTTTCATAATCAATAAGTTGTAGGAGATTGGCATTTTTTTTCTCCATGCTTTCCCAAGCCACATAGTCGCCGTAATCGTGATTGCCCAAGATGGAAAATTTGCCATCTTTGGATTTTATTTTTGAAAAAAGAGGGATGAACGGACGGAATTCGTCGGCCAAATTATTGACCATGTCACCCGTGAAAACTACCAAATCAGCATCTTGATCGTTGATGAGCTGAATGGCTTTTTCTAATCTATCTGGATGAAGGAAACTTCCGCTATGGACATCGGAGATCTGCACAATTTTGTATCCTTTAAACGCTTTCGGAAGATGCCGAAGTTTTAATCTCACCGTTCTCACCTTATGTCTGTATTTACCAAAAATCACCCCATCCACCACCATCGCCGAGACCAATCCTCCTAAGGAAAGTCCAAGCAGGCTCAAGAATTTTCTACGGTCAGGAAAATGTTCTGCCGTATTGTTGAATTTTTGAAAAAAGTAACCTAAAGTACGGACGATGTCATCGCTTAAAAGAAAAATGGCAACAATAATCTTAGGCACGATAAAACCCAAGATTATTGTTGCAAGAAGTTGTATGGTTGAAGTTGCTCCTTGATCTGTTTTTTGAAAAGTAAGAATTTTGAAGAGGATGAAAACATAAATTAATAAGGTAATTATCCGATACAAATTTCTAGACCAAGTTGCATTAACCAGTGTTTTGAATGCCTGATAGACATAAAATTCCAGCAGAAAAAATAGACCAATAAAAATTAAGATGTTTTTCTGCATGACTAATCGTTATGATTTACAGAATTTGTTTTTTAAGTTTTTGATCATGTCGATGGACATTTCGCTCACGCCAAATTCGTAGGTCAATCCCCAATCCTTTTTTGCCACAGAATCGTCTATGGAAGCCGGCCAAGAGTCGGCAATGGCTTGTCTAAAATCCGGTTTGTAATCGATTTCGAATTCGGGAATGTGTTTTTTGATTTCTGTAGCCAACTCGTTTGGGGTAAAGCTCATTCCGCCTAAGTTGTAAGAGGTTCTTACCGTAAGGTTCTCGGAAGGCGCTTGCATCAATTGCAGTGTGGCATTGATGGCATCGTCCATGTACAACATGGGCATGGCGGTGTTTTCAGAGATAAAACTGGTATATTTTCCGTTTTCGACCGCTTCGTAATAGATTTCAACTGCGTAATCCGTTGTGCCTCCACCTGCAGGAGTTTTCCAAGAAATAAGTCCGGGATAACGGATGCTTCTTACATCGACACCGTGTTTTTCATTGTAATATTCGCACCATTTTTCACCTGCTAGTTTAGATATTCCGTAAACCGTTGACGGGTTCAGGACTACATCCTGACCTACATTTTCCTTAGGGATTCCTTTTCCGAAAACAGCAATGGAGCTTGGCCAAAAAATCTTATTCAGCTTTTGTTCTTTCGCCATTTCTAGGAAATTTAACAAAGGTTCAACATTGAGTTTCCATGCAAATTGTGGATTTTTTTCTGAAGTTCCTGAAAGCAAAGAAGCCAAATGGTACACCGTGGTTATTTGGTACTTGTTAACGATTTCTTTGGCCAATTCGGTATTGGAAACATCTAAGATTTCATAAAAACCAGCATTGGTGTGGTTTTTTTCCGGCTGAGCAATATCGCTAGCGATAACATTTTCTTTGCCGTAGATTTCTACCAATTTATTCGTCAGTTCAGAGCCGATTTGACCAAGAGCTCCGGTGATTAATATTTTTTCTGTACTGTTGGACATTGTTGTTGTTTATTTTAATTTGCAAATGTACTAAAAATATAAATTTTATGGGACTTGTAATACGGATCGAGAGAGATTCATTCCAACTTATTTCGCCGACCAATTTTTCAGTTTGTACAAGAATTTCCAACCCCAATCATCCAGTTTTTTTACAAGTTTTGCCAGTTGTACTGCAATGGCAATGTTTAGGACAAACATCAAGACCATTAAAATGTACCAAGGCATTTGATCTTTCAACCCAACCACTGCAAAATAAATTAATGACGAACTCAGACCTTGTGCAAAATAAAAGAAAATAGCGTTGGTCCCGATGTTGGTGATGAAGTTCGGCTTCTCAATTTTTAGTCGGTTATATAGCGTGAACAATACGGTTAGCGAAAAAATTGACCAGAAGATGTACAAGAGTTTTGGAGGGAATTTGGCCTTGTTCATCTTCATCAAAGCCTCGTAGCCAAGATCGGCATACAAATATATTAAGATCAGGAACCATAAACTGAACAATACAATAGACCAATTTATTGGAAGTTTTTTACCTTTCATTTGATGGGCTATTAAAAATAAACCGAGATAGAATGCAACATAACCCACCTGACCTGTAGGGTAGTATTGTGTGTTGAGGTTGATGAAAAGCGTATAACCTAAACAGATCCCGATGAACCACAAAATATGTCTAGGAAAGAATTTTAATATTAAAACCCCCAAAACCGTCAAGATATAGTACACTTTCAGATACCAAAAACTGCCCATCACCACAGGAAAAGTGTCGCACATGGTGTATTGGTGCAGGTACCAGTTGCCCAAGTTTTCCCATGCCGGCATGGTGGATATGCTTGTTGGAGTATATTTGGTCCCGAAGGTTGAGTAGAAACTTTTTAAGCTGTCCAAACCAAAAAAATACAAACCAAAAACTTTGAAAAAATAATCGGCAAAAAATAAAACAGTCACAAAAATCATGTAGGTGATCTGTAATTTTAATAACCGATAAAATGTCTTTTCTATATTTCCTCCAGAAGTCAATCCGCTGAGTGCATAAAATAAAGGGACATCAAAAAGTAAGGAGAGTACCCGGAATTCGGTTTTTATATAAAACTGTCCACTCCAAAAAGCCGTATGGATAAAGATGATGGAAAGCGTAGCTAAGCCTTTGGCATAGTCGATGTATAAATCTCTTTTCATATTTGGGAAATAGAGTTCAAAAATAGGAAATTAATTGAAAAATGAGGGTTTTCTTAAGAATGGCAAAATTAATTTTTAATACTTTATTTTTGCATCATGTTTAACATCGATCATCATTCTTTTCAAAAGATGGACAACTTGTCCATGCAGAAGCAGCCTTTCTTTTTCATCATCAATTTTTTGATGGATCGGGTGGAAGTTTTCACCGAAGATCAACTAAAAAGCTCTGGTGTTTTGGTAGAATTTAAAGGCATGTCGAATGTTGATACTCAATCCTATTCAACCCCAAAATTAGAATTTGAAGCCTTGATCGAAGATGTAGAAAGCTATAAAAAGGGATTTGAAATAGTACAGAATCATTTAAAATACGGGAATTCTTATTTGGCCAACTACACCAGAAAAACCGAAGTGAAAACCAATTTTTCTTTGGCTGACTTTTTTCATCAATCCAAGGCGAAATATAAAGTCCTATATCCCGAAAAATTTGTTTTTTTCTCCCCAGAAACCTTTGTGGAAATCAAGGGGAACCGAATTTTCACCCATCCCATGAAGGGCACCATCGATGCAAGTGTAGAAAATGCAGCTGAGGTCTTGAAGAACGATGTTAAAGAAAAAGCGGAGCATTACACCGTGGTCGATTTGCTTAGAAATGACCTGAGCATGGTGGCCGATGAAGTTGTAGTGGATGAGTTTCAAAGGATCGATCACTTGGTGACGGCACAAAAAAATCTTTTGACCATGAGCTCTGAAATTTCAGGAGTATTAAAGCCTGAATTTCAAAATAAAATAGGATCTGTACTGAAGAAATTGCTTCCGGCGGGCAGTATTTTGGGGGCACCAAAAACCAAAACTTTAGAAATTGTTTTAGAAGCTGAAGGGCATGAAAGAGGTTTCTATACCGGAGTTTGCGGTTGGTTTGATGGCGAAAACCTGGATTCTTGTGTCATGATTCGTTTTATTGAACAAGAAAATGAAAAATTTTATTTCAAAAGTGGTGGTGGCATCACACATTTGAGTAAATTAGAGGACGAATACCAAGAAGTTAAAAACAAAATCTATGTCCCGATTTATTGAAAGCATAAAAGTAGAGCACCAAAAGATGCATCTTTTGGAATTTCATCAGCATCGTGTGAACCAAACTTTTTCTCATTTCGGAAAAATGGGTTCCTTGGACTTGATGGCGATTTTTAAAAAATTGGATTTGGATGAAGACGGTTTTTTTAAATTTAGAATCGCCTATGATTTGGACAAAAATTACAACTGTTCGTTAATTCCTTATGCCTTGCCGGAAGTAGAAAGCTTTGCCTTGGTCGAAGCCAATCAGTTGGATTATGCCTTCAAATTCGAAGACAGAAAAGAGTTGGATCGTTTGAAAAATTCAGCAAAAACCGAAGAAATAATCTTGGTGAAAAACAATCACCTGACCGATACCTCGATCAGCAATCTGATTTTTTTAAAAGACAAAACCTGGTACTGTCCAGATACCCATCTCCTGAATGGAGTGATGCGTCAATCCTTATTGAAATCCAAAAAAATTAAAGAATGTCCGATTACCCTTCAAAATTTAAAGGATTTTTCCCATTTTAAAATCATCAATGCAATGAATAATCTGGATGACTCTTTTGTCTATCCCATTGAGAAAATAAAAAATCTCCCCGAAAGTTCTGCTTATTTAGAAGTCTGAATTTAGGACTTCAAATGTTCGAAATACGATTTTAAAACTTCAGAATTTTCAATTTCTTGGGTGCACACTTCCAAAATTTTTGGCTTGCTGTCCGGTTTGAAAAAATTGTCCAAAACCCTACCCAAAGTGGTGTCGTCATCTACTTTTACATAGCCGTATCCGAAATGCTTAGCAATGTGCTCGGCATTCAAACGGTGTTTGGTAGAGATGAATTCGTTCAAAGTATTTTCGTTGGTATTGCCCGGGCCGGGGATGATTTTGAAAATGTCGCCCTGTCCGTTGTTGCAAACTACAATTCGTGTAAACGGTGGTATGTACGGATTCCAAAGGCCGTTGATGTCATAAAAAAAACTGATGTCTCCAGTAACCAAGACCGTAGGATTTTTGTCTTTTATGGCAAATCCCATTGCGGTAGAAGTAGAGCCGTCTATTCCGCTGGTACCACGATTGCAATAGACTTGTTTGTCGTAATAGTCGAAGAGTTGTGCATATCGAATCGCCGACGAATTGGAGAAATGGATGTTGTAGTGCTCAGGAGTTTTCAGAGCCAATAAATAGTAGAAGTAAAAATCCGAGAAGCCTACTTTGTTCAAAAATGCATCGTGTTTTTTATCTCTTTTGTCTTTCAGTGTAGACCAAAGATTGTGATAAGCTTGTGGTTCGAGGTTTACGGAACCGATGAATTGAGCAAAAAAATCTTCGGCTTTGGTTTGGATTTTTTCGCTCAAGCAAAAATAAGTATCGGGTTGCCAATACGGATCAATGTGCCAATGCGATTTGGGCTTGGCTTGTCTTAGGAATTGCTTCACTTTTTTCGAAACCACATTTTGTCCCACCGTGATCAGCAAATCCGGTGCATAAGTTTTGTAATCCTCTTCGGTAAAGTTGAAGATGTAACGGTCGATATGCTGGAAAAATTTTTCGTGGTGAATGTTGGAGTTGGCCTCGCTGAGGACCACTGCCGTATGGTTTTTTGCCAGTTGTGCCAATTGCGCATTTAACTCTGACGAATGCGCCTGAGAACCGACCAAGATCAAAATTCTTTTGGTGGTGTTCCATTCAGCAATCAATCGGGACGGGATTTGGTACCGTTTTTTTTGTAGATTTTTTTCAAAGCTCGGAAAGCTCGGTATCTCGGCAACCAAATCGTACAAAGGCTCATGAAGTGGGATGTTGATGTGTACCGGTCCCGATTTTTCTATACACAATTCCACCGCTTTTTGAATGATTTCTCTGTTGATGAACTCGGCATCTTCAATTTCATCTTCAATCATTTGAAAATCGCCATAAGAATGCTGATGAAAAATATTTTTCTGACGGATGGTTTGTCCATCAAAAATATCAATAAAATCTGTTGGTCGATCTGCAGTCAGCACCAACAAAGGGATGTTGGCATAGAAAGCTTCGGTTATGGCAGGGTAGTAGTTGGCTACAGCCGAACCACTGGTACAGGTTATGGCAACCGGTTTTTTCTCGGACATCGCCATGCCCATGCCTACAAAAGCGGCACTTCTCTCGTCAACAACACTGTAACAATGGAAGCTGTCGGTTTCTGCAAAATGTATGGCAATGGGCGCATTTCTTGATCCTGGAGAAATGATGATGTTGTTAATGCCATATTCCTTCAGGATATGGGTGAGTAGTTGTATGCTTCTTTTGGAAGAGTACTTTTTCATAATGCTACGGTCTGAGAAGTCGGTAGTTTCCTACTTTTTGTTGTGTATAAAATTCCAAATTTAAAGAAAAAAAATAAGGATTTTCATCACGAGGTTAAAGTTCTCATCATTTTTTAACTTAAATGTTATTTCGTTTTGTCATTTTTGTAAAAAATAAACTATTGAAAACGGTATTGTTGCTCGGAGCCAATTCGGATGTGGCCAAACAAACGATGATGAAGTATCTGGATATGGGCTGTTTTGTGATGGCTGCTTCACGGGATTTGGTTGCTTTGGAAAATTTTATTCAACAAAACAATTTGGCTGTCGAAAGATTAAAAGTTTTGTATTTTGATGCAGAAGATTTTGATGGGCATCAAAAATATTATGAAACTTTACCCTACAAACCACACATTGTGGTGTATGCTGCCGGATTTTTGTCTCAGAACGAAGAAGCGCTGCGTCACTTTTCTGCAGCTCATCGCATGATGAAGGTCAATTACATTGGGGCGGTGTCCATCCTGAACATTATTGCCATGGACGGAGCCAATAAAAATTTAGAAAAAATCATAGGTCTCTCTTCGCTTTCCGGGGTTAGGGGTAGGAAATCCAATTTTGTGTACGGCAGTACCAAGTCGGCTTTTACACAGTATTTAGCAGGTCTTAGACAAGAGTTGTCGGCGAGGAAAGTTGTGGTCAATGTGATGATTTTGGGCTACATCGATTCTAAAATTAATCAAGGTTTGGATCTTAATAAAAACCTGATCATGCGGCCCGAATATGTTGCCCGTCATGTGGTGGGTGCCGGCTCTTCTTTTGTCCAAGTTCCGAATTGGAAATGGAAAATAATCTATTGGATTTTGAAGCTTCTACCTGAAAATTTGGTGTCCAAACTGCCATAATTATACTTTGTTTTCTTGTTTTTATAATTTTCTTATTTTTACGGCTTCTACCGGAGCGCTTATTGTGAACTTTGATTTAAGAAATCTTAGGGCACTTTTATTCTGGTGTAAACAAGAAACAAATGAAAATAGAAATGGATAATCCACCCGTGTTGGATTTTAAGAAAAGAAAGGTCGTACAGTATTCACTAATTTTTTGCGTGTTGTTGGTTCAGTTGGTAATCGCTGGATTTTTCTACAACGAATACAAAAATAAGGAGTCTCTGATGTTTATTGAGAAACAATTGAAAGAGGTACAGCATTTGGAAGGTTTGACTTCTGGTGCCAAAGTTGAACTTTCCCAAGCTCAGGATCATCTACAAGATTATCTTAAAAATGACAATCCCAAATCCTTGGACGCCTATTTTGCTTCTTTAAACAATTTGAATTCTAAAATTGAGTCCATCAGCCAATTCAATAACCAACATCCTAAGTTTAGTAAATTGGTTTCCGAAAAAACTCGTCGTACTACCAATCCCAATGACCTCAAAGTTCTAATCGACTCTATGCGATTGCTCTCGACACAGACTGTTCTGAAAAAAAATGAAGCACTTCCGAATCTTAAAAAGTACAACCTGGATTACGATTTTGGAAAATTAGAAGTGGAGACCAAAACCTTCTCCGATTCAACCAAGAAAAAAGGACTTTTTGGCCGTTTGAAAGATGCAGTTGCTGGTAATGTTACTACAAAAAAAGACAGTACTGTGGTAACGGTAAAAACTGGAGCATCACCAAAAGCCATCAACATAAAACATGAGATGGACAGCCTGTATCGCTCCGTGGTAAACCACTATACCAAAGAAGTGCAAAGGATAAAAGTGAAAGCCATTCGCAATCAGGATGCACGCGAGAATAATGAAAAATTCTTCAATGCCTTTAACAATCTTTTTATGTATTCTGGAGGAATGATGGAGGTGTATGATGAAGCTGTTAAAACTTCTAAAATAAATTTGGAAAATGAATTTGCCAAACAAAATGCAAAAACCGGAAAGACCAGATATCTTTTGCTTTGGTGTTTGTTCGGGCTGTTGTTTTTGATGTCGTTGCTGATCCTTTATTTTACCAAAATAGCCTTCAAATACGAAACCGAGTTGAATGAAGCAAACAACGAAATCAATGAAAACCTGAAATTCAAAAATAGAGTTTTAGGGATGTTGAGCCACGAAATTCGATCGCCGCTCAAGATTATGGGACTTTTTATCGGCAGGATTGCTAAGAAAACCAATGACGCTACCGTTCAGGAATATCTGAAATCCATATCCTTCACCAACGATTCTCTTTTGCTGCAGGCCAACCAAATCTTAGAATATACCAAAAATCAGCATGTTGAAAATAAATTGGTCCCGGTTGATTTTAATTTAAAAAATGAAATATCATCCATCCTGACGGCCATTCAACCGTATGTAGAATCCAGACACAATCAGTTGCTGGTTCAAGAAACGATAGATCCTCAGTTTATGGTCTATTCCGATAAGGCAAAAGTGCATCAGGTTTTCATCAACATCTTGGCCAATGCCAATAAATTTACCGAAAAAGGTAAAATCACAGTGCATACACAAGCCGAAAAACTGAACGATGAGGTGATCGTTCTGAAAACAGAAATTACGGATACCGGAGCCGGAATTGCCAAAGAGGATTTGGAAAGAATTTTTGAACCGTATTATCAAGGAGTACTTTCTGAAGAAGTGGATAATTTAGGTGCAGGCTTGGGCTTGAGTTTGTGTAAAGAATTGCTAGCTCTATTTGATGGCGAAATTTCTGCTGCAAGTGAATTGGGCAAAGGAACAACCGTGTCGTTCTCGTTTAATTTTCAAGTGAAAAAATAAAAAAGTATGAAATCACCCATCCGTTTTTTATTGGCCGATGATCATGCTTTGATCCGACAAGGTTTGGTTTTTCTTTTGGAAGATCTGGATGTTGAAGTCGAAATTTTGCAGGCTTCTACTTTGGGACAAACTTTGTCTTGCATTCAGGAAAATCCCATTGATATTGCGATTGTTGACGCTCAGTTTCCTGATGGATCCAGTCTTTCAATTCTACCGAAAATAATAACTCAAAATCCTGAAACTCTAATCTTAATTTTTTCGGGTGTTGATGAAAATCAGGCGTTGAGGTTTGTGAGTGCCGGAGCTCACGGGTTTTTGTCTAAACTGAGTGAGGAAGAAGAAATTATCCATGCTCTGCAAAAAATGATCAGTCAAGGCGAATATCTCAGTGAAAAAACACAGTCGTTGTTGTTGGATTCCTTGCGGAATCCCAGCTTGGCAAATCCTCTTTATGCGTTAACCGATCGTGAATTGGAGGTCTGTAAACTCTATGCTGATGGTTTAGGAAATTTGGAGATCGCCAACAAGTTGGACATTAAACAGAATACCGTCAGCACCATGAAAAAAAGAATCTTCGAAAAGTTGAAGGTTGAAAATATGGTGGATTTGGTGGAAATAATCAAAACGAATTTATAACAAAAACGGGTTCTGATATTAATCAAAACCCGTTTTTTTATGTTAAAAATAAGATTATTTCAATCTCAATTCCAGTTCGTCCAATTGTTCGTTAGCGATTGCACTTGGTGCATCGATCATCACATCTCTTCCCGAATTGTTTTTTGGGAAAGCGATATAATCTCGAATCACTTCGTTGCCGTCCAAAATCGCAACCAATCTATCGAAACCGAAAGCCAAACCTCCGTGTGGCGGAGCGCCATATTTGAAGGCGTTCATCAAGAATCCGAACTGAGCCTCTGCATCTTCTGGTGTGAAGCCTAATAAATCGAACATCTTTGCTTGAAGGTCTTTGTCGAAAATACGGATGGATCCACCACCAATTTCGTTACCGTTCAGTACCAAATCATAAGCGTTCGCTCTTACTTTTCCAGGATCTGTGTCCATCAAGGCGATGTCTTCTGGTTTTGGTGAAGTAAACGGATGGTGCATCGCGTGGAATCTTTCAGTGTCCTCGTCCCATTCCAAAAGTGGGAAGTCGATCACCCAAAGTGGCGCAAACTCGTTTCCTTTTCTTAAACCTAAACGGTTTCCTAGCTCCATTCTTAGGGCAGAAAGTTGGGTTCTCACTTTATTTTCTCCACCACAAAGGATGAGCATCAAATCTCCGGCTTTTGCACCGAATTTTTCAGCAATCGCTTTCAGGTCGTCTTCGTTGTAGAATTTATTCACCGATGAGGTTACCACACCGTCGTTTTGGTATTTCACCCAGATCATTCCGGTAGCGCCAATCTGTGGTCTTTTCACCCAATCGATTAGTTCATCAATTTGTTTTCTGGTATAGTCGGCGCAACCTTCTACATTGATCCCTACCACCAATTCGGCATCGTCGAAGATTTTAAAGTCTTTACCTTTTACCAAGTCGTTCAGTTCCACAAACTCCATCCCGAAACGGATATCCGGTTTGTCGTTACCGTATTTTTGCATGGCATCGGCAAAGGTCATTCTTGGGAAAGAACCGAAATCCTGATCGGTCACTTCTTTCAGCATCGCTTTTGCCATCCCTTCGAAAACATTCATCACATCTTCTTGTTCTACAAAAGCCATTTCGCAATCTATTTGGGTAAATTCCGGTTGTCTGTCGGCTCTAAGATCCTCATCGCGGAAACATTTCACAATTTGAAAATATTTGTCCATACCGCCCACCATCAACAATTGTTTGAAGGTCTGTGGCGATTGAGGAAGAGCGTAGAATTGTCCAGGATTCATACGGCTTGGCACCACGAAATCTCTTGCACCTTCTGGAGTAGATTTAATGAGAACTGGAGTTTCCACCTCGATAAAACCTTCGTCTGAAAGATAATTTCTCACTTTCTGAGCCATCTTGTGACGGAAAATTAATTTTTCCTTCACCGGATTTCTACGGATGTCCAAATATCTGTATTTCATTCTCAATTCTTCGCCACCATCGGTTTCATCCTCGATGGTGAAGGGCGGAAGTTGAGATTCGTTTAAAATGGTTAATGTATCAACCAAGATTTCGATTTCTCCGGTTGGGATTTTCGGGTTTTTGGAAGCTCTTTCGATGACTTTTCCTTTCACCTGAATTACAAATTCTCTACCCAATTTTTTGGCATCGCCCATCAATTCGGCAGTAGAACGATCTTGATCGAAAACCAATTGGGTAATTCCGTAGCGATCTCGAAGGTCGATCCAGATCATAAAACCTTTGTCTCTGATGGTTTGTACCCATCCTGAAAGTGTGACTTCTTCGTTTAGATTTTTCAGCGAAAGCTCGCCGTTGGTGTGTGTACGGAACATATTCTTAAATGTTATATTATTGAGTTAAGGTATGGAAACGATTTTTCTTTCTAAAATTCAAGATGCAAAGATAAGAATTTGTCCAAAAAGCGATGTTTTAATTGTCGTTCTTGTGGTATTTATTTTTTTAGCCAGATGGTTTTGTGTTGTTAAAATTTAGAAAAGAGGTTTTTGTTGATAAAATCAGTTTATAAATTCATGTTTCTTTTTAAAATTTAAGATGTTTTTATCTTGAAAAAGTAGGACTTAAATAATGTTTAATACCTATGAATGCTGGTTTTCTGAAAAAAAAATAAAAAATATTTTGTTTTTCAGAAATAAATTGTATATTTGATACAGGTTAAGTGATAGAGAGGTTGAAGTATTTAATTAAATCTTCAAAAAAATAGAACACTTACTGTTTATTTTACAAATTGCTTGTTTTGTATTGTAAATGTGTTTTATCTTTGCCATCACTTTTGCTTTTGATGTTAAACTTTAAGTATATGAAAAACAGCGTTTTGCTCAAGTATTTCATTGCGCTTTTTTTACCGATGTTCGCAAGTGGTCAGAGTACCTCTTCGGCTTCAGTAACCATTCGATTGGGAGATTTTCACCAATTGGGGGTTCCGAAGTTGGACGAACAAATGGTGTTCTTAGATTTTAACCCTTTGAAAAATTTTATTGAATCGGAAGAGGAAGGTACGCCGGTACTTTTGTCTTCTACGGGAAATTTTAATTTGTTTGCACGCGCAGCGAGTCAGAGTTTTTCGACCCTAAATTATGCGAGTGGAAGTTCGCGGGCTTTGTTGGCTTTGCAGTTGGAAGGCAACGATGTGATAGGTGGAGGCCTGGCGAAGTTGGGTGATCATCTTAATGTAGGTTTTGATAAAGTTGCGGAAGGTAAGGTTTCGGTGGATTATGCTGAGGCCATGAAAAGCAATCGGTTAATTGTAGCGAGTCAGTCGCTGATTGGGTTTGGAAATCCCATGATGGGGAAACCTTTGAAGTTGAAATATGTAGTGGCGTCCCAAAAGGCAGTTGATTTTTTTAAAGATACAGCTCCTGAAAGTGCAAACAAGGCGGTTATCTATACGATTACCTCAAACTAGGAACAATTAAACTAAAATATTAACAACTTAAAACAATTTAAAAAACAATGAAAAAAATTCTTTTCGCAGCAGTGATCATCGCAGGTACATTTGCAGTTTCTAACAGTGCTAAAGCACAAACGACTACAACTGCTTCTACCAATGTTAAAATTACATTGACTGATTTTATCACAGCTCATGATGGTAACGGTACTACAGCTGGAAATACGCCAGGTACAGGTGCTGAAGTTGCATTCGCTTATCCGACTGCAGCGTCTTATACGGTAGATCAGACAATTGCTAAGACAGGACACTTAAAAGTAACTGCTACAAAATCTTTTGGAGTAAAAGTTAAAGCCAGTGGAGCTAATTTTACAAACGGAGTAAATGAAATCCCAGTAGGTGTGATGGATATTATCGCAACTGCACCAGGATCTGGTACTGCAACTACAAAAACTTTGTCAGCAGCAGATCAAGAAATTTTAACTGGTGTTAATTCTGGTATTAAATCTATTGATGTTAGTTATACCATTCCTTTTGCAAGAGCACAAGCTAATATCTTGGGTAAAGCTTCAGGAGCGTACAGCCAAACGGTGATTTATACTTTCTCTCAACCGTAAGAGACGCATTATTTAAATGACTTAACTAAGTTTCTGCACAATTATTTATTAATTTGCAGAAACTTTTTTACAATTAAAACCAAACCATTTTATGTACTTATCATTCATCCAAAAATTAGCAGCAATGGCTGTGTTGTGTATAGGTGTTTTAGCAATGGCACAAGGGGTTACCGTGTCGCCTACGCGTTTGTTTTTCACGGGTAATCCCGGAGAGGTGCAGACCCAAACGGTCACCATAAAAAACGATACGCCTTCTACCGTAACTTTTGGGGTAGGACTGAGCGATTGGTACAGAGATGAAAACGGTCAAAAATTGTATTTTGCACCCAATACTTTGCCACAATCCAATGCGTCGTGGTTAAAATTGTCAGAAAATTCAGTGACCGTAGCCGCTGGAGAAACCAAAGAAGTGGTGGTGACCATGACGGTACCTGCACAAAATAAGAACAATAGCGTGACCAATTCCATGCTCATGTTCACCCAAGTAGCAAGACAGGACGATCATTTTTCTAAAGAGAAAAGCATCGGGATCAAGATTTTATTTGAATTTGCCTTGCATGTTTTCCATACGCCAGCCAGCAATTCCAACGAAGATTTGGATTTTACAGCCATCGATTTCGTGACCAAAAAAGACGAAAAAACAGGAGCTGAACAACGCTTTGTTACGGCAAAAATCAAAAATTTAGGCAATGTAAATTCAGACTCTACCGTAGAGTTCGAGTTGATGAACAAATCAACAGGAGCCGAAATTAAGCTGAATCCGCAGGCGATCTCCATGATGCCGGGAGCAGAACAAATTGCTACTTTCCCCATCCCAAGTCAATTGAAAGGCGCTTACAAAGGGGTGGCCATCATCCGTGTGGGTACAGAAGCCAATGTTAGGGTGGGCGAAAAAGAATTTAATTTCTAATAGATCAATCCTTTATTTTTAGGATTAAATCGTACAAAATTATTGTAGAACCGGTTTCTGCAATGTAAAAACCATTTGAAAAAATAAAGATGAAAGTAAAATTTTTTCTTTTCAGTCTATTTTTTATTCTGAGTCAGCTGATGCTGGCGCAACCGGTGAATATTAATTTGACTGAGAACGATGTTATCAACAGAGTAGCGTTCACTCAGGATCTTCAATCCGGGACATTGCAGAAAAATTTCTTTGCAACAACATGGCGTTCTGCTAATGGAGCTTATGATGTTATGATGAGATCAAAAGATCCTAGTTTTACCAACAATACCCATTATTCAACTTTACCGTCATCTATTGTGAGTTTTAGATTAATTTCGATTGCAGGAAAGACACCGGGAGGGAATAAATTGGAAGGAGAATGGCCTGGATTTAATATGCTTACGACCAGCTTTGCTCCTTTTTTCAAACCTTGGAATGCTTATTCAGATGCATCGTTTGGTGCAATTCTTATGAGGTATGTATTAAAGGAAGAGGTTTTTCAAAATTATAAACTCATGGCGGGAACCTATACCCTTCCCATTGAGCACAACCAAGCAGACAACAGTTGGCTAGGTTTGGGTGGAAATTATGACATTGTACCCGTTTCTTGGAACATGAACATCAATGTACCTTCGTTTACCAAATGGATTTCTGGTGCTACATCCTATTCTCATATTTATACTTCTATTGATGAATTTCAGAATCCTCAAGATTTGGTTTTTGACCTTAGCGATTTTAAAATTAGTCATACTTTAAATTCGAATTTGCAAGTAAGAGCACAGGGAAATATTAATTTCATCCCACATGGCGGAGGTCCACAAACGACTTTACCCATGAATCTTATAGAAATTTTTGGGACAGGGATTCCTGCAAAATCGGTGCAGTCGTGGTTTGATAATTATAACTCGAGCACCTATGATGTTCCGGTAGGAAACAGGACAACCGTGCCCGTAAAAGTTAGAATTAAGGCCAATGATATAAAGAATAATTTTTATAAAGCCGGGACTTATTCGTTCACCCTTGATTTTAAAACGAAAAGTACAGATGCCAGCAAAGAAGATGTAAAATCGGTTACTTTTACCATTACCACACAGTCTTTGAGCAGCATTGTGTTGCAAGGTTCTCCGGATGTGAATTTTAATTTTTCTTCACCTTCTGATTATCAGACCGGTAAAAGCCAGAATATGCCCAACCATCTTTTGGTAACCAATTATAAGTCGTATGAAATTTATGTGAAATCGTCTTCTAATTTTTTCACTCTAAACGGAACTCCGACTACGGTACCGGCATCTATTGTACAAATCCAAAATGGAAATGGGCAAACCGGAATTGTCACAAAAAATCTGAGTACAACGCCACAAGCCATTGTGACCGGAGCCTCACCAGAACTCAATAGAAACATCTCTTTAAAATATGTGATCCCTGCAGACAAAACCTCCGTGCTTTTGGGACAAACGACGGGAGCGACACCGTATATTTTGAATGTGATTTATAGTTTTACCAACCAATAGTTGGTTTATAGAATTTGACATGAAGTTTTTCGCTAAAGTATTTTTTTTAAGTCTTTTTTTCTTCAATTTTTTTTACGGACAAGACCAAAAGCCAGCAGGGTTGGAGACCTTCTTCAGGGAAGATAGCATTTTGTTGAAAGCTGGAAAGGCGTTTTCCAATGTCATTGTTCTGAAAAATACAAGCTCTTCTCCTGTGAAAATTGACAGTGTAAAAGCGGTAGAAGCCTATCCCGGCTTGTTGTTTTCGCCGAGTTTCAATGAGAGAATTGCAGCCAATGACTCTCAGGAACTGAATGTGAGGATGATTGCCGGCAAAGACCTTTTGATATCCAAGGTATCGAGAGTCGAATATTTGGTTTATTCTACTGAAAATGGAGAAAAAAAAATACAGAAAATAGGATTCACCCTCCTTAGAGAGAAAATGGATTTTGTGTCCATCATGCCTCTTGGTGAGCTGTATTACAACCCGGCAAGTCCCGAAAATTTACTCAGAATTTTTGTTGAAAACCAAGCATACGCTCCAAGGGTGTTGAAACTGAAAATCAAGTTGACTCCCGATGATTTTCTTGCGGCATTTCCTGAAGAGCAAATTCTTAGATTGGACTCCAAAGAAAAACAGCTGATCACCGTTCAACTGAAAAAAAGACAAAACATTACCTATTATCCGGATTACAATTTGTCGGTATCTGTTTTTGACGAGACCAGCAATACCATGGTTTCATCGGTGATATTGCCCATTCGTTCTTTGTCCACTTATCGTATGGTCAATTACGACAACAACCCGGTTCAGTATAAAAATTATGTAGAAGCATCCTACAACAATTCGGACAATCTGAACACCTATTATAAATTTAGAACCAATTACGAAAAGAAAATTGGCGAAGATGGAAATATAGGATTCAACTCGACCGTAGATTATTACAGCAACACCAAGCAGACCAATGTCTATGACACCCGATTGGATCTGGAATACTCTAAGTACAGCACCAGTTTGGGGAATATTTATGGTCAGAATTACGATTTCAACATCAGCGGTCGTGGTTTGAAATTGGGTGCAAAAGTGGGTGAAAAAAATACGGTTGAAGTTTTGGGATTGGAGAACAATTACATGCTTTATTCCGATTTTTCTAACGGGGTTTCAGCGGGGAAAACGGCAGGTGTACAAGCAACACATCTTTTCAAATCGGGGAATTCGGTACAGTTAAATTATGTGTACAATCAAAATAATTTTTCTAAAGTAACCACCAATTTGGTCAACTTAAAAACTCCTGTATATACCGATTCTCTACAGGTTCTAAGTTTTGAGACCGGACTAAGTGATGAGTTTCTGGACGGAGTCAACAACAAGATATCCAAGCGAGGGTTTTCTTCCGGAATCAATTACCGATTGATGAAGCCTAAATTTTCTTTGTATTCCAACAATTATTACAGCAGTCCGTACTACTCCGGTGTCCGTCGTGGCTCTTTTACAATGGACGAAATGTTGAATTATAGAATTTCTAAAAGTCAAAACCTCTACATCCGATACAATACCAGCAACAATACCTCAGGATATTTGAACGATATGGAAGCTTTGGGTTATGTGGAAAACAGCAAGTTTCTAAATCATTTGATAGAAGCCGGATGGGGATGGAATGGGAGTTGGCTGCGTGTGTCGTTGGCACCCAATTATACCTATCAATACATCCGTACGGTCTACAATACTTTAGAGTATCAGGCGTATAGAATGCGTGTGAATGTTGGGAAATCCTTAAAATCTCATAATTTCAATTTGTCTTGGGACGGTGGATTGTCGCAATTTTCTAGCCGCTCTGGAAATGTTTTTGCGCAACGATTCGTATTTAATTATTCGTATAAATTCATCAATTGGTCGGCAACGGCAGACATTAACCCTACCAATGCCTACGATCTCAATTGGTACAACGGAGGTACTTTTGTCAATTACTCGACCAGTTTGGGAACCATGATCAATGCAATGAAAAATAAATTGAACGGTTATTTCAGTTTGGGATATAATTTTATGAACAGCCAAAGGTCGGATAATTTGTACATGAATTCCAATATCGATTACAAATTATCGCCTTCGTGGAGCTTGACCGGAATGGCCTATTATAATTTTTTCCACGGAAGGGGCAACGATACGAATCCTTCGTATCAATACAGCAACCTGCAATTCAAGGTGGGAGTTAAGATGTCTTTGGGATCGTCCAAAGGAAATAAATTGACCTTGAAAATCTACGAAGATGAAAATCTGAACAATAAAATAGATCCCGACGAAACTTTGGTATCCGATGCTATTGTAAAACTGAACCAGAATATTGTGGCACTAACCAATGCCAAAGGTTTTGTAAAATATGCCAACTTGACACCGGGAAATTATACTTTGTCGGTAACCAAAAACAACCAAAGGATACCTTTGCTGGGCTTGGATAAGCTAACGGTGAAAAAAAATACAACAATAGAAATTCCTGTGGTAAAAACCATGCCTCTGGTTGGGCAAATGATTCAGATAAAAGAAAAATACGACAATCAGAAAGCCGATTTTATGGGAATCAACATCTATGCTCAGGATCTGAAAACCGGAAAAACTCTTGTGGCGGTAACCGACATTGATGGTAATTTTAATTTCCAATTGATTGAAGGTCTTTATAAAATTTACATTCAGAATGACCGTTACGAAATTGTCAATAACAACCAAGAAATTCAGCTGAAGAAAGGCGAAACTGCAAATAAACTCATTTTTAATTTTAAAAATAAAGAATTAAAGATCAGAAAGAAACAGTTCTAAACGGGACAATATTAAAGGCCAACTTTTCGTTGGTCTTTTTTGTTTTTTCTCCATTCCCATGGGGCAATAGGATGTTGTTCTTGCCAAAGCCCAAGTCGTTTACCTCTGGCAATTTTTTCCAACTCGGCATAGACCTCGTCTTTAGAATATTTTTTGAAATGCCAAGCCAGACCATTTCGGATCAGTTCTTTGTTTAGATTTTGGTTGTTGTAAAAAATCTCGGCAATCCATCTTCCGTACCGATCGGGTTTGGATGAAATAATGATCTCCACAGTTTTTCCATAACAAAATCGGGAGACAAATTCTTTGGCACGCATCCCAAATGCCTGTTTTTTCTCGGGACAATCCACATGCGCCAATCGCACGGATTTGCCTTTGCCTTCCCAAAGAATTTCTATCGTATCACCGTCTTTCACCCCGATGACTTTGGCTTGATGTCTTTGTGCTTGTAAGACGATGTGTATAAAAAGGCATAAAAATAAACCGATTCTAATGTTCATGAAAAATGTTTTAAAAGATGCAGATTGTGGATGTGCAAAAATAGAAATATCATCGATTTTTCAACGAGAATATAAAATTCAAACTTAGTTTGTTAAAGTTTAGATAATTATGTGCAACTATTTCATGGATATAACGAAAAGAGTATCTTTGCGAAATTAAATTTTTTAAACTATTCATGAAAAAGTATTTATTGTTGCTTTTAATGGCAATAACTTTTATTTCTTGTTCTAAAAAAGTAGAATTAACAGGAAAGGTTTCAGGGGGATCTCCTCTGGAAAGAATTGAACTTATCGAAGGTTCTGGTGTTGCAACTTTGCCTCTAATTAACATTGGACTGGACAAAGACGGAAAGTTTTCAGGAAGTTTTGATGCTCCAAAAGACGGTATCTATGTACTTTCTTATGCCGGAAAACAAAACCTAATCTATCTGAAAGGTGGACAAACTGTAAACATCAACGGTAATGCAGCCAATTTCCCGGCAGAATATGTGGTGACAGGAGATGCGAAAGAGAACAACGACTTCTTGAAGCAAACTCAAAAGTTTTTGGTTTCCTACGCTCAAAAATTTAATATGCAAGATTTGGTGACTAAAAAAGAACCTGAATTCTTGAAAGCCATTCAAAAGATAGAAACGGATCTTAATAAAAATATCGACGAGGTTGCTGGTACAACAAAAGCCGATAGCGATGTGGTAAAATGGAAGAAAAACGACTTGGTGTCCACCCTTCTTAATGTCATGTCTCAATACAAAATGAACTACGGTAAGCTAACCAACAACCCGGCATTCAAAGTGTCAAAAGCATTTACCGATTACGAAAACAAGTTGCAGCCCAACAAAGACGAGTTGATCCAACAAAGTCCTTCCTACAGAAATTATTTGCTAAGCACAATGGGCGAAGAGTATATGAAATACTCCGCAGAAAAAATGAAAACCAATGTAGATGCCAGCACTTCTGAAGTTTTTGCAGATTTCTTAAATTCAAAAAAAGAAATCTCTCAATTGGAAAAAGATTATCTTTTGGCGTATGTAATTGCTCAGTCCGACATCACCCCAAGTGCCGATGCAAACATGGTTAAGAAAGTGAACGACATCATCGAGAAAAACATTAAAGATGCAACGGTTAAAAAAGACATTCAGCACCTACAATTTGTGATTTCCGGAGTTAAATTGGGTGATCTTGCTCCAGATGCAGCTCTTACAAAAGAAGATGGAAAAGCATTCAAATTTACAGATCTTAAAGGAAAGCCAAGTTTGGTGATGTTCTATGCTTCTTGGAATCCTGGTATTGCCGAAAACACCGTTTCTGTTCTGAAGGATGTTATGAAACACTACAACGGAAAAATCAATTTGGTGGCCATCAATATGGACGATACCAAAGATCAATTTGCAAAAACGCACAAGGCTTTGCTTAACGGAATTGCTGCAACACATGCCTATGCCGATGGCGGTATGAATTCAGCAGCAGCCAAAGCATTCGGAATTTACGGTTTCAAATTGCCAAGCTTTGTCATCATTAACAAAGACGGAAAAATTGCTTCAAAACCAATATACAATTTAGGAGAACCTGAGTTTATAGAAGCGATGACTAAGGAAACTGGAGTAGCCGCTCCTGCAGCTCCTCAAGCTGAACTAAACATGGATCCTAGCATTTTGGCTCCAGAAATGGCAGCGCCTCAACCGGCAAAGTAATTCCAAAATATTTGGAGGTTTAATCATATCCAAGCCTTGTCGTCTTTCGATTGACAAGGCTTTTTAAAATTTAAGAAGATGAAGAAGAAAAAGAATATCATTCTAGAAAATATTCAATTGGTAACCGCAGGTGCCAAAGGGGTCGCTGTAGGAAAAACGGAAGAAGGAAAAACCGTTCTGGTGTCCGGAGCTGTCCCTGGTGATGTGGTAAATGCACGAGTGAAAAAATCCAAATCCAAATATTACGAAGCCGAAGCCCTAGAGATCGTTCAGCCGTCTCCAGATAGGGTAAACGCTTTGTGCAAGCACTTTGGTGTTTGTGGAGGATGCAAATGGCAGAATCTGAGCTATGCCAAACAATTGGAGTTCAAACAAAATGAAGTGGTCAACAACATCACCAGAATTGGTGGCGTCTCAGACTTTGAAATTCTCCCTATCCTCGGTGCCGAAGAACAGTATTATTACAGAAATAAAATGGAATTCTCCTTCTCCAATGCGCGTTGGCTAACTTTGGATGAAGTAAATTCCGGAACGGATTTCCAAGACAAAAATGCACTAGGCTTCCATATCCCTGGGATGTGGAGTAAGATTTTGGATCTTACCGAATGTCATCTGCAAGAAGATCCTTCCAACGAAATTCGTTTGTCGGTGAAAAAATATGCAGAAGAAAACGGGCTGGACTTTTTTGATGTCAAAAATCAAGAAGGTTTCTTAAGAAGCTTGATGCTGAGACAAAATTCCAAAGGCCAATGGATGGTGTTCTTCCAATTGTACAGGGAAGAGAAAGAAAATCGTGAAGCGCTGTTTCAGTTTTTGCTAGGCCGTTTTCCACAGATTTCGACTTTGCTATTTGCCATCAACTCCAAACAGAATGATTCGATCTACGATTTGGATGTTCAAACCTATTTTGGTGATGGATTTTTGATGGAAGAAATGGACGGATTGAAATTTAAGATCGGTGCCAAGTCTTTCTTTCAAACCAATTACAAACAAGCTCTAAATCTGTATAGAAAAACTTTAGAATTTGCCGACCTAAAAGGAGGCGAAGTGGTCTATGATTTGTACACCGGAACCGGAACTATTGCCCAATACATTGCTCGATCTGCAAAAAAAGTAATTGGGATAGAAGCCGTGCAAGAGGCCATAGATGCCGCAACCGAACATGCTAAACTTAACGGATTGGAGAATTGCGAATTTTTTTGTGGCGATATGAAGGAAGTATTTACCGAAGAGTTTTTGGCCAACCATCCCAAAGCCGATGTCTTGGTTACCGACCCACCAAGAGACGGTATGCACCAAAAGGTGGTGGAGCAAATTTTGAAACTTTCGCCTAAAAGAATCGTTTATGTAAGCTGCAACTCAGCAACACAAGCAAGAGATATTGATTTGATGAAAAACGATTATCGTTTGATTAAAATTTTGCCGGTAGATATGTTCCCACAAACCCATCATGTGGAGAACATCGCTTTGTTGGAAAAAATATAATTTTGTAAACATGAATTTCATAAAGACCGTCTTGCTTTCTATCCTTGCGTTGTTGCTCTTTTCTTGCAACAGCGACGATGATATTTGTACCAATGGCGAAGCGACACCGCGATTTAAGATGAAGTTTAAAAGCCAATCCACCGGAAAACTGAAAACCTTGGACTCGCTCTATCTGACCGTTGATTATGGAAATGGAAATCTAGGAGTCTTGACGCGTGCAAAAGTAGATTCGGTATTGGTGCCTCTTCGTATCGACGATTCTGGTTTTACTGAAATTTATGTTAAAACGAGTAAAAATGGACCTCAATCTAAGTTGAGGTTCATGTATCAAAGTAAAACCGAATATGTGTCACCGGCTTGTGGAGTAAAGAAACTCTACGAACAATTGAGCGTAGAGTTGTTAGCACCCAATCCTGTTTTGTCCGTAGAAACCATAGAAAACCAAATCATCAATGAGAACAAAACTCCTGTTTATCTGCATTTTTAGTTTTTCCTTTCCTTTTGTTTTTTGCCAGGAAAAACCTGTCCAAAAGCAAGGTGTTCTTAGGAATTATCAGCCCAATTTTATGCTGGGTTTTGATGTTTTGAATGCCGGTGTCGGTCTTTTCTCGGAAAGAAAATTGTATCAAGCCTATGTTTCTACAGAGCTTAAACCAAGACTTCATGCTATTGTAGATGCGGGTTTTGAAAAAAATGTGTTTCAAAAAAACGGTTACGATGCCAAAGCCAATGGGACATTTCTTAAATTGGGTGCTCTTTACATGCTGATTTCGGATCCCGAAAACCGTTTCAATGGTTTTTATGTCGGTGGAAAATTAGCAGGATCTTTGTATGAACAAGAATATTTTGCAATACCCATCAAGGGTTTTCAGTCAGGAGATTTTTCAGTTTCATATCCATCGACCACGCAATCGTCGTTTTGGGCAGAGGCACTTTTGGGTGCGAGAATTCAGTTGTTTCAATCGTCTTTTTACATCGATGCCAATGTTCAGCCCAAATATTTGATCCATTCAACCAAACAAGATCGCATTCAGCCCATGATTGTTCCGGGATTTGGAAAATCGACTTCAGCTTTTGGTGTTGGATTTTCTTGGGCTTTGGCGTATAAATTCTAAAAAAATATCGAATATTTTTTACAACCTTCTAGGAATAGAAGGTTTATTTTTTGTTTGGAAATCTTGTGTCAACCGAATTATTTCATGGTACAGTTCCTGAAGCTCTGCTGGAGGATTTCCGAAATCAAAACTTTTAGAAGTATAGGTGTTTTTTTGATCGGTAAGGATGCTGATCTCACTGCTTGGAGCAGCATCGTTGAAGCGGTTTTGAGTTGGAGATTCGTAAGAATTAATTTTTTTGAGATTTATTTTTTGTACAAGATCGTTCAGGTTGTTCCAGTCGCTTGTTTTCAGCTCTTTCTTCTGTGTCCTGTTGTTGTTCTGATAGACAATGTATTCTCCTTGTATTTTAAAACTCTCTTGGCTTCCTCTGGATTGTTTCGTCAGGGTTATTTCGCTAAAGTGCTCATTTTGTTTTGCATCCATCAAGGACAAAGTGTTGCTTTTTTTCTGAGCCGTGCAGCTAAGTTGTAACAATGAAAATAAACAGATGATGAATGTTAAAGTTTTCATGATTTTAAATATTATGTTAAATTTGTTTTGATGAGAAGTCAAAAATAAGTTATTTTTGCCAACCTTTAATAGTAAGTTTTAAAAATATGAAAAAGCAATTATGTTCTTTGGCAATCATCATGATGGCATCGTCATTTATGAATGCCCAAGTTGTTAAAAAAACGGAAGCTGAATCTAGGTTTCTGGGTAGAGGTGTTGCACGAGAAGATAAACACAACGGTTTTGTTAGATGTTTGACTACAGAGTATGAAAACTACTTGCAAGAAAAAAATCCAAAGCGACTTAATACCGAACAGTTCGAAGAATGGTTGTCACCATTGATCAAAAAACAATTGGAGAACAGATCTCAAGTGGGTAATGTGATTACCATTCCGGTTGTTGTTCATGTGATCCACAATGGTCAGGAGATTGGTGTAGCTCCTAACATTACCGATGCCCAAATCCAATCTCAACTTACTGTGATGACCCAAGATTACAGAAGAATGGCAGGGACAAGAGGGTTTAATGACAATCCCGTAGGTGCCGATGTAGAAATTGAATTTGTATTGGCAAAAGTAGATCCTAATGGAAATCCAACAAACGGGATCAATCGTGTTAATCTTTGCGAAGAAAGCTGGTCAACGACTGATATCAAT
This sequence comes from Amniculibacterium sp. G2-70, assembly GCF_014353055.1. Lineage (GTDB taxonomy): Bacteria > Bacteroidota > Bacteroidia > Flavobacteriales > Weeksellaceae > Amniculibacterium > Amniculibacterium aquaticum. The sequence goes on from NZ_CP060698.1 coordinate 1,663,302, forward strand.
GATATTGTAAAACCCAATACCATTTGGGATCCTACACAGTATATGAATATGTGGAGCGTCAACTTTAGTGATAGCTCGTTGTTGGGATATGCTCAATTCCCGTCCAATTCCAACCTAGGTGGTCTAAATCCAAATATGGGTGATGCAAGTACCGATGGTGTAGTTGCCAATTATTCTACTTTTGGAAGCAGCGATTACAATGACGGTACCTTTTTGTTATCCGCTCCTTTTGATAAGGGGAGAACCATGACCCATGAAGTAGGTCACTTTTTAGGACTTCGTCATATTTGGGGAGATAACAGCAGTTGTACGGTTAATGCAACAGACAGTGCCAAAGATTTTTGTCCAGATACTCCAGCAGCCAGCACTTCAAACGGAGGTTGCTCGCCAACGGATACTTGCCCATCTGCTCCAGGTATGGATATGATTGAAAATTACATGGACTACACCAACGATGCGTGTATGAATATTTTCACACAAAATCAGAAAACAAGAATCAGAACGGTAATGGATAATTCTCCTAGGAGAAATACTCTAAAAACTTCAACGAAAGGTGTTGCAATACCATTGTTTCCTAACGATGCAGAGCTTAGAGTGGAAGGGATGTGTGCAGATGCTTTCAAATGTGGAAGCGATGTGCTAAACTTCTCCATCATCAACAGAGGGACCAGTCCTTTAACATCTGCAACCATTTCGTATACAGTAGGAGGTACAACCAAAACATACACTTGGACGGGTAATTTGTCTCAAGATAAGTTGGATTATTTTTCTGTACCAATCAGCTATACCATACCGAGCGGTGCAGTAAGTGCGAATGTTGTAACGGTAAATGGTGTTGCCGACCAAAGGGCTACCAACAATGCATCTACCGGTTATTATAATAAGATTAATAATCCTGATTATTTCGATACAACAACCGTTAATTTCAAATTACAAAGAGATCAGTACGGATCTGAAACGGTTTGGGGATTGTTTAACAGTGCAGGTCAATTGGTGAAAACCGGAGGCCCTTACAACGATACGGCCAATCCTGGATTGATTACTCAAACATGGAGCTTACCAGCAGATTGTTATGAATTCAAATTGTACGATGCTTATGGAGACGGGATGACCTCTATCACCGGGACTTATGTTGAAATGAAAACATCAGCAGGACAAACCATTTTCTATGCCGCAGGAGATAGTTTTACCACAAAAACAGGTAAAAACTTTACGACTCAAGTGTTGGCAACCGTAGAAAAAGATATTGCTAACGATATCCAAGTGTATCCAAACCCAACAACCGATGTTTTGAATGTTACGAAAGTGAGCGCAAAGGCTACTTTTGAAATCCATAATGCTGTTGGACAATTGGTGAATAAAGGCAAAATTGCAGATAACAAAGTGCAAGTAGTTCACCTTGAAAAAGGAGTGTATTTTATTACCATATCAGAAGCAGGTGTTTCTAAAAAAGTAAAGTTTATTAAAAAATAATTTTTCTTTTTCCAACCTAGTAAACTCCGACTTTTTAGTCGGAGTTTTTTTATTTTAAAAGCCTTTTAATGATTTTCTATTATTGTTGAAAAAAAGGTTGGAATACTACAATTAAATCACAAAAAATTTTTAGATTTGTGGGATTAATATGTTAATAAGTATAATTATGAAGAAACTCTTTACATTTTGGCTTCTTCTCCTTATGTCAACGGCTTCGTTCGCGCAATGGAGTCCAACAGATTATAGGCGAGAAGGGAAAAGTAGAGCCGATAAGGACATCTACTTCAAGTTAAATCTAAACGAGTTAAGATCACAATTGGCTTCTGCACAGGAAATGGGAAGAAATTCCCGCCCTGTTCTCGTGTCCATACCAACCCTTGATGGGAAAATTGAAAACTTTAATGTGTACAGTTTCCCGGTGATGGCTAGTGAATTGGCACAGCAGTATCAATTGGGGTCTTATTCTGGAGTGTCGGTTAACGATCCTTCCAAAACCGTTAGATTTAGCCTTGCTCCCAACGATTTTCAATGCATGATGATCGTTAATGGCGAGTATCAATTTATCGATCCTGTAGATAAGGGACAATCCATCTACAGCGTTCATTCTAAAACAAAACCTACAGGAGGCAAAGCTTTTGTTTGCTCAACAAAAGAAAGTGCCGTTTCTCAGCAAGAGATGCAAAGGTTGTATGCGAAAGGAAATTCGTTTGCAAACAATCCTGCAGATTTTTCTAGAAGCTCAGATAAAAAATACAGAACAATGCGTCTAGCAATGTCTGTGACTGGTGAATATACTCAGTATTTCGGAGGTACGGTAGCAGGTGCATTAACAGCGATTAATGCAACCGTAACTCGTGTCAACGGAGTATATGAAAAAGATTTTGGCCTTCATTTGAATGTTCAAAACTTTCCACAACTTATTTATACCAATGCAGCAACGGATCCGTATTCTCCGTCTGCTCAGATGAACAATTGGAATAACGAACTTCAACAGAATTTAACAGCAACGATAGGAAATGCTGCCTACGATATCGGCCACCTTTTCGGAAGAGATGGTGGAGGTGGTAATGCAGGCTGCATCGGTTGCGTTTGTATCAATCCAACGGGGCCTGCGAGTAACCAAAAAGGTTCTGGATATACTTCTCCTGCAGATGGAATTCCACAAGGAGATAATTTTGATATCGATTATGTTGCTCACGAAATGGGCCATCAGTTAGGAGCAAACCATACTTTTTCAAATTCATTAGAAGGTGCTGGTGTAAATGTAGAGCCGGGTTCAGGATCTACCATCATGGGTTATGCCGGAATTACCGGTCCTAATACCGATGTGCAACCGCATTCGGATCCGTATTTTCATACCGTAAGTATTGGTCAGGTTCAGACGAATTTGAATAATAAAACTTGTGATGTAGAAACAACTACAACCAATAACCCACCGGTAATTGCTGCATTTACGACCTATACCATACCTAAAGGAACGGCATTCGTTTTGACGGGTTCTGCAACGGATCCAGAAAACGATCCGATGACTTATGTTTGGGAACAAAGGGATAATGCTACAGTTACTATTAATAAAAACAATCTTGGAAACACCACTTCAGGTGCGGCATTTAGATCTGTAGTACCCTCTACAAGTCCGGTGCGATATTTCCCAAGACTGTCATCGGTGTTGGCAGGTGTTCTTAATAATACCAACAACCTTTGGGAAGCAGTTCCTACTGTAGCTAGAACAATGAACTTTGCATTTACCGTTAGGGATAACAACCCAGCGGCTAATCAAAAGCAAACACAAACTGCGACTCAACAAATTGTTGTAGGGAACGATGGGCCGTTTACCGTAACAACAACAGCGGTAACCAACAATGTGGCGTCTCCTGTTACTTGGACGGTAGCCAATACCAACAATGCTCCGTACAATGCAACCAATGTACAGATCGATTATACGGCTGACAATGGGGCAACTTGGACTGTGGTATCGGCATCTACACCAAACGACGGAACAGAGAATGTTACTTTTACAGGTCTTACCAATGGACAAGTCATCAAGATAAGAGTTTCTGCAATTGGAAATGTATTTTATGCAGTGAGCAGTGCTACGGTAGCAGCAGCGCCTATGGCTGCAACTTTGCCATACACGCAACCGTTTACCAATAACGATTTTACTTTTGTGAACGGTGCCTCAGCAAATAAATGGGTTTGGGGATCAGCAGCAGGTAATCCAGCGAACTCAATCTATGTGTCCAATGACAATGGAGTGTCCAATACTTATACAACCACCTCAGCTACTACAATTCATGCATATAATGATTTTTTAATTCCTGCTGGAACGGTTAATGCTACATTATCTTTCGACTGGAAGGCCAATGGAGAAACTTCTTATGACAGAATGAAAGTTTGGTTGGTACCGGATACTTATGTACCGACATACAATACTCAAATCCCTGCGGGTGGAGGAAGATTACAAATTGGAGGAAACTGGAGTGCGACTACTTCATGGCAAACCTATTTTAATCCGACTTTGAATATTTCGACTTTTGCGGGACAAACCATGCGTTTGGTATTCGAATGGAAAAATGACGGAAGTGGTGGTAACCAAAATCCGGCAGCTGTGGATAATATTAATTTATTGATCCCGACTTGTCAGGTTCCGACCAATGTTGCTGTAAGTAATATTACACAAAATTCCGTTCAGGTTAGCTGGACTGCCGCTAACCCGGTACCGGCAATGGGTTATGAATATTATATTTCTACATCCAATACACCACCAACAGCCGCTACACCAGCATCTGGTGTGTCAGCAGCTTCTCCAGTGGTTATCAATGGTCTGACTCCTAATACCGTTTATTATATTTGGGTTAGATCCAGATGTACAGCATCGGATACCAGCTTATGGATGCCTGCGCCAATGGTTTCTACTACTCAGATTCCGGCGACTCTTCCATACAATGAGAATTTTTCTGGACCTAGTAATTTTACCTTTACGAACGGTACACAACCCAATAAATGGGAAACCGGTGCAGCAGCAGGTAACCCAGCAAACGGATTGTATATTTCTAACGACAACGGACTTAACAATGCGTACAATGTAAGTGCAGCTTCCATTGTCCATGCGTATAGAGATATTGCCATTCCATTTGGAACAGTAAATGCTACTTTTGGCTATGATTGGAGAGCGGTAGGACAAGCTTCTTCAGATTATATGAAAGTGTGGTTGGTGCCAACTTCTTATATCCCAGTAGCCGGTACTGCCATCCCAACTGGTGGAGGTAGGGTACAGATTAATGGTTTCCACCAACAACAAGCCAACTGGCAATCGTATTTCTCTTTTACACAGAATATTTCCGCTTTTGCAAATCAAACCATGCGTTTGGTTTTCGAATGGACAAACAATGCCAGTATAGGTACGCAAACACCAGCAGCGGTAGATAATATTACTTTATTTGTGCCTACTTGTCAGGTGCCTACCAACATTGTATTGGGTACAGTAACACAAAATTCAGCTACTATTTCTTGGACGGCTGCCAACCCGGCTCCTGCCAATGGATATGAATATTATGTATCGACAGTAAACACACCACCAACAGCTGCAACAGCTCCTACGGGAACATCGACTGCATCACCGGCAACCCTTACTGGATTGTTACCGAATACAACTTATTATGTATGGGTAAGATCTAAGTGTATTGGTCCGGATAGAAGCTTGTGGATGACAGGTCCTTCGTTTACAACGGGGCAAATACCGGCAACCATTCCTTATATTCAACCGTTTAATAATGGTCCTGTAGATTTTTCATTTGTTAATGGAACTCAACACAACAAATGGGTGTTCGGAAATGCAACGGGTAACCCTGCTGGTTCTATCTATATTTCTGACGATAACGGAACCAGCAATAATTATAGTACTTCTGCAAGTACAGTATTTGCATATAGAGATATAACAGTACCTGCTGGTACAACGATGGCAACCCTTACCTACAATTGGAAAGGTGTGGGTGAAGGTTCTTGGGACGCTTTGCAAGTATGGGTCGTTCCAGTATCTTTTACTCCAACTGCGGGTACAGCAATTGTTGCAGGGGGTGGTAGAACTCAGGTAGGTGGTAACCTTAGTCAACAAAGTACTTGGCAAAATTATTTTAACCAAAATGTTAACCTAACTGCGTTTGCGGGTAATACCGTGAGATTGGTTTTCCAATGGAAAAACGATGGTTTTACATTTAACCAAACTCCAGCTGCGGTAGATAACATTAATTTAATAATCCCAACTTGTCAGGTACCAACCAATGTTGCGATTAATACCGTAACAACGACTACGGCTAACATTACTTGGACGGCTGCCAATCCGGTTCCAGCAGGTGGTTATCAGTATTATGTTTCTACAAACAATACACCGCCAACAGCTGCTACCGTGCCAACAGGAAGTTCTGCAACTTCTCCAGCTGCACTAACAGGTTTAACTCCTAATACAACCTATTATGTTTGGGTAAGGTCTAAATGTATTGGTACCGATACCAGCCTTTGGATGCCAGGACCTAGTTTTACAACACAGCAAATTCCTGCAAACTTCCCGTACATTCAACCGTTTAACGGAACGGTAAATGACTTTACATTTGTAGGAAATACAGCTAATAAATGGGTGCAAGGAACCGCAACTGGAAATCCTGCTAACTCCATGTATGTATCTGATGATAATGGAGTAAGTAACAATTATACTTACACAACAACGGTGGCTCATGCCTATAGAGATATTAATATCCCTGCAGGTCTTGGAAACTTTATTTTTGAATTCGATTGGAAATCTGAGGGAGAAGGTAACTGGGATAACTTGCAAGTGTGGGTTGCTCCAACAACATTTGTACCTACCAACGGTAATGCAATTGCCGCTGGTGGTGGTAGAGTACAAGTAGGAGGAAATTATGTTGGGCAAAATACTTGGCAAACATTCTCTGATCAAAACTTTGCTGTACCAGGATTTATTCCTGCAGCAGGTGGGGTGATGAGATTGATCTTCCAATGGAAAAATGATGGATTTGGTGGTACGCAACCGCCAGCAGCAATTGATAATGTTCGTTTGACAAAATGCGACAATGCTGCACCGGCTAACTTTACTGCAACCAACATTACCAGTACTTCTGCTACAGCAACTTGGACTGGCGATATGGGTGGCGCAACTTATGTGTTCAAGTACAGACCGGTAGGTTCAACAACTTGGATCATCGTACCACTTGCACAAGGTTCTACTTCTTATATCATGCAAAACTTATTACCTTTCACACAATACGAAATGGAAATTACAGCATTCTGTAAGAATATTGCAGGTACACCATCAACAGGTACATTTACAACTCCATGTAGTACAGCGGCACCGTTGAACCTTACGGTATCCAATGTGTTGTTTACATCCGCAGATATCAGCTGGTCTGCTTCTGCAGGGGTAACTTATTCTGTACGATATAGAGAAGTGGGTGCTGGTGTTTGGACTGTATTTACAACAGCGGCAACCAATGCACAACTAACAGGTCTTACACCGGGTAAAACTTATGAAGTTCAGGTAGCCAATATCTGTAACAATGTGGTAGGTGCTTATTCGTCTTCTCAAGTATTTACTTGTCCTACGACTTGTGATATGGCTCCAACAGGATTAACCATTACCCAGATCACCAATTCTTCTGCAGTTGCCAACTGGAATGCTTTCCCTGGTGCTTCGTATATTGTAAGAATTAGAAAAGTAGGATCCTTGATGTGGAATACTTTGAACTCTGCAACCAACACTTATACTTTCACTGGATTAACTGAAAATACTCAGTATGAAGTACAAGTAGCGAATGTATGTAGCGGTACTCCGGGTAACTTTACTCCACTGTACTTGTTTACAACTTCTGCAGTAGTTTATTGTGATCAAACTTCACACAACTCCGGATCCGAGCATATTGCTAATGTAACGGTGAAAAACTCTAACGGTATTACCATGAGTAACGATTCTGGACCGTCTAACTACACTAGCTTTGTTCCTGTTAACGATGCTTTGGTTAGATTGTATAAAGGAACATCCAACAACCAAATCTCAATTGAGAAAAAATGGGCATCTACCACTTATGATGAAGCGGTAGTGGTTTGGGTAGATTTCAACAGAAACGGTATGTTTGAAGCTTCTGAAATGATTGTTAATTCACCAGCGAATCAAGTAACTCCAATTACTGCAACTTTCAATGTACCAAGCAATGCTTATGTTAGCATTACCGATGACAAGTACATCTTGATGAGAGTAGCGATGAGAAGAGATGCAGCACCAGATCCTTGTGTTGATTTTGACAACGGTGAAGTGGAAGATTATAAGGTCTTAATCATCGAACCACCAATGAACAATGTACTAGATCCAAACAGCATACAGATCTATCCAAACCCGGTTAAGAATAACCTATTCGTAACCAAAGTGAAGGATGGTGCTAAATACAAAATCTATGACAGTGCCGGTAGAGTGATTAAGTCAGGAGTGATCTTGGCGAATAAGATTGATCTTTCTCACCTGATCAGCGGAGTCTATATTATCGATGTCGATAACAATGGGGAAACTGCTCAGAAAAAATTCATCAAAGAGTAAGATTCAATTTCTTCAAATTATATTTTTAAAGCCCTTCGAGAAAATCGAAGGGCTTTTTGTTTTATATATTGTTATTGTGGATTTTGTAATGCATTTTTGTTAATGTGTAAAGTATACTATTTTTTAAAATATAAGAATTTATTAGAAAGCTGATGGATTATTTGGTTTTCTCTTTTTTTTCTTTGTCAGGTATTTGATCATGTTTTATATTAATGTTAAGGAATGTACTGCCCCAATGTTGATACTGTATAATTTTGATAATGGTAATATGAACAATCTTAACATGAGTTAATATTATGTTTAATCAACTAAAAATTATTTGTAAAAAATTTAAAATCTAAAAAATTATTGATTATGAAAAAATTTATTTTACTTACATCTTTATGTATAATTGGATTTGCAAATGCTAATACGATGCTAGGAAACAACGACTTATCTACTTTAGAAAATGAAACCAATTGTACTCACATTACACTTAGTTGTGGAATTGAATATGATATTTGTAATTTTAAAGGAACTACAAGTCAATTAGTACAGGTAGTAATTAATGCAAATAATAGTAATTGCAGTACAGAAATAATTGCACCTAAAGAAGATCATTCACTTGAACCTTAATTTAAAAAGTCCAATATAAATACAAGATTTAAATTTGTCATTCTTTTTTATTGTCTTCAGTATTTTTGTTGGACTTTTTCATGTGAATTCTATGAAAAAAATGACTTTTATTTTGTTATTCCTATTTTGTTTTTTTACTGTAAAATCACAGACAAATATAGATGTAACTTATGAATATACCTTTACGCCTGATTCCGAAAATAAAGCGAATAAAATAAAAACAGAAAATTTTATTTTAACGATAGATTCTGATCAGAATTCGGTTTACAGAAGTATTAGGAAATATAAATTTGACTCAGCAATGGTTGATTTGGAAAAGCAAGGCTTTCATGAAGCATTTGTAAAGTTGTCATCTATGCCACAACCAAGTACAGATAGGAAAGTATTTGTATTCAAAAACCAGCAAGGATTTCAAATAACCAATACAATCTATGGTAGCACTTATCTGTATCATAAAAATAAGCCAAAAAACAATTGGGTTATAGGAAAAGAAACAAAAATATTGAACGGTTATAAAGTTACGAATGCATTTTTAGATTATGCAGGGAGACATTACGAAGCCTGGTTTACACAAGATTTACCTATAAATGCAGGACCATATTTGTTTTGTGGATTACCGGGACTTATATTAGAAGTGTATGATGTCGAAAAAGATTTTTACTTCAAAATGATAGAAATCAAAAAATCAGTTTTAATATTTGATGAAATAGAAAATGGTGTTCGTAAAGTATCCATTCAAGAGTTTAGTAAAATTGCTAAAAATTATAAAGAAAATCCAATTTTTGAGATGGTCGCAAATGGAGCTGTGATAGACGAAGCCAATCGAAAAAAAATAATGGATAAAGCTAAGTTAAGAAATAGTGTAAAAGCTAACTTAATGGAATTATCTCCTGAGTACTAGTTTTTCATGTTCAACTATGACTCATTTTTGAATTTATTCTAACCCTTCGATTTTTTCGAAGGGCTTTTTTTTACAAAATAAACCCTCTAAGTTTTTAGCTTAAAGGGTGTTTAATAGGTGTAAATTTTTATTGTTTTGTCAATTGCCAACTTCCGGTTTGCGTACCCATTTTCCAAGTACCACTTGTAGAATGGTTTGCGCTGATGCTTCCTTCTAATTGAAACCCCGTATTCTGAGAATATGCGGTGTTGAACGCTCCATAGTCGTTAACAGCACCATGAAATGTTTCTGAGTAGTTGTTTGCATTGGTTCGGATTACTTCAATAGATCCGGATTTGAACACTTCTACAGACAGGGTTCCGGATTCGTTACCCGAGTAGCTGCCTTTATAAGTACCTTTGTAGGGCGAAGTATAATTTTCTATACCTTTTTGTTCCCAATAATTTTCTAACATCCTGTCACAGGAAATCGTAGTTATAAGTACTGAAAATGCAAATAGTGCAATCGCTTTTCTTTTCATTTGATGGATTTTAATTTTGTATTTTTTCGAGTAGGCGTAGCGTTTCCTTTTCTACTTCATCCAGTGTAGAATTGTTGTAGATGATGTGATCGGCAAGTTTAATTTTATCTTTTTCTGGCATTTGTTTTTGCAAAACAGCCTCCACCTCTCGGTAGGTTTTTTGGTCTCTGTCCATGACTCTTTTTATCCGGATATTGTCATCGGCAGTTACCAAAATGGTTTGGTAGCAGTTTTTGTAAATGCCCAATTCATACAGCAGTGCCGATTCTTTAAAAACCCATTCTGATTTTTGGGCTTTTACCCAATTTTCGAAATGCTCTGCGACGGCTGGATGGATAATTTGGTTGAGCTTTTTTAAAAGTTCATCGTTGCCAAAGACTTGTTCGGAAACCCATTTTCGGTTGTAATTGCCCAAATTGTCGTATGAAGAATTCCCTAAAAGCTGAATTATTTTTTCTTTTAGTTTGGAATCCAAATTGACCAATTCTTTTGCCCAATAATCCGAGTTGTACACGGGAAAACCTTTTTCTGTGATGAAATGGGCAACGGTTGATTTGCCACTGCCAATACCTCCGGTTATGCCTATTATTTTCTTCATAATGTTGTTGTGTTCTAACCTGCAGCCCGACTTGAGTGGAGCTCTTTTTATTTTTTATAAGGTCTTTTCGAAGCCGAATTGTGACCTTATAAAAAATAAAAAAGCGGGAACGGAAGGCGGTTAAGCTGCCCAAATGAAAAAATTAATATCCAAAAACTTCGTTGAAGCTAAAGGTTTGGTCCAGTTTTACGCCACGATCGGTCATTTTAAGGCTTGCCAATTCGTTGTGGGTGTCGTGTTCAAAGAATAGCAGGTAGTCATTGTCCACGCATTGTTTTAGAAATTTTCCTTTTTCTTCCAAAGTGAGTAAAGGTCTGGTGTCGTATCCCATGACATAAACTTGTGGGATGTGCCCAGCGGTTGGGATCAGGTCGGCTGCAAATACGATTGTTTTTTCTTGGTATTGCAAGACGGGTAACATCTGTTTTTCGGTATGTCCATCGACAAAAATAACATCCATTTTCAGATCAGGAGCAAATCCGTAATTTCCAGTAGTGGGCAACGGTAAAAAGTTAAGCTGTCCACTTTCTTCAATGGGAATGATGTTTTCTTTCAGGAAGCTTGCTTTTTCTCTGGCGTTGGGTTCGGTAGCCCATTTCCAATGGTTTTCGTTGGTCCAAAATTGTGCATTTTTAAAGGCAGGTCGGTAACCGTTTCGCTCGTCGTTCCATTCTATGGCGCCGCCACAATGGTCGAAATGCAGGTGGGTTAAAAAAACATCCGTAATGTCTTCTTTTACAAAACCGTATTTTTTAAGGTTTTTGTCCAGAGTGTCATCTCCAAATAGGGAGTAATGTCCGAAAAATTTTTCGTCTTGTTTGTCTCCAAGTCCACAATCGATAAGGATTAGTTTTTTCCCGTCTTCCACCAAAAGAGAGCGAGTGCCCAATTCGATTAGGTTTTTTTCATCGGCGGGATTGGTTTTTTCCCAAAGGTTTTTTGGTACTACACCAAACATGGCGCCTCCGTCTAGTTTAAATTTTCCACACTGTATAGGATATAGTTTCATATAAATTTTATTTTTTACTAAAGTAATCAATTTATATGAAGTAAGAAAAAGCTAAATTTAAAGGATGGTCTGTTATTGGGGTTTAATGAAAATTAATTCTTTAAATGTTTCATGATTTCTGCCACCTCCAAGTCAGATTTTGATGAAGATTCCTCTAGTTGGTGGATGATGTTCTCATAATCTTCTTGGTTTCTATTTTGTGACATTTTCTGAGCGATATAAATTTCTGTAGGATAAATTTTAAAACCAAAAGCTCCTTTCATCGCTTTGTTTATAAAGTCGTTGCCCATTTTTTCTAAAGTCATGGGGCATTTTTGGTGATTTTCGTATTTGTTGGTCAGCTTATCCAAATGGTGTTTCAGTTCAGCATCGGTCATCAACTCAACCGTTCCATAGATTTGTACGGCTTCATAATTCCATGTGGAGGCGTTGATATGATTGTACCAAGAGCTGGAAATGTAGGTGTGTTTACCCAAAAAATCACACAAAACCACATCACCATTATTAATTTCTTTTGCCTGTGGATTGGTCATCGAGATATGAGCTTCTACAAAAGGTTTTTCAATGTTTTCTTCGTTCCATAAAAGCATGGAGTGGGTAGCTCTTATTTTTTCTTTTGATGAAATGATCAATGCAAAACCATTTTCTGCAATGATTTTTTTCATAACTTCACGGTTCTCAGTTCTGTACGGTTTGGGTATGTGCATGGTGGTTTTTGGGATTAAAAAAGTTCACCTGGGTTTTTAGGTATTTTGATGTTTAGGTGTTTATATGCTTTTTCGGTGACTTCCCGGCCTCTCGGAGTACGGATAATAAATCCTTCTTGGATCAGGAAAGGCTCGTAGACTTCTTCCAAAGTTTCGGGGTTTTCGCCTATGGATGTGGCAAGGGCCGAAATTCCAACGGGTTTTCCACGGAAGTTTTCTATCATTACCCGCATGATTTTATTGTCCATATCGTCCAGTCCGTATTCATCAACATTTAGAGAGTCTAGAGCAAATTTGGTGATACCAATTTCTATTTCGCCGTTGCTTTTAATTTCAGCAAAATCCCGAACTCTTCTCAACAGAGCATTAGCAATTCTTGGTGTTCCACGGCTTCTTCTGGCAATTTCTAGTGCTGCATCTTCGTAGATTGGTACACCCAAAACTCGGGCACTTCTTTCGATAATCATCCCGAGCAATTCAATGCTGTAATATTCCAGTCGGCTTTGTATCCCAAATCGTGCGAGCATCGGTTTGGTTAGCATTCCGCTGCGTGTGGTGGCGCCAATTAAGGTAAATGGGTTCAGTCCAATTTGTACACTTCTGGCATTGGGACCGGTCTCCAACATGATGTCAATTTTATAATCTTCCATTGCCGAATACAAGTATTCTTCTACAACGGGCGAAAGTCTATGGATTTCGTCAATAAAAAGGACATCGTTTTCTTCTAAATTGGTCAGCAGTCCGGCTAGACTTCCCAGTTTGTCCAAAACAGGACCAGAGGTTACTTTGCAATTTACGCCCAATTCATTGGCTATGATATGGGAAAGTGTCGTTTTTCCAAGACCTGGAGGTCCATGCAACAAAACATGATCTAGTGCAGAGCCTCTTTTTTTGGCAGCAGCAACAAAAACCTCCAAATTGTCCAATGTTTTTCGCTGTCCGGCAAAGTCTTGAAAACTCTGGGGACGGATTTTTTCTTCTTGCGAAAGGTCTTCGGAAGAGTAATTATCTTTTTCTGGGCGTAAAAATTCAGACATTATTAAGAATTATTTTTAGTTGCTAAACTTTACAAAAGTAATCATTTTTAGAGCGTCTTCAATATTTTGGGCTATTAAATGATTTGGGCTAAAGTTTTATTTTTTACTTTTACAGCTATGAAATTAATAGGACCATTTAAGCAAATCATAACCCTGGATCACTTGGATCTTCGGGGCAAATTATCCGATGAACAATTAATAATTATAGAAAACGGTGGCATCTTGATAAAAGATGAAAAGATAGAAGCAGTAGGCGATTTTGAAGATTTGAAAGCCCAAAACCCATCTGTTTTTGTTGAAGCCATCGACAGCGAACAAATTGTACTTCCCGCTTTTGTAGATTGCCATACACACATTTGTTTCGGTGGAAATAGGGCCAATGATTTTGCAATGAGAAATGCCGGTAAAAGCTATTTGGAAATTGCCGAAGCCGGTGGTGGGATTTGGAGCTCGGTACAACATACCCGAAATGCATCAGAAGAGGATTTGCTAAACCTACTTTTAGAAAGAATTAATAAGCTTTTGTCCTTGGGAATTACCACCATAGAGATCAAATCGGGCTACGGATTGAATGTAGAATCCGAACTGAAAATGCTGAGAGTCATAAAAAAAGCACAAGCCCTAACCAAAGCGACCTTAGTCCCAACTTGTCTGTCTGCACATCTGAAGCCACGAGATTTTGAGGGAAGTTCGGAGGTGTATTTGGAGTATATTTTAAACGATATTTTACCCATTGTGAAAGCTGAAGATCTTGCACACCGAGTGGATATATTCATTGAAAAATCTGCATTTTTACCCGATGAAAGCAAGGCATTTTTATTAAAAGCTAAAGAAATGGGCTTCAAAATTACCGTTCATGCCGATCAATTTACACCGGGCAGTTCTAGAATTGCGGTAGAAGTGGGAGCGCTGTCTGCCGATCATTTGGAGGCGACATCAGCTGACGATATTCAGTTTTTGGCGAGTTCCGATACGGTTGCAGTTGCTTTGCCGGGTGCCAGTGTCGGACTGGGAGAGCCGTTTACACCGGCTAGGAAAATTTTGGATGCCAACGGAATTTTAGCCATTGCCAGCGATTGGAATCCTGGATCTGCACCCATGGGAAATCTAATTACCCAAGCGAGTATTTTGGCAACTTTTCAGAAATTGTCCACAGCAGAAATCTTGGCGGGGCTTACCTTTAGAGCTGCAAAAGCACTCGATTTGTGCGATAGAGGGATTTTAGCAAAAGGCAAAAAAGCCGATTTTGTTGTTTTTCTTACGGATAATTTCCAAAATATAATGTACCAGCAAGGCGAACTAAGACCTTCTAAGGTTTTTGTAAACGGCGAAATGCTAACCATCTAAAATTTTTGCGATTGTCATCAATATTTTCGATGATCTATCTCTTCTTGGGATAGGTCATTTTTCTTAATTTTGTTTCCTTAAATTTTTTCAGTTTTGAATACAAATACTACAATTTGGCAAGGTCGATGGGATGGTGATGAAGATGAATTTCTAAGAATTTTTCAAAAAGTTACAGTTTCTACGGAATATCAAACGATTGATGCTAACAATTTTGTTCTACACGGATTTGCTGTAGATGAAGGTGTTAGGCGGAATAAAGGTAGGGTAGGTGCCGCTCAGGCTCCGGACATCATCCGAAAGAATATGAGCAACTTCCCCGTGAAAAATTCATCGTTTAGACTGCTGGATTTTGGTAATGTACTATGTGAAAATCAAAATTTGGAACGAGCACAAGAAAATCTTGCTGAAAAAGTGGCTTTGGTTTTGCAAAAAAAAGCAAAGTCTGTGGTTTTGGGTGGCGGACATGAAGTTACTTTTGCACATTATTCTGGATTGAAGTACGCCTTTCCAAATGAAAAAATAGGAATCATCAATTTTGATGCTCATTTTGATAACCGCGAACCCGAAATTGGAGTAGGACCTTCTTCCGGTACTGGATTTTGGCAAATTGCTCAGCAAGGTGAGATCCACTCTTTGCACATCGGTATTCAGAAGAATTCGAACACCAAAAAATTATTTAATACCGCCGATCATTTTGGGATGAAGTACATTTTGTCTGATGACCTGTACATGGAAAATCTGGATGCAATAAAATCGAAGATTGATGCCCTGTTCCAGTCGGTGGACAAAGTTTATGTAACGATTTGCATGGATGTTTTCAATGCCGCTATCGCTCCCGGTGTGTCAGCAAGTGCATACAACGGCATTTTTGCAGATGCCGTAATGCTAAAGGTGTACAGACACATTCTTCAAAATCCTAAGACGGTAGCTCTGGATGTTGCAGAGGTCAACCCCAACTACGATATCCAAGAAAGAACTGCAAGATTGGCGGCGTGCCTTGTCAATGAATGGCTGATGCTGTAACTTTGCACTCTAGTTTTTATTTTGAAGTATTGGGAATTTTTAATCTTTAATTTTCAATATTTCTAAAATCAATTGAACATGAAAGACCAAAATTTTAAAAATATTCAAAATGCTCAAGATCAACACCAAGTTTGGAAAGGTTTGGATTTTGAAGCTCGACAACTTTATTTTTCTCGTTTAGCAACTCTGCTTTTGGATAAGAAAGAAGACTTAGGATTGATCATCACCGAAGAAATGAACAAACCCATTTCGCAGTCGGTTTCCGAGATCGAAAAATGTGCAGGCTTGTGCCTCTATTATGCCAAAGCAGAAAATGTCTTGGCTGTTGAAACCGTAGAAACTCAGTTTGAGATTTCTGAAGTTCATCATGAAGCTTTGGGAGTGATCCTTGGAGTTATGCCGTGGAATTATCCTTTTTGGCAGGTGCTTCGCTTTGCTGTTCCAACTTTATTAGCCGGAAATGCTGTGGTGATGAAACACGCCTCCAATTGTTTGAGAAGTGGAGATGCCATCCAGAATTTGTTTGAAGAAGCGGGTTTTCCTATAGGCTTGTTTCAACATCTTAGGTTGGGACATGAGGAAGTGGAAGAACTGATTGCTCATCCGATTATAAAAGCAGTTAGTCTTACGGGTAGTGAAGCTGCTGGACGAAAAATTGCAGAAATTGCGGGGAGAAATCTAAAAAAATGTGTCCTGGAATTGGGTGGCAACGATGCTTTTATAATCTTGGCCGATGCCGATTTGCAACTTGCTGCTAAAAATGCCGCTACGGCAAGACTGCAAAATTGTGGTCAGACTTGTGTGTCGGGCAAACGATTCATCATTCATCAAGAGGTTTATGAAGCGTTTCTGCATTTGTTTGTGGATGAATATAAAAAATTTGTACCTACAAATGCCTTTGATAGAGAGACCAAACTGAGTAAAATGTCTAGAGCGGATTTGGCTGTGGAGCTTAACAATCAATATCAAACGGCTCTTGATCATGGTGCAGAAATTATTTTGCCTCTTGAGCAAAAGGATGACCTTACTTTTATACCTGGACTTTTGAAAATGAATGTCCATAATCCCATCTCGGATCAGGAGCTTTTTGGTCCCTTAGGAATGGTCTTTTGTGTAAAGTCGGATGAAGAAGCGCTGGAAGTTGCCAACAACACTTCTTTTGGTCTGGCAAATGCTGTTTTTACTCAGGATAGAAAGAAAGCTTTTTATTTCGCTAATAATCTTGAAAGTGGTTCGGTAGCGATCAATCAATTGTTCAAGTCGGATGTGAGATTGCCGTTCAACGGTAGAAAAAATTCGGGTTACGGAATTGAACTTTCGACCAAAGCGTTGTTCGAGTTTACAGCGATTAAAACGATTATTGGAAAAGTTTAGTCTTGTAGACTATTTTGTCATAAAAAAAATAAGCTGTCCTGAATGTGGATAGCTTATTTTTTTATTTTTTGTGGGGGGCGAGCCGAAGGCGAGCCCAAAAAGACGAATCTCACAAGATTGAATAGAGTCTTTACCTGATGTCCTAGCCCAGATGGAAACGGCATCCTTTTGCTTGGCGATGGAATTTTGCGGTGGCAAGCAAAAGATAGAGTGAACAGCTGGACCGAATATCGAAAGAAGCTGTTCTTTTGAAGCTCCTAAATGGTGGTCAATCGTAGAGAATTGGTTTTGCCTCCTTCGTGTGCCGGTGTGGCATTGAGGTTGATGACGAAATCTCCGGGTTCTACATATCCGTGGTTCCAAGTGAGCATGTTGACTTGGATGATGGTTTCGTCGGTGGATTTTTTTAGATCATAATAATACGCTCGAACTCCCCAAAGCAGGTTGAGCATCGTGAGTACCCTTTTGTTGGAACTGTACACGATGATGTGCGAATTGGGTCTGTGAGAGGATATTTGAAATGCGGTGTACCCGGAATATGTCAGAGTGACAATGGCCTGTACATTGCTGGATTTTGCAATTCTAACAGCAGCCATGGAAATCCTGTTGGTGATGTATCTTTCGTCTACACAATTATAAACTTGTTCTATGGGTCTGTTGTTGTTTTTGTAAAAGGTTGTGTCCTCGATGCTTTTGATAATCTTAGTCATGTTTTTCACCACATCCACAGGATATTTGCCAACTGAAGTTTCACCGGAAAGCATTACGGCATCGGCACCGTCCAATACGGAGTTTGCGACATCGTTTACCTCGGCTCTTGTTGGGGTTAGGCTGTTGATCATGGTTTCCATCATTTGTGTGGCAATGATGGCCGGTTTTGCACATATTCTGGCTTTTTCGACAAGATTTTTCTGGATGGCAGGTACTTCTTCCATCGGAACTTCAACTCCCAAATCGCCTCGGGCAACCATTAATGCATCGCATTCCGCTAAGATTTCATCGATGTTTCTTACGCCTTCTGGCTTTTCAATTTTTGCAATGATGGGGGTGCGGAATTCTTTACCGTTCGGATGATTGGCTATTAATTCCTTAAGATCTTTGATGTCTTGGGCATGTCTTACGAAAGAAAGCGCAATCCAATCGAACTTTAGATCCATCATGAATTGTGCGTCTTGTATGTCTTTTTCTGTAAGTGCCGGTAGCGAGACATTGGTATTGGGTAGGTTGACTCCTTTTTTGGAGCTCAACGGTCCACCTTGTATGGTTTTGGCTTTTACAATGTCTTTTTTGTTAGTTTCTATAACTTCCAATACCAATTTGCCATCGTCGATTAGGATTCTTTCCCCCACTTTTACATCATTTGGAAATTGGGTGTAGGTCATGTACACTTTTTCCGAATTTCCCTCAATATTTTCATTGGTAAAGGTAAGGATGTCTCCAGGGTTAAGATAAGAGCCGTCTTCTACAATGCCAATTCTGAGTTTAGGTCCTTGCAGATCACCAAGAATACCCACAGAATAGCCAAATTCTTTGTTGATTTCTCGGATAAGTTTGACATTTCTTTTTACCAAATCGTAATCGGCATGTGAAAAATTTATTCTAAAAACATCGGTTCCGGCTTTTACCAAGTCAAGCATGGTTTCTTTGGTTGAAGACGCTGGTCCTAATGTTGCGATGATTTTTGTTTTTTTTGAATATTTATTCATAGTTTTGAATTATGTGGAATAGCTCGTCACTTGAAGAAATGGCGATGCTCTCCATTTGAAAAAGATTCGTTTCTGGTTGCAAAATTAACGAAAAATTACTACTGGAATATGAACAAGTTGTAATATAGCGGATGTTTTGCTTATTAATTAGCATCAAATTCTCGTTTTCTTCTATGAATAGCTCGGTTACTTCTTTTTTCTGTATCCGGTGTGAAGATTGATTTGAGAAAAATCGGAAAACAGTTTGTGTATTTTCACAAAAGGCTTCGAATACGGGAAAATAATAGTCAAAGTATTTTCCATAGACTACGATGTCTTTTTTTCTTTCAAAAAAGAAAGTGTTAGCGGAATTAAGTTTATAGAAAAATGAAAAGTCCTGAAAGTTTTGAACACAAGTTACCAAACCAATGAAAAGCAGTTCGTCGGCGGTATCACAATCTAATTGGAGTATTGTTTTTTGCTTGCTCAAGGATGTTTTCTTTTTTATTTAGAATATAAAATGCTCTTTGGGCGGCTTTTTCTTCGGCTTTTTTCTTGGAAGAGTCCGTTGCGTTAGAAATGCTTTTGCCGTTCAGCCAAACCACACATCGAAATACAATGCTTTTGTTGGCTTGGTGTTCTTCTGCAGTTTCGTAGCGAATGGCAACTTTCTTTTTTTGACTCCATTCCAAAAGAATGCTTTTGTAGCTGACAATTTTTCGCTCTAATTTAGTGATTTCTTCCGGAGTAAGGAGCTTGTTGAGAACAATCTCTTTGCATTTTTCATATTCTAAATCCAAAAAGAGAGCACCCACCAAGGCTTCGAACAAGTTTCCGGTGATGTTCTCACTGAGCGTTGTCGTTTGATTGGTTTGGATGAATTTTTTTAAATCCAATTGCTCACCGATCTTATTGAGATTTTTGCGGTTTACAATTTTAGATTTCAATTGGGTAAGGTACCCCTCATTGGCTTTGGGGTAGTTGTGGAATATATAACAAGAAATTATGGTTCCTAAAACGGAATCGCCCAGAAATTCTAATCGTTCATAATTGTTTTGAAAATCGATGTTTTTAGACTGCGATTTCAAAGAAAAAGCTTCTCTGTAAATCGAGACATCACGAATCTCTGTACCTAAAAGTTTGTTTAATTCCTGTGAAAGATAAAAATCTTTTTCCGATAATATTTTTTTTCTTTGCTTTAGGAATTTAGAAAAATATTTCTTTAACTCCATAGTCAATAGAGTGGATTAGATTTTTTTAAATAAAACACAAGCGTTGTGTCCTCCAAATCCGAAAGTATTGCTCATGGCTACCTTAACTTCTTTTTTAACCGAATGGTTAAAGGTAAAGTTCAGCCTGCTATCAATTTTTTCGTCATCGGTAAAATGATTGATGGTTGGTGGCACCTCTCCATGGACAATGGTACCCAATGCTGCAATAGCTTCGATAACTCCGGCAGCTCCCAATAAGTGACCGGTCATGGATTTGGTTGAATTGATTTGGATGTCGTACGCATGATCGCCCAATAATCTGGAGATGGCACTGGATTCTGCAATGTCTCCCAATGGAGTAGATGTACCGTGCATGTTGATGTGATCGACCTCGTCAGCGGTTACACCAGCATCTTCCAAACAGTTTTTCATTACGAGATAAGCTCCAAGACCTTCAGGATGTGGCGCTGTCATGTGATGTGCATCAGCACTCATACCGCCTCCTTTTAGTTCCGCGTAGATGGTTGCACCTCTTTTTAGAGCGTGTTCATATTCTTCCAAAATCATACATCCTGCACCTTCTCCCAAAACAAAACCATCTCTGTCTTTGTCAAATGGTCTAGAAGCGGTTGTAGGATCGTCGTTTCTTGTAGAAAGTGCCATTAAGGCATTGAACCCACCAACGCCACTAGCACATACAGCAGCTTCTGAACCTCCACACACGATAACATCTGCTTTGCCCAATTGGATGAGCATTTTAGCATCAATTAAAGCGTTGGCAGATGATGCACAAGCAGATACAGTAGTGTAGTTAGGACCGTGGAAGCCGTACTCGATGGAGATTTGTCCAGGCGTGATGTCGGCAATCATTTTAGGAATAAAGAACGGGTTGAATCTAGGGATGTCCGATTTTGCCCAATTGACCACTTCGGATTCGAAAGTTTCAAGACCACCAATACCGGAACCCCAGATAACTCCAACTCTGTTTTTGTCAACTTCGGTATTCAAAATCTCAGAATGTTCAATGGCTTCTTTAGCAGCAACCATTCCCAACTGAGTATTTCTATCCATTTTTTTAGCTTCTTTTTTGTCGAAGTGTTGCAATGGATCAAAGTTTTTTACTTCGCAAGCAAAGCGAGTTTTAAAATTTGTGGCATCAAAAAGAGTAATCGGAGCGGCACCGCTCTGACCTTTTACAAGATTTTCCCAGTATTCTTTTGCATTATTGCCTATTGGCGTTATTGCACCAAAACCTGTTACGACTACTCTTTTTAATTCCATAAATTATAATTTTTTATTTCTGAAACTAGAAATATTATTTGTTAACTACTTCTTCGATGTAAGCGATAGCATGACCTACAGTGGTGATTTTTTCTGCTTGATCATCTGGGATTTGAATGTTGAATTCTTTTTCAAATTCCATGATAAGTTCTACAGTGTCCAAAGAGTCCGCTCCTAAATCGTTGGTGAAGCTAGCTTCTGGAGTTACTTCTGTTTCTTCAACGTCAAGCTTATCAGCGATGATAGCTTTAACTCTTGATGCAATGTCTGACATAGTAAATTGTTTTTATTAATTGTTATTCGGTGCAAATATATAAAAATCTTTAAAACTATAAATTGTTTTGTTGTTTTTTGATGAAATATACGATTGTATTTTGTGTAACGATTTAGGAATGAAAAATTTAAAAAAGCACGAAATATTGGTTTGTTTTTGTATTTGTCATAAATATGTGTATTCGATGAATAATCAAGAAAAAGTAAATAAAACATAAAGGATGAACGATAAAATTTAATTTAAAATGTTAAAAATCAATTATTATTGCAATAAAATGAAAATAATATTTATATTAGCAACAAATTAAATTATATTAAATTAATAATTATGAAAGTAAAATTACTATGCTCTGCATTGCTGATTGCATCCTTGTACAGCAATGCTCAAGTTTATCAGTCTGTTCCCATACAATCTGGGTTTAATCATGATGTTATAGCTAATGGAGTAGGGAATTCCATCAGTTCTACAACTTCTGATGTCGATGGGGTAGATTATGCTTTTTTGTCAAAAGATTTTAAACCTTTAGCGACAAGTCCGGATCTTACCTATGGTCTGCCGATAGATGGAAGCTTTAGTTCAATGGTTGCATCAACCGTTGGTTTGCCGTTTCAGCTTGCATCTTATTCAGGAAATAATGCTCTACGATTGGTGTTGCCTGCGGATAGTGGTGTTTTAAATTTTTCGACTCCAATTTCAGCGAATCGTTTATTTATGTTAGCCACTTCAGGAAGTGGAACTTCTGTGGTAGATGTTACGATTACATTTACAGATTCCAGTACTCAAACCATCAGTGGTATTTCATTGTCGGATTGGTACAATGGTGCTAATTATGCGATTTATGGTATTGGTAGGGTGAAAAGATCATCGAATGCTTTAGAATCTGGTGGTGGGACTAACCCAAGGTTGTATCAGGTTGAACTTGGTATTGATGCTGCAAATCAATCCAAACAAATACAAAGCGCTACGATTACCAAGGTTTCAGGTGGAGGATTGCCTAACATATTTGCGTTTTCTGCAGATGCAATAGTTTCTTGTATGCCGCCTTCGGCTTTGACAACAACAGCTGTTTCTGCCAATTCTGCAACTTTTTCATGGACGGCTCCAGCTTCAGTACCTTCTCTAGGGTATGATGTGTATTATAGTACTTCAAGTACGCCACCCACAGTTGCTACAACTCCCAATATGTCTGCTGTTACGGGAGTGTCGACTACAATTGCTGGTTTAAGCCCAAATACGGAATATTATGTATGGATGAGATCTTTGTGTACATCGGAAACAGGACCATGGAACGGATCTTATTTGAAATTTAAAACATCTTGTGCGCCTGTTGCTTCTCTGTATGAAGGTTTTGAGACGACAGCTACGGGGAATTTTGTTCCTACTTGCTGGGAGAGAATGGCTCCGTCTGCTTCAGCGGGATCCATGTCGATTTCTACAGCAACTCCTGCTGCAGGTACGAAAAATGTTTATCAATATGCATCAACAACACAAAGCCCAACAATTGTTGCTTTACCAGAGTTTTCTAATGTCAATGCTGGGACCCATTGGTTGAGGTTTAAGGCTAGAACGACTGTTGCGGGAGGTACATTGTCAGTCGGTTATGTAACCGATGTGACGGATGTGATGAGTTTTGTGACTATTGAGGATTTGACGATCAATAATACTTCATATACAGTTCCGTCCGCTGAATATAAAGTGATTGTTCCGAATACGCTTCCATCGAATGCTAGACTGGCAATTAAAAATAAAAATGATGGTAAGGCTTATTATTGGGATGAGGTGAATTGGGAACCGGTACCAACTTGTCTTGAGCCATCCGATTTAACAGTAAGTAATATCACAGCTGATGGAGCAACTTTAACTTGGACAGCATCTACTTCTAGTCCAACAGGGGGTTATGATGTTTATTATAGTACAACGAATACTGCGCCAACATCTACATCTACTCCAAATGTGAATGTTAATTCAACTACTGCTAATCTTAGTTCTCTTACAGATAACACCACCTATTATGTTTGGGTAAGAAGTCATTGTAGTTCTACAGACCAAAGTACTTGGTTGGCATTGCCAAGTTTCAAAACATCATGTCTGCCTGTTGCTTATATGTATGAAGGTTTTGAAAGTTATGCATCAGGAAGTATTGTTCCGGATTGTTGGGTAAGAATGGCAGCTGCTACTTCTGCGGGATCCATGTCCATTTCAACGGTTACTCCAGCAACAGGAACCAAAAACATATATCAATATGCATCGGCGACACAAACGCCAACCATTGTTGCCTTGCCTGTTTTTTCTAATGTAGATGCAGGTACTCATCGATTGAGATTCAAAGCCAGAATATCTTCAGGAACCGGTGGGACTCTTTCTGTTGGATATGTAACGGATATTAATGACCTGAATAGTTTTGTATCTTTAGAAGATCTTACGATAAACAATACCACTTATGCAGGATCGGCCGCTCAATATCAGGTTGTGATTCCGAATACGGTTCCTTCTGGAGCGAGATTGGCATTAAAGAATAAAAATGATGCTAAATCGTATTATTGGGACGATATCTATTGGGAACCTAACTCATCATGTGAAGAGCCTACAACATTATCTGTAACGAATATTACAACGACCGCAGCAACTGTTAACTGGGTTGCTCCAGCAACAGTTCCAGCCAATGGATATGATGTTTATTATAGTGTGATGAATACTGCACCTATACCGACTACGACTCCTACAACTACTGTGGCGGGTCTTACAGCGAATCTAACATCATTAAATCCAAGTTCAGTATATTATGTATGGGTGAGATCCAGATGTTCATCTACCGATCAAAGTCCATGGGTTGCATTGCCAAGTTTTGCAACGGCGTGTGATGCAGTTAATCTTCCATATGTTCAAAATTTTGATGCGGTTACGGTGCCGGCTTTGCCTAACTGTACCACGAATCAAAATGTGGGAAGTGGAAATAATTGGACTACAATTGCTAGTCCAGGATACGGATTTAATTCTCAAGTTTTAAGGTATTCTTATAGCTCGTCTAATGCTGCAAATGCATGGTTTTATACAGCGGGTATTAATTTAATTGCGGGTACCAATTACAAAATCTCTTTTGACTACGGTAACAACAGTACAACTTATGTTGAAAAAATGAAAGTGGCGTTTGGAACTTCAGCGGATGCAACTGCAATGACAACACAGGTGGTTGATTTGCCAAATATTACTGGTTCTGCTAAACAGACCGTGACATATTCTTTTACGGTTCCAACAACTGGAGTGTATTACTTTGGATTCAATGCTTATTCTATTGCAAACCAATACGCTTTATATGTGGATAATATAAACATAGATCAAGATGTTTTAGGAACTTCAGAAGTAAATACAAAAGATGGAATTATGGTATATCCAAATCCTTTCCATGATGTTGTTGCAATTTCTGGGACTAGAGACCTGAAATCGGTACAGGTTATGGATGCTTCTGGAAGATTGGTAAAAACCATTGAAAGACCTGCTGCACAATTGCAATTGGGTGATCTGAAATCCGGAATGTATATTTTACAACTGGTTCATAGGGACGGAACAACATCATCTGTCAAAGTAATGAAGAAATAATAATTAATTTTTTAACCATGAATAAAGCTGTCCAAAAAGTCTGGACAGCTTTTTTTGTTATAAAAACATAATCAAGTTATGAGATTCATAATTACAAGGAATGTTTTTTTTTTCATGAACGGGTACAAAAAAATCTCTCAAAAAAATGAGAGATTTTAAGAGCCATTATCGGGAATTGAACCCGAGACCTCTTCCTTACCAAGGAAGCGCTCTACCCCTGAGCTATAACGGCGGTTTGTTGAAAAAAAAATCACAATCCTAAGTTGGTTGTGATTTTAGAGCGGAAGACGGGGGTCGAACCCGCGACATTCAGCTTGGAAGGCTGACGCTCTACCAACTGAGCTACTTCCGCATTAAGTGTTTACTTAACAGTGTTGGTAAACGGTGTGCAAATTTAAGAATTAAATTTTAATCTGCAACATTTTTTTTAATCTTTTTTTATTTAAAAAAATAGTGGGGAGAGCAGGATTCGAACCTACGAAGCCGAAGCAACTGAGTTACAGTCAGTCCCATTTAGCCACTCTGGAATCTCCCCGATCCATTTTTTTAAAGAGCCTCCAGAGGGATTCGAACCCACGACCCCGAGATTACAAATCACGTGCTCTGGCCAACTGAGCTATGGAGGCAAAGATTTCAAAAGAACTTCTCTTTCTGCAAACAGTCAAACTTGTTGTGTTTGTTTCTGTTTTACGGGTGCAAATATGAGCACTTTTTTTGAAATCCCCAAATTATTTTGAAAAAAAATTAACTTTTTTTTGAACTTTTTTTCTAAGCCATTTCTTTCTTCTTGATTAAGAGTTTCTTAGCGGCTTCGGCGCAAAGGTCTAAACTTTCTTCAAAACTAGCACCGGTCTTCTTAACTACGATGTCATCGCCGGGAACGACTAAGATGATCTCTGAAGTTTTGTTCTCCTTGTCGGAAGTGTTTTCAACTTTTAAGAACACTTTGCATTCTTGGATACGATCGTAGAAGGTCGCAAGTTTGTTTAATTTTTTTTCGATGTGGTCTTCTAGTGGTTCGTGAGGAGTCAATCCCATTGACTGAACTGTAATTTTCATAATCTGTCAATTTTAATTTGGTTAAACTTTGAAACCTTAAGTTTCTTCTTCATTGTTATTTGCTCTTGGATGAGCTTTGTTGTATGCTTTTTTTAATTGTTCGATGTTGGCGTTGGTGTAAACTTGTGTTGATGCCAACGAGGCGTGCCCCAAAATCTTTTGTACTTTAGATATTTCGGCCCCGTTGTCCAAGATGTGTGTTGCGAAACTATGTCTTAGGATGTGTGGGCTTTTTTTGTCTTTTGAAGTAACAAGACTAAGGTAGGAAGTAACCGTGAGATAGACAAATTTTTCTGTGAGTTTTTTCCCTTTTTCATTTACAAAAAACAGATGTTGGCTGTTCTCATTTGGTTTTCTGAGGCTTAAATATTCTGAGAGTTTGTTTTTAAGCTCAATAGAAATGGGGATGATTCTCGTTTTGTTTCCTTTTCCAGTGACTTTTATTTCGTTATTGGTAAGATCGGTGTTTTGGTAGAGTAAGGTGCATAGCTCTGCTCTACGGATGCCGGTTTGGTACAATACCTCTATGATCAGCTGGTGGAGTAGGCTGGGTGAGTCCTCCCAAGTGTTGCTGAGGTCTTCCATTTCGTCCTTGGATATGGGGATTTGCTTTTTGGGATAGAATTTTAATGAGTTTATGTTTTCCATTGGAGAAGTTTTTAGTTCTCCAACTCTCATAAGGAAGGTGAAAAAAGATCTAAGACTGGATAATTTTCTGTTGATGCTTCTTTTGTTCAGTTCTTTTTCGCTTAAAGAAATCATGAAATTTCTGATGATTTTTCTATCTGCTTTAGCAATGCTGTTGTGGCCTTCGGTTTTCGCTAGAAAATTTTCAAAATCTTCTAAGTCTTTTTTATAGCTGCTGATGGTGTTGGGGGAGTATCTTTTTTCTTTGGTGAGATACTCTAGGAAACGCTGGGTCATAATAAAAAAAATCTCTTTCCAAATTTACAAATTCGGAAAGAGATCAATATTATTTTATTGAAAATAATTAAGCTTGTTCTTCTCTACTAGCTTCTCTTTGTTTGTGAGCCGCTTTTAGTTTAGCTTGTCTGTTGGTAACGGAAGGTTTGATAAACTGTTGTCTCGCTCTTAGTGATCTAACAACTCTTGTTTTATCATATTTTCTTTTGTACTTCTTAAGTGCTCTGTCGATAGACTCTCCGTCTTTTACTTGAATTATTAACATATTTTACATCTCATTTCGGGTGCAAAAGTAAGAACTATTTTTTTAACTCACAAATTTATTTCAGTAAATGCAAAAAAGCCTAAAAAATCTTACATTTGTAGAAATATTATCAACGATGAAATTAAATTCATACATATTATTTATTTTTCTTTTGATGAGCGGATTTTCTTTTGCTCAAAGAAATCGTGCGGCTCGGGTAGAAACGCCTTCAGCTCAAACTTTAAGGGCCGGAGCTTTTATTGATGTTAACGCTGCAGGTTATGCTCCGAGCGCTTATACCATCGATCAATTGATAAAAAATATATTGATTACGGGTGGCAATAGCAATTGTGCGACACCAAATATTTCTAATGTTCAGGTTTCTCCCAATTTGGCAGCTACAGATGTTAATAGATCTTGGGGATATTTTAACAAAGCGCTTACGGCTTTTCCTTTTACAGATGGTATTGTACTCACCTCGGGATATGCCAGAAGAGCGGGAAATAATTTCGCAAATGGAACTTTAAGTGATGTATTAGGAACAGGTGGTGATACGGATTTGGCAACTGCAATTAATGTGTCTAATGGCCAGTTGAATGATGCAACATACATTTCGTTTGATTTCGTGCCTTCGGTTTCTACCATTTCGTTTAATTATATTTTTGCCTCAGAAGAATATTCCAGTTCTTATCCATGTACATTTACAGATGGTTTTGCATTATTAATTAAGAAACAAGGAGATCCCAACTATACCAATTTGGCCGTATTGCCCAATAATGCCGGTCCCGTGAGTGTGACCAATATTCACCCAAATATTCCGGGGAATTGTGGCTCTGTAAACGAACAGTATTTCAACGGCTACAACTCCAATAACATAGAAACTAATTTTAATGGAAGGACAATTCCGTTAACTGCTACTGCTACTGTCATTCCAGGGCAAACCTATCATTTCAAAATTGTTTTGGCGGATTATTCAGACTCTTCTTTTGACTCTGGAGTTTTTATCCAAGCTGGATCTTTTAATATTGGTGTTCAAATTGGCGACGGAACCGGTGCTGCGTTGCCACCAAATGTAAATGTTTGTGGCCCGATTTCTCAGACCATGGTCGCTACTTCACAGGCGAGTGGAGCAACTTATCAATGGTTTTTGAATGGCAACCCTATTGCCGGTGCAACCAACGATACTTACACAGCAACACAGCCAGGAACTTATTCTGTAGAAGTTACAGTTCCGGGAAGTAATTGTCCGGGTACCGCTCAGGTGGTTATCACATCTACACCCGCGCCAACGGTACAGAATACTTCGTTGGAAGTCTGTTCCAGTACCACGACGGGAGTTTTTAACCTGACCAATGCACAACCCAATATAAGTACAACCCCGGGTGCGGTTTTTTCGTATTATCAAAATCAGGCAGATGCCTTGGCGGGTAATACCAATGCCATAGGAAATGCTACGGCATTTTCTTCGGCCAATACCACTTTATATGTGCGAGTGCAGGTGGGTAATTGTTTTAATGTTGCTCAACTGCAATTAACCGTAAATCAAACTCCGGCAATACCAACCGTTACGGCTTCTTCCGGTGTTTTGTGTGCCGGTGGAACGGTAACTTTAACCTCAAATTATACTTCTGGAAATCTATGGTCAACAGGTGCAACAACTCAAAGTATTGTTGTGAATGCAGCGGGAACTTATACCGTAACCAATTCTGTTGGTACTTGTACCAGTGCACCGGCTTCTGTTACCATAACGGACTCTGTAGATCCCAATCTTCAAATTTCTGGTAACTTGGCTTTTTGTCAAGGTGGTGCATCGACACTCACGGCAAGTGCAGATGGTACAGGAAATACTTATGCTTGGAATACCGGTGCAACAACTCCGGCAATAACCGTAACTGCGGCAGGTGTCTATACGGTAACGGTGACTACGGCAGCAGGCTGTCAGTATGTTAAATCGGTAACTGTTACTACAGATGCGCCACCAACCGCTCAGAACGCTCAGTTGAGTGAATGTTCGGCAAATGCAACAGCAACTTTTAATTTGACATCGGCACAAAATGCAATCAGTACCACGCCCGGAGTTACCTTTACATATTATCAAAATCAAGCGGATGCTGTAGCTGCAAATGCCAATACCATTGTCAATTCCAATGCCTATACTTCGCCCAACGCAACCGTTTATGTTTTGGTGAAAAAAGGAACTTGCTCTACAGTTGTACAACTTCAGTTGACGGTTTCTTCTACTCCTGTGGTTCAGAATGCGACATTGAACGAATGCTCGGTAGCAACTACAGCGTTGTTCAATTTGACTGCGGCGCAAAATTTAATTTCCGCCAATCCAAATGCAATTTTTTCTTTTTATCAAAATTTAGCCGATGCACAAGCAGGAAGTGCCAATACGATTGCCAATCCAACCGCATATACATCTGGAAATGCCTTAATTTATGTTTTGGTAAAAGCAGGGACATGTACTTCTATTGCTGAGTTGCAACTGAATGTTGTGGCCATTCCGGTGACAAACATTACACAATCTGCACCGGCAATTTGTGGAAATACGCCTGTGGTTTTAACTTCTAATTATGCGGTGGGGAATCTTTGGTCCAACGGTTCAACCAATCAAAGCATCACGGTGACGGTACCTGGGACTTATACGCTAACAACGACTAACGGGAATTGTACAGGAAATACAGCATCGGTAACTTTGGTGTCGACTCCAGATCCTAACATACAAATAACAGGAAATCTTAATTTCTGTCAAGGAAGTTCGACAACGCTTACGGTTACAGCGGATGGAACTTCGAACATCTTTTCTTGGTCAAACGGTGCCAACGGCAATACAACGCTCATTACAACTCCCGGTGTTTATACCGTTACGGTGACGACTCCTTCTGGTTGTGTGTTTCAGAAATCGGTTACGGTAACCATGGATCCGGCGATTGTGATTAATATTGCAACTCCTGGACAAATTAACTGTACCAATTCACAAATCACCTTGAATGCTTCAAATTCTGTTTTTGTGCCAAATTCTACCTTACTTTGGACGGCTTCTGGGGGTGGAAATATTGTTTCGGGTGCCAATACAACAACACCTGTGGTGAATGCAGCAGGAACTTACACGCTGACCATTACCAGTCCAAACCCTAACGGTTGCTCGGCTCAAAGTCAGGTGGTGGTTGTTAAAAACATTACTCCACCAACCATTGCGGTGAATGCCTCTTCCATAAAAATTTGTAAAGGACAATCGGTAATTTTGACGGCAGCAGGTGCTGTTACCTATATTTGGACTGGACTTACAGGAAACGGAAATACACAAACGGTTACCCCAGATGTTACAACAACTTATTCTGTAACGGGGGTTGGAGCAAACGGTTGTGCTGCCGCCAATCCTACCAATATTACCATTGAAGTGGTTCCTGCGATTGTATCTGTACTTCAAAACGGACACATGTGTAAAGGCGATGCTCTGACTTTGGATGCAGGTGCAGGTCCTAACTATACCTATCTGTGGAGTACGGGACAGACAAGTCAGACCATAGATGTTGTGCTTCCGGGGACTTATTCTGTGGTGATTGATAACGGAACTTGTACCAAATCCGTTACCGCAATTGTTACTTATACCGTTGTTCCCGAAATTAAAGAAGTGGTTTTCGAAAACCATACTTTGACCATTACAGCGACCAATCCGCAAGGGACACCGTTGGAATATTCATTGGATCATGGAGCTACATGGCAAAGTTCTAATGTCTTTTCCGGTATTGAAAGCAATATGAACTATACCATTACGGTAAGAAATCAAGGAATGAATTGCTCGAATTCCGTACTGTATTTTACCGTTTACATTCCGAATTTGATTACTCCAAACAACGATGGCAACAACGATACCATCAGTTTTGCAGAGTTGGCAAAATATGACAATTTCGGTGGAGGCATCTACGATCGATACGGAAAACCGGTTTTCAAAGCCAGTAAGTCCAATTACATTTGGAACGGTCAGTACATCAACTATCCATTGCCAACGGCAACTTATTGGTATCAATTGCATTGGAAAGATCCTATTTCTTCTAAGCTGATTGAAAAAACAGGATGGATTTTGTTGAAAAATAGAGATTGATGTTTTTTTGAATGTATAACTTGATTTCCACAATTATATAATGTACTTTTGCAAGACTTAAACATGGGGTTGACTGGTTTCGACAGCAAGACCAATGGGTAAGTAAGCATGCAGAGAACCGTAGCGCGATCTCTTTAATCCCTTGCTACAACATTTTAACTGGCAACGAAGAGTTCGCTCTTGCTGCTTAATCTGAAGTTTAGTAGGATTCAAGCGTTCTCCCGAAGATAGTAAGGAGGCAAGATGTCTCACAAATGCTCTGTTCTGCGGCATTTGATTCTGGGGCATAGCAATGCAGGAATAAGTCACTAAAAGCTTCGGTTGGTGATCGAAAATCTTAGAAGATAAGCTGAAAATTGGGTGTCTGTGCTCTGTTTTTGGTCGAAAATCAATTGCAGAATAAGCATGTAGAAAGCTTGCGTGTTGCTTGTTTGGACGAGGGTTCGAATCCCTCCAACTCCACAAAGTGAAAAATTAAGGTACTCAATCGAGTGCCTTTTTTTTCGTTATAACACCGATGGATACAACAATTAACGCCTATTGATGAGGTTTAACAAAGATTGCATAAAATTGTAAAAAAAATTGAGCTAAGTCTTAAATCCGTTTACGCATCCGTTTACCCATTTTGATTTTTTATTATCTTTGAGTGTTCAAATATAAAAAAGATAGCAACTATCAACTTTATTCTTAGAAATAAGGATACGGAAAAATCAACAATATTTTTATTGTATGTATTAAATCGAGATTTTCGGGTAAAATTAAAAACACCTTTCTCAGTTAATCCTAAAGAATGGGATTCTAGCACCCAAAGAAAAATTTGAATTCATCTTAAAGATTGTATAAACGACTAAAGACAACAACGATATGACCACATACGACCAATTAGACCAACTAAAAAAAGAGTTGGACGAATTACGCCAAAATCAAGGGGAAAAAGTAGCAAAGGCATTTGATATTGAGTACACTTATGAAAGTAATAAAATAGAGGGTAACACGCTGACATTACAAGAAACCGCCTTAGTGATTGAGAAAGGTTTAACCATTGGTGGAAAATCTATGAATGAACATCTTGAAGCCATTAACCACGCCCAAGCAATAGATTATATTAAAGAATTAGCCACCACCGAAGACCCCGTAAATGAAAGAGATTTACTGCAAATACATAGACTAATTTTACAAAGTATTGATAACTCCAACGCTGGTAAATATAGAAATGTACAAGTACTAATTTCGGGAACTGAACATGTGCCACCTCAGCCGTATTTAGTGCCTAAAGAAATGGAGAATTTATTTCTATGGTACAATGAGAATAAAAACCAATTGCACCCCGTAGAATTGTCCGCATTGATGCATGAGAAACTGGTAACGATACACCCATTTATAGATGGCAACGGTAGAATCTCACGCCTTTTAATGAATTTGATTTTGATTAAGAACGGTTTTCCAATAGCCATTTTAAAAGGTGATACAGATAACCGCCTAAAGTATTATCATGCATTAGCCACCGCACAAACCAAAAACAATATACAGCCGTTTTTAGACCTCATCAAAGACAATGTAAAAGAAACCATGCAAAGGATTATTAATATCGTGAAATAGCCCTAAAAAGTATCATGATTGAATTCGTAAATAAATTTTTACTAGGTGGTAATACATTCAAACGAAGAGCAACCAACTCTACAAAGATTTAAGCGCATTTAACCGATAAGTGGTTAGCTGCGCTTTTTGTTTTTTGGGAATTGTACAAGATTTGAACGCATGGGGAGTGTTTCCTCAAAATTTAGTTTTTTATCTGGAAGTATTCTAAATTTCTCCAAAGGGTATTTTTTTCTATTAAAATTTGCATAATATTAATTTTAATTTTAATTTTAATTTCGTCGTATTATAAACAAATTATTATACGATGAGAAAAATTATGACAATGGCAGCAGTAGTTGTTACAGTAATGGCAAGTGCGAAAGATGGAATTGTGAAAATAAAATATTCACATTCAAAAACTAAAAATGAAATTAAAGAGACAAAAACTCCACCTGAATTAAAATTGACTTATTGCAAATGGGTGCAGTCTTCTTGTGGGGAAGGTGGTTTGTTGTGTAGAGATGAAGAAATACATCATGAAGAAGAGGTAGAATTTAAATATTTATTGGAAGATGTTTTCTGTGGTGGTTGTTTTATTGAATGTTAACTATGTATAAATTTCTTATATTTTTATTGTTTCCAATTTTTCTTTTTTCGCAAGAGGTAAAAGAAAGTAAGCCGATGAGTTTTTATTATCAGTTTAGATATTATTCGAAAATTAATCCAAGTAAATTTTTTCAAGAATACTTTGTGCTAAATATTGAAGACGGCAAGTCTGTTTTTCATAGCCTTAATCAAAGAAAGAACGATTCGATTACGGATGTTGCTTTGCACGAATCGGATCTTGGACATACCCGTATAAGTTTTGTCGGACAAACAAAAACATTTATTACATCTTATGTTTTCAAGAAATATAAGGAGAATAGAATGGAAATTATTGATAATATAGGTAAAGATAATTTTCAATATTCAGAAGAATTGTTAAGGAATCGATGGAAAATTTCGGAGGAGAAGAAAGAAATACAGGGTTATGCCTGTCAGAAGGCTACCGTAACTTCTTACGGAAGAACATTTGTAGCGTGGTTTGCTCCACAAATACCTTTTCATGATGGGCCATATAAATTTTCCGGATTGCCGGGTTTGATTTTGGAATTAGAGGATACGGAAAAGAGGTTTGCATTTGCATTGGTTAAGTTCGATCCAAAAAACAGCGAGACATTTACTTATCCCAAATACAAAATGAGTAAATTGAAGAGTGTTGAGAAGAAGTTATTTTTAGAAGCGCAAAAGAATTATGCCGAAAATATATTAAGCAGGGCAAGGTCTTTTGGGATAGAAATGGACGAGAATAAAGCTAGAGAAATTAGAAATAGAAAAAGGGAAACAATAGAAAATGAGTAGAAATAATAGAATTATTACAAACCAATTTTAACGAACTTTAGGCCATCAGTTAACTGATGGTTTTTTTTTATCCAAACCAATCCAATTGATATTGAACTTAAATATAAATGAGGAAAGAAATTGTCAAAGAGCTGTAATTTTGAAAGAGTTTTTTTTCTCTTTTTAACAAGTTTCAATGTTTGGCAATTTTATAATTCCTAAGTTTATTTCGTACTTTTGTGTAGGCAATAATTTTTATGAATATTCTTTTGTTAGAAGATGATCTAATACTGTCATCTGAGATTTCAAAATTTTTAGAACAAAAAAATACAGTGTGTACCAAGGTCTATTCCGGCGATCAGTTTGTAGATCAATTTAAAAAGGACAACTACGATGTTTTTCTATTGGACATCAATGTGCCCAACGGAAATGGTTTGGATATTTGTTCGATGATCCGAAAAGAAGATGTTTTGGTGCCCATACTGATGATTTCTGCCTACGGCGAACTTTCGGATAAAATGGATGCGTACAACCGATATGCCGATGATTATTTGGTGAAACCTTTTCATTTTGATGAATTGTGGATGAAAATAAACTCCTTGCTCCGCAGGACATCTAAAGAAGAACCTTCGGATGTGATCCGGATTGAAGATTTGGTCATCAACAAGCCGCAGAGAAAAGTTACCCGTTCCGGAAAAGAAATCACCCTAACTTTAAAAGAATTTCAACTTTTGGTATTCTTGGCCGAAGCCGAAGGAAAGATTGTCTCCAAGCAAGAAATTACCGAGCAAGTATGGGAGCATAATTTTAATACCAACACGAATACCGTTGAGGTGTATATTAATTTTTTAAGAAAAAAAATTGATAAAGATTTTTCAACCAAACTCATCCATACCCGTTCGGGATTTGGATATTACATGAGTTCAATCTAAGCAAGAAGAGATGTCTTTAAAACGAAAAATAGCCATCAGAATCAGCATCGTGTTTTCCATCCTTTTTGCGGTGGTCATGGTGGTTATCTATTTTTCTTTCAGCGATTTCAGACGGGACGAATTCGAAAACAGATTCAAGCAGCGTTTGGTTTTTACCGTTCGTTTTATCGAGCAATCCAAAGATTTTGATGAAGAGGCTCCTGTTTTTTTCAATGAAAATTCGGACAATGTTTTGCTCAACGAACAGATTCTGATCTTTAATGAAGAAAAAAAACTCATCTACAGCACGGTGAAAGACGATGTTATCCACTGGGACGATCATCTTTTAGAAGATTTAGACGCCAACAATACCATTTATAAGGAAGGCGGCTCACCGGATATTTATGCCGCATTGCGAAAGATTAACCGTAGAAACTACTACATACTGACCAGTGCTCAAGACATAACGGGAGTGGCAAAACTGAATTATTTGAAATATTTATTACTCTTTTCGTTTTTAATCACAGGGTTAAGTATTGGTTTTCTGAGTTATTATTTCATGGGGAAATACCTGTTGCCTTTGGAGGTGCTGAACACAAAAATTAAAGACATCACCTCGAGTCATGAATTGAGTCCTATACATTTTACAGATTCCGGTGACGAGATTGCAGCATTGACCAAATCGTTTAACATCATGCTAAGTCGTTTGAATGTAGTCTTCGAAGCTCAGAAAGGATTTACGGCAAGTGCATCGCACGAAATTCGGACACCTTTGGCCAGGATGGCATTTCAGTTGGAAAATTTGTCGCATGAAAAATCCGTGTCTCATGAAGATCGTTTGCGGGTTGATAAGATCCTTCAAGAAGTATATCAGCTTTCGGATCTAACGCAGTCGCTATTGCTGTTGGCAAAAATGGAGGATCAAAATAATGTGAACACTTTTGAAGAGGTTAGGGTAGATGAGGTAATCTTTGATGCCTATCAAAAGGTGAAATCCAATTTTCCGGAATTGGAAATGAATTTTTTAATCGTCGAAAATGTTCAAATGGACTATACCTTTAGCATCATGGGGAACAAGTCTCTGCTGGAAATAGTTTTAATTAATTTATTAAAAAACGCAGCGCTTTATTCAGATCAACCCAAGGTGGATGTACTTGTTGATGAAACCGAAACGGGGTTGAGGATAGATGTAGATTCAAAAGGAAGTGCCATTACAAAGGAAAAGCAAGAGAAAATGTTTCAGCCTTTTTCTCGTGGAGAAAATGTACAGAATGTTCCGGGATCGGGTTTAGGCTTGGTTATTGTAAAAAGAATCATGGATTTTCACAAAGGAAAAGTTACCTATTGCAACCCAATGAAAGGGACAAATCGATTTACATTGCTTTTTGGCAAATAAGATCATCGTGGAAACAGAGCTTATTAATAGGATTAAATTCTGTAGACTGACAGTAGAAGTGTTAATTTTTTCTAAAAAGTTAAAAAACATCATTTTGTAAAAGAAAATATTTCCTTACATTTGCACTCTGAAAACGGTTGCTATTGATATCAACGCGAGATTTTAATAAAATTGAATAAATTTTTATTAAAAAAAGTTTTGGTATTCAAAAAAATACTATATTTGCAAACCGAAAATTTGATAAATTAATATTAAATAACATAAAATCATGGCAAAGGAAACGTTTAATCGTAACAAACCACACTTGAACATTGGTACTATTGGTCACGTTGACCATGGTAAAACTACGCTTACTGCAGCAATCTCTGCTGTATTGTCAAGTAAAGGTCTTGCTGAGAAAAAAGACTTCTCTGCAATTGACTCTGCTCCGGAAGAAAAAGAAAGAGGGATTACTATCAATACTGCTCATATCGAATACGAAACTGAAAAAAGACACTATGCGCATGTTGACTGTCCAGGTCACGCGGATTATGTTAAGAACATGGTAACGGGTGCTGCTCAGATGGATGGTGCTATCGTAGTATGTGCTGCAACAGATGGTCCAATGCCTCAGACTAGAGAGCATATCTTGCTTTGTCGTCAGGTAAATGTACCTAAGATTGTTGTTTTCATGAACAAAGTTGACATGGTGGATGATCCAGAATTGTTAGAGCTTGTTGAAATGGAACTTAGAGACTTGTTGTCAACTTATGATTTCGATGGTGACAACTCTCCAGTAATCCAAGGTTCAGCTTTAGGAGCACTAACTGCTGCTACTGCATCTCCTGCGAACACTGAAGATCAATGGTTCAAATCTGTTGAGACTTTGATGGATGCTGTTGATGAGTGGATCGACGAGCCGGTAAGAGATACAGATAAGCCATTCTTGATGCCTATCGAAGATGTGTTCTCTATTACAGGTAGAGGTACTGTAGCAACTGGTAGAATCGAAGCTGGTGTTGTTAATACTGGTGATCCTGTTGATATCGTAGGTATGGGTGATGAAAAATTGACTTCTACAATTACAGGGGTTGAGATGTTTAGAAAGATCCTAGATAGAGGTGAAGCTGGTGATAATGTTGGTCTATTGTTGAGAGGTATTGAAAAAACTGACATCAAGAGAGGTATGGTTATCGCTAAGAAAGATTCTGTGAAGCCTCACAAAAAATTCAAAGCATCTGTGTATATCCTTTCTAAAGAAGAAGGTGGTCGTCACACTCCATTCCACAACAAATATCGTCCTCAGTTCTATGTTAGAACTACCGATGTTACAGGTGAGATCTTCTTACCAGAAGGTGTAGAAATGGTAATGCCAGGTGATAACTTAGAGATCACTGTAGAATTGTTGCAACCAATCGCTCTTAACGAGGGTCTTAGATTCGCGATCAGAGAAGGTGGTAGAACAGTTGGATCAGGTCAGGTTACTGAAATTATCGACTAATCAATCTAAAATATTAAATAGTTCCGCGAGGAAACTTGCGGGACTATTTTAATCTACGGGCATCGTCCAATGGTAGGATACCGGTCTCCAAAACCGTTGATCAGGGTTCGAGTCCTTGTGCCCGTGCAAATAAAAGAACAATGAGTTTAGCAAATTTTATAAAAGGATCTATTACCGAGTTTAAAGAAAAGGTAGAATGGCCAAAATGGCCAGAGCTACAGTCTTCTACTATCGTAGTTTCTGTTGCTACACTTATCTTGTCGGTATTTACTTTTGGAGTAGACGAAGTTTTCTCTAAATCCTTAAGAAATATCATCGCGATGTTAATTAATGTCTTTAATTAATTAAATATTTTCCACCTATGAACGATTTGAAATGGTATGTGCTGAAAGCAGTTAGCGGACAGGAAAATAAAGTGAAAAACTACATCGAGAATGAAATGAGAAGATTGGGTTTTGAAGCCTATGTAACTCAAGTAGTTATTCCGATGGAAAAAGTAATCCAAGTAAAAAATGGAAAGAAGTCGGTTAAAGAAAGACCCTTCTATCCAGGATACTTAATGGTAGAAGCTAATTTGTTAGGAGAAGTACCCCATGTAATTAAAAATATTCCGGGCGTAATTTCTTTCTTGAGCTTAACCAAAGGTGGCGATCCAGTGCCGATGAGAAAACATGAAGTGGATAAAATGCTTGGTAAAGCAGATGAATTATCTGAATTTGCACAAGATATTGCCATTCCATACTTGGTTGGAGAAACTGTAAAAGTTATTGATGGACCGTTTAACGGATTTAACGGGACCATTGAAAAAATCCTTGAAGATAAAAGAAAAATTGAAGTTTCTGTACTTATCTTCGGTCGTAAAACACCAATGGAACTCAACTATATGCAAGTAGAAAAAATAGTTTAATGAACTATTAAAAAAATAAATAAGCTTTCTGAAAACAGTTAGCTTATTTTTTTTGTAAAATATTTTTGCATATAAAATATTATTCATACTTTTGCAAACCAAAATATCGTCTTGTGAAGTGAGATAAACAATTCGGTATGAATAATAAATGCTTCCAAACTCATTTAATATTCAAAATTTAAAAATCATAAAATGGCTAAAAAAGTCTTTAAAATGGTAAAACTTCAGGTGAAAGGTGGCGCTGCTAACCCTTCTCCACCAGTAGGTCCAGCATTGGGTTCTGCAGGTGTGAACATCATGGAGTTTTGTAAGCAATTTAACGGAAGAACCCAAGACAAGCCAGGACAAGTTTTGCCTGTAGTAATTACAGTGTACGAAGACAAATCTTTTGAATTCGTAATCAAAACACCTCCTGCTGCAATCCAATTGATGGAAGCTGCAAAGATCAAGGGCGGTTCTGGAGAACCTAACAGAAACAAAGTAGGTGCTGTAACATGGGCACAAGTACAAAAAATCGCCGAAGATAAAATGAGTGATTTGAACTGCTTCACCATGGATTCTGCCCTTACAATGGTTGCTGGTACAGCAAGATCTATGGGTGTAAGAGTAACAGGAACTAAACCAACTAACGCTTAAAACTAATTACAATGGCAAAATTAACAAAAAAGCAAAAAGAAGCTTTAAGCAAAGTAGAGAAAGGTAGAGTATACAGTTTAGTAGAAGGTACTTCTTTGGTAAAAGAAGTAAATACTGCTAAATTCGATGCTTCTGTTGATATCGCAGTTAGATTGGGTGTAGATCCTAGAAAAGCAAACCAAATGGTAAGAGGTGTAGTATCTCTTCCTCACGGAACTGGTAAAGATGTTAAAGTATTGGCATTGGTAACTCCAGATAAAGAAGCTGAAGCTAAAGCTGCAGGTGCTGACTATGTGGGTCTAGACGAATATCTTCAAAAAATTAAAGAAGGTTGGACAGATGTTGATGTTATCGTAACCATGCCAGCTGTAATGGGTAAATTAGGTCCATTAGGTAGAGTGTTAGGTCCAAGAGGTCTAATGCCAAACCCTAAATCCGGTACTGTAACCCTAGAAGTTGGAAAAGCGGTTTCTGAAGTAAAGTCTGGTAAAATCGATTTCAAAGTTGACAAATACGGTATCATCCATGCTGCAATTGGAAAAGTATCTTTCGATGCTGATAAATTGAAAGAAAATGCTACTGAATTGTTGCAAACTCTTATGAAATTGAAGCCAACTGCTGCTAAAGGTACTTATGTGAAGTCAATCTATTTGTCTTCTACAATGAGCCCAGGTATTGCAATTGATACAAAAGCTGTAAACTAATAATAAATCCTAAAGACAATGACAAAAGATAATAAAGTTGTAGCAATACAAGAGATCAAAGACTTGCTTCAGGATGCTAAAGTTGTTTATGTAGCTGATCTTGAAGGTTTGAATGCTCAAAAAACATCTGATTTCAGAAGACAAGCATTTAAAAATAACATCACTGTAAAAGTGGTAAAAAATACATTGCTACAAAAAGCAATGGAACAATTGGATGTAGATTTCTCTGAAATGTACGGTACATTCAAAGGTAACTCTGCTTTGATGGTTGCTGAAACGGCTAACGCTCCAGCAAAATTAATCAAAGACTTCAGAAAGAAGGATACTAAGCCAGCTTTGAAATCGGCTTTCGTACAAGAAACTTTCTATTTAGGAGATAACAACCTAGAAACTCTTGCAAATATCAAATCTAGAGAAGAAATGCTTGGAGAAATCATCGGATTGCTTCAATCTCCTATCCAAAGATTGGTATCTGCATTGCAAAACAAAGCAGAAGCTGCAGGTGCAGTTGCTGAAGAAGTTGTTGCCGAAACTCCAGCAGTGGAAGAGGCTCCAGCAGCAGAAGCTACTGAAACTCCAGAAGCTTCAGCTGAGTAATTTTACTCATAACAAAAGTCCAAGTCTAAACTTGGCATAGAGAAAGACTCTCAAAAAAAATAAACATAATCGTTCAACAAAAAACATTAAAAAAATGTCAGATTTAAAGAATTTAGCGGAAACGCTTGTTAACCTAACGGTAAAAGATGTAAATGAATTAGCAACTATCCTTAAGGATGAGTACGGAATCGAGCCTGCTGCTGCTGCTGTAGTTGTAGCTGCTGGTGGTGGTGCTGATGCTGCTGAAGAAAAAACAGATTTCGATGTAATTTTGAAATCTGCAGGTGCTTCTAAATTAGCTGTTGTTAAATTGGTTAAAGATTTAACTGGTGCTGGTCTTAAAGAAGCTAAAGACATCGTAGACGGTGCTCCTTCTCCAATCAAGCAAGGTGTTCCTAAAGACGAAGCTGAAGCTTTGAAAAAACAATTAGAAGAAGCTGGTGCTGAAGTTGAATTGAAATAATTCTAACCGAAACATAACAAAGCCATCCTAACTTAGGGTGGCTTTTTTTATGGTAAATTTGTAAGACTTATTAAATTTTATTAATTTTGCAGTCTATTTTGGCGCAAAAAATTGTTTATATCTAGTTAATACCCTGTAACTCAGCTCTTTTGCTTTGCAAAAGGGATTTCTTGTTTATATACATTACGCCCATTTAGGAAAATATTTTGCACTACATCGTGAAAAGATATACCGGTGTTGCACTTAGAAATCATATTTTTTTAATTATTTAATTAAAATTCTAAAGATCATAAGAAACGGAAAATTCTGATTGCGCCAAAAATCAACCGATCCAATCTTAGAAAGCTAGAATTTTAATTTTATATTTTATTCAAATAGAGTTTCTGATATTTTTTAGTGAAATCAAAATATTTTTTAACCCCACTTTCTTAAATTTTTATGAGTAAAACAACAAAAACTCAGCAAAGCGAAAGAAAACACGAGCGTGTAAATTTCTCAGCCGTGAAAGGAAAAGTGATCACTCCGGATTTCTTGGATATTCAGATCGAATCGTTCAAGGAATTTTTCCAATTGGATACACTTCCAGACGCTAGAAAAAACGAAGCGCTTTACAAAACTTTCGAAGAAAACTTCCCAATTTCCGACTCTAGAAACCAATTCGTATTAGAATTTCTAGATTATTTGGTAGACTCTCCTCGTTATTCCATCAACGAATGTGTGGAAAGAGGACTAACCTACTCTGTGCCTTTAAAGGCGAGATTGAAAT
Source organism: Amniculibacterium sp. G2-70 (assembly GCF_014353055.1). Lineage (GTDB taxonomy): Bacteria > Bacteroidota > Bacteroidia > Flavobacteriales > Weeksellaceae > Amniculibacterium > Amniculibacterium aquaticum. Next base: position 1,705,705 of record NZ_CP060698.1, read on the forward strand.
TGTATTGTACCGACCCTGAACACGAAGAATTCCAAACCGTAATTCAAGATGTTTACTTAGGTCCGGTTCCGTACATGACCCCTTCTGGATCTTTCATCATTAACGGTGCCGAAAGGGTAGTGGTAACACAGTTACACCGTTCTCCAGGGGTTTTCTTTGGTCAGACTTATCACGCCAACGGTACCAAATTGTATTATTCCAGAATTATCCCTTTCAAAGGTTCTTGGATGGAATTTACAACCGATATCAACAGCGTAATGTACGCCTATATCGACAGAAAGAAAAAATTACCTTTAACCACATTGCTTAGAGCAATCGGTTACGAGTCGGATAAAGACATCCTTCAGATTTTCGACTTGGCTGAAGAAATAAAAGTATCCAAAGCTGCCCTTAAAAAAGTTGAAGGTCGCGTTTTGGCTGCAAGAGTTTTGAATACATGGTTTGAAGATTTCGTAGATGAAGATACCGGAGAGGTAGTATCCATCGAAAGAAATGAGATTATCTTGGATAGAGAGACCGTTCTTGAAAAAGAACACTTGGATTTGATCTTGGAAGCCGGTGTTAAAACCATCTTGATCCACAAAGAAAATTCAGGAGAATTCTCCATCATCCAAAATACACTACAAAAAGACCCTACCAACTCCGAAAAAGAAGCGGTAGAGTACATCTATAGACAGTTAAGAAATGCCGATCCGCCAGATGAGGAAACTGCAAGAGGAATTATCGAAAAATTATTCTTCTCCGAGCAAAGATACTCTCTAGGTGAAGTGGGTCGTTACCGTTTGAACAAGAAATTGGGTCTTAATATTCCAACTTCAACAGAAGTTCTTACAAAAGATGACATCATCGCAATCGTTCGTCACTTGATCGAATTGGTGAATTCTAAAGCGGAAGTGGACGATATCGACCACCTTTCCAACAGAAGGATTAAAACCGTTGGAGAGCAGTTGGCAGGACAGTTTGGTGTTGGTCTTTCTAGAATTGCTAGAACCATCCGCGAGAGAATGAATGTTCGTGACAACGAAATCTTCACTCCGGTAGATTTGGTAAATGCAAAAACACTAACCTCTGTTATCAACTCCTTCTTTGGTACCAACCAGCTTTCTCAGTTCATGGACCAAACCAACCCATTGTCCGAAGTGACTCACAAGAGAAGACTTTCGGCTCTAGGACCTGGTGGTTTATCAAGAGAAAGAGCCGGCTTCGAGGTGCGAGATGTTCACCATACGCACTACGGCCGTATCTGTCCGATCGAAACTCCTGAAGGACCAAACATTGGTTTGATCTCTTCATTGGGGCTTTTCGCAAAAATCAACAACCTTGGTTTTATCGAAACTCCATATAGAACAGTAGAAAACGGAAAAGTAAATCTTAATGACGCTCCAATTTACCTAAATGCTGAAGATGAAGAAGGTAAAGTAATCGCACAGGCGAATGTGGAAATGTCCGATAAAGGTGAATTTGAAACCGATAGAATTATCGCAAGATTGGATGGTGATTATCCGGTTGTTAACGGTAGCCAAGTTGACCTGGTCGATGTAGCTCCTAACCAAATCTCGGGTATTTCAGCATCTCTAATCCCATTCTTGGAGCACGATGATGCGAACCGTGCATTGATGGGATCTAACATGATGCGTCAGGCAGTACCGTTGTTAAAGCCTGAAGCTCCAATCGTAGGTACAGGATTGGAAAAACAAGTTGCCGCAGACTCTAGAGTATTGATCAATGCTGAAGGAACAGGTATTGTTGAGTATGTTGATGCTGAAAAGATTACCATCAAATACGACAGAACCGAAGATGAAGATTTGGTACAATTCGAGTCCGCAACGAAAACTTATTTCTTGCCGAAATTCAGAAAAACCAATCAATCGACCACCATTACTTTGAAACCAATTGTAAGAGTTGGAGAAACGGTAGAAAAAGGTCAGGTTCTTTGTGGCGGTTACGCGACCGAAAACGGAGAATTGGCATTGGGTAGAAACTTAGTAGTGGCCTTCATGCCTTGGAAGGGGTACAACTTCGAGGATGCGATCGTAATTAACGAAAAAGTAGTTCGCGAAGACTGGTTCACCTCTATCCATGTTGATGAATATTCATTAGAAGTTAGAGATACCAAATTGGGTATGGAAGAATTGACTTCCGATATCCCGAACATTTCCGAAGAAGCCACCAAAGACTTGGACGAAAACGGTATGATCCGTATCGGTGCCGAAGTGAAACCTGGTGACATCATGATTGGTAAGATCACTCCAAAAGGAGAGTCTGACCCAACTCCGGAAGAAAAATTGCTTCGTGCCATCTTTGGTGACAAAGCAGGTGATGTTAAAGATGCTTCCCTAAAAGCAGACTCGTCTCTAAGAGGGGTAGTAATCAACAAGAAATTGTTCTCCAGAAACATCAAAGACAAAAAGAAAAGAGCCGAGGAAAAATTGAAACTTGAAGAAATTGAAAACAAATTCAAAGTTCAATTTACCGAGCTAAGAAATACCTTGATCGAAAAATTGAATACTTTGGTAAGCGGAAAAACTTCCCAAGGTGTGAAAAACGATCTTGAAGAAGAAGTAATCGGTAAAGGTGCAAAGTTTACCTTGAAGTTGCTTCAATCTGTTGAGGATTATGCGAACATCTCCGGATTGGATTGGACTGTAGACCAAGACAAAAACGATTTGATCAACCAATTGATCCACAACTATAAAATCAAATTCAACGATATTTCCGGAGTTAAAAACCGTGAGAAATTTGCTATTTCCATCGGGGACGAATTGCCAGCAGGTATCATGAAGTTGGCCAAAGTGTATATCGCGAAGAAAAGAAAACTGAATGTAGGAGATAAAATGGCGGGTCGTCACGGTAACAAAGGTATCGTTTCGAGAATCGTTCGTGAAGAAGATATGCCATTCCTAGAAGATGGAACACCGGTAGATATCGTTCTGAATCCACTAGGGGTACCTTCTCGTATGAACATTGGACAGATCTACGAAACCGTACTAGGTTGGGCCGGTAAAAACATGGGCTTGAAGTTCGCAACACCAATCTTTGATGGAGCTAGCTTAGAGCAAATTACCGAATATACAGAACAAGCCGGAGTGCCGAAATTTGGATCCACTCACCTTTACGATGGTGGTACAGGAGAAAGATTTACACAACCTGCAACTGTTGGGGTAATCTATATGTTGAAACTGGGACACATGGTAGATGATAAAATGCACGCTCGTTCCATCGGGCCATACTCATTGATTACGCAACAACCGTTAGGAGGTAAGGCTCAATTCGGTGGTCAGCGTTTCGGAGAGATGGAGGTTTGGGCTCTAGAAGCATTTGGAGCATCCAACATCCTAAGAGAAATCTTAACGGTTAAATCCGATGATGTTATGGGTAGAGCCAAGACTTATGAAGCCATTGCAAAAGGGGAAGCAATGCCAGAACCTGGTATTCCGGAATCTTTCAATGTATTACTTCACGAATTGCAAGGTCTTGGACTTGATGTAAGACTTGAGGAATAATTTTAAATTTTTATTAAAGAAAATTTAATCTAAAATTTAAAATTTATAATTCAAAATTAAAAAAGTTATGTCAAATAAAAATAAATCAAGCAGATTTACAAAAATCACGATCGGTCTAGCATCTCCGGAATCCATTTTACAGGAATCCAGAGGAGAAATCCTAAAACCGGAAACGATTAACTATAGAACTCACAAACCGGAAAGAGACGGTTTGTTCTGCGAAAAAATATTCGGTCCCATCAAAGACTACGAATGTGCTTGCGGAAAGTACAAAAGAATCCGTTACAAGGGGATTGTCTGCGATCGTTGTGGGGTAGAAGTAACCGAGAAAAAAGTACGAAGAGAAAGAGTTGGGCACATCAATTTGGTAGTGCCGGTAGCTCACATCTGGTACTTCCGTTCTTTACCTAACAAAATTGGTTACCTTTTAGGTTTGCCTTCCAAGAAATTGGACATGATCATCTACTACGAAAGATATGTAGTGGTACAACAAGGTATAGCTAAAAAAGCCGACGGTTCAGATTTCGACCCAATGGAATTCCTTACCGAGGAAGAATATTTGGACATCATGGATACCCTTCCAATCGAGAACCAATATTTGGACGATAGCGATCCTAATAAATTCATCGCCAAAATGGGTGCTGAAGCCATCGAGGAATTGTTGAAAAGAATCGATCTGGATGCCTTGTCTTTCGAACTAAGACACAAAGCACACAACGAAGGATCCAAACAAAGAAGAACAGAAGCTTTAAAAAGACTGAATGTTGTTGAAGCCCTAAGAGGCGCCAACACCAGAATGATCAACCGCCCAGAATGGATGGTGATGCGTGTTCTTCCTGTTATCCCACCAGAACTAAGACCGTTGGTACCGTTGGACGGTGGTCGTTTTGCAACATCAGATTTGAACGATCTTTACCGTAGGGTAATCATCAGAAATAACCGTTTGAAGAGATTGTTGGAGATTAAAGCTCCAGAAGTAATCCTAAGAAACGAGAAGCGTATGCTTCAGGAATCGGTAGATTCATTGTTCGACAACACCAGAAAATCTTCTGCAGTGAAGTCAGAATCCAACAGACCGTTGAAATCTTTATCCGATTCCCTAAAAGGGAAACAAGGTCGTTTCCGTCAGAACTTACTAGGGAAAAGGGTAGATTATTCTGCTCGTTCTGTAATTGTCGTTGGACCAAGCTTGCAATTGCACGAATGTGGTCTTCCAAAAGACATGGCTGCCGAGCTTTACAAACCGTTTATCATTAGAAAACTAATTGAAAGAGGAATTGTAAAAACGGTAAAATCAGCAAAAAGAATCATCGACAGAAAAGAACCTGTTGTTTATGATATCTTAGAAAATGTGATGAAAGGTCATCCGGTTCTATTGAACAGGGCACCTACACTTCACAGACTTGGTATTCAAGCATTCCAACCTAAGATGATCGAAGGTAAAGCCATCCAACTTCACCCGTTGGTAACTACGGCATTCAACGCCGACTTCGATGGTGACCAGATGGCGGTACACTTGCCTCTAGGTCCAGAAGCAATTTTGGAAGCTCAGTTATTGATGTTAGGTTCTCAAAACATCCTGAACCCTGCGAACGGATCGCCAATTACGGTACCTTCTCAGGACATGGTTTTGGGTCTATACTTCATGACCAAACAATTGGATTCTACAGAAACCATGAAAGTGAAAGGCGAAGGTCTTGCTTTCTACTCTCCAGAAGAAGTGGAAATCGCTTATGCTGAAGGGCAAGTTTCCCTAAACGCAAAAGTGAGATGTAAACTTCCTGTGAAGGATGAAAACGGAGAATTGGTAACGAAATTAATCCCAACTACTGTGGGTAGAATTTTGTTTAACCAAATCGTTCCTAAACAAGTAGGATACATCGATGAATTGTTGACCAAAAAGTCACTTAGAAATGTCATTGGTAGAATCTTGGCCGAAACCGATTTCCCAACTACCGTGAAATTCTTGGACGAAATGAAAGACTTAGGATATTCTAACGCTTTCAAAGGTGGTCTTTCCTTCTCACTCGGAGATATTGTAGTTCCTGAAGAGAAAAAAGGAATGATTGCCAAAGCGGTTGAAACCGTTACTGAAATTACAGGAAACTATAACATGGGTCTTATTACAGACACCGAAAGATACAACCAGGTAATTGATGTTTGGACCAATACCAATGCCGGACTTACCGAAATGATTATGGGCAGAATGAAAACCGATCAAGGTGGTTTCAATTCCGTTTATATGATGCTTGACTCTGGTGCGAGGGGGTCTAAAGAACAGATCCGTCAGTTGTCCGGTATGAGAGGTTTGATGGCAAAACCACAAAAAGCGGGTGCTGTGGGTGCCGAAATTATCGAAAACCCAATTGTGGCAAACTTTAAGGAAGGTCTTTCCATCTTGGAGTACTTTATCTCTACCCACGGTGCGAGAAAAGGTCTTGCGGATACCGCTCTTAAAACTGCCGATGCAGGTTACCTAACCAGAAGATTGGTGGATGTAGCACAAGATGTTATCATTACAGAAGACGATTGCGGTACACTAAGAGGTACTGAAATTACTCCACTGAAGAAAAATGACGAAATCGTTGAAAAACTTTCTGAAAGAATCTTGGGTAGAGTATCCCTACACGATATCTACGATCCAGAATCGGACGAAATCCTTTGCCACGCAGACTCTATCATCAACGAAGAGTTGGCTAAAGCAATTGAAGAAGCCGGAATTGATGCCGTAGAAGTACGATCTCCATTAACTTGCGAGGCCAAAAAAGGGATCTGTGCGAAATGCTACGGTAGAAACTTGGCAACAGGTAAACCTATCCACATGGGGGAAGCCGTTGGGGTTATCGCAGCACAATCCATCGGGGAACCGGGTACACAGCTTACCCTAAGAACCTTCCACCAAGGGGGTACCGCGGGGAATGTCTCTGTTAATCCTTCCATCGTTGCCAGAAGAGACGGTATCGTGGAAATGGACGAACTTAGAACAATCGCTTCCGAAGACGAATTTGGAAATGTTCGTGAGGTGGTAATCTCTCGTTCAACTGAATTCCGTTTGGTAACGGATAGCGAGTCCAGAACTCCATTGATGGTGGCCAACATCCCTTACGGTGCCGAAATCTCTGTTAAACCAGGCGATAAGGTGAAAAAAGGTGATGTGATCTGTAAGTGGGATCCGTATAACGCGGTAATCATCGCAGAAACTTCTGGTAAAATTGAGTACGAAGACATCATCCAAGGGGTTTCTTTCCAATTGGAAATCGACGAACAAACCGGTTTCGAAGAAAAAGTAATCTCCGAATCTAGAAATAAAAAAGCCGTACCAACGCTTAAAGTTGTAGATTCTAAAGGTGTTGAACAAAAAGGATACAACTTACCTGTAGGGGCCCACCTTATGGTAAACGACGGTGAGAAAATCAAAGCCGGTAAAATTTTGATCAAGATCCCAAGAAAGTCTGCAAAAGCAGGGGATATCACCGGAGGTCTTCCAAGAGTTACCGAACTTTTCGAAGCGCGTAACCCATCCAACCCAGCTGTAGTAACTGAGATTGATGGCGTTGTATCGTATGGAAAAATCAAGAGAGGTAACCGAGAATTGATCGTTGAGGCGAAAACTGGCGAAAGAAAAACCTACTTGGTAAAACTTTCCAACCAAATCTTAGTACAGGAAAATGACTTCGTGAGAGCGGGAACTCCACTTTCAGACGGATCCATCACTCCTGAAGATATCCTAAGAATCAAAGGTTCAACAGCCGTTCAGGAATACTTGGTAAACGAGATCCAAGAGGTGTACCGTTTGCAAGGGGTAAAAATTGACGATAAACACTTCGAAATCATCGTAAGACAGATGATGACCAAAGTATTGATCGTTGACGGTGGAGATACACAATTCTTAGAAGGTGCTCTGGAACACAAACTGGATTTCTTGGAAGACAACAACCGCATCTTCGGTATGAAGGTGGTTGTAGATGCCGGAGACTCTACAAGCCTACAACCGGGTCAGATGATCACGGCAAGAGAATTGAGAGACGAAAACTCCAAGCTGAAGAGAGAAGACCTACAATTGGTACAAGTAAGAGAGGTGCTTCCTGCAACCGCAACTCCGGTATTGCAAGGGATCACAAGAGCCGCTCTACAAACCAAGTCCTTCATGTCTGCAGCGTCCTTCCAGGAAACAACCAAGGTGCTTAACGAAGCAGCGGTAGCCGGTAAAGTTGATAGCCTAAACGGCTTGAAAGAGAATGTAATTGTAGGACACAGAATCCCTGCAGGTACAGGTCTTAAAACTTACCAAAATGTAATCGTTGGTTCAAGCAAAGAGTTTGAAGACATCAACTAATAAAATTTTTTAATTTCTGGTTTCAAGTTTCAAGTAAAATGATATATTTGCATACTTGAAACCAGAATTATTAATATAAAAATTTAACTTAAACAAAATTATCATGGACAATCAAAATCCACAAGACGGGAACATCAACATTCAACTTAACGAAATGGTAGCTGCTGGGGTATATTGTAACTTAGCTTTAGTAAATCACTCTCCATCTGAATTCATCTTGGATTTCATCCAAATGATGCCGGGTGTACAACAAGCAACGGTAAGATCTAGAGTAATCCTAGCTCCTTTGCACGCTAAAAGAGTATTGAATGCGCTTCAACAAAATATCGCAAACTACGAACAACAATTCGGAGAGATCAAAGAAGTAGAGCCTTTCGTATTGGGAGCAAACAATGTAAATGCGTAAGATTCATCTTATTACCGCATAAAAAATGCCTCAGCAATCGCTGGGGCATTTCTTTTAATTTCAATAGAGAATGGTTATTAGTTTCTAATATTTGAAATATGTGTTTTGTTGGGTGCAAAAGTAAATGAAATTTTCATGCTCTTTTTGTACATTTTTGTACATTTTACAGCCATTAAGTTTTCCTCTCTCTTTGTATTTCGTGCGTTTTTTATACTAATTTCAATATTTTTGCAAGATGAAATACCGGAAAATCATACATGTTGATATGGATGCTTTTTATGCATCGGTGGAGCAACACGACAATCCGGAACTAAAAGGCAAACCCATTGTTGTGGGTGGCGAACACCGTGGTGTGGTAGCTGCAGCCAGCTACGAAGCTCGAAAATTTGGCGTCCGATCTGCCATGCCCAGTAAAAAGGCCAAAGAAAAATGTCCCCAACTGATCTTTATCCTGCCCAGATTTCAACGATACAAAGAAATCTCAAAACAAATCCACGAAATTTTCCACGAATACACCGATTTGGTAGAACCCTTGTCCTTGGACGAAGCCTATCTGGATGTGACCGAAAACAAAAAAGAAATAGCCTCCGCCAACGATATTGCCAGAGAAATCCGGCAGAAAATTTTCGAAAAAACAGGTCTCACCGCTTCGGCAGGGATTTCTATCAATAAATTTTTGGCCAAAGTGGCTTCGGACATCAACAAACCCAACGGACAAAAAACCATACATCCCAATAAGATTGCAGAATTTATGGAAGCCTTGCCCATCGAAAAATTTTACGGAATAGGGAAAGTAACTGCCAACAAGATGCACCAACACCACATTTTTACCGGGAAAGAGCTCAAGGAAAAATCCCTGGACTTCCTCATGCGCCATTTCGGGAAAAGCGGTTACTACTATTACCATGTCGTTCGAGGTGAACACAAAGGCGAGGTAAAGGCCAATCGTTTGCAAAAATCCGTAGCGGTAGAACACACCTATTGGGAAGACATCTCCGACGATACCGAAGTGAAAAGCCAACTGAAAATCCTTTGCGAGGAGCTGGAACAAAGGCTGGAAAAAAAAGAAATAAAAGGCAAATCCCTCACGCTAAAAATTAAATACAAAGATTTTACCCAATTCACCCGATCCAAGACACAAGACTGCTATTATGAAAATGGGCAAGATTTTTTAGAAATCGTGCAGCAACTCTGGGATCTGCGCCCTTTTAACAAGTCGGTGCGCCTCTTGGGGCTCTCCATGTCCAACCTGAACATCAACGAGAAAAAACAAATTTCCGTACAACTCAAATTTCCCTTCGACGAAGGGTTCGATTAGTTTTTTTGGAGCATCAATTGGGTCGCTTTTTTCAAGACCCGTCCAGCTGTCCGCTCTATCTTTTGCTTCCCACCCGCATTCCAAGGCAAAGCAAAAGGATGCCGCTCCCATCTGGGCTACAACTTCTGGGCTTGCCCTCTATAAAAGTTTTGAATGTATTGCGTGGCTGTCTATTCTTCTTTCATCACCACATCACTTCATTAACGCATTACTTTATCACTTCATCACCCGATAATTTCAACAATTAAAAACAACTTATTATCAAAAATTCGCTATTTTTGTCGCTTTAATTTTAAACACCTATTAAGTCGGGTCAAAAGGCTTAATTTTAAATATTTAAAATGGAACAAAACAAAGGTTTAGACAAGAAGCAACTGATCAGTTTCTTCGTATTCTCCATGATTTTAATGGGATTCTTATTTTATTTCCAAACTAAGGATCAAAAAGAAGAAGCAGCAAGGCTGGCAAAAGAAGCCAAAACGGCAAAGCAAGCATCCGGAAACCCAACGGTACCGGTAGCAACCATCAATCCTGCCGTTGCAGCAAGTGATATCCAAAAAGTAAACTTGAAGAACGACGAGTTGAATTTGGAGTTTTCCAGTTTGGGAGGTCAGATTTCATCGGTGGAGTTGCTGAAATACAAAGCCTACAATACCAAAACCGACGAGGCCGATTTGCCTTTGAATTTATTCTCAAAAAACAATTCCACTTACGGTTTCCAGTTCAAAGATAAGACGGGAAAGATCATCAATACCAAAGATTTGGTCTTTACACCGGTTGTGGAGGGTAACAAGGTTACGCTATCGACCAACATCAACGGTGCGGTTTTGCAATTTATCTATACTCTTTTACCAAAATATACGGTAGATTTTAAGGTGAATTCCAAAGGGCTATCTCAGGTTACTGCAGATAATCATACCGAGTTTTCTTGGGATTATCAAGTGAGAGGTTTAGAAAAAGGTCGTGCACAAGAAGAGCAACATACAGAATTTGGATATGCCTTCGATAATTACAGCGGATACGACTACGATGGTAGAAACGATATGGACGAAACTAAAGAAACGCTGAATTGGTTGGCGGTGAAGCAACAGTTCTTCACGGCGGTTATCGAGCCAAAGTCAGGTTTCACACAGTCCAAAGGAAAGCAAGAGGCTTTTCCTGAAGGCGAATATTTGAAAAAATTTGATTTCCAAGGTCAGGTTGCTATGAACGGAGGCGAGTTTAACCAAGATTTTACTTGGTACTTTATGCCGTTGGATTTGGATTTATTGAAATCGTATGAAGGAAAAGAATTTCAAGATATTTTACCTTTAGGTTGGTCGTTCATCGGTTGGCTGAATAGGGTTTTCTTTATTCCGGTGTATGATTTTATCGCAACTTGGGGATTGGCTGCCGGTTGGGTGATCTTTATGCTGACGATTATTGTTAAGCTCATCACTTCTCCCATCATGTACAAGCAGCACAAACTGAGTGCTATGATGAAGGTAATTCGTCCAGAAATTGACGAGGTGAATGCCAAATACAAGGATGCTGATCCTATGAAAAAGCAACAAGCAACCATGGAAGTGTACAGAAAAGCAGGGGTAAACCAAATGGCAGGATGTCTTCCGGCACTTATCCAGATCCCGATTTTCTATGCATTGTTCCGTTTGTTCCCGAATTTAATTGGATTGAGAGGCGATAGTTTTTGGTTTGTAAAAGACCTTACGGCTTATGATGATTTGATAAAGCTTTCATTCAATATCCCATTGATAGGAAACCATATTTCCATTTTCGCAATTGCGTGTACGGTGGTTATACTCATTTATACCGTAATGACTTCTGGACAAATGCAGCAACCGCAACAGGAAGGAATGCCAAATATGAAGGTGCTGATGTATATTTTCCCCATTACTTTCTTTTTCTTCCTTAACTCGGCGCCATCCGGATTGTCTTGGTATTATTTTGTGTCCAATGCCATTAACATCATTATTATTTTGGTGATTAAATATTGGATTTTGGACGAGAAAAAAATCCATGCTCAGATCCAAGCCAACAAGGCGCAACCTAAAAAAGAAGGCAAGTTCCAAAAGAAAATGAGAGAGATGATGGAACAGGCTCAAGAGCAACAAAAGTACAACGAGCAACAAAAAAATAAAAAGAAATAAACAATCGTTGATTGTTATATGAGAGCAACTCCCTGTTAGATTAGGAGATCACTGAAAAAGTGAATTTTCAGGAAATATGAAAAAGAAGGAGTTGAAATCTTAGGATTTTAGCTCCTTTTTTTGTACCTTGATAAGGTCTTTTAAAGATAAAGAATGTTAGTCCAACAGCAAAAGATTCAGTTTAGTTCTTATTCCGATTTGTATGATTTAATCGTTCCGAAAGAAAATCTTCTTCGAAAAATTAATGATTTGATAGATTTTTCCTTCATCTACGATGAACTGTTGAATAAGTATTGTTTGAACAATGGTCGCAATGCGGAAAGTCCGGTGAAGATGTTCAAATACCTTTTGTTGAAAAGCATTTACTCGGTTTCTGATGTAGATGTGGTAGAGCGTTCCCGCTATGATATGTCTTTCAAATATTTTTTAGATATGGCTCCCGAAGATGATGTGATAAACCCCAGTTCACTTACAAAATTCAGGAAATTACGCTTGAAAGATACCGATTTGTTGAACCTTCTAATTGGTAAAACGGTAACGATAGCGATCGATAAAGGCATTATTAAATCCAGATCCATTATTGTGGACGCTACACATACTTTATCTAGATCGAATCCATTTTCAAGCATAGAAGTACTGAGAGAGCGTTCGAGATTAGTTCGTAAAACGGTTTATCAATTTGATGAAAACTTCAAATCAAAAATGCCGGTCAAGAATACTGAAAACGATCTGAACAAAGAATTGGCTTATTGTAGAGAACTTGAAAAATGCATAGAAGATGAGCCATCAATAAGTGAGATTCCGGCAGTGAAAGAGAAATTAAATCTTTTGAGGGAAACAGCCGAAGACACCGATGAACAGCTAACTTTCTCAAAAGACACGGATGCCAAAATCGGACATAAATCCGCAGACAGTTCCTTTTTCGGTTACAAAACACATTTGGCGATGAGTGAAGAGCGGATTATCACCGCAGCAGTGGTAACTTCGGGAGAAAAAGGAGACGGGCCTGAATTGCCAAAATTACTGCAAATGAGCCAAGACAACGGAATGGAAGTGGAAACCATCATTGGCGATTCGGCTTATAGTGGAAAAGAAAATCTGAAAATTGCCAGCGAACAGGATATAAAAATTGTTGCAAAGTTAAATCCATCCATTACACAAGGATGTAGGAAAGAAAAAGACCAGTTTGATTACAATAAGGATGCTGACAGATTTGTTTGTCCTGCCGGGCATTTAGCCATCAGAAAAGCCCATCAGAACAGAAAGAATGTCGGCAAAAATCAAGCTGATGTATATTATTTTGATGTTGAAAAATGTAAAGTTTGCCCATTAAGAGAAGGTTGTTACAAAGACGGAGCAAAATCTAAAACCTACTCGGTTTCTATAAAATCAGAATTACACCAAGAACAGATGGCTTTTCAGGAAAGTGATTATTACAAAGAAAAGTCGAAACACCGGTATAAAATTGAAGCCAAAAACAGTGAACTTAAAAATGTTCATGGTTACAAAAGAGCCACTTCTTATGGAATAGAAAACATGCAAATGCAGGGAGCATTGGCTATTTTCGCAGTCAATTTGAAGAGGATCCTGAAATTAATCTAAGAAAAAGAGAACAAAATCATCATCTTTAAAACTCAGCTCCAATTAAATCAAAACAAGCTTTACAAAACCCATTAAATTTAGAACTCCAAAAAATGTAAAGAGCTTATTACCGATTTTAAAGTCGTGTAATAAGCTCTTAATTCTTGTCTGAAATTAAATCTTATTCAAAATGAAGATGGTTTTTCAGTGACCTCTAGATTAGCAGGGAGTTTTTATTTTGAGTCGTTATAAATTGACCAATATTTAAAAATATCTGTAGTCGGCTTCCTTTTTTATTTACTTTAATTGTAAGGATTTTTTCTGCAGCCAAAATCTTGAATGGTTTTTAATATTTTGATAGTTCTAAAAGTTCAAATTTAGTCGTAGTCCAATCGGAAAGATCTCCTATGGTGTTCGGTTGGTCCGTATTTTTTCAAAGCTTCTCTGTGTTTTTTCGTTGCGTATCCCATGTTGTTTTTCCAGTCGTACTCAGGAAATTCATCGTGCAGTTGGATCATGATGTTGTCCCTGTAATTTTTCGCTATGATAGAAGCTGCAGCGATGCTTAAAAATTTTGAGTCTCCTTTTATGATGCATTGGTGAGGAATGAAGTTGTAAGGATGGAATTTGTTACCGTCAACCAATATCAATTCCGGACGGATTTTTAGCTGGTCCAGAGCCAAATGCATGGCGTGTATGGACGATTGCAAAATGTTGAACTCATCAATATGAGAAGGCGAAAGCTCGGCTATGGCATAATCAACAGCGTTGTCTTTAATGTATTTGTCCAATTCTAATCGTGTTTTAGCACTCAGTTTCTTTGAGTCGGTGACGAGTTGGGATTCAAATTTTTTATCTACAATTACTGCAGCTGCCACAACCGGTCCGCAAAGACAACCTCTGCCTACTTCGTCACATCCCGCTTCTATGTATTGATTGCTCCAACTGTTTAGTAGTCCCATTTTATAGTTTAAGTTAAGTTGTAAAATTAATTTAAAAATAGAGAAAGTTCCCCATTGTTTTAATGGATTTGTTAAATATTGAAGTATATTCGACAATGTGGTTGATATGTTTTATATGTATGTGTGTGATTGGAAGTTGTTTAATATTTGTTAAAAAGTTTATAACACAGGGTTGTGGTTCTAAAAAAACGCATTAAATAAATAAATTATGCAATAAATAGCTTTATATATTGAAAATACTTTAAATCTTTTAAATTGAAAATTAACAATTTCTGTATTAAAAATTTACCGAATTTTATTTATAATCAATCAAAACGACTTAAAAATTACTGATAATACATGTTAATCGATTGATGAAGGTTTGTTATATAATAATTTAATAAAATTTAACAAAAAGTTGTGAATATGTTAAATATTTTTTTCATTTTTGTGCCTATAAATTAATTGATATGAAGAAAATAACTGCAAGTGTTTTAGCGGTAGTGATTACTTCTGTATTTGGTGTTGTAAATGCACAGCAAAAGAAGGATTCCGTAAAAACAAAAGACATCGAAGGGGTGGTGGTGACTGCTCTGGGTATAAAAAGAGAGAAACAGTCTCTAGGTTATGGATCGCAATCCGTAAAAGCAGAGGATATTTCCAAAACACCTTCAGCCAACTTTACAAGCAATTTGTCCGGTAAGGTTGCAGGTTTACAAATTAAAAATTCTGGTAATGTCGGAGGTTCTGTGGATGTAACTCTTCGTGGTTATCGCTCCATGACGGGAAATAACCAACCTTTGTTTGTGATCGATGGGACTCCGATGCTCAATGTGTCTAATTCCATTAACAGTTCTTCTCTAAGTGTGGATACTGGGAATACGATTTCCGACATCAACCCGGACGATATTGCAGAGATGAATGTCTTGAAGGGTGCAGCTGCAACAGCGTTGTACGGATCTAGAGCGGCAAACGGTGCGATTATTATTACGACTAAAAAAGGGAAAAAATCCGGAAAAATAGGAATTGATTTCAGTTCGAGTATTTCCGTTTCAGCGATCAACAAAGAGACTTTCCCGGTGTATCAAAAAGTGTACGGTCAAGGTTATGGCTATGGCTACAGCTACGGTCCGGATTCTCGATTTGATGATTATAACGGACAACCAATGTCTCCAATGTACGAAGATGCTTCTTATGGAGCACCTTACAATCCAAACCAGTTGGTGTGGCAATATACATCTTTCCTTCCAGGATCGCCTAATTATGGCGTTGCAACTCCTTGGGTAGCGGCAGAGCACGATCCTTCTTATTTGTACGAAAAGGCTGTAACTTATAATAATTCAGTTTCTTTTGGTAAGGCCGATGAAAAATCTTCTTTTAGATTGTCGTATCAAAATGTAAACGGTACGGACATCTTGCCTAATACGAAATTGAATAAAAATGCCATTACAGGTACGGCTTCTTACAAGTTGACGGATGGTTTAACGGCAAATTTATATGCAACCTATGTTTCTCAAGGTACTGTGGGGAAAAACCCTACCGGATATCACGGTATCAATGGTAACTTCAGACAATGGTGGGCTACCAATGTGGATATCTTGGATCAAAAGAATTTCTACATGAACTCAGGGAAAAATTATTCTTGGAACATCAACTCTCCAACGGATATTGCTCCTTTGTATTGGGATAACCCGTACTTCAGATTGTATGAAAATTATGTAACGGACAGAAGGGATCGTTTTGCGGGTAACTTCAACCTTAGCTACGATATCAATGAAAAATTCAATGTGATGGCGAGAATGTCTCACGATGGATTTACCTATTTCATAGACGAAAGAAGAGCGGTAGGATCCTTGCCGGATGCAATGTCAATAGGTCCATCAACAGGAAATCAACCATCGGGTTATGCTGTTGTGAACCAAAGAAGAGGAGAAGACAACTATGATTTGATCGGTACTTATAAAGACGATTTCTTGGATAAGAGATTAAGCTTGACTGCTTTATTGGGTACGAATATCAATGTTCAGAAGTTCTATTCCAACTCTCAAAGTACGCAAGGTGGCTTGTTTATCCCTGGGGTTTATAGCGTAACCAACTCTGCTACTCCTCCTCCGTTGCCATCCATTACAGATACTTCTAAGAAAATTTATGGTGTCTTCGGACAAGCGAGTTTCGGATGGGACAAAACCTTCTATGTAGAAGGAACGGTAAGAAACGATACTTCTTCTGCTTTGCCTTCAGAAAATAGGAATTATTGGTATTATTCCGGTTCATTCTCTGGCGTGTTGTCCAACTTGCCGGGGTTGAAAGATTGGGATGCTCTAACTTTTGCTAAACTAAGAGCTTCTTATGCTGAGGTAGGAAATGACTTGGGTGCGAACCAATTGATGAATCAGTATGGTGTGGCAACTCCTTTCGGAACTCCTTCTTATGCGTTCAATACTTCTGCAAAAAATCCAAATTTAAAACCTGAAAGAACAAAAGCTAAAGAGGTAGGATTGAATATGCAGTTCTTCAAAAACCGTATCGGTTTTGATGTTGCATGGTTCCAAAATGACACTCAAGACCAGATCTTAGCATTGCCGGTAACGACATCTACAGGGAATACTTCAAAAGTTCAGAATGTTGGAAATATGAGATCTAAAGGTTTTGAAGTAGCGTTGAATTTAGTACCTGTTAAAACATCTAACTTCAAATGGGAAATGGATCTAAATTGGTCCAATCCAAAATCTAAAGTCACAGAATTGGCTTCTGGTGTAGAGAATATTACTTTAGGATCTTTCCAAGGTGGTGTTACGATCAATGCTTCACTTAACGAAGATTTTGGTACCATCAAAGGAACGGATTATGTAAGAGATAACAACGGAAATCCGATTGTTGCCTCTACGGGTTCTAGTGCTGGTAAGTATTTGAAAACAAACTCCAATGCTGTAATTGGTAACATGCAGGCAGATTGGTTTGGAAGTATCGTAAACAAAGTGTCTTACAAAGATTTCGCTCTTTCATTCCAAATCGATTGGAAACAAGGTGGAGACATCTTCTCTCTTGACCAATATTACGGACAAAATACGGGTGCTTATGTAGATCAAGTTTTCATGAATGACCTAGGAAATCCTGTTCGTAACACAATTGCTGACGGTGGTGGTCTAATTCTTCCAGGGGTGAAAAATATTGGTACGGCTACCAATCCTCAATATGTAGCCAACGATATCCGTATTGATGCTTCTAATACCGGTGCTTTTGGTTACCAAGCATATCCTAACTCTCAGTTTGTCTATGACGCAACATACATTAAATTAAGAGAGTTGGCTTTAACATATAGTATTCCTAAATCTTTATTGGATAATACTTTTGTTAAAGGTGCTTCTGTTAGCTTAATCGGAAATAATCTTTGGATCATTAAAAAGAACCTTCCGTATGCAGACCCGGAAACTGGACTTTCTGCAGGGAATGTACAAGGGTATCAAGCGAGTGCAATGCCTACTACAAGAACGATATCTTTCAATGTTAAGTTGAACTTCTAAAATTTAAAAAAAATGAAAAAAATATTTACAACCATACTAGTCGCTACCTTATTGCAGTCGTGTGATAATGATGCGCTTACGGAAATTAATTCAGATCCGAACAGTTATTATACAACGGTTCCATCAACTTTGTTAACTTATTCTCAAAAGCAGTTAACGGACTATGTAACCACGCCCAATGTGAATGTTAATAACTTCAGATTGACCATGCAGTATTGGCAAGAAACGACTTATACAGATGAGAGTAGATACGACTTCGCTACCAGAAAAGTGGCAGACCAAGTTTGGAACTATCTGTATGTAAGATCTTTGAAAAACCTAGAGCAAGCCAAGAAATTGGTGAACGAATATCAGCCAACAGCAAATGAAGTTGCAACATGGCCAACAACCAAGAAAAATCAATTGGCAATCTTGGATATTCTCCAAGTGTATTCTTACCAATTGTTGGTAGATGCTCATGGTAATGTGCCTTATTCTGAGTCTTTAGATGTGGATAAATTTCCGCTTCCTAAATACGATGATGGAGCAACCGTTTATGCTCAACTAATCACAAGGTTACAAGCGGATATTGCTAATATTGATGCTGCAGGCACCAGTTTCTCTAGTGGAGAAAAATATTACAATGGGAATATGGCAAAATGGAAATTATTCGCCAATTCTCTATTGCTAAAATTGGGTATTGCTATTGCAGACTCTAACCCTGGTTTGGCTCAATCTACTTGCCAAGCTGCCATTGCAGGTGGTGTGTTTACAAGTGCTGCGGACAGCTGTGGTTTGCAATATCTGTCGGACTCTCCTAACTACAGTCAGTTGTACACCAACTTAGTGGCTTCTAATAGAAATGACTATGTTGCTGGTAAAACATTGGTTGATTATATGAACGCAAGGTCGGATGCTAGAAGATCTGCTTATTTTCAGTTGAAAAACGGTAGTTATATCGGAGGTGTAATTGGTAACAACTCTTCATTCTCTACACACTCTGCTCCAGGTACTTTTGCTTATGCAAAAACAACACCTGGTATTATGCTCAACTATACAGAGGTGGCTTTCTATCTTGCAGAAGCTTCAGCAAGATGGGGGATTGGTGGGGCTCCAGCAACATTGTATGATAACGCAGTTACGGCATCGTTCTTACAATGGGGGAAAACGGCTGCAGATGCAACAGCATATTTAGCAACCAATGCTTACGATCCTGCAAACTGGAAAAAATCCATCGGTGAGCAAGCTTGGGTAGCAATGTACGATCAACCGTTGGTAGGATGGAATTTCTACCGTAGATTGGATTATCCTCAATTGGCGCCAGCAAACAACGCTGTTACTGAAGCCAACAACAAAGTACCTGTAAGGTTGATGTATCCTGTAGGGGAGATCACAACCAACCCATCCAACTACGATGCAGGTTCTAGTGCAATTGGCGGAGATAAGCTTTACACTAAAATTTTCTGGGACAAATTTTAATATTTTTATCTATACCCACGAACCGCTTCTTTGGAAGCGGTTTTTTATTTTTTATCTTTGCCCATATTTTTATTTAGATGAACATTAAATTACAAATACAAGAGAAAATTTCTGAAATCCTCATTCAACAGTACCAGCTCGAAGGTGTTGTGCTGGAGGTACAAGAAAATAAAACCGATTTCGAGGGAGATTTCACCATTGTTATTTTTCCATTGGTTAAATTATTGAAAAAAAGTCCAGATGCTTTGGGAAATGAGCTGGGAGAGTTCTTGAAGACTGCTACCAATTATGTGGAAGGTTACCAAGTGGTTAAAGGTTTCTTGAATTTAATGCTGAAAAACAATTTGTTTGTAGATCAGTTTCAATTTTTGAAAACCGATTTGGGAACCGTGATGCCCAAAAATCAAACCGTGATGGTCGAATACTCTTCACCCAATACCAACAAACCTCTCCATTTGGGACATCTTAGAAATAACCTTTTGGGTTTCTCTGTAGCTCAAATTCTGAAAGAAGCAGGTTACGATGTAATCAAAACTCAAATCATCAACGATAGAGGAGTGCACATTTGTAAATCCATGTTGGCTTGGCAAAAATTTGGTAACGGAGAAACTCCACAAACCAATAACCTGAAGGGGGATAAATTGGTGGGGAATTATTATGTGGAATTTGATAAGCAATACAAAACCCAAATCAACGAGTTGAAAGCTCAAGGCATCGAAGAAGAAGTGGCAAAAAAACAAGCGCCAATCATGTTGGAAACTCAAAAAATGCTACTGGATTGGGAAAATAACGATCCAGAAGTACGACAACTTTGGGAAACCATGAACGCATGGGTCTATGCCGGCTTCAACGAAACTTATAAAAGAATGGGGGTTGAATTTGACCAAATTCAATACGAAAGTCAAACTTATATTTTAGGAAAAGATCTGATCAACGAAGGGTTAGCGAAAGGAATATTCTTTAAAAAAGAAGACAATTCCGTTTGGGTCGACCTTACCGATGAGGGCTTGGATCAAAAACTGCTCCTTCGTGGCGATGGAACTTCTGTGTACATGACTCAAGATTTGGGAACGGCAGTGGAGCGATTCAAAGACAACGACATTCAAAAATTAATCTATACCGTTGGTAACGAACAAGACTATCACTTCCAAGTATTGTTTAAAATCCTGAAAAAATTAGGCTACGCCTGGGCAGATCACTTGTATCACCTGTCTTACGGAATGGTCGAGTTGCCGGAAGGTAAGATGAAATCCCGTGAAGGTACCGTAGTCGATGCCGATGATCTGATGCAGGAAATGTACGAAACCGCCAAGCAAAAAGCCCAAGAATTAGGGAAATTAGAAGGTTTGACTGACGATCAGAAAGAAGCTTCTTACGAAACGGTAGGTTTGGGTGCTTTGAAATATTTTATTCTAAAAGTAGATCCCAAAAAGAAAATGCTTTTCGATCCCAAAAAATCTGTGGATTTCGAAGGCAATACCGCGCCATTTATTCAGTACACCTACGCAAGGATTCAGTCTTTGTTGGGCAAGTCCGGAAAGACCGAATTCAACAGTTCTGCGGATATTGTCCTGAATGCCTCTGAGAAAAATGTTTTGTTGCTTCTTTCCAATTACAAAGAGGTGGTGCAGAAAGCAGCTGATACACTCAGTCCAGCTTTGGTAGCCAATTATGTGTACGATTTGGTAAAGTCCTACAATTCCTTCTATCAAAACAATCCCATCCTGAATCACGATGACCAGAAAACCATTGATTTCAGACTCCATCTTTCCTTCATGGTTGCTTCTGTAATTCAAAAATCCTTGGCATTGCTCGGTATAGGAACGGTGAATAGAATGTAATTTTATTTTAAATAATACAAACCATCCAATTTTTGGGTGGTTTTTTTTTGTAGCTTCAACAGATGGGTTTTCTTTCGAGACCCGGCCAGCTTTCCGCTCTATCTTTTGTTCCGCAAAGCTCCACAAAAGGATGCCGCTGCAATCTGGGCTAGGATTTTAGGGTTTGCAAATGGTGTAATGGCGATGGGATGGTAAAAATGATGAGGCTAGAGCCTGTTGTGTGAAAAAAAAATAACGGTTTAGGAAACAGCAATATTCAGAAAAAATAAACTTGAAGAATCGTTTGGGGAGATTGTTAATAAAGCCGACAAATAGCCGGCTTTATTCAACATCAATTGATGTTATGAAGAAAATAGAAAGTATAGTCCAAAGGTATGCTGATTTTGACTTTGACGAAAGAGGAAAAACACGGATTTTACACACTGTTTAAAATCCAATATTTAAAATTAATCTTCATATTTCCTTTTCAGATTATTCAAGCTTTTAGCTGAGTTCTCAAGGTTTGTTATTGTACTGGATTGCTTGATCCGTTTATTCGAATAGGTATCAATTGTGCAAAAAAAAATCGCTGGAAATTTATTTCCAGCGATTTAAGTAGACCCACAGGGATTCGAACCCCAACAAACGGTACCAAAAACCGGTGTGCTACCGTTACACCATGGGTCTCTTTGTTTTCAACGGTGCAAATATACGGCTATTTTCAATACTTGCAAGTGTTTTCTTGAAAAAAATATCTTATTTTTGAATAAATTTTTATTTCTATGTGGTGCTTGGATTTTAATTCTCTTGAAACGAATGACTTACATGCTTCGGGTGATTTTGAAGAAAATGTAGTTTTTTTTTGCAACGATTGGTTTTCGGCATCCGAAATGGTGGAGGTTCAGACTTCGGGATCGACCAGTGAGCCTAAAAAAATGAGAATCGAAAAATCCCGAATGAAAAATTCGGCTCAAATGACTTGCGATTTTCTAAAACTGAAAAATGGAAACACGGCTTTGCTCGCATTGCCCGTAGAATATATTTCCGGAAAAATGATGTTGGTAAGGGCTATCGAAAGAAAATTAAAAATCTTTATCACCCAACCTTCGCTGTACCCACTTTCAGAATTGAACGAAAATATTGACTTTTGTGCACTCACTCCGCTTCAAGTCGAACATTCATTGGATCAGCTTCATAAAATTAAAATCATCATCATCGGTGGCGCGGCGGTTTCTGAAAATTTAAAACAAAAAATTCATCAACATCTCTTGGGCTACGAAAAGGAAGTTAGGGTTTTTGAAACCTATGGGATGACGGAAACCCTTTCTCACATAGCACTAAAGCAGATTTTTCCCAAGAGTGAAGAGTTTTTTACGGCTTTTGATGGGGTAGCTTTGTCTCTGGATTTTAGAGGGTGCCTTAGGATTTCTGCTCCTAAGCTTCATGATCAGGCTTTGCAAACCAATGATGTAGTCGAGATTTTCAACGGTAACCAATTTAAATTTTTAGGAAGAGCCGATTTTGTCATCAACTCCGGGGGTGCCAAAATTTTCCCCGAAGAATTGGAACGAAAGGTGAAATCCACAATAGAAAATGAATTGGTATTTCTCGGTTTAGAAGATGAGGTTCTAGGTCAAAAACTGGTCTTGGTGGTAGAGTGTAAAGGGTGTTCTGAACAGGAAAAACAACAGATTAAAACTGAGATTTCAGAAATTAATTTTGAGAAATCTTTTCATAAGCCCAAAGAAATTATTTTTATCAACGAAATCCCAAGAACCAAAAACGGAAAAGTGAGCCGACTGAAATTGTTGGAATTCTTAAAGTCTTAAAAACGATATCCAACATCCACCAAAAATAAACCTTGTGCTGGTGCCGATGTTCCGGCTGAATTACGATTCTTATCTTCGATAATTCGTCTGAGTTCTTCCACCGGATATTTGCCACTCCCAATTTCAATCATCGTTCCGACAATGGAGCGCACCATGTTTCTTAAAAAACGATCGGCAGAAATGGTGAATTTCATTTCATCACCAATTTGCTCCCACTCGGCTTTGTAAATTTTACAAATGTTGGTTTTGTTGTCGCTGCCTACTTTGGCAAAACTGCTGAAATCCTCATATTCAAAAAGAATTTTGCAGGCTTCGTTCATTTTGTTGATGTCGATGTTTCGGCGCCAAATTTGCCAAGAAGATTCTAGGGCAAAAGGATTTTTTTTGGTGGAAATGTAATATTCATAAGTTCTGAAAGTTGCATCAAATCGAGCATGCATGTCATCTTTAACTTTAAAAATGCTCTGAACGACAATGTCACTTGGGAGAAAAGCATTCAGTTTATAACAGAAATTGTCATCGATTTCTTTTGAAGTGTCAAAATGAGCAAAAATTTTCTTCGCATGTACTCCCGTATCGGTTCTGCCTGCCCCTGTGGTTTTTATTTCTTCGCGAAGGATGGTGCTTAATGCTTTTTCCATTTCCTCCTGAATGCTTATTTCATTCGGCTGAATCTGATAGCCAAAATAATTTTTTCCATTGTATGAAAATTCAATAAAATACCTCACAGAATTTTTTTTGCAAAAATAATCAATTCCATTTTACAACAAACTATGCTTTTGAAAATGAATTTTTTCATTTAGAACTTGACTTTTTTCTCTTGAGTTTCTTTATTGATTTTAGATTTGCTCAATCCCTTGCTTTGTAATATTTTTGTGAATTGTTGATGGGCTTCAGTGCCGATTTGTACTGTAAAGTCACAAAAAATAACCATGAAATTTAATTTATAACCGATGAAAAGATGGTATCTCTTTCCTTTTTCAATCCTTTATAACTTGGGGACTTCCACAAGGAATATGCTTTATAACATAGGTCTAAAACGGTCGGTGAAGTTTCAGACGCCCGTGATCTGTGTAGGGAATTTATCGGTTGGGGGTTCTGGGAAGTCACCGATGGTCATGTATTTGGCCGATCTGATTTCAAAATATTACCGTACAGGAGTGCTTTCCAGAGGGTACGGACGGATTACTAAGGGATACGGCATTACCAATTACGATAGCAATTATAAGTCGGTAGGAGATGAGGCGATGCAACTTTTCGAACGATTTAAAAATCGTTTTGTGGTTGGCGTATGCGAAGATCGTGTTTCTGGAGCTAAAAAGATGATTTCTGAAATGGATCTGTCCGTTCTTTTGCTGGATGATGCTTATCAGCACCGTGCCATAAAACCGGGATTCAATATCCTGATGACGGATTATAACGATCCGTATTTTAAGGACTACCTGTTGCCGGCAGGAGATTTGCGAGAGTCCAGGTCTGGAGCTTCTAGAGCACAGATCATAATGGTTTCTAAATGTCCGGATGATCTTACAGAAGAAAAGAAGCAGTTTTATATTTCCAGAATTCGACCGAAAAACGCTCAAAAAGTATTTTTTTCTTCCATTAATTATGATGAAAATATTTACAGCAACAACAAGTCTATTCCGGATAACAATTTAGCTTTTTATGATGTTTTATTGATCACCGGAATTGCCAATCCCAATCCTTTGGTAAAACATTTGTCTAAGTTTTCGGATAAGGTTAAACATTTAAAATTCAGAGATCATCATAGTTTTACAGAAAGCGATATTAAGAACATCTTGGCAGAATATCGAAAAATGGGCGATTATAAAATGATCTTAACCACAGAAAAAGATTATGTAAGATTGAAAACTTATGATCAACTTCGAGATGTGATTTTTTATTGGCCCATCAATGTGAGTATTGATAGAAAAGAAGAATTTGACCAAATTGTATTGGATTATGTTAGAAAAAATTAAAGAAACTGCAAGTTTTATCTTGGATAAAATTAAAGACCAACCCGACTTTGCCATCGTTTTGGGTTCGGGTTTGGGCGCTTTGAAAGATGAGGTGCAAGAATTGGAGGTATTGGAATATCACGATATTCCTAACTTTCCAACGACTACCGTTGTAGGTCACGGTGGAAAGCTGATCTTCGGACTTTTAGAAGGCAAAAAAGTGTTGATGATGAGCGGTCGTTTTCATTATTATGAAGGTCACTCTATGGATACCATCACTTTTCCGTTTAGGGTTTTTAAATTGTTGGGAATCCAGAATTTAATTGTGTCAAATGCTTCTGGTGGGGTGAATTCTAAATTCAAAGTTGGTGATGTTATGCTCATTAAAGACCACATCAACATGATGCCAGAACATCCTCTTCGAGGAAAAAATATTGATGAATTGGGACCTCGATTTGTCGATATGAGCGAACCTTATAACAGAAAAATGCTTTCTACGGTCGAAAATTTCGCTCAAGAAAATAAAATTCCATATCATGTGGGAACTTATTTGGCGTTGCAAGGTCCAACTTTTGAAACACCGGCAGAATACGGTATGGTAAAAGCCATGGGAGCCGATGCCGTAGGGATGAGCACGGTACCTGAAGTGATTGTTGCCAAACATCAAGGTATGGATTGTTTCGGATTGTCCGTCATTACCGATTTGGGTGGTCCGGACATTGCCTACACTGTTTCGCACGATGAGGTGTTGCAAGCTGCCAATACGGCCATGCCCAATGTGATTAAATTGGTGAAAGGCTTGGTGAAAAATTATTAAATCAAAGTTTTGGATAAATAAAAAAGGGTTTCATTAAAATTACGAAACCCTTTTTTGTATTGTATTTTGTGCGATTATTTACCTCCTAGAATGTTTCCAAGAAGTCCGCCAAGTCCACCTTGTTGTTGGTTTCCACCACCGCCAAGTACAGAGCCTAATAGATCTCCAATGCCGCCTCCGTTTTGTTGGTTTCCGCCTCCAAGAACAGATCCTAAAATATTGGATAACGGATCGTTACTTGCCTGAGATTGAGATTGTGCATTTCCTAGGATGCCACCCAATAAATCTCCCAAGCCACCACCATTGTTTACACCGGCTTGTTGTTTCTGACCACCAATATAACCCATTACGATAGGAGCTAACATGGATAGGATAGGACCAATTTTGTCCATAGAAATTCCTGAAGATTGAGCAAGCTGACTTTCTACATTCGCTTTGTTGTTTCCAAAAATATGAGAAAGTATAGAGTTGCCATCGGCCTCACTGGCTTCTGTAGGATTGTTAAGTACAGATCCGTTGTGCTTGTTCAACGCGTTGTTGATGTTTTCCGCTTCTTCAGAACTGTTTTCAGAATTTTTTCTTAACTGGCTGATGATGATTGGTGCCGCAACTGCCAATAATGCTAAAATCTGACCTTTAGAAATTCCGAAACGGTTTTCGGCTTCTTGTGCTACTTGGTCTCCGGAATTTCCGGTTAATAAATCTAATAAACTCATTGTATGTTTTTTTTATGATGATCAAATGTATAAATAATTAATGGATGAGGGCTAATTATTTTTAAAAATGGGAACATTAGAGCACGCCTCGCCAAACATCAACGATTTTACGATGGGTTTCAGTTGCTCAACCAATTCAATGTATGCGTTTTCCGGAATTTCTACATCCGAACAGCCTTTTACCAAAACTCTTTTTCCGTGCAATTCACTATAGTCGTAGTTGTGTACGGCTTGGTGCATCAGGATGATTTCCAGGTCTTCTCGGTTGCCAACAACAATTTTTTTGGTTTCACCACTAATTTTTGAAGTCAGCAAAAAGTACGACCAAAGCGGAACGATGGCATCGGCAGAATTGTAAATGTACACGAAACAGTCTTTGAACTGTTGAGGATCCAAATTCTGAATTTTCTCTCTGAAATCTTTTTCTTTTAAGATTAAACCTTCGTACAGAAAGTCTTTTAGGTCAATTCCTTTTCGTTCGCCTTTGGGTATTAATTGTGAAAGATCAAAATTGACCAAACCGCTATCGGCGACTTTATTTTTTATTTCAAATTCTTCGGACATCATTATTTATTTATCTTTACACAAATTTATGTTAAATTAATGATTTAGACAGAAGGTTACGAGAGTCTAAAGTTTAAATTCTAAAAAAGCTTACAGTTGAAATATTATATCATTGCCGGAGAAGCTTCCGGAGATCTACACGGAAGTAATTTGATAAAAGCCATTAAAAAGAAAGATCAAGCTGCCGAATTTCGATTTTGGGGTGGCAACTTGATGCAAGATGCTTCAGGAGTAAAGCCTGTGAAACACTACCGAGACCTAGCATTTATGGGTTTTTTGGAAGTAGCAAAAAATATAAAAACCATTCTTGGTAACATTAAATTTTGTAAAAAAGACATTGCTGCTTATATGCCTGATGTTTTGGTTTTGGTGGATTATCCGGGCTTCAATCTTAGAATTGCTGAATTTGCCAAAAGTCTTGGTATTCGGGTAGTATATTATATTTCGCCACAACTTTGGGCGTGGAAGGAAGGTCGTGTAGAGACCGTGAAAAAGTATGTCGATGATATGTTGGTGATCTTGCCTTTTGAGGAAGATTTTTATAAAAAACACCAATTCAATGCGCAGTTTGTAGGACATCCGCTGTTAGATGCTATAGGAAATTTACCTAAAATTTCCGTTTCAGATTTTAAATCGAAACACCATTTAGATCAGCGGGAGATTATAGCTCTGCTGCCGGGATCTAGAAAACAAGAGGTGGAAAAGATGTTGGAAATTATGCTTTCTGTTCGACCTTTTTTTTCTAATTATCAATTTGTAATCGCTGGCGCTCCGAGTCTTGATAAAGATTTTTACGAAAAATATGTTGACGATCAGGTTCATTTTGTGTCTAACGAAACCTATGATCTACTCAGGTGTTCCAAGGCTGCGTTGGTAACCAGCGGAACGGCAACTTTAGAAACAGCTTTATTGAATGTCCCGGAAGTGGTGTGCTACAGAAGTTCAGTCGTTTCGTACGAAATAGGAAAACGATTGGTGAAGAACATCAAGTACATTTCTTTGGTGAATTTGATCATGGATGCCGAAGTCGTGAAAGAACTCATCCAAAAAGAATTGAATACCGAAAATTTGGTAAAAGAACTGAATTTGGTTTTGAAAGAAAACCGCTCAAAAATTTTAGGTGATTACCAACTTTTGAAAGATAAACTGGGTAATCATGGAGCGAGTGAGAAAGCAGCAACAATTATCGTAAATACAATTATGAAATAAATTTTTAAAATATTGTGATGCAGTGACTTGTAATTTTGTAACTTAGTTTTTCTAAAAGTCTAGGTTATGAATAGGCAACCGTTACTCATAGCTTTGTTGGGATTCATCTTTGGAATATTGTGGGTAGATTATATCACAATGTCTCGTTTTGTGGTCTATTTCATTTTACTATTTTCTATTGTATGGTTGCTATTGTCGTTGGGTAAAACTGTATTTTTTAAAAGATTAAAACCCTTTGCATTTGTTTTTTTCTTTATGTCGATGGGAATGTTGCTTCATCAATTCAATTCTGAAAAACCAAAACTAGCTGCATTTAACAATCGAGAAAATATCGTTTTTCAAATTGAAAAAAAACTGAACAGCAACGAAAACTATAAACGATATGAAGTGGAGGTTTTGAAGGTAGGTTCTCGAAAAAATCAAAGCCCTTTCAGGGCCGTGTTGTCGGTTTCAAAAGAAGTTCAAAATCTCGATTTTACGCATTATTATTATTCAGCCAATGCATTTATTAAAAATGTTGAGTCTCCAAAATTTGATTTTCTTTTCGATTATGCCAAATACCTTTCCAGGCAAGGGATTTATCACCAGGTTTGGATTGGAGATCGGCTGAAATCAAGTCCAAAACCTTTATCGTTTTCGGATAAAATAAAGCAATTTCGACTCTCTTTATTAACCAAAATTTCAGAATCCAATCTCAGCCCAAAAACCAAAGAATTTACCAAAGGAATCATCTTAGCAGACCGAACGGAAATGGACGGAGATACGGTTGCTGACTTTACAAGAACCGGTTTGGTGCATGTTCTGGCGATTTCCGGAACCCACATGGTGGTCATTTTTTGGTTGGTCTTTTTTGTTTTAAAAATGCTGTTGCCTCTATCTCAGAAAAAACTTGCGATAATTTTGTCATTGGTTTTTATTTGGGGTTTTACCGTGCTTATTGATTTTGGATCATCGGTGGTGCGAAGTTCTATCATGATTACGGCGTATTATGTTTTCATTTTGCTGGATAGGAAACCCGATTTGCTTCATGCACTTTCTTTAGCGGGTTTTGTATTGCTTTTTATCAATACCAATTCCTTGTTCGATGTGGGTTTTCAGTTGAGTTTTTTGGCTGTTTTGGGGATTTTTTGGCTGAACAAACCCCTAGTTCTTCAATTTCCAAAACCTAGAAATAGGATTCCAAAATTTATGATTGCATTGTTTGCTGTAAGTCTTAGTGCTCAGTTGGCTACATTGCCTTTGGTTTTGTTTTATTTTCATCAATATTCTGCTATGTCTCTCGTGGTCAATCTGTTAATCGTTCCTTTTTCAGAAGTTCTTATCGTGTTTTCATTGCTGATGACTTTACTTTTTGGCTTGGGTGTACAAGTGGAATTTTTAAATAAAATTTTTGATTTTCTGGTTTTGAAGTTGCTGGATGTTATCCATTTTTTTTCGGCAAAAGATTGGGCTTTTCAAGAAAATATTCCCATGTCATTGGTAGAAGTACTTCTGTTGATGGTGATTTTGTTTTTGTTAAAACCCATTTTGGAGAAGAAAAGCTCAAAGCAAATAATGAAAATGTCTTGTTTGATGATTCTTTTTTTGGGATTTCGTTGGACTTTAGATTTTTATTTTTTAGAGAAAAATGAAGTTCTAACACTAGAAAATAGAAAGAAAAATATACTCATTGTTAAAGAAAATTCTAATATTTCGTTTTACATTCCTCAAGAAATGGATAAGGAGCAATTGAAAAAATACATTATTCAGCCTTATTTGTCGTCCAGAAGGATGAGCGAGTATAAGTTGGAGAAATTGCCAAAAGGAGCTTCTAATGTCTTGATAAATGGGAAGTTATATCCTTTGAATTAGCTATCGAATTTTAGTTTTCATGTGTAAATATCTCGCAATTCAAGCAGGGCTTATTTAGAAGCGTTCCAAACTGTATACTTTCTTTGATTTCATTTTTTAGAACTTTAACAAATATTTAACTTTGTAGCTATTAATTCAAATTCAAAAAAAATTAAAAATTATGGCGGGATTAACGAGTTCTACCATTGGTAGAAAGTACGCAATGGCATTGTCTGCAATGTTTTTGCTTGTTTTCCTAATTATGCACCTTTCGGTGAATTTACTGTCGGTTTTCAGTCCAGCTGCCTTCAATGAAGCTTCGACTTTCATGGGATACAATCCTTTGATACAGTTCGTTATGCAGCCTGTTTTGGGATTCGCAGTGATTTTTCACTTCGTAATGGGTATGGTTTTGGAAATGAAGAACAACAAAGCAAGACCTGTAAAATATGCAGTGTCTGGAGCGGCAGCCAACTCTACATGGATGTCTAGAAACATGGGGATTTCCGGTTTGGTAATCTTGGCTTTCTTGGGATTGCACATGTATGATTTTTGGGTACACGAAATGAACTACAAGTATGTTGAGGCTTTGGCTCCCAACCCTGATCGTTTCTGGGAAGAGTTGCACCACAGCTTTGCAAATCCTTTGAGAGTTGCATTTTATTGCATCGCTTTTGTATTGCTTGGTCTGCATTTGGCACACGGATTTCAGTCTTCATTCCAATCCATTGGTGCGAGACATCCAAAGTACACTCCATGCATTAAAAATTTCGGGAAGTGGTATTCTATCCTAATTCCTGCAGGATTCATGTTTGTTGCATTATTTCATTTTTTCACTAAATAATATCCATTAAAGATATGGGAATATTAGATTCAAAAATTCCAGCAGGTCCATTGAAGGACAAATGGACTAATCATAAAGACCACATGAACTTGGTTGCTCCTAATAACCGTGATAAAATTGATATCATTGTTGTAGGAACCGGTTTGGCAGGTGGTTCTGCTGCTGCAACTTTGGCAGAGCAAGGTTACAATGTAAAAGCTTTTTGCTACCAAGATTCACCAAGAAGAGCACACTCTATTGCTGCTCAAGGAGGGATTAACGCTGCAAAAAATTATCAAGGAGACGGTGACTCTACCTATAGATTGTTTTATGATACCATCAAAGGTGGCGACTACAGAGCGAGAGAAGCCAATGTGTATCGTTTGGCAGAAGTTTCTGCAAACATCATCGATCAATGTGTAGCACAAGGTGTTCCTTTTGGTAGAGAATACGGAGGTCAGTTGGACAACCGTTCTTTCGGTGGGGTTCAGGTAAAAAGAACTTTCTATGCCAAAGGACAAACCGGACAGCAGTTGTTGTTAGGAGCTTATTCTGCAATGAGCCGCCAGATTGGTAAAGGCCGTATCAAAATGTACAACCGTCACGAAATGATGGAATTGGTTTTGGTAGATGGAAAAGCAAGAGGGATTATCGCAAGAAATTTAGTGACTGGAGAAATTGAAAAACACTCTGCACATGCTGTTGTTATCGCATCCGGAGGTTACGGAAATGTTTATTTCCTTTCAACAAATGCAATGGGATCCAACACTTCAGCTGCTTGGAAAATTCACAAAAAAGGAGCTTATTTCGCTAATCCTTGTTATGTACAGATCCACCCGACTTGTATTCCGGTACATGGAACGCAGCAGTCTAAACTGACTTTGATGTCAGAATCTCTTAGAAACTCCGGAAGAATCTGGGTTCCTAAAAAGATTGAAGATGCAGTTGCAATTAGAGAAGGGAAATTGAAACCTCAAGACATAAAAGCGGAAGACAGAGATTACTATTTGGAAAGAAGATATCCGGCTTTCGGTAACTTGGTGCCAAGAGATGTGGCTTCTAGAGCTGCAAAAGAAAGATGTGATGCAGGTTTTGGAATCGAAAACAACGATACCAAAGAAGGAGTTTACTTGGATTTCTCTACCGAAATTCAGAAAAAAGGTAAAGAAGCTGCCATCGAAAAAAATATTCACAACCCGTCCGAGCAACAGATTTACGATCTTGGAAAGGCTTGGGTTGAAGAAAAATACGGTAACCTTTTCGTGATGTACGAAAAAATTACGGCCGACAACCCGTATGTTACTCCAATGAAAATTTATCCTGCAGTACACTACACCATGGGTGGGGTTTGGGTAGATTATAACCTGCAATCGACAATTCCTGGTTGTTTTGTAATTGGTGAGGCCAACTTCTCTGACCACGGAGCGAATAGATTAGGAGCATCTGCTCTTATGCAAGGTCTTGCAGACGGATATTTCGTATTGCCTTATACCATTGCAGATTATCTTTCTGCAGACATCCGTACGGGTGAGATCCCAACCAATTCTCCTGCTTTTGACGAAGCTGAGAAGTCGGTGAAAGACAGAATTAATTTCTTCATTAACAACAAAGGAACTCACTCTGTTGATTATTTCCATAAAAAATTAGGACACATCATGTGGAATAAAGTTGGTATGGGAAGAACTCCGGAAGGTTTGCAAGAAGCCATCAAGGAAATTGAAGAAGTAAGAAAAGATTTCTGGCAAAATGTTCGTGTTCCTGGTGAAGCCAACGAAATGAACATGGAACTGGAAAAAGCATGCAGAGTGGCCGATTTCCTAGAATTGGGACAATTGATGGCCATTGATGCATTGAACAGAAAAGAATCTTGTGGAGGTCACTTCCGTTGGGATCATGCAACTGAGGAAGGTGAGGCAGAAAGAGACGATGTGAACTTTAAATATGTTGCCGCTTGGGAATATAAAGGTGATGATATCAATGCTGAAACCATGCACAAAGAAGACTTGATCTACGAAAATATCGAAGTGAAAACAAGAAGTTATAAATAGAATTATGAAAAATTTAAAAAAAACATATATATTATTAGCTTCAATATTTGGATTAATTTCAATATTTTCTCAAAATATTACTACTCAAGATATAATTAAACCATCTGAAGGAAAATCTTTAGTGTATTTCGTGAGATCTGGAGCTGGATTTGCTTTAAATTTTAGAATTTATGATAAAGATAAATTTTTGGGGGCAGTTTCTGGAAGTAGTTATCTTGTATATGAATGTGAACCTGGAGAACATTTATTTTGGGCTACTTCTGAAAATAGAGATTATGTAGAAGCAAATCTAGCTCCTAATTCGGTATATGTAATTAATGCAGAAGGGCAAATGGGAGCTTTTATTGCCGGGGTTAATTTAAAACCATTAAATCCAAATGAATTTAGTGACAAGAAATTATTTTATAGAGTTATTAAAAATGACACAAAACAAATTTTTAGTAATCCTACTGACAATAAAAGTGAAAATATTAAAAAAGGATTAGAGACATATAATAGCTTAAAAGCTAATAAATCTAGCAAAATACAAATTTTAGATATTTCTTGGAAATTTGAAAATACTGATAAACCTACTAGAAATTAATCTCCAAAATCATTAAGAAATGAGTGCAAAAAAAGGACTTAATCTGACTCTGAAAATTTGGAGACAGAAAAATAATAAATCAAAAGGTCAGTTCGAGGTTTACAAAGTATCTGATATTTCTACAGATTCATCATTCTTGGAAATGTTGGACATCCTGAACGAAAACCTAGTTAATGAAGGTAAAGAGCCTATCGCTTTCGACCACGACTGTCGTGAAGGGATCTGCGGAATGTGCTCTCTATACATCAACGGTAGAGCTCACGGACCGGATACCGGGATTACCACTTGCCAGTTGCACATGAGAATGTTCAAAGATGGCGAAACCATTACCATCGAACCTTGGAGATCTGCAGCATTCCCGGTTATTAAAGACTTGGTGGTGGACAGATCTGCTTTCGACAGAATTATGGCTGCCGGTGGTTTCGTTTCTGTGAATACTTCTGGAAATACTTTGGATGCCAACGCAATTCCTGTTCCGAAAGAAGATGCCGATAAAGCAATGGATGCCGCAGCATGTATCGGTTGTGGTGCTTGTGTTGCCACTTGTAAAAACGGTTCTGCAGCGCTATTTGTAGGTGCTAAAGTTTCTCAATACGCACTATTGCCTCAAGGTAAAGTAGAAGCGAAGAGAAGAGTACTGAACATGGTGAAGCAAATGGATGAAGAAGGTTTCGGAGCGTGTTCCAACACCGGAGCTTGTGAGGTGGAATGTCCTAAAGGAATTTCCCTAGAAAACATCGCAAGAATGAACAGAGAATATCTTTCTGCTTTTGTAGATAGAGGATAGTTTCTTTTTCAAAATAATTTTAGAACCTTTCGGAATTATCCGGAAGGTTTTTTTATCTTTAAACCAAAATGAAATCTAAAAATGGACATCAAAATCATTAAAAAAAATGAAATACAGCCCCAGATTTGGGAGGGAGGCAAGACTTTTCAGTATTTTATATTCCCCGAACAGTCCAGTTATACGGACAGAAATTTTGATTTTAGAATTTCCTCTGCGACCATAGAGAAGGTGCCTTCTGCATTCACGAGGTTTTCGGGTTATAAAAGATTTTTGGTGATGTTGGATGAAGATCTGAGTATCGAGAAGAATGGAAAACGAGAATATTATCTGGAACACGAAGTTTTTGATTTCGATTCTTCGGACGAGATTCAATCTTTTTCTTTGGGATCAGATTTCAATTTGATGGTGAAAAAACAACACCAGAAATCCAGCGTTTTGGTGGCTAAAACCTTTATCAGTACCAGTGATTTTATTTTTGTTTTCGCGTTGGTTGGAACGAGGATCAGTGTAGATAACCAACCATTTGCTTTAGAAACAGGAAATCTTTTGTTGGTGAAAAATAACTCTCGGGAAAGCATCATCTTAAGATCTGAAACTCCTGTAATTTTCGGAGAGATTCATTTTTAAATTGATAGGCTATTTTAGTATTGATGATGGTTATTGAAAGATTTTGATGTTTTATTTAAAATATTTTCAAAAAAGTTTAAATTTTATTTGCATATTGTTTTTTTTTGCTTTGTCTTGTTAATCCAGTTGCGCAAAAAAAAATTGACAAAAAAATTAAATTTAAACTTTAAAAAATTAACATTATGAAAAAATTAGCTTTAGGACTGTTACTAACGGTCGGTACAGCAACAAGTGTGTTTGCTGGAAAAATAGAGGAAAAAGAAGTAATTAAAAGTGTGTCTATGGAAAAGGACTGTATCACATATCAACTTAAATCTTCATGTAATCCAAATGTTACGGATTATGATACGATTTGTTATGGAGGAAACACGGGGATTACAATACAACAAGCACAACAATGCATGATTGAAAATATGGATATGTATCATGAAGCAGCTTGCAGAAAGGTCAAATCTGAACTGATACAAGACATTAATTAATAATTAATCCAAAAAGAACTATTATGAAGAAGATTCAAGTTTACTTATTATTCGCATTCGTACTGATATCTGGTGTTTTGTATTCACAAAAAATAGATAGTACTTATATGGTTTGTTATTACAAAATGACTTTTCAAAAAGATTCTACCAATCCAAATTCCAAGTACGAAGAACTCACCGTATTGAAAATAGGTAAAGAATCTTCTATTTTTAGGAGCTATGTAAAAGAGAAGAGTGACTCAATTATCGCAGATCAGGTCAAAAAAGTTTTTGAAAAGGGTTCTAGCGGAGGTATCGCAACATACGATGCAGGAGCAGTTCCTCAATACGATTTTAAACCCGAAGTGTACAGAAATGGGAATAAAATTACTGTTTTTGAGAGGGTAGGAATGGATCGCTTCGCTTTTGAATCTCAAGAAAATATTAAATGGAAATTGCTAAATGAGGAACGGAAAATCTCGAATTTTATTTGCAAAAAAGCCATTGGAAAATACCGCAATAGAACTATTATTGCTTGGTATACTAATGAAATGAATATACCGGAAGGACCTTATAATTTCAAGAATTTACCAGGTTTGATTATAGAATTGCAAGATGATAAAGATACGATTCATTTTACATTAGCCGGGTTGAAAAAAATGAAACTTCCCATTGAGCAGAAAATGAATGGTATTTACCTTACCACTTATGAAAAGTTTAAACGAAATAGAGAAGAGTTTGCAAAAGACCCTATATCTAAATTAGCAAATACACGAATGTTTAAGTTTCTTACTCATGAAGATCGAGAAAATTTGTCTAAATCTCTTAAAAGTGAAAACAACCATTTGGATTAACCCTCATCGTCATAATTATAATGTTGTGACGATTTTTTTAGGTTGAATTTTTAACCAAAAAAATCCTATATTTAACCTATAAATAAAAGGACTGTTCCATGGTTTCCATCATCAATTCCATACTCGACAACGATTTTTATAAAATCACCATGCAATGTGCAGTGGTCAAATGTTTCCCCAACGAGAGGGTGAGGTATCAATTCATCAACCGTGGGCATCATGTTTTTCCGGATGGTTTTGCCGAAAAATTGCAGGAAGCTGTAGCCGAAATGGCCAAGTTGAAAATGACCAATGAAGAAAAAAAATTCTTGCAAAAAACCTGTCCCTACTTGGATTTGCCTTACATCGATTTCTTGGAAGGTTACCGTTACGACCCGACAGAAGTGAACATTTCGCAACACGGATCCGAACTTTCGGTAGAGGTAGAAGGGCTTTGGTACAGGACCATCCTCTGGGAAGTGTCTTTGCTTTCGATCATCTCCGAAATTTATTACGATCTCACCCATCAACAACGATGCCTGGATCTGGAAGTGAAAAAAATAACGGAGAAAAAAGCCGAAATTATGGAAAAATTGGGCGTTACCTTTGCCGAATTTGGCACCAGAAGACGGCATTCCTACAAGGTTCAGGATTTGGTGCTCAGTGAGTTGAGCCAAGAGAAAAACCACTTTTTTATTGGAACTTCCAATGTTCATTTTGCCATGAAATACGGTGTGAAACCCATTGGTACTCATGCCCACGAATGGTTCATGTTTCATGCAGCCGTTTTTGGTTTCAAAATGGCCAATCAAATGGCGCTGGAAAATTGGGTCAATGTCTATCGCGGAGATCTGGGTGTGGCGCTTTCCGATACCTACACCTCGGAGGTTTTCTTTAAACAATTTGATAAAAAATTTGCAAAACTTTTTGACGGTGTCCGTCATGACAGCGGAGATCCTTTGAATTTCGCCGACCAGACCATTAGGCATTACCTTTCGCACGGCATCAATCCCATGCACAAATACATTATTTTTTCGGACGGACTCAACATTCAAAAAGTTCAGGACATCACAAAATATTGCCAAGATAAAATCGGAATTTCCTTCGGGATCGGTACGCATTTGACAAACGATGTGGGACTAAAACCCATGAACATTGTGATGAAAATGGTTGGGGTAGAGTCTCACAACGGCGGTTGCATCCCCACGGTAAAACTGTCCGATGAAAAAGAAAAATACACCGGAGATCCCAAAATGATAGAGCTTGCCAAAGTATTTTTAGGCATTAACAATTGATTTTTTAAAATGAATTTTCTGGCACATTCCTTCCTGTCCTTTTCCGACGAGCAAATCGTTGGACAGTTTCTCAACGATCATATCAAGAACAAAGATCGGTTGACCTTGCCAAAAGGGATTTTTCAAGGGGTCGTTTTGCACAGATCCATCGATTCATTTACCGATAGCCATCCGGAAATTTCTGAAGCCAAAAAGATTTTCGCGCCCTTGGTTAGGTTGTATTCCGGAGCTTTTGTCGATGTGGCAATGGATTATTTTTTAGCGAATGATCCTAAAATTTTTTCGCCTGAAGATTGGAAAAACCATGCGGAAAGGGTCTATGCAGTTTTGGAAAATTATTTGGATTTTTTTCCTGAAAACTTCAAAAACATTCTGGATAGGATGAAGTCCGACAATTGGCTGTACAATTACAGAGAAGATTGGGGAATTGAATTTAGCCTAAAAAATGTCTTGAACCGTGCGCGATACTTGGATCGAGGTCTTCCTGTTTTTAATGTTTTTTTAGAAAACAAACCTCAATTGAAAGAGCATTACGATGCTTTTTTTCCGGACTTACAAAAACACATTTTTGAGCTGAATGAAAGCTTCTAAAAATCCTTTGATAAAAAGGTTTTTGGATAGTTCAGTCTGTCGCTTTTTCTTTTCCCGTTCACGATAATGTGGATGATGTTCATCTGGTCATCGTATAAATTATAGATAAAATTGGTACTTACTTCTACTTTTTTTGGTGGGGTAGTTGTGCTGCTTTCCATGTAGATTTCCACACTTTCCTTGTCTTCTTCATAACCCAAGTAATTTAGGTTGATGTTTTTTTGGTTCGCTTTTATCTTTAATGCATTCAGGCAATAGTTTTTTAAAGCCTCGTTCATTTCTTTTTCGGTTTTTTTATTCTGAAACTGAAGGGGTTTACCGCTTTTTTCAGACACGGCATTTTCCAGGTCATCAATAAAAAAACGACCGGTGATCTCAAACGATTTCGATTTGTTGTTGTAGTTTATTTCCACAGACCCCACATGATACGGATGAGGTTGGAACGAAGTTAGCAAAAGACAGAAAAAACCAAAAATAACAATTTGAAGGAATCGGAACATGATGCGGTTATATAAAAAACAAAAATAATCATTATTTTCGTACCCGTTTAAGTAATCAGATCAATTTAAACTCGTATTTTCATCTAACATCTAACATCTATTTTATGCAAGATTTCCTCATGTTTCTTCGTTTGGGTTGGGAGCACATCATTTCTATGGATGCTTTGGATCATCAACTTTTTGTTTTGGTTTTGGTGGCAGTATATTCGTTCTCCGATCTCAAAAAAATATTGATTTTGGTAACGGCTTTCACCATTGGTCACTCCATAACTTTGGCGTTGAGTGTTACCGATCTGCTAAGAATTCCAAGCGATTGGGTCGAGTTTCTCATCCCGTTAACCATTGCACTGACCGCCCTAGACAACATCTTGATGCGAAACAAACAAAACCAATTGATGAAGCTTAATTATTATTTGGCACTGCTTTTCGGGTTGATCCATGGGATGGGTTTTGCAAACACGGCAAGAATGATGCTTGCTAAAGAGCAGAGTCTTTTTACTCCGCTTTTGGGCTTTAATATTGGATTGGAGTTGGGTCAGATTTTTGTGGTGGTGATCATCTTAATTGTACTTTTTGTATTGTTAACTATTTTTAGAGTCAATAAAAAAGATTGGATCATGTTTGTATCCTCCGGAGTTTTTGCCCTGGCTTTACAAATGTGTTTGGAAAGAATTCCAGCTTAATTCATTTGAAAGAGGTGTTTTTCCTATTTTAAATAGGTTTTTTGACTGTTTTAATTAAGATGAAAGAGTAGTAATTTTGGTTGTACAAAAACCAATGTTATGAAAACAACCTTATTTATTTATGCTTTTATGGTCTTGGGATTTTTATCTTCTTGTAGAAGTGATGATCCGACACCTGTGCCTGTTGTTTATCCTGAGGAAAATTCATTATCTGGTTTAATGACCTCAACGGGATTTGATCAAAAGAACACCGATATGGGAATTGTTGGTACTTATTTTGAGTACGGAATGGTATTTTCACCATCTTATAATGGAGTTTTGAAGTCTTTTGTTATTAATATTCCAAAAGCAGAATCCAATGTACGAATTACTTTGTGGGATACAACAACCATGACCATAGTTCATTCCTTGACAATAGCTTCGGTAGCCGCCAACACAACCACTTATGCTACACCGTCAGGACCCATTGCTTTGGCAAAAGATAAAAAATATACACTGACCATGAACACCTACTCCTATCATTATCGTGAACGGAACGATGGAGCTTCAATTACCTATCCTATTGCTGTTGGTAGTATCGTTTATCACAATTATGTTTGGGATTCTGGAAGTGCTCAAGTCTATCCGGCTTCTACGGCAAATTTCTATTACGCAGGAGATTTAAGTTTTATTTACCAAAGAACCAATTAGAGCTGTATTATAGAGAGCAAAGGCTGTTATCCCATGGGTTTAACAGCTTTTTTTATTGTTACTAAGCCAATATTTACTCATGAGATTTATCATAAATTGTGTAGTTTTGTTGTCTTAATATAATTTTATGAAAATAGCCAATCTGTTAGCAACAGTAATGTTTGTCTATTGCGGAGCGCAAAATATTCAGAACAATCCAGGGAGTAACCATGGAAATAAATTTGAACAATTGGGAATTATATTACCCACCCCAAATGTTTATCGCTCGGCTTCTGGAGCACCTGGACAAGGGTATTGGCAAAATAGAGCCGATTATTCCATAAAAGCCTATTTGGATGAAGATAAAAAAATACTGAAAGGCTCAGAAACCATAACTTATTACAACAATTCACCGGATAATTTGGATTATCTTTGGCTGCAATTGGATGAAAACCAACAGTCCAATGTTAAAAATGCCGATTTCGGTTTTTCTTCTTATCTACCAAAAGAATCCAATGTCGAAAAACTTAATGTTTCTCAGCTTCCTGCAAAAGATAACGGCTATGGAGTTAACTTGCACAAAGTCGTAGATGCCAATGGTAACAAATTGCCTTTTGTGGTCAACAAAACCATGATGAGAATTGATCTTCCAAAGTCTTTGAAGAAAGGAGATAAATATGTATTTTCTATCGATTGGAGTTATAACATCCCCAACCGTATCGAAAAAGGAGGTCGTGGAGGCTATGAACATTTTGCTGAAGATGGCAACGATCTTTTTACCATAACCCAATGGTATCCAAGGATGTGTGTGTACAGTGATTTTCAAGGTTGGCAAAATCATCAGTTTACAGGTAGGGGAGAGTTTGCTTTGGCTTTTGGAGATTTCAAGGTTGAGATGGATGTTCCTGCAGATCATTTGGTGGCCGGAACAGGGGTTTGTAAAAATTATTCGGAAGTGCTTTCTGCGGCTCAATATTCAAGATATCAGCAAGCTGAAAAATCTTCTGAACCATTGGAGATCGTAACCTTAGAAGAAGCGAATAAAGCCGAAAAATCCAAATCCAAATCCAGAAAAATATGGAAATTCGAAGCAGATGAGGTTAGAGATTTTGCATGGACTTCCTCCAGAAAATATATTTGGGATGCGATGAAGGTTGTAATCCCTGAAAACAACAATCAGGTGATGGCAATGAGTCTTTATCCAAAAGAAGCTTACGGTTTGTACAGGAAATTCTCCACTAAAGCTGTGGCACATACCATAAAAACCTATTCGGAATTTACCATTCCATATCCGTATCCTGTAGCGCAATCTATAGAAGCTGCCAACGGAATGGAGTATCCCATGATTTGTTTTAATTATGGTCGAACGGAGAAAGACGGAACCTATTCCGAAGCCATAAAAAACGGAATGATCGGAGTGATTATCCACGAAGTAGGACATAATTTTTTCCCGATGATCATCAATTCCGACGAGAGACAATGGTCGTGGATGGACGAAGGCCTCAATACTTTTGTACAATTTCTCACCGAATACACTTGGGATCCAGAATTTCCGTCAAGAAGAGGTCCGGCTTGGGCCATTGTCGATTACATGAAACTTCCAAAAGATCAGTTGGAACCCATCATGAGCAACTCAGAAAACTTAGCACAATTTGGTCCCAATGCCTATGCAAAACCGGCTACAGGACTTAATATCCTTCGGGAAACCATCATGGGCAGAGAATTGTTCGATTCTGCATTTAAGACTTATGCCAAACGATGGGCTTTCAGACATCCAGAACCGGCAGATTTTTTCAGAACCATGGAAGATGCCAGCGGCGAAGACTTGGATTGGTTCTGGAGAGGTTGGTTTTTCGGTACCGATCCGGTCGATATTTCTATCGATAAAGTAAGCGTAGCAACACCGGATTTGGCAACCGTACCAAGGGAGGCTAGAACGATAAAATATAAAGTAGAAGGGCCACAGAGAAACAATTTCGAGGACATTTCTAAAAAAAGAAATTTGGCCGATAAAAATCTCAAATATTATGTAGATGAAAATA
Organism: Amniculibacterium sp. G2-70; assembly: GCF_014353055.1. GTDB lineage: Bacteria > Bacteroidota > Bacteroidia > Flavobacteriales > Weeksellaceae > Amniculibacterium > Amniculibacterium aquaticum. Next base: position 1,747,601 of record NZ_CP060698.1, read on the forward strand.
AAGATCTTCAAGATTTTTACTATCAATACATGAGAGGCCAGAAAAAAGTAGATGCCAACAAAGAGTATTCTTTTGAAACGGAAGCTTCTTCTCCATTGACCAAAGCAGATCAAAAAAAGTTTGAAAACATTCGTGCTTATCAGATAGACTTCACCAACAAAGGAGGGATGGTAATGCCAATTATTTTGGAATTTACTTTTGACGACGGTTCAAAACTTTATGACAAATCGTCGGCACAAATCTGGAGACACAACGAGCAGAAAGTTTCTAAAACCTATGTTTTCGATAAAAAGCTGAAATCGGTGCAGTTGGATCCCATGAGGGAGACCGCAGATATTGATATCAATAATAATTTTTGGTCCAATGATGGATTGGACGAAGCCAACGCTTCGAAATTCAAACTCTTTAAGCAAAAGCAACAAAATGCTGCAAGAGGAGCTTCCAACGGAAAAATTAATCCTATGCAAGCTGGGAAATAGTAAAGATAAAACCGCTACTTTTTGATAGCGGTTTTATTATTATTAGTGGCTTAGTTCTTGAATCAGTCTTTTAAACAAAATGCTTGATTAAGGTGTATTGGGCTTAGCATATATGCGCTATCAACAACTGTTTTCATCTCCATCACCAATGTAATATTTCCACAATTTTTGGTTGTAGATGTGATGACTTTAAAATCACCATTAGTAACATTGGTGGTTCTCACGATCGATGTGGATTCTGACGGATTAATTATTTGTGGGGCTCCATCCAATTTGAGCTCAGTAAATGTTCCTCCTGATATACCTAATGTATATTTGTACATGAAATTGTCCACTGCAGAGAATTTTCCTAAAATAGGATCTCCTTTTTTGAAGTGTACACACTCACCTTCGTCATTAATTTTCAATGAAATTGAAGGTATTGTATTGTCCATTTGAATTATTTGTGAGTCCAAACTTCCATCTTCATGTTCAATGACAATATTCAATCGATCGCTGGATCCTGGTGAGAATAATGCCAATTGACTGGTAATGTTTAGGTTGTATGGTTGATAGGTGTAATAATGTGTTGTTGGATCTGGATTGATTACAGAATGAACAATATTGCCAGAGGCATCATAGCCTATAAGGTTCAGAGGATCATTGATATAATTAAATGAACCATTGGTCATGTTGATAACTTTTATTCTGTACTTCATTCCTGTAAATGGTGCAGAAACACCATGAATGGCAATTTTACCCATAAATCGGCTTCCGCTGATCACTGGATTTTGGTTGATTTCAAATTTAGCTGAAGGTAGTGTGAGTCCAGTTACGCTGTCGATATTGTCTGCAGAGATACCACCTACAAGGATAAGTTTAGGATTCTTGCCGATCCAATTTTTAGGAGAAAGTTGAATGTACGATTCTTTAAAGTTTCCCCAATATGGAGTGTCTAAACCTGTAGGTTCCACATTCCATGATAATACAGCTCTTACTTTCACTACTTTTGGATTTTGACAAACTTGCTTAAAGCTTGAAAAATCATAGGGTAAAATGGCAGAATAATTCAGCCCTTTGTGATCGGGAATGTCATGCAGGTTCACTATAGAAGTGCCAATTTTTTTCCAAGTACAATGGGTAAGTTCATCCTGAATCCAAAAGGTTACATATTCTTTACTACCATTGCTACAAAGATTTCCTCCATAACCAAAATTTTTCTTGGCTGTAAATGTAGCAATCAAAGCTTCATTATGATAGTCCAAAGCAACACAGCCTATTTCTTCGTAGGAAGTATTGCCTTTTGATGCCAGAAGATCAGTTAAGGCTTTTGTATAATCCAATTTGTTTTCTGAAAATACCAAAGAAGAATTTTTGATCAAATTGACATCTTTTGTGAAAATTGCTTCTACCAAAAATTTGAAACCAGCTCGTTGGGGTTCTACATTTGCTTTCGCAGTTTTGTACTCCGATATGAGTTGACTAAAACTGGTTTTGTTTGCTGTTAATAAGGCATTGGCTTCTTTAAGGCTTTTGGTTGCGAGTGGATTGTTTGCTACCAAAGTTTTCAATGGAATGGTTGGGTTTAAAATGGATTTTTCAAGTATCGCTGTAATGTTCGGATTGATGGTTATCAATTTTATAGGTTTAATTTGAATTTGAGCTTCCTTAACATTGCCCCAAACATATCCAGGTTGTGCCAAATTAGGATCGTTTGCAGGAGGTATCGTTTGCCAAAGTAAGACCGCTTTCATTTTTGGTAAAAATGGTTTGGCGCAGCCTTGGTTTTTTGGGTTGATTTTTAAGCGAACTGCAAACTCAATAGGTTTCTCTATTTTTTTATCACAATCATTGGTGTCCAAGATATCGTGTACATTTACACCAATATATCCTTGATCTTGGTATCCTCCACCAAAGTCAACATAGAATCTAACATATTCTATAGATCCCTTGGTGCATAGGTTTCCACTATATCCTGATGATTTTTTAATTTTAATAATGGCTGTTAGTTCTTCAGAATTAGGATTGTAGCCTATGCAACTCAGTTCTTCATAATCTGTATTGAATTTTTGTTCGAAAAATGCAATAGGAGTTAAAAGATTTAGTTTAGTCTTGGATGCAATATTGGCCATAAACATTGGCGTCTCAATTCTTGCATCAATCAATTGTTTTTCGTTTAGTTTAGTTGGCATTGTGTTTTTCTTTTAAATGTTATGCTTGATTTGTATGTGTTTTAGCGCTCACATTTTATTTCGAGAAACAAAGGTAGTGGATTTAGAAAGGGTATAAAAAGTGTTTTTAACGGTTTTGATATCGTGAAATCACCCATTGTTAGGATTGTTTTTTTGGTATAAAAGTGAAGAAGAAATATGAAAAACTGCCAAAATTTCACTTTTGCATTTTGTTTTTCTGCCAAATAGTGTAGTAGTTTGGGACTTATTTTTATGGCATGGATTTAGAGAATTACTGCACAGAAAATTTAATTTAACAAAAAAAAGAATAAATATGTCAGTAAATTTTAAACCATTAGCAGATAGAGTGTTGGTAGAGCCTGTAGCTGCAGAAACGAAAACCGCTTCTGGAATCATCATTCCGGATACTGCAAAAGAAAAACCACAAGAAGGGATTGTTGTTGCGGTGGGTCCTGGTAAAAAAGACGAACCAACGACTGTGAAAGTAGGCGATAAAGTGCTTTATGGTAAATATGCAGGTTCTGAATTGAAACTCGAAGGTAAAGATTATCTGATTGTGAAAGAAGGAGACCTACTAGGAATTTTGGGATAAAATTGTACCGTGTACAAAGTGAAATGTACATTGTATTTAAGGAAAATTAAAATTTAATATAAAAAGTACTTTGTACATGATACATCGTACATTAATACAATAAAAAAATGGCAAAAGAAATAAAATTCGATATTGAATCTAGAGATGCCCTAAAAAGAGGGGTAGATGCATTGGCAAATGCTGTAAAAGTAACTTTGGGACCTAAAGGTAGAAATGTAGTCATCGAAAAATCTTTTGGTGCTCCGCATGTTACCAAAGACGGAGTTTCTGTAGCAAAAGAAATTGAGCTGGAAGACAAAGTGGAAAACATGGGCGCCCAAATGGTGAAAGAGGTTGCTTCTAAAACCAACGACATCGCCGGTGACGGTACAACTACCGCTACGGTTTTGGCTCAAGCCATCGTAAGAGAGGGACTGAAAAATGTTGCTGCAGGTGCCAATCCAATGGATCTGAAAAGAGGAATTGACAAAGCGGTTACGGCTGTGGTTTCTAACTTGAAATCACAATCTCAATCCGTAGGCGATTCTTCTGAAAAAATTAAACAAGTAGCGTCCATCTCTGCCAACAACGATGATACCATCGGTACTTTGATCGCTGAAGCTTTTGGGAAAGTAGGCAAAGAAGGGGTAATTACTGTTGAAGAAGCCAAAGGTACAGACACTACTGTTGATGTGGTGGAAGGTATGCAATTCGACAGAGGTTACCAATCTCCTTATTTCGTGACCAATCCTGAGAAAATGGTGGCCGATTTGGAAAATCCATACATCCTTTTGGTGGAGAAAAAAATCTCTTCCATGAAAGAATTGCTTCCGGTTCTTGAGCCTGTTGCACAACAAGGTAAAGCTTTACTCATCATCTCTGAAGAGGTTGAAGGTGAAGCGTTGGCAACTTTGGTGGTAAATAAATTGAGAGGTTCTCTAAAAATTGCTGCTGTAAAAGCGCCTGGTTTTGGCGACAGAAGAAAAGCCATGTTAGAGGATATTGCAATTCTAACAGGGGGTACAGTAATTTCAGAAGAAAGAGGATTTACCATGGAAAATGCAACCATCGATATGTTGGGTAGAGCCGAAAAAATCTCCATTGACAAAGACAATACAACCATTGTAAACGGTGCTGGAAACGAAACCGAAATCAAAGGTCGTGTAGCTCAAATTAAAGCTCAAATGGAAGCGTCAACTTCCGATTATGATAAAGAAAAACTTCAGGAAAGATTGGCTAAAATGGCCGGTGGTGTTGCGGTACTTTATGTAGGTGCAGCGTCTGAAGTGGAAATGAAAGAGAAAAAAGACCGTGTTGATGATGCCCTACATGCAACAAGAGCTGCTGTAGAAGAAGGTATTGTTGCTGGTGGAGGTGTAGCTTTGGTTAGATCCATCGCATCTTTGGATAGCCTAAACGGTGAAAACCAAGACGAAACGACCGGTATCAAAATCGTGAAAAGAGCAATTGAAGAGCCGTTAAGACAAATTGTTGCCAACGCAGGTGGCGAAGGTTCTGTAATCGTTGCTAAAGTAGCAGAAGGATCTGCCGATTTCGGTTACAATGCAAAAACCGACGAGTATGTAAACATGCTGGAAGCGGGTATTATCGACCCAACAAAAGTAACCCGAGTAGCTTTGGAAAACGCAGCTTCTGTTGCCGGGATGTTGCTTACAACGGAATGTGTGATTACCGAACTTCCAAAACCTGAGGCTGCTATGCCACCAATGGGTGGAGGTATGCCGGGGATGATGTAAAATATACCTCAAAAACAAAATAAAAAATCCGTTCTGTAACAACGGAGCGGATTTTTACCCACTTAAAAAATTTCAAAACCAATTATAAAATAATTAAAATGAGCATCGAAAACAATCATGTAGTGACCCTACACTACACTTTGAATACCGTAAACGAAAACGGAGAAAAAACCTTTATCGAAGAAACTAAAAAAGAACAACCTCTTACCTTTTTATACGGTGTGGGAATGATGTTGCCAAAATTTGAAACCGAAATAAACGGAATGGCAGCAGGTGAAAAAAAATCATTCACCGTTTCTCCAGCGGAAGGCTATGGCGAAAGAGTAGAAAACGCATTTACACAATTGCCGGTAGAAATGTTCGAACAATCCGGAATGCCACCGGTAGGGGTAATCTTGCCTTTGCAAGACCAAAACGGAAACCATGTTTCGGCAACTGTTTTGGAGGTGACGGACGCTGCAGTTACTGTAGATCTTAACCACCCAATGGCGGGTAAAACCCTTAATTTCGACATCGAAATCGTAGATCATAGACCGGCAACAGAGGAAGAACTTTCTCACGGTCATGCTCACGGAATTGATGGTCAATCGGGACACTAATTATCGCTTAATCACATTTAAAATCTGCATAAAATTTAATTTTTATGCAGATTTTTTTTATTTTATTCGGGTTATGAAATGCTTTATTCCAGCTTCATAAAGTACAAATCAATTCCGTTAGCCCAAAAATCTTTTTTTATTTCTAAGAGCTTGAATCCTTGTTTTTCATAAAATTTATATGCAAACTGAGAAGTTCTCACTGTAATTTGTTCAAGGGTATTTATAGACTTCAGCAATTGTATTCTATGGTCTAACAATTGTTTTCCCAACCCTTTTCCATGGTAATCCACTTGGATGAAGTCCCAACTTATTTTGCCAATCTTCATATCTGAAGAGAAGTTGATGCCGCCAGCACCTATTATTTTATCATCTTGTTCTATTACAAAATATTTTTCAATTTTATTGTCGAGATATTCTTTATAGTCCTCAATTTCGGTTTCGTCAAAATACTGTGGTACATTGCTTTTTAAAATGTTGATCAGGATTTCTTTATCATGAATTGTGTATTCCCGAATGAGTGCGCGGTCTTTCATAGATTTTTTAGTGTAATTTTTTTCAGAATACCGTTGTCGGATTCTAGTGGTTTTCGGTATAATTTTTAAAATTGTTCAATATGGCTTGCCAACCTTGTTGTTGTAATTCAAGACTATTTTCAGCTTCCGGGTCGAAAAGTATTTCTACAAATGTTTCAGCCCCTTGTTCTTTAAAAGTAACTGTTGCATGTCTACCACCAAACTCATACGAAAAATTTTGTTTGGGATTTACCGCTGTGTAAACCGCTTCAAAATCGAACCCAAAACTACCATCTTTGGCTTCCATTCTTGACTTATAAATACCTCCAATTTTCATATCATTTTCTGCAATTGGGCAGTGCCAGCTTGGATCGGCAAAGTTCCAATTGACTATATGTTTCGGACTGTTGTAATAGTCCCAAACCTTATCCAATCCTGCTTTTATATGGGTTTGAACTTTGATTTTATTTTCCATCTTTTTTTATTTTAGTTTGAAACCTGACCTTTGCAGTTTGGATTGTAATCTATCATCCATTCTATGCCGTATTGATCTCTAAACATTCCGAAATACGAACCCCAAGGGCTATCATCCATTGGGCATTCTATAGCACCACCGGCGGAAAGTCCGTTGAATAATCGATCGGCTTCTTCTTTACTTTCAGTAGCAAGAGAAAGTTTGCTTCGATTTTCATTTTCATTGACTGTTCCCATGAATGTAGGAACATCGTTGCCCATGAGTACATTGTGTTTTCCGATAGGCAAAGCAATGTGCATAATTTTGTCTGCTTCTTCTGGATTGCTGGGCATATCCGGATTACTGGGTAAATCTTTGAAACGAACCAGAACGGCAAATTCGCCACCAAAAACAGATTTGTAAAAATTAAATGCTTCTTCGGCATTGCCGTTGAAGTTGATGTGTGGATTGATTAAAGGCATTGTTCTATTTTTTATAGTTAATGAATATTAAGCATCCGGGATATTGGGTTCTACCAATTTTTTTAGCTTGTCTAAACACTCTTGCCAACCTAAATAGCAGAACGCAACAGGGATAGCATCAGGAATATTTTCTTGAAGAATATTAATTTCAGTTCCACAAATGACGGGATTAAAGGTTATAGTGGTGATCATTTGACCGGGAAGATTGGGATCATCAAACTGGTCAACAAATTTTATGATTTTATACTTCTCGATTTCCAAATACTCCCCATGAAATGGTTGCTTACTCCCTGTAGAGAAATTGGTGAAAGCCATTCTGAATTTTCCTCCCACTTTAAAATCCATTTCTTGTATCGTACAAATAAATCCATAAGGAGGATACCATGCAGCTAAAGCATCGGCATTACTAAATGCTTTAAAAACTTTTTCTACTGGAGAGAGAAACACTCGATGCAACTGAACTTGATTTTTCATTTTTTCATTTTTTTATTTCCGCAAAATTTTTTCCATTTTTCTTCCTTTTGCCAATTCATCAACAAGTTTGTCCAAATATCTGGCTTTTCGGGTAAGTGGATTTTCTATTTCTTCTATTCTGTATCCGCAAATGGTTCCGGTGATTAATGAGGCATTAGGATTCAATTGAGCATGGTCAAAAAAAGATTGAAATGTAAGTTTTTCATCAATCAATTCTTGAATTTTTGTGGCGTTAAACCCCGTGAGCCATTCTATCACTTCGTGCAATTCCTCAACCGTTCTGCCCTTTTTTTCTACTTTGCTTACATAATGTGGATAGACCGATGCAAAGGTCATCTTGGCAATTCTTTCGTTATGTTCCGGTGTTGTTTTCATTTTCTTTGTCGAGGTTTATTTTTTCTAATTTTCCTTTCCTCTTTACCAAATTTTTATAATCCCACTGTATGTTTTTGGATTTCTCTAACCAGCGTTGGAGTTCCTGCTCATCAATTTCATTACTATTGTTGTAGAAGATTGAGGCATCTTTAAATTTACCTGTACCCATTTTCAATTTTTCTTCTTCGAAATCTGCTCCACTCCAAAACATCAATCTGATCCCTGCTTTTTGTTTGCTATATCCCACGATAGGATTACCATTTATAAACCATACCGGGTGGGCATGCCAGATTTTAAAATCAGCCATGGTTAAGTTTTGCCGGATGATACGCTCCAATAAATTACAAAGAATTTGGTCATCATCAGATAAGTTTTCTACATAAGATTTTAGGGTACTGGACATTGGTCTAAATTTTTGAACCATTTTGCATTTTTGGGATTTCTGTGTGGGCAACCCGGCCAACAGCAAGGTTTCTTTTTGCCATCTTTCAAATCTGCTACCATTCTTTCCAGATGTTCTTCTCTGGTTTCTTGTTTTTTTACAAGGCTTACCCAACAAATCCATTCATTGCGTTGTATGGGTGTGAGCGTATTCCAAAGTTCGACTAAGGACTGGTCTTGCGAGAGCATTTCCTCAATATCTTTGGGTATTTCATGAAAAATACTTGGGGAAAGAGATCGGTTCATGATGATATATTTAATCAAAATTACTAATTAATTGCTTTATTTAACTGAATTATTTTAATAAAAGCGTCGTATTGAGAGGCTGTTTTTATATTTTTGCGATAACTAACTATAAACAAAAATTTATGAAGAAATTGTTATTTTCTGTCGGTATATTGCTGTGTGCACAAAGTAATGCTCAACAAAACAATGAAGTTGAGTCTGCCGAAAAACAAAAAATGAACATCATCAAGTCCAATGTAACTGCTTATGCTTTCAGAAATATCAATTTATCCTATGAAAGAGCGATAACCTCATGGTTTTCAGTTAATGTAGGATTTGGGACAATGCCAGAAGGGGAAATTCCGTTTTCATCATCCTTTTTAAAAGGAGAAGCCGAAAAGGAGATACAAAATGTAAAAGTTGGCCTTACCCACTTTACAGTGGAGCCTCGTTTTTACATAGGAAAAGGCTATGGAAAAGGGTTTTACTTTGCGCCATATTTTAGACATAGTAATTTTTCTACCAACGATTTTCATTTTGAATACGATTATGAAGCCGCTCCAGGAATCTCATATACTGTTCCTTTAACTGCTAAAGGAAAAGCATCAGGAAATTCAGCAGGCTTAATGGTTGGAGCACAATTTTTCCTTAATAAAAAACAAAATTTTGTATTGGATTTTTGGATCTTAGGGGCGCATTACGGTAGTGGAAATGGCGATTTTACTTTGGTGAATGCTCTAGGTCGTCCGCTAACGCCACAAGAGCAACAACAGTTGAAATCAGAGTTGGAAAATTTAGATATTCCGATGGTGAAGTATAAAGTGACCACAAATGCCAACGGTGCAGATGTCGCTTTGGACGGTCCATGGGCGGGGTTTAGATCTGGACTTTCTTTAGGGTATAGATTTTAATTCTTTTTATTAACGAATTTTAGAAAAAGCCATGAATTAATTTCGTGGTTTTTTATAATTGTGTTAATATTACTTTGTTTGCTTTTCTGAATTTGTTAACTTAGATTCATCAATTGGATTCTTTAGTACAATCATTAATTCTAAAATTATCTTCTATGAAAAGTCAAGTTGTTTTGCTTTGTTCTACCTTGGTTTGGAGCATTGCTGTACCCGCTCAAGTGCGATTAAATAATTCGAATAAGGTAGAAAGGATAAAGAATGCTAACGAAATACGATTAAGTTCACCCCAAATTACGAATCTCAAAAATCAGTTTGATGTCGGTGTTTCTGAATTTTATTTTGCCAGTCAGAGTATTTCAGACCCGGATTGTAAAGGGGCGCATTGTTGGGTTTGGAGCTATGAAACCTCTGTTTGGCGTAATCTAGATAAAGATACAAACAATAAAGACTGGACCGAGATGGTTTTTTGGAGGAAAATCCCCAAAACAGCAGTGTATGGAAAGTTCGAAATCTCTACTTCTCCTTTTTCTGGTAATGATGATACTATTGTACAATCAGGAATTGTTGAAACCAATGGGCAAAATGAACTGAAATTCAATATTCCATATTCCGTAAGTAATGAAAGGAAAAGTACTCCAAAACCCGGTGATCAGGTTACGAGAGTCAAGCCAGGAGAGAACCAAGAGATCAAGCTTTCTAATGTATATAAAAATCTTATCAAAAACAATCCGTCTCCAATAGTTAATCCCGTGTACTTTGTGAGGATAACTCCTTTGGATGCCTCTAAAAATCCTATCGGCATTAGCTCTAACAGCATCAGTCTCACTCAAGTATTATACAAGTTTTACAATCCTCCTAAAATAACCTATGATCGCTATAAAGATTATGTAATAACCGGGATTAACTATGTACCGGTACAACAGCCTAATGGGAATTTTATGGGTTGCAACATTGTGACAAGCTATAATCCGGATTATTTTGGAAATAGTCCTGTTGGTATTAATTTCGCCAGAGATTTTCAAAAAGCATTTCCTATTGGAAGTATGATATGCCCTGATCATTCCAGAGAAGAATCTTCTTGGTATGAAAAAGCATTTAATGGGGTGACGGGTTTTGCCATTAGTCTTGTCAATGGTGCAGCGGAATTTTATAACAGTTCTAAAAATTATGTAAAAGGAGAAATTGCATCTTCGGTTTGTTCTGTGGCACCTTCTGGTGTACAATCGGAATGCGAATTTGCTGCCGGTGCAGCTTTTGACGGAGCTATGATTGCTGCGGGAATTCCGCCATCTTTACCCAATACCGACGATCTTATCCAAATGGCAGAAGGACAAATTGTAGATTTGGCTTGTGACCAAATTGAACAACAATATTCATTTCCTATTCCGGAATATGCCAGAGAAAAAGTAAAGAATGAATTTCACCAAGAACTGAAAAATTCTGCCAGTAAAGGAACGGTCAATTGTGGTTTTCTAAATGTTAAACCCCATCCTGAGAGTCAATTTAGAACGGCCTATTTAGTAATAGAAGTGACCAAAGTGAGCAATCGCTTTCCAGATACTAAAAATATTGTTTTCTCAATTGAAAATCAAAGCGAAAGAAAAGATATTTATTGTGAAAATTGCAGTCCTGGATTTAGTTCTAATACTTTGAAATTCAATCAGTTCGAGGGGGCGATTGTTAGGATTCCAAACTTGGAGAATGTTGGGGACAAAACCAAAATTTTAGTGGTATTAAAACCACAAGAAAGTTGGGTGGATAGAGATCCTAAAACCAATAAAATACGATCGATTGGGAAACCATTGCCATATAACGAATTTGTGACTCCTGTCAGTCCTACTTATGAAGGGGCAACCCATTCTGATGGGTTTTACACTCTCAATACCAAAAGTCAACTGACTTTCAAAATAAGTAATTTGAAAATAGCAGATGGTGTAAATACGGTTTTCAATCAACCTTAAAAAAAATAACAACCCTTTCTTTGGAGAGGGTTGTTATCTGTTGCGCTACCGTGTAGGCTTAGTTGTGTTTTTTTCTGTAAATGGTTCTGTCCAATTGCCGGTCTTGTTTTGCTATTTTAGCCCGTTCAACTCTTGTTATGTGTCCATCTTTCAAAGCTGATTTTTTAGCTTGTTTCACATCTTTAGCTTGCTTATTGATGGCCACGACTTCTTTAGGTTTTAGTTCGCCGGATTTTATCCCTTGTGCTACTCTGTGTCGTTCACCTCTCAAGTTGAGGTCTTCTTTTTGTTGAGCAAAATTCATTATCGAAGATAATAAAGCAATGCTTAAAATTAAATTTTTCATAATAGTTGATGTTTTGGTTTTCAATTAATATGATGAACGATGCAAGTTAAAGTTAAATTGTTTTAAAAAAAAAACTGAGCAAAAAGCTCAGTTTATCGTTGTGGAACAATTAGGTTAATGTCCTTGTTCATTGAAACTGATCATCCAATTGATGCCAAATTGATCGGTAAACATTCCGAAATAGTCCCCCCAAAATGTGTTTTCCATAGGCATGGTGACCAGTCCATTGGCGGAGAGTCCTGTGAAAAGTTTATCCGCTTCTTCTTTTGATTCTGCCGTTACAGAAACTGAAAAATTATTGCCTTGTACAAATTTCGGTGCCCATTCTCCTCCAGTGTCACTTCCCATTAGAATAGAAGTACCAATAGGTAAGCTTACATGCATAATCTTGTTTTGGTCCTCATCAGAGATTTTGCATTCTTCATTTTCAGGCATTTCTCCAAATTTTCCCATGAAGGTAAATTCACCACCGAAAACAGATTTGTAAAAGTTAAATGCATCTTCGCAGTTGCCATTAAAGGTTAAGTAAGTGTTAGTTGTTGCCATATTATTTGTTTTTTGATTGTTGCAGTTTTATTTAAGCTTCGGATATTCTTTTTAGTTCATCCAGTGCAAGTGGAAACGATTGATCCATGTATTCGGAATATTCGTCTAAAATCTCCATAGTGATGCAGAGTTCACAATAAGTTCCATGATGGATTATTTCATATTTTTCTAGAGCATTGGTCCATTTTTCAGATTCAGAGTCTAGAGGCATTTCCTCAAAATTTTTTATTTCACCAATGTGCAAAAAAGAGACTTCTCGATTTGGAATTAAAGAATTTATGGTACTGTACATTCCGCCACCTTCAGGATTTAGAAAGTGTATTCTATTTCCCACTTCCATTGCTTTGGTTTTGTAATAGGAACCGGGGCAAAATGGAGCCGTCCATATTTTATATTTTTCTTCATCCAAAAGACAGTTCCAAATTTTTTCTGGACTTGCATTTATATTTGTTTTGTAAGTTAATGTTTTCATATTTTTTCATTTTTAGATTTTAAAAATAACATGGCAATCGCCACGGTAATTATTCCCATGCCGATTGCACCGATAGCGCCTTGTATGGCATAGTTTTTATAATTAAATTGTTCTTGTGCTGCCTCTGTTGTCGGGTAATAACCTAATTCAACCGATCGTTTGATCACATTTGGGAAGTATTCGGGACTGATTGCATAAGAGGTGATCCATTGAGTAATTGGACTTAATAAAGCAATAAATATTGAAAGTATCAAGCCGGAAACAAAGCCTTGCCTGTAAGTCATTTCTCCTTCGTAAAAATTTTTCTTTTTATCCTTCAATTCCCCAATCATCATTAAAATTGCTGGAATCGCAAATAGGTTGGTGAGGTACAAGTGATAGTCGATGTATTGGTCGTGTAGACCGGAAGCCTTCTCTAGTACCATCCAGATCAAGCCCACAATAGAAAATAGTACGGCCCATTTTATTTCAATTGAGATATTTTTTAACATAGTTCTTTTAAGTGTAAAAATAGTGATAAATTAAACAGTATTTGATTTTTTTTTGATTTTTTCTGCAACACGCGTTTTCAGCAGCTTTGTTTATCGATTCATATTTTACTTCATTTTTTTTGTTTTCGGTTCGTTTATTTTATTCAAGCCTACCAATTTTAGGTGTTTTGAATGGCTTTTTGGACTTGTTGTCACAGCGTGTTATTTTTGTTTATATTATTTAAAATGATATCGAAAGCCAAAGAAAAATCGTATTCCTTGGTTTGATGCATAAACATAAGACGGGTCGAAACTTAAAGCATAAGGATTGAGTGGGGTAGAGACAATTTGTCCTTGTGCATCATAATTAACATTCTGATCAAATGGGTCTTCGCTTCTAGAAATGATGAAATCGGTATTTTTAACTTTTGCGGGTGTCCAATTTAATATGTTTTTTATCCCACTGTACACTTCAAAGTTCTTGAAGCCGTTATAAGTGAATTGTATATTTTGTACCGACCACCATGGTGAGAATTCGGGTCTAGGATCCAATTTCCCTAATAATGGCAATTGCATCGGGCTGTAGAGGTTTCCGGTGTAATCTACAGTCGTGTTGATGGCGAATATTTTATACGAAGCCGTCCAAGTTCCGGTAAATTTTTCGGTGAGAAGTGGCCTTCTTTTTTCTTTGCCTTCGGTAATGGTATTGTCCATCCAAGTAGCACCCAATATTAGTTTGATGCCACAGTTCCAATTGAGATCCAAATTTGCACTCAAGCCTTTGCTTTCGGCATGTCCAGACAGATTTGTGTAGATGATTTTGTTGGGATCTGTAGAATAATCGGGTACAATTTTATTGTTGAAGTAGGTGTAAAAAACAGTAGCATCCAGATTGATGGAACTTCCTGCTCCCAGTTGTACTTTACGAACATAGTTCAGGTTGAGGTTGTGCGATTTTTCGGGTTTTAAATCTTCCAAAATAAGAACATCTCTTGATCCGGTGAGGGCCGCATGATCTTCGGTAAATAAATTCACCACCCGAAATCCTGTTCCCGCATTTAGGCGAATCATATTTTGGTTAAATTTCCATTTATAGGCCAATCGTGGTGTGAGTATAGACCCGTGATGGTTGTTGTAATCGTATCGTACACCCAACAAAAGCCGATTTTGATGGTTTAGTTTTATTTCATCTTGAATGAAAATTCCCGGAAGCCAGATTTTTTCAGCTTGATTTTCAGAAGTTGCCGTTGCTGTAGCCGGACTGCTGTCATCATAGTATGAATATCTAAGGGCGGCTCCGCCCAAAAGATCATGTTTTCCAATTTTTTTGTCCCAAGTTATTTGGTTAAATACAATTTTCTGATCGGCATCAAATACCGTAGTTCCATATCGGCTATCTTGTAGATGGTTGATGATGGAAAATCCCCAAAAAAGTTTTTCGTTGGTCGGTAGTTGATAATTTCCCAATACTTCTACACGATTGGTATAGATGCTTTCCCCATAAATTTTATTACCACCACGATAGGACTTGTTCCAGCGGACATCGCCTCCCCAACGATCTTCGTAGGAATAACGAGCAGCCAATGAAAATAAACGGTTTTCTTTTCGTTCAAAATTCCATTTCTGAAAAATAGAAATTCGATCTTGCAAGGTAACATCGGTGAAACGATCGTTGTTTTTATCGTAAATATTTTGAAAATTAAAATAGTTAACTCCTGTTAATACATTTATTTTTTTGTTGAATTTAAACTGAAAACCAAGATCCACATTGTATTCGCCCCAAGAAGTAGCCATAATGTCTGTAGAAATATTGTTTTTGTTACCCGGTTTTTTGGTGATGATGTTGATGAGTCCTCCCACAGCCTCGCTTCCATAGAGTGAAGATGCAGGTCCTTTTACCACCTCCACCCGTTCTATCAAAGAATTGGGTATGCCCGAAAGTCCATAGACCGATCCCAACGCCGAAACAATGGGCATCCCGTCGATCAAAACCATGGTGTACGGACCTTCCAATCCATTGATGTGTATGTCGCCTGTACTGCAAATGTTGCAGTTGAGCTGAGGTCTGACTCCGTTGATGTTTTGTAAGGCATCGAATAGGCTGGGACTTGGATTTTTTTTGAAAAATGTAGCGTTGTATATTTCTACCGGAACGGGACTGTCCAATCGTTTCACAGGTTTTAAGGTTCCTGAGATGACCACTTCATCAACTTCTGAAGTTTTTTCTTTTTTTTGAAAGTTGAAATTCTCCGTTTTTATTTCATTGGGTTTCAATACAACGGTCTTGTTGATGTTTTCAAACCCTTCCATTTCGGCTTTTAATTGATAGATTCCAGGCTCTAGATTTTCAAAACGATAAAATCCTAAATGGTCCGAAGTTGTTGAATCTACACTTGAATTTAGTGTAATTTTTACCGATCCACTTTGATCTGCTTCGGCTATTAATTGTCCCTTTATACTTGCATTTTGTGCAAATAAAATAGAATGTGCAAGTGAAATAATGAACAGAATTAATTTTTGAGAGGGTTTCATTTGCTTGTCTTTAGTTTCATTTGCAAAACTAATAAAGTTAGATAAATCTAACAAATGTTTTTTTTATTGAAACTATATAAAAAAATCCGCCTCATTTCTGAAGCGGATTTAGTGAATTGAATTTTGAGAAAATTAAGGTTTCCAATAGGACCATACCGAACCGTTGAATACGGCCAGTCTTTTGGCGCCGTCTTTTTTAATGTACACCATCATCCCAGGTGCCGGACTGATGATGTCGTTGGTGCTTTCTACCTGAGGCAATACCATAGCTTTTGTTGATGATTCCAAAACCAAAACACCGTTGGCCGTTGTAGAGCTCGATCCAATGATGGCTCCTTTGGTTGTGGACTCAGTAATGGTGTTGGGTTGTATGTTCAACGCGGTTCCAAGATTTCCATCTCTGCCACTCAGGTCAGTCCAGCTGGTACCGTTGTAGAATTTTACTCTGGCGTTAGAGGGGTTTCTAGCGTCCAAAGCAATGGTTCCGGCTTCCATTTTGGCATTTACCGCCGGAGCGGTCAGATCTTCTGTGATGTAAGGCAAAATGATGCCTTTGTTTTGGTTGGCCGCAAACTCTAGCAATACCGATGTTTTGTTAGATGCCGTGCCGGTTTGATCCCCAATGATGACTTGTGAAAAAGCCATTCCGGAAATCATGAGCGATATGCTTAATATTAAATTTTTCATTTTTTTTTATTTTAAATAATAAAATGTCATTTGTATAAAGTTGAAGCACAATGTACAATGATTTTTAAATTTGGTTCTAGCTGTAAGTTGAGCGATGAAGGTATCAACCTTCAACCATTAGGGACAGGCTGGTGTGCTGAAACAATTCCAGCTTCCTACAGCGTCAGCATTGTTTTTAACAAAAATTTTCAAACACTTGGCTGTGGTGTCGTAGATCATCATTCCGTCTTGTGGATTGGTTATGTTGGCCAAATCTGCCGTAGCCATTCTGGTTGGCACAAAACCTTGTTTGTTGGATTCCAAAGCGATATGACCGCCTTTTCTCACCATTGGCCAGTTTTCTCCATTTGCTCCTGATCCTGCTCTTTTTAGTAAAGTAATACCTGCTTTGGTGTCTAGTGCTGTTCCGGTAGTGTTGGCTGGGTTGTAGCAGATACAAGAATTCACTGATGCGTCGTTCGAAGAACCTACGCTTTGTCCAGTTGTATTGTTGTATCCTATTGGTGTCGGTGTTAGTTGAGGTACACCATTAGCGTCAACACAAGTTCCATTGGCGCAAAGATTTTGGTTGGCAGCTGTAGATCCTGTTCCTATTGTTACCGTTCCGCCTGCTGTTACCAATTGGGAATTGTCAATGGATGCCCCACCTTCGATAGCGTCGGTACAACCGTCGTTATCAGAGTCTAGATCCAAGCTGTTTTTGATACCGTCATTGTCTTTGTCGCAGGATAGTAAAGGTGTTAAAACAATGTTGTCTATTCCGATATCATTTCCAGAATTTCCGTTAGGTTGGAAATTGTTTATTAAAATGTTAATTGCGGTAGAGGTTGCTTGGAAATTTAACATAATTCTTTTCCATACATCATCATTTTGAAGATTAAGTGCTGTGGTGTCGTATGAAGCAAGTTCGACATTGGTTGTGGCATCTTGTATCACCAATTTGAAATTTGGTTTATCTGAACAACTGTTACACAATCCAGCAACATCAATTCTGAATCGATAGTATTTTCCAGTATTTACCGCAATGTTATTTTTTCTCCAAATGGCTTTGTCGATAAAATTTGGTGAATCGATATTGATGGCTAAGTACCTTCCTGCGGTGCTTCCATTGGTTATGTCTGGATTACCTGCATCTTTATGACCTGTTAAATCGGTTTGTAACCAAGAGCCACCAAAGCTAGAAGACGATCCTACGGCATAATAACCGTCTCCTGGAGTAGGAGTTGTGTAGGTATGTCCAATTACATCTGAGTTTGTTGTAAATCCTCCGGTTCCAAAATCTTCTAAGAATAAATGGGTTCCTTCTGTCATTTCGTTTAGGGAGCAATTGTCTTCATTGGTATCCAAGATCCCATCATTGTCATCGTCCAAGTCTATGTTGTCCGGTACGCCATCACCATCGGAGTCCAAGCAATCATTAGCGGATGCGTTTTTTGCTAAACCAGCGGGTTGTCCCGTTGCTCCATCATTGTCCGCTGCTCCTCCAGGATTGACCAAATTGGGTACTCCTGTCGCATTGATGCCACCGTGTGCGTTGATGTTGATGCTTCCATCTGGGTTTAGTTGGTTGAGGCTTACATGATCATTTCCTTCGATAGCATCAAAACAACCGTCACCATCGGAGTCCAAGTCGTAAGCATCAGGATATCCGTCTTTGTCGGTGTCAAAATTGTCATTAACTCCATCGTTATTGGAATCTACAAATCCCGGAAAGTTAGGATCCGAATAGTTGGGTGTACCATCGGTGTCATCATCTCCGTCTGGGCTGTATCCGTTGTGTCCTTCATTAATATCGAGGATACCATCGTTGTCATCATCCAAATCTACGGAATCTCTTAGTCCATCGCCATCCCAATCCAGTAGGTCGTACATGAGCTCGCACCCAAAGCCATCATTGGAACCGCTTGCATTGGCTGTAAAAACTTTGTAGAAATTAACTGTGGAATTGTTGAAATTGTTTTCAATATCATCGACACGGAAGATCTCACCACTGCCGTTGTTGAAAGCGTAAAAATTACCATTTAGATCTTGCCAAGTAGCACCCCAAGCGCCGCTTATCGCAGGAGCAGTACCGCTGTGTCCGGTTAAGTTTGGGATTTTAGTAGTTACTGTTCCGGGGCTGTTGATGTTAACTCTTGTGATTGTCCCATTGGTTCCAGATACGCCATATACATTGTTTCCAACTCTGGAAAAGTCGTTTCCTAATACGGATGCCGTCAATGTAATTTGTTTGTTTGGCGAGGTGCTTACATTTAGATTATGCCTTGTTGTTGGTGTAGCAAAAGTTAACCCAGTTACATCAAACATGGTAAGCATATTTCCATTGATGAAACCAACGAAATTGTCATAAGCAAATAGGGTTTGGTTAAAGTCAACAGTTCCATTGATGGCGATCTCTCCAATTTTTGCAAAATTATTGGCAGGATCAAAAACATATAAAACTTTAGATAAGGAACCACCTCCAGGGTTAGAATACACCAATTGAGTTTTGTAATTGTATGCTGAGTTATCAGAACTTGAGTTATCTACTCCTTGCAAAGTACCTATTGTGGTAAATGTTCTCGTAAATTGATTGAATTTTCTGACATCTGTTTTAGATGTAGTCGTATTTCCAGCAGTTTGGTACAGTGTTCTCACGGGACCACAAATTGCAGGTGCATTTTGGGCTTTTGCATTGATCGCAGAAACGAGCAAGATACTCGAATAGAGAATAAGTTTCTTTTTCATTGATTATTTAAGTTATAGTTTAATTTTTTTTATTTTTTCTAGTTTATTACTTTATTTGAGATGGATATTTCCATTTCAAAAAAAACAGATTCACTCCATCAAAGAAATCACTCGGTGTTACTGAGTGTATTTTTTTTGATGTTCAATTTGTGTTTGTTATAGAAAAATTATTGAATACAGCAAGCAAACAATAGTTTTGCAAAAATAACGAATTATTATTGTTTTTTCAGTATATTAATTTTAAAAATCCACTGGAGTTCCTCTGTAAAATATTTTATAAATTTGCAAATTCACGGAAACGAACATTATGAAACCCAGTCTGGCAAAAGGAACAAGAGATTTTTCGGCTACAGAAGTTAGTAGAAGACAATACATCATCAATACATTAAAAAATAATTTCGAAATTTTTGGTTTTCAACCTTTGGAAACGCCAAGTTTTGAAAATCTTTCTACACTCACAGGGAAGTACGGAGAAGAAGGAGATCGTTTGATCTTCAAAATTCTTAATTCTGGTGACTTTTTGGATAAAATTTCTGAGCAAGAACTCATGGCCAAAAATTCCAAATCTATTACACCAAAAATTTCGGAAAAAGCCCTTCGATACGACCTTACCGTACCGTTTGCACGGTATGTAGCCATGAATCAGAACAACCTGGTTTTTCCTTTTAAAAGGTACCAAATCCAACCGGTTTGGCGTGCAGATCGCCCTCAGAAAGGAAGATACAGAGAGTTTTACCAATGCGATGCCGATGTAGTAGGGAGCGAAAGCCTTTGGCTGGAAGTAGATTTGGTACAGTTGTATATTAAATCGTTCCAAGATTTGGGAATTCCTGTTGCTTTGCACCTTAACAATAGAAAGGTGTTGTCCGGTTTGGCGGAGTTCGCCGGTATTGCAGATCAACTTATTGATTTTACTGTGGCGTTAGACAAGTTGGACAAAATAGGAAAAGAAGGGGTTGTGAAGGAATTGATTGAAAAAAACATTCCTCAATCTGCCATTGAAAAGCTTGATTTTCTTTTCCATCAATCCGATGATGCTTTGCAAAATTTAACCTTACTGAAAGAAAAATTCCAAGGCATAGAAGTGGGACAAAAAGGAGTGGAAGAGTTGGAATTCGTTATCAATCAATCTTTGGCTCTGGGGATCAATTCAGATGTTTTAAAGTTTGATATCACCCTGGCTAGAGGTTTGGATTATTACACCGGAGCAATTTTCGAAGTGAAAGCCCAATCCGTACAAATGGGATCTATAGGCGGTGGCGGTAGATACGACAACCTGACGGAAGTATTCGGAGTGAAAAACATACCGGGAATTGGGATTTCTTTCGGACTGGACAGAATCTATCTCGTGATGGAAGAATTGGGGCTTTTTCCAGAAACATCGGCTTCAAAAATAGAATATTTGTTTGCCAATTATGGCGAGAAAGAAGCTTTGGCCTCCTTGAAAATTATTGCAAAACTGAGACAAAAAGGGATTAAAGCCGAGCTGTACTCAGAATCCGGAAAGATGAAAAAATTCTTCGCTTACAGCGAAAAAAGAGGAGTAGAGAATTTGGTGTTCTACGGAGAAAGCGAAATAGAAAACCAAACCATCACCATCAAAAATCAGGAAAGTGGAGAGCAAGTGAACATTCCGTTGTCCGAATTTTTAAGCTGAAAACAATAGAAATAACAAAAAATACCGTCCAAAATGGGCGGTATTTTCTGTAAAAAAACTATATGAATGTAAAACTAAAGTCTTTGTTGTCTAAGGATTTACCTTATCTTTATTTTGAAGGTCGTTCAATTTTTCTTGAGCCTGCGATGCAAGATCTTCGGCCTTCTCTTTCAAGTCATTCCCGAATTTATTCAGGTTGTCTTTCGCAGAGTTCAACTTGTCTTTTATCGCTTGTTGCTCTTCAGGAGTAGATTTTTTATATTTCCAAAATGCTAAAGCTCCTAGGCCCAATAATGCCAATAATCCTTTTGTTTTGTTTCCCATGATTTAATGTTTTAATTGTTTTATATCCACTACAATGTAAAATCTGTGCCAAAAAAACAATTGAAACCATAAACTTATGTTAAATTTTTCTTAACAGCATCACAATTCTTCCTCGTTTCACCACCCGTCCAGCTGTCCACTCTATCTTTTGCTTCCCGCCCACATCCCAAGGCGCAGCAAAAGGATGCCGTTCCCATCTGGGCTATAACATCAAGGTTTGCATCGTTTCGTACTTACCCAGCACAGTTCATTTCGCATTAACTCATTCATTTATAATAAATTTTAAAAAAATACGGATACTTTTTCAGAAATTTGTACTTTTGCAACCGAAAATTTACCTATGCAAAACATTAGAAATATTGCGATTATAGCGCATGTCGATCACGGAAAAACAACCTTGGTTGATAAAATTATCCATGCAACCAGCATTTTCAGAGAGAATCAGGAAAGTGGAGAACTGATTATGGACAACAACGATTTGGAAAGAGAAAGAGGTATTACCATCCTTTCCAAAAACATTTCCGTAACCTACAAAGACACCAAAATCAATGTTATCGACACTCCTGGTCACGCCGATTTCGGTGGAGAAGTAGAGAGAGTTTTGAAAATGGCGGATGGGGTAATCCTTTTGGTGGATGCTTTTGAAGGACCAATGCCACAGACCCGTTTCGTTTTGCACAAGGCATTGCAATTGGGACTAAAGCCGATTGTCGTTATTAACAAAGTGGACAAAGAAAACTGCCGTCCGGACGAAGTTCATGATAAAGTTTTCGACCTTTTCTTTGCTTTAGATGCTACCGAAGAACAGTTGGATTTCCCAACTTTCTACGGATCTTCTAAACAAGGTTGGTTCAATACCAGTCTAGAGCCTACAGATAGCATCTTGCCACTATTGGACGGTGTTCTACAATATGTTCCGGAACCAAAAGTGGAAGAAGGAACTTTGCAAATGCAAATTACTTCTTTGGATTTCTCTTCTTTCTTAGGAAGAATCGCAATCGGAAAAGTAACCCGAGGTACATTGAAAGAATCTCAATGGATTGGACTTGCACAAGAAGAAGGTAAAATCGTAAAAGGAAAAGTTAAAGAACTATATGTTTTTGAAGGACTTGGAAAGAAAAAAGTAACCGAAGTTGGGGCAGGAGATATCTGTGCTGTCGTTGGTTTTGATGCTTTCCAAATTGGAGATTCTTTTGTAGATCTAGAAAATCCAGAACCTTTGCCAAGAACAGCCATTGATGAGCCTACGCTGAACATGACTTTCTCCATCAACAACTCTCCTTTCTTTGGGAAAGATGGTAAATATGTTACCTCTAACCACCTGAAAGAAAGATTGACCAAAGAATTGGAAAAAAATCTTGCACTAAGAGTTCAGCAAACAGACGATGCCAATACTTTCTTGGTGTTCGGTAGAGGTATTCTTCACTTGTCGGTTTTAATTGAAACCATGAGAAGAGAAGGGTACGAAATGACCATCGGTCAGCCACAAGTAATCCTAAAAGAGGTGGATGGCGTAAGCTGCGAACCTTATGAATCTTTGGTGGTAGATGTTCCGGAAGAGTTTGCTTCCAGAGTTATCGATTTGGCAACTCAAAGAAAAGGAGATCTGCACATCATGGAAACCAAAGGAGAAATGCAACACATGGAGTTCGAAATTCCTTCAAGAGGTCTGATCGGTCTTCGTTCTCAAATGCTTACAGCAACTGCAGGAGAAGCCATCATGGCTCATAGATTCACGGAATACAAACCGTTCAAAGGAGCAATTCCTGGTAGAAACAACGGGGTGTTGGTGAGCAAAGGAACCGGACCGGCTACGGAATATTCCATCAATAAATTGCAAGACAGAGGCAAGTTCTTCGTAGATCCGGGAGAGGAAATCTACACCGGAATGATTATCGGTGAGCAAAACAAACCTGGAGATTTGGTTGTGAATATTGTTGAAGCTAAACAATTGAATAACATGAGAGCTGCAGGTAAAGATAAAGATACAGGAGTGGCACCAAAAATCTTGTTCTCACTGGAAGAATGTATGGAGTACATCCAAGGTGACGAAGCCATCGAGGTGACGCCTAACTTTATCCGTATGCGTAAAAAAATCTTATCCGAAGAGGATAGAAAAAGAGCAGAAAGAATGTTGAAAGACTAATTTCTCCTCCAATACTAATTTTAAAACCGAATGCCCAAAGCGTTCGGTTTTATTTTTTTTAGATGTATAAAAATCCCTAATTTTGGAACTTGAAAAATGGGAAATTCAACTAACAATAAAAAAGCAGAAAAAGACAAGACTTGGACTATTGTCAAACGGTTGTTTGTCATCGGGATGAAATTCAGATCTTGGTTTGTCTTTACACTATTCGTATCCATACTCTTGGCGGTCGTTTCTACCTACAGACCTATTCTGACCAAAGAAGTGGTGGATGTTGCCATTATCAAATTAGGAAGTAGGGAAGAGTTGATGCATCAGGTGTACATTTTGGTAGCACTTGTTTTTGCTGAAAGTTTTCTCAATTTTTTCTTGGTTTATTTTTCCAATTTTATTTCACAGAATGTCATCCGGGATATTCGGGAAAGGCTGTATCATAAATTGCTGTATTTCCGAACCTCCTTTTTTGATAAAACACCCATTGGACAGTTGGTGACCCGTGCCGTGGGCGATGTAGAAACCATTGCCACCGTTTATACCGACGGTTTTCTGATGGTCTTTGGAGATGTTCTTCGTGTTGGTATGGTCATTTTTGCGATGTTTCAAACGGATTTTCATCTCAGTTTGATCACTTTGGCAATCCTTCCCATCATGCTGTGGAGCACCCGGTTTTTTCAAAAAAAATTAAAAAAAGCCTTTGGCGAAGAAAGGGCTTGGGTAGCCAATCAAAATTCTTTTGTGCAAGAGCGATTGGCAGGCATGTCTTTGATACAGGTTTTTAACAGACAACAGGCCGAGTTCGAAAAGTTTGACCAAATCAACATTACTCTGAAAGCCGCATTGCTGAAGACTGTATTTGTGTTTTCATTGTTTTTTCCGGTGGTCGAGCTTATTTCCTCGGTTTTTTTAGGATTGATACTTTTTTATGCCGGATTTATCGAGGTTACTCCCGGGACTATTGTTGCCTTTGTTACATTTATTTCCATGCTTATTCGTCCTTTGCGACAGATTGCAGACCGATTCAACAACATACAAAGAGGGATTGTTGGTGCCGAAAGGGTGTTGGGTATTATGGATGAAAAAATGACCACGGAAAATGACGGTGATTTTGTGAAAAATCATTTCGATGGGAAAATTGAGTTTCAAAATGTTCATTTTTCTTATGATGAAAAACAGGAGGTGCTCAAGGGAATCGATTTTCTTGTTAACCCTGGAGAAACGGTAGCAATAGTTGGCGCAACCGGGGCAGGGAAGTCCACCATTATTTCTTTGGTCACTCGTTTGTACGAAATCAATTCCGGTAAGATTTTTATTGATGATGTCTTGTTGGAGGATTATGAATTGCATAACCTGAGGCGACATATTGGTGTGGTCTTGCAAGATGTCTTTCTTTTCCACGGCAGTATTTTCGAGAATTTGACTTTTGGAAATAAAGAGATTACCCTAAACCAAGTTCGACAGGCAGCTCAAGAAATAGAGATTGATGATTTTATAATGTCGCTTCCCGGAGGCTATGATTTTGTGGTGAGCGAGAGAGGCGCGTCCATGTCTTTGGGGCAAAGGCAGTTGTTGTCATTCCTTCGGGCGTATCTTTCCAAACCTCAAATATTAATTTTAGACGAGGCTACTTCGTCCATTGATCCGGAAAGCGAAATGCTCATACAAAAGGCAACAGAGAAAATTACAAAAGAGAGAACATCAATCGTTATTGCGCACCGACTTTCTACCGTAGAAAAAGCGGATAAGATCATTGTCATGGAAAAAGGTGAGATTGTGGAGGAAGGTGTACATGAAGAATTGTTGGAGAAAAATGGGTATTATGCCAAATTGTATAAAGTGCAATCGAAAGGGAAAATGTAACAATCGTGGGAAATAGCAATCATAAAATGAACGCAATATTATGGAGGTAAATATTCAGTCGGAATTTCAAGACTTTAAAAATGAACTTAAAAAATTAGGAATAGAAGTCCAAAAAATTGTAAAAGTTGGAAATGGGAGCATGGATTTTCATGAGGTCTTTTACAAATCCCCAAAGTACGATGAGGTAAAATCTGTTTTTGTACAAAGACATGGATTAGATGAACTTCTGAAAAAATTCAAAGAACAGTACAATTAGTTTTTAAGAATTTAATTTCAATGCAGATATAAAAAAATGTAATGTGTTTAAAATCAAAACATTAACCACATAGGCGCATAGTTATTTGTATTATATATGCTTTGAAAGTTTCATAGATCACCTTAGGTGGTATAGTTTTGTTGAGCGATATGTTTCACCAAAGGTGTAAACTATACAAAACGAATAAATAATATAAAAGCTATACACTTATGTGATTTAAAATCAGTCATTTGTGTTTTTGTTGTGTGCTAAAGAATTTAATATAAAAAACCTTGGTTATCTTATGACAACCAAGTTTTTTTTGTGAAAAGCATTTTTAAATTCAGATTTTGTAAAAGTATTTTTTTTAAATAGATACTCACAGATTCAGAAAAGTCCCGTAGGGACGGAGCTGTTAATAGAAAATGAGTGTGTGTGTAAGTTAAGCTCTGTAGGAGCGACCTCATTTTAATGCTGAACTCTTTAACAGGTCGCTCCTACGGAGCTTTCCAAAATCAACCTATCCATGCCTTTGCTCCTTCGGAGCTAAAACTAGCACTAAAAACCTTCTCAATGTGTCTCGTTTTAAGAATAAAGTGACGGAGATTTTCGTCCGTTCGAGTAGGATTTTTATGAAGTGAAACGAGATAAAAAATCTGTATCGAGAACGGTTAAACCAAAACTTCTCGATACGCATGGCTAAAGCTTTGTTGAACGGATTTGAAACTGAGAATTTATGATGTTGAATTTAATTTTCACAAAATCAATGTGTTAAAAATAGTTAAATGTTTATTTTGTTTCGTGAAAAACTTGCATAATTTTAATTTTAATTTTAGACATTAATAATAAAAATCATAATCATGAGAAGAAAAATTCTTTTTGCTTTTGCAGTATCAACATTCTTATTTTCGTGTCAAACCGAACAAAAAGTTTACAAACGAAAAACGATTTACAAATAACTTCCGGCGGAACAGATTACACATTTCTTCAAGTTTATTAATTTTTAAATTTAATATTATGAATAAATCAATTGTTACACTATTCTTTTTGTTGTTTATAAAAATGTTTCAAGCTCAAGGGAATTTTCCGTACATGCAACAATGGGGGACTTTCGTAGGTGGGGTTGGTACAAACTTATCCGATTTCCATAACAATAATGGGTTATTACTGGATTCTCAAAATAATATTTATTTAAGTGGTATTACCACTTACAATAGCCAGCTTCCCAACTCATACTATAACCAATTTATTATGGGTGGTGGGGTAAACAATACCTCATCAGATCTCATTCTAGATTATATGGCAAAGTTTACTGTAATTGGCCTTATGACTTATGGCTCTTATACTTCAACCGGGATACAATTAAGCTTGGCTACGGAAAAAATAATTGGGATAGATCATTTGGACAATAAATATATTGTGAATAGTCGTCCGGGTACAGTACCTAACCTTGCTACTCCTGGTGCTTGGCTTATGCAACCACCACCACCAGATGCTACTGATCCTTTTACCTATACTCTAAGCAAATATAGTCCATCGGGTAATTTGCTTTGGACTACTTATACCCCTTCAGCAATACATAATTTTTCATTGGATGAAAATAATAATTCTTTTTTTTCGTTTCCTGTAAAACAAGAGATCGTTGGCTTTTCAACAGCGGGAACATTTCAACCTAATTTTGTTGCACAATCTAATAATTTATTAAGTTCGGGGATAATAAAATTTTCGCCAATGGGACAGAAAATTTGGGCAACTTATTGTCTAGCAAGTGTAAGCTTATTATCATACCATAATGGAGCATTGTATTTTGCAACGGGTTACGATGCCAACGCTCCATGGGCTCCTACTACTGCCGGAACTTTTCAGCCCACAGCTCCTGCAGATACTATTATTATGAAATGGGATGCCAATACCGGACAAAGAGTTTGGAGTACTTTTTATGGCACTTACAATGTTTTTGATCTCATGGGTGTTTATGGCCTAAAAGCTACCGATAGTGGCTTGTATATTAGCGGCAGCAGTGGCAATGCTAGTTACCCCACCTATTACGCAACACCAGGAGCACATAAAACACAATTGACCGGAGAAGAAGACCTTTTCCTTAGCAAATTCGATATGCAAACAGGACGAAGGATATGGAGTACCTATTTTGGTAGTGATGGTTACGATACCATTATGGGGAGCCAAAATATTGATGTATGGGGAGAAAGGATTGTAATAACCGGTAACCAATTTGGAGCTAATGGAAATATTGCTACCCCGGGAGCTTTTCTTACTACTCCACAGAGTACCGCTCCTCATTTGTCCAATAAATTTTTTGCTGAATTTGAAGCAGAGGGTGGTAGTTTGGTTTGGGCCTCATATTTCGGTGGGGTAACAAGTGGAGCTTCTCCGGAAGAAATAAATCCAAAGTTTTTAAACGATGGCACTCTTCTACTCTGGGGAGATACAAGTTCTATGACCGGTGTTACCACGGCAAATGGGTATTTTCCAACAAAAATTCTGTCTAGCGAAAAAATAGGTTTCCTTACTCGTTTTGCATTTAATAACATGGCTATACAAGAATCCAATATTTCACAAGATTTACAATTGTACGACAATCCCAATAATGGTAATTTTAGTCTTGTAGGTAACGCTCTTGCCCAGAAAAATCTACAATTAAAATTGTACGATGCCTCGGGTAGATTGGTACTGGAAAGAGAACTAAGCACGGAGAAAAAACAATCTTTTGAGTTTCAATATCTTTTGAGCAAAGGGAATTATATCATAGAAGTCTCCCGAAATAAAACTACCCTAAAAACCTTTAAAATGATTGTAAAATAGAAAACAAAATTCTATACTTATAAAAAAAACCTTGGTTATCTTATGACAACCAAGTTTTTTTTGTGAAAAGCATTTTTAAATTCAGATTTTGTAAAAGTATTTTTTTTAAATAGATACTCACAGATTCAGAAAAGTCCCATAGGGACGGAGCTGTTAATAGAAAATGAGTGTGTGTAAGTTAAGCTCCGTAGGAGCGACCTCATTTTAATGCTGAACTCTTTAATAGGTCGCTCCTACGGAGCTTTCCAAAATCAACCTATCCATGCCCTATTAACAGTTTGCTCCTTCGGAGCTAAAACTAGCACTAAAAACCTTCTCAATGTGTCTCGTTTTAAGAACAAAGTGACGGCGATTTTCGTCAGTTCGAGTAGGATTTTTATGAAATGAAACGAAATAAAAAATCTATATCGAGAACGGTTAAACCAAAACTTCTCGATACGCATGGCTAAAGCTTTGTTGAACGGATTTGAAACTGAGAATTTATGATGTTGAATTTAATTTTCACAAAATCAATGTGTTAAAAATAGTTAAATGTTTGTTTTGTTTCGTGAAAAACTTGCATAATTTTAATTTTAATTTTAATTTTAATTTTAATTTTAATTTTAATTTTAATTTTAGACATTAAACAAGTTCTATTTAAAAAAATGAAAATAAATAAAATAATCATATTCCTGTTTTTTATCTCTTTTGGGATAAAAGCTCAAGTGTTTGATAGGGTTTGGGGTACTTATTTAGGCCCTGCTGGTACTAATTTAGCATCTTCTCTTGGTTATTGGGACAATAGTTTTGATGCTGATGAAAATTTATGTTTATTAGGTCTTGTTTCAACTGAAAACAACTATAATATAGCGTATTATAATCAATTTGTAACATCTGGACCTAGTTATGATACCAGCCAAAATTCTAATTTTTTCATGACTAAAATTAGCCCAACAGGTAGTATAATAGGGTCTAATTATGACAGTCCATTGGTGTATTCCTATCCCAATATGTCGTATGATACTTTGGGTAATCGATATGAGTTTTTGTTTAATAATGCTGGAAATACCGGTAATGCTACATCGGGAACTTGGATGCCATCTACTATTGCGAATGAAAACAAGTATATGCTTTTAAAATATTCCACTAACTCTATTATGCAGTGGAAAACATATCTGCCACACTCGGAAGGTGTAGTAAATATAACGCATGATTCAACAGGTAATACCTATATTTCTGGTGATACCAAACAGCAAAGTAATTTTACCACTCCTAATGTTTTCAGAGAAAATTTTGAAATTCTTTATAATGGAAATCAATTATTGCCCAATAATTATATTGTCAAACTGGATCCTAACGGTGTTTTAATTTGGGCTACTTATTTTCCGACAGCTATTTATAAATTACAATATTATAATGGAGCTCTTTATGTTTTAGGTAGTTCGGATGATAATCAAAACGCCTCTGTTCTGGCTACAACCGGTGCTTTCGAAACACAAAAAGCTCAAGCGAGCATTACTAAATTAGATGCCAATACAGGAAATAGACTGTGGGGGACTTATTATGGATTGTCGTATTCACAAGGTAGTCAGTTTACAAGTGATTTGAAGGTAAATGCTTCGGGTATTTATGTGTTGGGTGATGTTTCAAGCTATACGAATGCAACAAATTCTTATTTTGGTACTATAGAAAGTCATCAGCCTGTAGAATCGGGAAATTACGATTTATATTTATCAAAATTTAATCATTCGGGCAATAGATTATGGAGTACTTATTTTGGTAGTCCTGGTGGTGAAATGTCTTCTTTCGCATCATCGCCAATGGCTTTGGTGGGGGATAATGTGGTGATTACATTGTTGCAATATCAAAATGTTGGGACTGCTAATCTTGCAACACCAGGTGCATTTGTGAGTACCATGCCTACTACTACCTATTTCAATGGTGGGACTAATATGATGTTTGCCGAATTCACAGAAGACGGTGTTTTGTCTTGGGCTTCATACTATGGTGGTGCTAATAACAATGATAATCAAGTGAATAACCCGTCTATTAATGTGGCGTCTCCAAATGCGAATACATTTTATTTGTTTGGCAATGTTTCAGCCGATACGGGATTTACAACGCCTGGTGCAGCCCAAACCGCAAAATTACCAAATATGCGAACGGGTTTTGTTGCAAGATTTGACAAAAAATCCCAAATGGGAACTACAGAAACGGAGCAAGACAATTCTCTTGTCTTGTACGACAATCCCAATAACGGAAATTTTAGTCTTGTAGGTAACGCTCTTGCCCAGAAAAATCTACAATTAAAATTGTACGATGCTTCGGGTAGATTGGTAATAACAAGAAAATTAAACAATGAGAAAAAACAATCTTTTGAGTTTCAAAATCTTTTGAGCAAAGGGAATTATATCATAGAAGTCTCCCGAAATAAAACTACCCTAAAAACCTTTAAAATGATTGTAAAATAGAAAACAAAATTCTATACTTATAAAAAAAACCTTGGTTATCTTATGACAACCAAGGTTTTTTTGTGAAAAGCATTTTTAAAATTCAGATTTTGTAAAAGTATTTTTTTTAAATAGATACTCACAGATTCAGAAAAGTCCCGTAGGGACGGAGCTGTTAATAGAAAATGAGTGTGTGTAAGTTAAGCTCCGTAGGAGCGACCTCGTTTTAATGCTGAACTCTTTAATAGGTCGCTCCTACGGAGCTTTCCAAAATCAACCTATCCATGCTCCTTTACAAGTTGTAAATATTATTGTTTCTCACATAAGCAACAACTATAAATGCAAATTTTTGCTATATTGGTATTTTGTTTTTGGTATTTATTAAGTTACTTTTAAACAAAACTAAAGAAGATAAAAGGTATTGTTTGTTAAAATATGTTAAAGTTTTGTTTTATTTCATAAAAAATTTGCATAATTTTAATTTTAATTTTAATTTTAATTTTAAACATTCAAAATAAAATTCTAATATTATGAAAAAAGTAATTCTTTCCTCAATTTTTTTTGGGATGTTGTTTACTACTTTTTGTAGTAATGAAAAAATGGCAGTAAATTCAGTAGAAATGTAATTATGAAAATAGTTTATAAATTACTTTATTCGGTTTGTTTTGTATTGTCTATCGGTTTATTGGCGCAAAATTACGATAGAATTTGGGGTACCTATTTAGGGCCGGCCGGAGCAAATGGTGTATTTACATTTAAAGAGGGTTTTAATGGTAATAATGGTAATTTGAGATTTGCAAATGGTGTAATGTATAATAATAATTATAGCACCGCCTATTATAATCAATTTACCACTTCCGGAACGGGATTTGTATCGGGCAATAATAAAAATGTTTTGTTAAGCAGTTTATCTCCTACCGGGACATTGGTATCTTCCCATTACAATATTGCAGATGACATTACATATCCTGAGGTTTCTTCTGATACGAATGGTAATAGTTATTCTTTACAATACAAACAAGCCGGTATTTTGGGAAATGCTACTCCGGGGACTTGGATGCCCACACCTATTACAGGTACCGGAAATGTAATGCTCATAAAATATTCTGCAAATTCGGTAATGCAATGGAAGACCTATTTACCAACCAGTTCTTCCAATGATTTAGGAGTATTGTTTGCTCAGGATTCTGATGGTAATATATACTTTGCCGGTAGAACCTTGCAACAAAATAATTTCACTACTCCCAATGTATTTGTAGAAAACTTTGAAATTTTACCCGGACCTTCCACTATGCCTCAATATAACAATTATATTGTAAAGCTAAATCCCAATGGTGGGCTGTTATGGGCAACTTATTTTCCTGCAGATATTTTCAGAATCCGATATTATGACGGGAGTCTATATGTATTAGGAGCAAATGATAAAAACCCAAATGGTTCAGTCATGGCAAGTGCAGGAGCATTCCAAACACAAAAAGCTTACAGCAGTATTACCAAATTGAATGCGAATACAGGAGGTAGAACTTGGGGTACCTACTACGGAGTCCCCATTGCTTCTGTAACTGGGTTTTATTCTCAACTTGTTTCTTCTATGGAAGTAGATGGTAATGGTATATTTATAAAAGGAGATTCTTGGGCAGACAATGCACCGGATAATTCCTATTTTGGTACGGTTGGTAGTCATCAACCTACAAACGCAGGGAATGGTGATATTTTCTTATCCAAATTTAGTCATGAAGGAGGTAGGTTGTGGAGTACCTATTTTGGCAGTCCCGGTGAAGAAATATCGAGCTATACACCTCAAACGATGGCTTTGTTGGGGAATGATATAATTATTACACTATCACAATTTACTAATGGTAGTAACAATCTTGCGACTCCAGGTGCATTTGTTAGTACGATGCCCACTACAACAAATTATAATGGAGGTGTCAATTTGTTATTTGCCCAATTTAACCAAGATGGCGTACTGGATTGGTCTTCCTATTACGGGGGTGTCAGCGATTTTACAAGTTATTTGAATGAAATTTCTGTAACATCACCTAATCCCAATACCTTTTATTTGTATGGTTTTTCCTCTTCTGATGTGGGTATTGTTACGCCAAATGCTACCCAAACCCTAAAAATACCAAATGAAAATACAATGTATGTTGCAAGATTTGACAAGAAAACAGGAATGGGAACTACGGAGACCACAGGGAATAATGAAATTTCATTATACGACAATCCTAACAATGGAAACTTTAGCCTCGTAGGTACTTTGCTGTTGCAGAAAAATCTACAATTAAAATTATACGATGCTTCGGGTAGATTGGTAATAACAAGAAAATTAAACAATGAGAAAAAACAAACTTTCGAGTTTCAAAATTTATTAAGCAAAGGGAATTATATCATAGAAGTCTCCCGAAATAAAACTACCCTAAAAACCTTTAAAATGATTGTAAAATAGAAAACAAAATTCTATACTTATAAAAAAAACCTTGGTTATCTTATGACAACCAAGGTTTTTTTGTGAAAAGCATTTTTAAAATTCAGATTTTGTAAAAGTAATTTTTTAAAATTGATACTCACAGATTCAGAAAAGTCCCGTAGGGACGGAGCTGTTAATAGAAAATGAGTGTGTATGGAAATTAAGCTCCGTAGGAGCGACCTCATTTTAATGCTGAACTCTTTAATAGGTCGCTCCTACGGAGCTTTCCAAAATCAACCTATCCATGCCCTATTAACAGTTTGCTCCTTCGGAGCTAAATCTAGCACTAAAAACTTTCTCAATGTATCTCGTTTTAAGAACAAAGTGACGGAGGTTTTCGTCCGTTCGCTTACTGCTTTTAGCCTACTGCTCATAGCCAACAGTTTAGGTTTATTTTCCAAGATATGCAGAATACATCCAAACTTCTTTTTCTTGTTCGGTAATGTAACCACTCATCAAAGAGTTGGTGCCTTCGTCACCAATTTTGTCGCTGAGATCCAATAATTCTCTTTGCAGTTCGATAACCGTTTGGAAAGAGTCTAAGATATTTTCCACACATTTTGTTCCATCGCTTACTTCTTTGCTTTCTTTTATGGAAGATGCTTTCAGGTAGTCGCTGTAGTTGTGGTTGGGTGTTGCACCAAGAGTGAGGATTCTTTCTGCAATTTCATCAATTTTCAGAACCAAGCTGTTGTATAGTTCTTCAAATTTTGGATGCAGGGTGAAGAATTGCTCTCCCTTTATGTTCCAATGTGCCCCTCTTGTGTTTTGGTAAAATATAGAATAGTTTGCCAAAAGGACATTTAGTTTTTCGGACATTTTTGCACAGTCTTCCTTTTTCAAGCCAATGATGTTGGATTTTTTCATTTTTATATATTTGTAAGTTAATTTCTTAAATAAGAATTGATTGCTGAAATCGTTTATTATTTTGTAAAATTAAGACTTATAAATCTGTATAAATAATTTTTCAGGATGACTTTTTTTATCTTTTGATTAGATGAAATCAATTGTTATTCATGTTATCAATCAATATTTCAATTTCAATAGATGTTTAAATATAAAGTTTTAGCGTTTTTTATCGTGGTCGTTTACTTTTTTCAGTCTCTTTTTCTGCCTTATGGTGGGATAGGAGCGGACGGTCTTTCTTACTTTGGGATGGCTTCGGATTTTCCAAAATTAAAAACCAATCTTTTCCCTTTGATTTATCCTGCTTTGTTGAGGTTTTTTTATGAAAGTTTGGGCGATTATTTTTGGGCGTATAAGGTCATTAACCTTTTGATGGTTGTGGTGCTCCTTATATTTTCTTGGTTTCGGAAATTTTATTTTAAAGAAACGGTGTTGTTGTTCACCGGCAAATCCTTGTTTTTTGCTATGAACGGAGCCGTGTCCGAAAGTCTGTTCATTTTTATTTTTTACTTTTTACTTTATGTCGTTCATTCTTTTTTAAGTGAAAAATTAAAAGCTGCTTCGTTTGTTTTTTGGGCATCGTTGCTTGTGGTGTTGATGTTTGGCGTTCGTTATTCCGGGATTTTCATCTATATGTCTTTGGTTCTCTTTGGGTTTTGGCTGTGGTTAGAGCGGGTGAGGGTAGAGCAATTGCGCATCTATCTTGCTTTTCTACTTCTGTCGGGGTTGGGGATTTTTGCGTACTTGGGATTTAACCAAATGTATTTCGGAAGTTTTACAGGAGAGCATTTGCGAGGTGGTAGAGGTGAGTTTCAGTTTGTTTATCTCTTCAGGGATTTTCTCGGGATGACCAATGTTGTGGATCCTTTTATCGGGATAAAACCCGCATCCAATGGCTATTTGAGTTTGATGTTTCAGGTTGTTTTGATGCTTGTTGATGTTTTTCTGTTTTTCAAATTCGTAAAATGGTATCGATCAAATAAAATTAATTTTAAAGGAAGTTTTCCTAAATTATTATGGATTGTGACGATCGTTTATACTGTTGGTTTATTTGTCTCCGGATTGTTTCAGCAAATCGAAGAGATGAATGTCAGGATGTTGGCAATCGCTAATTTTGCTTTCTTTTTCTCTGCTTTGGTGTTGTATTTTCAAGTTCAAAAAAAAGATCAGCTTGTTTTCAGAATCTCGTTTTTCTTTTTTCTTTTTTTAACCGCTTACAACTGGAAAGATGCAGGAAGTTTTCTAGATTACAAATCGCAAATGGTGCCACAATTGTCTCGTTTTAAACATAAAAAATATTTGTACAATAACGAGAAATCCATGGTGACCACAACTGTTTACGAAGTCCCAATCATTAATAAAGAAGTGAAATACCAACATACCAATAAACAAATTGGAGAACTAAAGCAAACGGTTATTGGGGCCATCAACCCGCAAATAAAATGGCTGAAGTACGATACCGTAAGGGATAAATCCCAGGTTTTGTACACTTCTCAATTGAAGCTGAAGAATTAGTTGAGAATTAAAATATTTCGTAATTCCGTGATTTACTGAAAAATATTTATAATAATTGTTTGCGTGTCAAAAATTAATTGTACTTTTGCACCCTAAATTTATATAAAGCAATCAAATGCCTACTATTCAACAATTAGTAAGAAAAGGAAGAGCCACACTTGCCAAGAAGAGCAAATCGGCTGCACTTGATTCCTGTCCACAAAGACGAGGAGTATGTACAAGAGTATATACAACCACTCCTAAGAAACCGAACTCTGCACTTAGAAAAGTTGCAAGGGTAAGACTTTCTAACGGAAAAGAAGTCAACGCTTATATCCCGGGCGAAGGACACAATCTTCAAGAGCACTCGATAGTATTGGTAAGAGGCGGAAGGGTGAAAGACCTACCGGGAGTTAGATATCACATTGTTCGTGGTGCTTTGGATACCGCAGGAGTGAACGGAAGAACTCAAAGAAGATCTAAGTACGGTGCTAAGAGACCAAAACCAGGTCAAGTAGCTGCACCTGCAAAAGGTAAGAAAAAGTAATCATTAAATTTTAAGAAACGAAACAATGAGAAAGACAAAAGCTAAAAAAAGACCTTTGTTACCGGATCCGAAATTTAATGATCAATTGGTAACAAGATTTGTAAATAACTTGATGTTGGATGGTAAAAAATCCATCGCTTTTAAGATTTTCTACGATGCATTGGATGTTGTAGAAGCTAAAAAAGGAGAGACTGAAAAGACTTCTCTTGAAATTTGGAAGGATGCTCTTACCAATGTAATGCCTCATGTAGAAGTGCGTTCTAGAAGAGTAGGTGGTGCTAACTACCAAATCCCAATGCCAATCAGAGCGGATAGAAAAATCTCTATGGCTATGAAATGGTTAATTAAATATGCCAAATTGAGAAACGATAAGTCCATGGCGTCTAAGCTTTCTGCTGAGATCATCGCTGCTTCTAGAGAAGAAGGTGCTGCTTTCAAAAAGAAATCCGATACCCACAAAATGGCTGAAGCTAACAAAGCATTCTCTCACTTTAAATTCTAATCTGAAATGGCAAGAGATCTTAAATTCACAAGAAATATCGGTATTGCTGCTCACATTGATGCAGGTAAAACCACCACTACAGAAAGAATTTTGTTTTACACAGGTAAAACACATAAAATTGGTGAAACTCACGAAGGTGCATCTCAGATGGACTGGATGGAGCAAGAAGCTGAAAGAGGGATTACCATTACCTCTGCTGCTACAACTTGTTCTTGGAATTTCCCAACAGACCAAGGTAAATCTTTACCAGATACTAAGCCGTATCACTTCAACATCATCGATACACCGGGACACGTTGACTTTACCGTAGAGGTAAACCGTTCTCTAAGAGTATTGGATGGTCTTGTTTTCTTATTCTCTGCAGTTGACGGAGTAGAGCCACAATCCGAAACCAACTGGAGATTGGCGGATAACTACAAAGTTGCCAGAATGGGATTCGTAAACAAAATGGACAGATCCGGAGCTGATTTCTTAAAGGTTGTAAACCAAGTAAAAGAAATGCTAGGTTCTAACGCAGTGCCTATCGTACTTCCTATCGGTTCTGAAGAAGACTTCAAAGGAGTGGTAGATTTGATTAAGAACAGAGCTATCGTTTGGGACGAAGCCGGTCAAGGTCAAACTTTCGAAGTAGTTCCAATCCCTGAAGATATGAAGGATGAAGTATTGGAATACAGAGAAAAATTGGTAGAAGCCGTAGCGGACTACGATGAAACTTTGATGGAGAAATTCTTCGAAGATCCAGATTCAATTTCTGAAGAAGAAATCAACGAAGCACTTAGAAAAGCAACCATCGATCTATCCATCATCCCAATGACTTGTGGTTCTTCTTTCAAAAACAAAGGAGTACAATTCATGCTAGATGCTGTATGTAAATACCTTCCTTCTCCAATGGATAAAGAAAGTATTAAAGGTACAGATCCTCATACAGATGCAGACATCGAAAGAAAACCAGATGTAAAAGAGCCTTTCTCTGCTCTTGCTTTCAAAATCGCTACTGACCCATTCGTAGGTCGTTTGGCTTTCTTTAGAGCATACTCTGGTAGATTGGATGCTGGTTCTTATGTAATGAATACAAGATCTGGAAACAAAGAAAGAATTTCTAGAATCTATCAAATGCACGCCAACAAACAAAATCCAGTTGAGTACATCGAGGCTGGAGATATCGGTGCTGCTGTAGGTTTTAAAGATATTAAAACAGGAGATACCCTTTGCGACGAGAAAAACCAAATCGTTTTGGAATCTATGATCTTCCCAGATCCGGTAATCGGTATCGCAGTTGAGCCTAAAACTAAGGCCGACCAAGATAAAATGGGTAACGCTCTTGCTAAATTGGCAGAAGAAGATCCTACTTTCCAAGTGAAAACCGATGAGGCTTCTGGTCAAACCATCATCTCCGGAATGGGTGAGCTTCACTTGGACATCATCGTAGATCGTATGAGAAGAGAGTTTAAAGTAGAAGTTAACCAAGGTCAACCTCAGGTAGAGTACAAAGAAGCTCTTACTGCAGTTGCTAACCACAGAGAAGTTTACAAAAAACAATCCGGTGGTCGTGGTAAATTCGCAGACATCGTATTCGAAATCGGTCCTGCTGACGAAGGTAAAACCGGTCTTGAATTCGTGAACGAAATCAAAGGTGGTAACATTCCTAAAGAATTTATCCCTTCGGTTGAAAAAGGTTTCAAAGAATCTATGAAAAACGGTCCATTGGCTGGTTTCGAAGTAGAAGCTATGAAAGTTACCTTGAAAGATGGATCTTTCCACGCGGTGGACTCCGATCAGTTGTCTTTCGAATTGGCTGCTAAAATGGGATTCAAAGAATCCGGTAAGAAGGCCAAAGCAGTTATCATGGAACCAATCATGAAATTGGAAGTGGTAACTCCGGAAGAATACATGGGAGATATCGTAGGTGACCTTAACAGAAGAAGAGGTACCATCAACGGTATGGACGATAGAAATAACGCAAAAGTAATCAAAGCTTTTGTTCCTCTATCCGAAATGTTTGGTTATGTAACTTCACTTAGAACACTTTCTTCTGGTAGAGCTACCTCTTCCATGGAGTTTGAAAAATATGAAGCTGCACCTCAAAATGTCGCTGAAGATGTAATTACTAAAGCGAAAGGTTAATCTTTAAAATTTTAGAAATGTCACAAAGAATCAGAATAAAACTAAAATCTTACGATTACAATTTGGTAGATAAATCTGCTGAGAAAATCGTAAAAACTGTAAAGGCAACCGGAGCTGTAGTAAACGGACCAATCCCATTGCCAACCCACAAGAGAATCTTTACTGTACTAAGATCTCCGCATGTTAACAAGAAAGCAAGAGAGCAGTTCCAATTATCAGCTCACAAGAGATTGATGGACATCTACTCTTCTTCTTCCAAAACGGTTGATGCTCTAATGAAGTTAGAACTTCCTTCTGGTGTAGAAGTAGAAATCAAAGTGTGATAACCAGGGCTTAGGCCTTAACAAAGCATTTTGCTAGTATATGAACTCCCTTTTCTTAATTGAAAAGGGAATTTTTATTTTCATAAAAGTGTTAAATTCTGTTAAATTCAATTGTTTTTCACACAAAAACTTGCACAGTTTTAGTTTTAGTTTTAGTTTTAGTTTTAGTAGCACTAATTAAAAAAAATCGAATATGAAAAAGTTTGTTTTGTATTTTTCATTGGTGCTACTATTTATAAATTGTAGTACTAATTCTGTAGAAGAAATTTCAGATGGTATTCCAAACGAAATTTCGATGTATAGAACGATGAGTAATCAGTCTGAAAATGCTTTGAATTACGAAGTAAGCGACGAACAATTTGTTTTGAGGCTTTATTCTGATATTGATGGAAGTGAATTTAAAAGTATAGTAGAGGTTTTGTCTGTTGTTAATGATAGTGCAAAACTTTTTGAATTAGATTATACTTTTGACACTTCTGAAACCCATTGGAAAATTAAGCAAAAAGAAAGAGTTCTTGCATTAGCAGACAATTTGCGAGAAAAAAATATTGATATTGGAGTTTTAAGAGATTTGTCCGAATTTATTGATGGGTATGTTCTGGCGATATATCAAAAGTCTGTTG
Organism: Amniculibacterium sp. G2-70; assembly: GCF_014353055.1. Lineage (GTDB taxonomy): Bacteria > Bacteroidota > Bacteroidia > Flavobacteriales > Weeksellaceae > Amniculibacterium > Amniculibacterium aquaticum. Next base: position 1,787,253 of record NZ_CP060698.1, read on the forward strand.
TTGATGGAGGAAAAAATGTTGATTTATTTTCATCTATATATTATTATCAATCAAGTATTGATGCCCTAGTGAGAGCAGAAAATTCAAATAGTCCTTTAAATGGAACCCTACACCCTGGTTTTTTAGCAGGCAAAGATTTTTTTGTGTTTCAAGAGGATCAGTTCATTGACTTAAGTTTAGTTGATTTGAGCACACTTAATAATTATATTCATAGCACTAAAGATGAAAATTTGAAAGAATTTATTAAAAGTAATAGTATGTCTAAAGTACCATTTACTGTAATAAATGAATTTTATGGTAGTGCGGCAGAATTTGAAAACTTTATTGAAAATGTTCAATACCAACCTATGGGGTGTTCCAGTTGGTGTTTTATTGGATGTGGATCAGATACGGGTTGCTGTGGAAATTATTCAGGATGTTGTGTTTATTCTTCTTTAGCGTGTTATGTTCATGATGTTCAATGTGCTTCTTGTATACCGCCTAAAGGACTTCCATCCTGGTATTGCGGACCTGGCTGTAAACCCGGTCTAGGAAAACCAGTTAAGATAATAACTAATATCATTTAAATTGATTAATAATGGAAAAGTTTCATAAAATTATCATAGTAGTAAGTTTGCTAGTTCTTATTAATATTATTTTGCAAGCGTATTATTTCTATCAAAATAAATTAGGAAATGAAATTGCAGATGCATTAATGCAAGCAATTACATTTCTTGCAAATTTTAATTTTATTACAGTTTTAATTCTACCCTTTTTATTAATGATTTATTCTATAATAGCAATGGTTCAAAAAAGAAAATATGGAATTATTTTACTCTTGATTAATATTTGTAATTGTGTGCTGATTTTTTTTACATAATTCATAAATAATAAAGCAAGAGAGCATTTCCAATTATCAGCTCACAAGAGATTGATGGACATCTACTCTTCTTCTTCCAAAACGGTTGATGCTCTAATGAAGTTAGAACTTCCATCTGGTGTAGAAGTAGAAATCAAAGTGTGATAACCAGGGCTTAGGCCTTAACAAAGCATTTTGCTAGTATATGAATTCCCTTTTCTTAATTGAAAAGGGAATTTTTATTTTCATAAAAGTGTTAAATTCTGCTAAATTCAATTGTTTCTAACACAAAAACTTGCACAGTTTTAGTTTTAGTTTTAGTTTTAGTTTTACCTCATTAACAAATAAAAACAAAAAGTTATGAGGAAATTATTTTTAGTTGCAGCCCTAGGAGTTGCTGGATTGATGAGTGCCCAAAAAATTAAAACAATTGAATGTAAGCCTAAAGGTTGTACTTATGTTTACGCGTCTACATGTTCAACATTCACTCATTTTTCAGTAGTTAAAGAACTTACTTTATCTGCTGCTTTAATTATTGCAAATGATATTAACCTAAGAGATTGTAAAGTACCCGTAAAAGAGGTTACAATTACCCAAAAAGATTCATAATGCGTAAATTTTTTTCATTGAAATTATCCTTTATTTTTAGTATTTTCTTTTCTTCTTTTTTGTATTCACAAATAACAATAAAATCTGAAATTAAGGTAGGGTATATTTTATCAGCAAAGTACACTTTGAAAGCGAATGAAGATAAACAAAAGGAAGAATCATGGTTGGTAGCAAGTAATAGTGATGCGGTTTTTAAAGCCAAGAAAGCTTTTGTAATGGACTCTCTTAAAGCTAAGGGAATGCAATTTGAACAACTTCTACCTCATTTTGATATTAATAATCAATATAATATTTATACAAGTAAAAATAAAATTGAACTGACCAATTCAATAAAAATCGATCATGAATTTGGTTATATAGAAGAAAGTCCTTGGAATTGGAGCGTTGAAAATGAATTTAAAGAATTATTAGGCTTTCACTGTCAAAAAGCTACAATTACAAAATACGGTAGAAATTGGATTGCTTATTATGCTGTAGATTGTCCTTTTCCTTTTGGACCCTACAAATTCAATAATTTACCCGGGTTGATATTAGAGGTCTTTGATGATGCAAACGATTACCATTTTACTGCGACATCCATAGAGAAATTCAAACAAAATTATTCTGCAAATAGGTTTTTAAAACCCAAAATCATTTCAAAGAGTGATTATGTTAAAGTGAAAAAGAATATTGAGTCGGATTTTACTTTAGGTGGGTTAGTGACTTACAGTGCTGAAGACACCAAGAAATTCAATGATTATTATGACGAGAAATTGAAGTTTGATAATCCCATTGAGTTGTCATTGAATTAATTTTATAATTTAAAATACAGTCAAATATTCAAGAATTTTCTTCCTCAAAGCCTGTATTATTTGTAAATACAGATTATTTTGTTGAAGGTCGTGTTTTATAATACTGTAATCTTCCCATTCTTAGTAACACTCAAAAGTAGAGATTTTATTTAATATTTCTGTTGTTGGTGTTGAATAATTTTGTTGAAATGTGGGAAAATCTGCTGGATTAGTGTGGCTGATTTTTCCATATTTCAATAAAAAATCCCTCGGTGTGGAGGTCACTGAAAAACCATCTTCATTTTGAATAAGATTTAATTTCAGACAAGAATTAAGAGCTTATTACACGACTTTAAAATCGGTAATAAGCTCTTTACATTTTTTGGAGTTCTAAATTTAATGGGTTTTGTAAAGCTTGTTTTGATTTAATTGGAGCTGAGTTTTAAAGATGATGATTTTGTTCTCTTTTTCTTAGATTAATTTCAGGATCCTCTTCAAATTGACTGCGAAAATAGCCAATGCTCCCTGCATTTGCATGTTTTCTATTCCATAAGAAGTGGCTCTTTTGTAACCATGAACATTTTTAAGTTCACTGTTTTTGGCTTCAATTTTATACCGGTGTTTCGACTTTTCTTTGTAATAATCACTTTCCTGAAAAGCCATCTGTTCTTGGTGTAATTCTGATTTTATAGAAACCGAGTAGGTTTTAGATTTTGCTCCGTCTTTGTAACAACCTTCTCTTAATGGGCAAACTTTACATTTTTCAACATCAAAATAATATACATCAGCTTGATTTTTGCCGACATTCTTTCTGTTCTGATGGGCTTTTCTGATGGCTAAATGCCCGGCAGGACAAACAAATCTGTCAGCATCCTTATTGTAATCAAACTGGTCTTTTTCTTTCCTACATCCTTGTGTAATGGATGGATTTAACTTTGCAACAATTTTTATATCCTGTTCGCTGGCAATTTTCAGATTTTCTTTTCCACTATAAGCCGAATCGCCAATGATGGTTTCCACTTCCATTCCGTTGTCTTGGCTCATTTGCAGTAATTTTGGCAATTCAGGCCCGTCTCCTTTTTCTCCCGAAGTTACCACTGCTGCGGTGATAATCCGCTCTTCACTCATCGCCAAATGTGTTTTGTAACCGAAAAAGGAACTGTCTGCGGATTTATGTCCGATTTTGGCATCCGTGTCTTTTGAGAAAGTTAGCTGTTCATCGGTGTCTTCGGCTGTTTCCCTCAAAAGATTTAATTTCTCTTTCACTGCCGGAATCTCACTTATTGATGGCTCATCTTCTATGCATTTTTCAAGTTCTCTACAATAAGCCAATTCTTTGTTCAGATCGTTTTCAGTATTCTTGACCGGCATTTTTGATTTGAAGTTTTCATCAAATTGATAAACCGTTTTACGAACTAATCTCGAACGCTCTCTCAGTACTTCTATGCTTGAAAATGGATTCGATCTAGATAAAGTATGTGTAGCGTCCACAATAATGGATCTGGATTTAATAATGCCTTTATCGATCGCTATCGTTACCGTTTTACCAATTAGAAGGTTCAACAAATCGGTATCTTTCAAGCGTAATTTCCTGAATTTTGTAAGTGAACTGGGGTTTATCACATCATCTTCGGGAGCCATATCTAAAAAATATTTGAAAGACATATCATAGCGGGAACGCTCTACCACATCTACATCAGAAACCGAGTAAATGCTTTTCAACAAAAGGTATTTGAACATCTTCACCGGACTTTCCGCATTGCGACCATTGTTCAAACAATACTTATTCAACAGTTCATCGTAGATGAAGGAAAAATCTATCAAATCATTAATTTTTCGAAGAAGATTTTCTTTCGGAACGATTAAATCATACAAATCGGAATAAGAACTAAACTGAATCTTTTGCTGTTGGACTAACATTCTTTATCTTTAAAAGACCTTATCAAGGTACAAAAAAAGGAGCTAAAATCCTAAGATTTCAACTCCTTCTTTTTCATATTTCCTGAAAATTCACTTTTTCAGTGATCTCGTGTGAGATATTGCAATGCACTGTGTGGTCTTTCGTTGTTGTATTTCCACATCCATATTTCTGCATAATTTCTCATTTGTTTCACGCTTTCAAACAAATATACATCCAAAAACTCTGTTCTAAATGTTCTATTAAACCGCTCAATAAGAGAGTTTTGAGTAGGTTTTCCCGGTTGGATAAAATGCAACTCAATTTCGTGATATTGACACCAAGTTTTTAATTTTTCTGAAATAAATTCCGGTCCGTTATCCACTCGTATTTTGTCCGGTTTCCCTCGCCATTCGATGAGTTCTTCCAGCTTGGTAATTACTTTTGCAGAAGGCAAACTCGTATCAATACTTATTTGTAAAATTTCTCTGTTAAAATCATCTATAATGTTCAAACTTCTCACGCTTTTGCCGTTTTCCAAAGTGTCATGCATGAAATCCATACTCCATGTTACATTTGGATAGATCGGACGCAGAAGCGGCTCTTTCACTCTTGCAGGAAGCCTTTTCTTTCTCTTGCTTCTTAAATTTAGATTCATCGAAGTGTAGATTCTGTAAATCCGTTTATGATTCCACCAAAATCCCATGTTTTTCAAGCGATAACGCATTGTCCAAAATCCCCAAGTATGTTCTTGTATTGCCAACAACCGAAGTTCTTCACGGATGAGATCATCTTGAGAATCAATCCTCTTTTTATAGTACATAACCGAATAACTCAGCCCGAAACAACCGCATGCCTTCCTTATGCTTATCTTGTGGGTTTCTTTGGCATATACTACCATTTCTCGCTTTTCGGAAGGCGTTAAAGCTTTTTTTCTATAACATCTTTTAAAACAGTGTTCTCCAAAGTTAGTTCTGCGACAATTTTTTTATATTGTGACAGCTGTTTCTCAAACTCTTTGAGTTGTGCCAGTTGGTGCGTATCCATACCACCGTATTTACTTTTCCATTTGTAAAAAGTAGGTTGGCTGATACCGTAATCTCGGCAAATCTCGTTTACCGTTTTTCCTTGATTTTGTTCAGATAAGATCTTCACAATCTGAACCTCTGTAAATTTGCTCTGTTTCATATTTCCCAAAGTTAAAAACTATATTTATATTCGTTTCTGTTTTTGGGGAAGACTACAATACCACTAATCATAAAACCAATCATTTTAAACTAGATATGTACAAAATTGTTTTATTATTTCTTTTTTTTAGTTTAAACTTTGTAGTTGGGCAGGGGTTTCAATCAGAATTTAGGGCGAATTACAGAATGACCTACATCTTAGACTCCTTAACTAGAAAGGCTAAAGTTGAAGATTTTAAACTGTTTTTTAATAGAAATCAATCGTATTTTTTGTCCGATAAAAGTATTCTTTCAGACTTTTATGAAGTTAAAGGTGAAGTGTTAGACATGAAGCAGTTGCAAAGTAAAAGAACACTGTTTTTAGATCGGATTAGCTACGATGCTACCAAAAAAGATTTTTCAGTTTATTTGAACGAAGGTAAAACATACTATAAATATAAACAAAATGCTGAGCTGATTTGGAATATTACAAACGAAACCAAAACCATTAATAATATCGTGTGTAAAAAAGCAACCACTGCAGCTTTTGGGAGAAAATGGATTGCTTATTTTTCTACCGATTATACTTTTCCATTTGGCCCTTTCAAAATAAATGGACTTCCTGGGCTTATAGTTTCTGTCGAAGACGATAGAAAAACCATTCGTTTTGTGTTGGATGAAATTGAAAAGCATCATAAGTTTATCCAAATTCCATCAAATGTCAAAGCGGTTTCCAAAGAGCAGTATTTTAAGTTGTATGATAATTTGGTATTCAATCTTAGCATTCTTAACCATGTTGCTTTTGTTGAAGATCCGAGTTTTAAACAAAAATTAATCAATTCTGTCATGGAGAGAAAACGGATGATGAACAATTTCCCAATGGATCTGGATATGAAATCCATTATGGAATAATCTTCCAATCAAGATTCAATATCGAGTTATGGCCATTTGTAATGAATGGTCTTTTTTTTTCTTTAAACCCCTCATTTTCAAATTATTTTTCAAGAAAATTTGCAGTTTACAAAAATCTTCATATATTTGCACACTCATTTTAGGGGTATGGTGTGCCTAATTCAACCTTAGAAATCACGAATGACTTCAGAGAAATGAGCATTAAAAAGATAAATTTTATATATATTTTATAAACAATGTCAGGTATTATTGGAAAAAAAATCGGTATGACATCTTTGTTTGACGAAAACGGGAAGAATATTCCTTGTACCGTTATTCAAGCTGGTCCATGCTCGGTTTTACAGGTCAGAACCGAAGAGGTTGACGGGTATGTTGCCGTACAACTAGGTTTCGATGACAAGAGTGAGAAGAATGTCGGTAAGGCATTAGCCGGTCATTTCAAAAAGGCTGGTTCAACTCCTAAAGCGAAATTGGTAGAATTCCACCACGGATTCGAAGATTTGAAATTAGGTGATGAAGTAACTGTTAATTTATTCACAGAAGGTGAGTATATTGATGTAACTGGAACTTCAAAAGGTAAAGGTTTCCAAGGGGTTGTGAAAAGACACAACTTCGGTGGGGTAATGCAAGCTACACACGGTCAGCACAACAGACTTAGAGCTCCAGGTTCTATCGGTGCAGGATCCGATCCTTCTAGAGTATTCAAAGGAATGAGAATGGCAGGAAGAATGGGTGGTAAGCAAGTTACCGTACAAAACCTTCAAGTGTTGAAAGTAGATGAGGAACAAAATCTTTTAGTAGTAAAAGGGGCTATTCCTGGGGCTAAAAATTCATATGTAATTGTAAGAAGATGGAACTAGTAGTATTAAATACCTTAGGAAAAGAAACCGGAAGAAAAGTTTCGTTAGATGCATCTGTATTCGGAATTGAGCCTAACCAACACGCGGTTTATTTAGAAGTAAAACAATTCCTTGCTGCACAAAGACAAGGGACGCATAAGTCAAAAGAAAGAAGCGAAATTACCGCTTCTACTAAAAAACTTAAGAAGCAAAAAGGATCTGGATCTGCAAGATACGGGGATATCAAATCTCCAACTTTCAGAGGTGGAGGTAGAGTTTTCGGTCCAAAGCCAAGAGACTACAGATTCAAATTGAACAAAGCGCTTAAGAGATTGGCTAAAAAATCTGTTCTTTCTCAAAAAATGAGAGACAACAGCATCAAAGTGATGGAAGATATGAGCATGAACGCTCCAAAAACCAAAGAATTCATCAGCGTATTGAACGCATTGGAACTAAACGGTAAAAAAGCGTTGTTCATCTTAGCTGAAGCCAATCAGAATGTATATCTTTCTTCAAGAAACTTGCCTAAGACAAGAGTATTGAATTATAACGAAATTTCTTCTTATGATTTGGTAAACGCAGGTGAGATCGTATTCTTCGAAGGAGCAGTAGATAAATTCACAGAAATCTTAAAAAAATAAATCATGTCAGTAATCATCAAACCGGTAATTTCAGAAAAAGCAAACTACCTTACAGATTTGAGAGGGACTTATAGCTTCTTGGTAAACACGAAAGCCAATAAAATCCAAATCAAAAATGCGGTAGAAGCAGCTTATGGTGTTAAGGTAGCGGATGTAAACACTATGGTTTATGCACCAAAGGTTTCTTCGAAATACACCAAAAAAGGACTTCAAGTTGGTAAAACCAACAAATTGAAAAAAGCAGTCGTAAAACTTAACGAAGGAGAAGTTATCGACATCTTTGCAGTATAAAAGTGCTTGGCTTTTAGTTTTTTGCTAAAAGCCATTAGCCATTATCCATTAATAACAAGTATAATATAAACAATAGTAATGTCTGTTAGAAAATTAAAACCTATCACCCCGGGACAGAGATTCAGAGTTGTAAATAACTTTGAAGAAATTACTACCAACAAACCAGAGAAATCTCTAACCGTTGGTATTAGTAAGTCAGGTGGGCGTAACCAAACTGGTAAAATGACCATGCGTTACACCGGAGGTGGACACAAAAAGAAATACAGAATCATCGACTTCAAAAGAAACAAAGCAAATGTTGAAGCGACTGTAAAAACTGTAGAGTACGATCCAAACAGAACTGCATTCATCGCATTAGTAGAGTATGCAGACGGAGAGAAGAGATACATCATCGCTCCAAACGGAATTAAAGTAGATCAGAAAATCGTTTCCGGCGATAGCGTAGAGCCGAATGTAGGAAACGCAATGAAATTGAAAAACATTCCTTTGGGTACCGTAATTTCTTGTATCGAACTAAAGCCTGGTCAAGGTGCTATCCTAGCTAGAAGTGCAGGATCTTCTGCTCAATTAACTTCTAGAGATGGTAAGTATGCGATCATTAAATTGCCTTCTGGAGAATCTAGAATGATCCTTACAGAATGTATGGCAATGATCGGATCTGTATCTAACTCTGATCACCAACTTACCGTATCCGGTAAAGCAGGTAGAAGCAGATGGTTAGGTAGAAGACCAAGAACCAGAGCCGTAGTAATGAACCCAGTAGATCACCCAATGGGTGGTGGTGAAGGTAGATCTTCAGGAGGTCACCCAAGATCCAGAAATGGTAAACCAGCAAAAGGTTACAAAACAAGAAAGAAAAACAAAGCGTCTAACCGTTATATCGTATCTAAAAGAAAATAATTATGGCAAGATCACTTAAGAAAGGACCTTTCATTCATCATTCTTTAGATAAGAAGGTTCAGGCAAATATTGCATCAGACAAAAAGACTGTTATCAAAACTTGGTCCAGAGCATCAATGATTTCTCCGGACTTCGTAGGACAAACCATCGCAGTACACAACGGGAAATCTTTTATCCCAGTTTATGTAACAGAAAACATGGTAGGTCACAAGTTAGGCGAATTTTCTCCGACAAGATCTTTCAGAGGTCACGGTGGTAACAAAAATAAAGGAAGTAGATAATTATGGGAACAAGAAAACAAGATAGCGCACTCGCTAGAAAGGAAGCAAACAGAGATGTTGTAAAAGCTAAACTTAACGATTGTCCTTCTTCTCCTAGAAAAATGAGATTGGTTGCCGATATCATCCGTGGAGAAGGTGTAGCAAAAGCTCTTTATATCCTTAAGTACTCTAAAAAAGATGCTTCTAACAAGTTAGAAAAACTTCTTCTTTCTGCTATGGCTAACTGGCAAACAAAGAACGAAGGAAAGGATATCGAAGAAGCTAACCTAATCGTTAAAGAAATTTTCGTGGATAGCGCAAGACAATTGAAGAGACTAAGACCAGCACCACAAGGTAGAGGGTACAGAATCAGAAAAAGATCTAACCACGTTACAATCATTTTAGACTCTAAAGATAACAAATAATTCAAGGTATGGGACAGAAGACAAATCCAATTGGAAACAGATTAGGAATCATCAGAGGTTGGGATTCTAACTGGTTTGGTGGAAACGATTACGGTGACCGTATCGCTGAAGACTACAAAATCAGAAGATATCTTGAAGCTAGATTATCTAAAGGAGGTATCTCAAGAATCTACATCGAGAGAACACTAAAATTAGTAACAGTAACCATCACAACTGCAAGACCTGGTTTGATCATCGGGAAAGGCGGTCAAGAGGTTGATAAATTAAAAGAAGAGTTGAAAAAACTTACTGGTAAAGAAGTTCAAATCAACATCTTCGAAATCAAAAGACCAGAACTAGACGCTATCTTAGTAGCTCAAAGTATTGCAAAGCAAATTGAAAACAGAATTTCTTACAGAAGAGCTGTTAAAATGGCAATCGCATCTACAATGAGAATGGGAGCTGAAGGGATCAAAGTAATGATCTCAGGTCGTTTGAACGGTGCTGAAATGGCAAGAAGCGAGTCTTTCAAAGAAGGAAGAATCCCATTGTCAACTTTCAGAGCTGATATCGATTACCACTGGGCAGAAGCTCATACTGCTTACGGAAGATTAGGTGTAAAAGTTTGGATTATGAAAGGAGAAGTGTACGGTAAAAGAGACCTTACTCCACTAGTAGGACAACAACAAAAAAAATCACCAGCCGGAGGTAGAAACGAAAGAAGTGGTGACAGAAAACCAAGAAGAAATAACAATAATTAATCAGAAGTTAGAAACGAGAAATTAGAAATTAGAACTTCCGTTACAAGAACTGATTTAAAATTTATCTAAACATCTAACATCTAACATCTAACATCTAAAAATTATGTTACAACCAAAAAGAGTAAAGTTTCGTCGTGTTCATAAAATGAAGATGAAAGGAAATGCGCAAAGAGGATCTCAACTTGCGTACGGTACTTTCGGAATCAAAGCGATTGACGGAGCTTGGATTACAGCAAGACAAATCGAGGCTGCTCGTATTGCTGCAACCAGATATATGAAAAGAGAAGGTCAACTATGGATCAAAATATTCCCAGATAAACCAATCACCAAAAAACCAGCCGAAGTAAGGATGGGTAAAGGTAAAGGTGCTGTAGAATATTGGGTAGCTGTAGTAAAACCTGGAAAAGTAATGTTCGAAGTAGGTGGAGTACCTTACGAAGTAGCTAAAGAAGCTCTTCGTCTTGCCGCTCAAAAACTACCAATCGTAACGAAATTTGTAGTAGCTAACGATTTTGTTAAACCTCTTTAATCTTTTATAAAATGAAACAAGCTGATATCAAAAATTTAAGCGTTGAGGATTTAAAAGTACAATTAGCTGAAGCTAAAGTAAACTATAACAAGTTGAAATTGGCTCACAAAATCAGCCCAATTGAAAATCCTATCCAAGTTAGAGATTTAAGAAGAGCAATCGCTAGACTTAATACAGAATTAACCGCAAAACAACAATAATTTCGTTTTATTATGGAAAGAAATTTAAGAAAAGAAAGAATCGGAATCGTTTCCAGCAATAAAATGGAAAAGACCATTGTTGTAAGCGAAACTACAAGAATCAAGCACCCAATGTACGGTAAGTTCGTTTTGAAAACGAAAAAATATACCGCTCACGACGAGAAAAATGAGTGCCAAGAAGGGGATAGAGTTCTTATCCAAGAAACTAGACCAATGAGTAAGAGTAAGAGATGGAGATTAGTAAGAATCATTGAAAAAGCTAAATAATAATGTTACAAACAGAATCAAGACTAAAAGTAGCTGATAACACTGGTGCTAAAGAAGTATTGGTAATCAGAGTTCTAGGAGGAACAAGAAGAAGATATGCTTCAGTAGGTGATAAAATCGTTGTAACCATCAAAGAATCATCACCATCTGGTAATGCAAAAAAAGGACAAGTTTCTAAAGCAGTAGTGGTAAGAACTAAAAAAGCAGTTAGAAGAAAAGACGGTTCTTATATCAAGTTTGATGACAATGCATGTGTATTGCTTAACGCAAACGGTGATATGAGAGGTACTCGTGTTTTCGGACCAGTTGCTCGTGAGCTTAGAGACAAAGAATACATGAAAGTCATTTCATTAGCTCCAGAAGTACTTTAATTTTTAAAATTTAGAAAAGATGACAAAAGTTAAAATAAAAAGAGGAGATAGCGTAATCGTTACTACCGGTAAAAACAAAGGAAGTAAAGGTGAAGTACTAGAAGTGATTAAAAAAGAAGGTAAAGATCCAAGAGTGATCGTAGCTGGTGTTAATGTTGTGAAAAAACACACAAAACCATCTGCTTCTAATCCTCAAGGTGGTATTGTAGAGAAAGAAGCTTCTATCCATATTTCCAATGTATCTCTTATGGATGCAAACGGAAAAGCTACTAAAGTAGGTTACCAAATGGAAGGAGACAAGAAAGTAAGAGTTGCTAAAACCACCGGAAAAACTTTATAATTTAAAAAGAACATGGAATATATAGCAAGACCCAAGAAAGACTATAAAGAAAAAGTTGTTCCTGCAATGATGGAAGAATTTGGGTACAAGTCAGTAATGCAAGTACCTAAATTGTTGAAAATCGTTATTTCCCAAGGTTTAGGAGCTGCAACTGCCGACAAAAAAATCGTTGATTACGCTGTTGAAGAATTAACAGCAATTACCGGTCAAAAAGCAGTTGGTACAATCTCTAAGAAAGACGAAGCTGCTTTCAAACTAAGAAAAGGAATGCCAGTAGGAGCAAGAGTTACTCTAAGAGACAACAAAATGTATGAATTCTTAGATCGTTTAACTTCTTCAGCTTTGCCAAGAATCAGAGATTTCTCTGGTATCAAAGCTGACGGTTTCGACGGTAGAGGTAACTATAACTTAGGTATTACAGAACAGATCATTTTCCCCGAAATCGTTATCGACAAAGTGAAAAAAATCCAAGGGATGGACATTACCTTCGTAACTTCTGCTAACACAGACAAAGAAGCTAAAGCATTATTAACTCACTTCGGTTTACCGTTCAAAAAGAACTAAGACATGGCTAAAGAATCAATGAAAGCGCGTGAGCGCAAAAGAGAAGCACTAGTTGCTAAATATGCTGCTAAAAGACAAGCTCTAAAAGAAGCTGGTGATTACGAAGCATTGCAACATTTGCCAAAAAATGCTTCTCCTGTAAGATTGCATAACAGATGCAAACTAACAGGAAGACCAAGAGGATACATGAGAACTTTCGGTATCTCCAGAGTAACTTTCCGTGAAATGGCTAACAACGGTCTTATCCCAGGAGTTAAAAAGGCAAGTTGGTAACAATTTGAATAATCGAGACAACACAGTTGCTTATAGCAGTTAGCTATACCCTATAGCTAACTGCCATTTGCAATACTAGTTGTCATTAACCAATAATAACAAAAAAGAAAAATGGTAACAGATCCAATTTCAGATTTCCTAACTAGAGTAAGGAACGCACAAAGCGCAGGCCACAAAGTGGTGGAAATTCCTGCATCGAAAATCAAAAAAGAGATTACTAAAATCCTTTTCGACCAAGGGTTTATCTTGAACTACAAGTTCGAAGATAACTCCGTACAAGGTTCAATCAAAATCGCTTTGAAATACGATAAGCAAACCAACAAACCAGCGATCAAATTGATCCAAAGAGCTTCTAAGCCAGGTTTGAGATACTATGCAGGATCAGCAGATCTTCCAAGAGTATTGAACGGTTTGGGTATCGCAATCATCTCTACATCTAAAGGTGTAATGACGGATAAGAAAGCTAGAGAAGAGAAAGTAGGTGGAGAAGTAATCTGCTATATTTATTAATTTTTAATCAAAGGAAAATGTCAAGAATTGGTAAAGCAATTATAAACATTCCTGCGGGAGTTACCATTACTGAAAAGGATGGTTTAGTTACAGTGAAAGGAGCTAAAGGCGAGCTTTCTCAACAACTAACCGAAGGAATCACTATGAATATTGAAGACAATGTACTAACTGTATCTCGTCCTTCAGATTCTAAAACACATAGAGCGTTACACGGTCTATACAGAGCTCTTATCAACAACATGATTGTTGGGACTACACAAGGTTTCGAAAAGAAACTAGAATTGGTAGGGGTAGGATACAGAGCTTCTCACGCTGGTCAGAAACTAGAATTATCTCTTGGTTTCTCTCACGGTATCGTTGTTGATCTTCCAAAAGAAATCACACTAGATACATTGACTGAAAAAGGTAAAAACCCAATTATTACTTTGTCATCTCACGACAAACAACTTCTAGGAATGGTGGTAGCAAAAATCCGTTCATTCAGAAAACCAGAGCCGTATAAAGGTAAAGGTATCAAGTTCGTAGGTGAAATATTAAGACGTAAAGCTGGTAAATCTGCTTAATAAAATTTAAGAAAATGGCATTAAATAAAGAACAAAAAAGAATTAGAATCAAAAGAAGAGTAAGAGGGAAAATCTCTGGCTCTGCTGAATTGCCAAGATTGTCCGTTTACAGAAGTAATAAGGAAATTTACGCACAGTTAATCGATGATAAAGACGGTAAAACTTTAGCTTCTGCATCTTCCAGAGCATTGAATGCTAAAGGTACCAAAGTAGAAATATCTGCTGAAGTTGGTAAAGCAATCGCCGAAAAAGCAAAAGCTGCAGGAATTGAAGCTGTAGTTTTCGACAGAAACGGTTTTGTATATCACGGTAGAGTAAAAGCTCTTGCTGACGGTGCAAGAGAAGGTGGATTAAAATTCTAATCATTAAAATTTCGGAAATATGTTAGGACTAGATAATATAGAAAAAGTAAAACCGGGAGGATTAGAATTGAAAGATCGTCTCGTAGCTGTTAACAGAGTAACTAAAGTTACCAAAGGTGGTCGTGCTTTCGGATTCTCAGCTATCGTAGTGGTAGGTGACGAAGACGGAACCATCGGTTTTGGTCTTGGTAAATCTAAAGAAGTAGCTTCTGCTATTTCTAAAGCAGTTGAAGAAGCTAAGAAAAATTTAGTGAAAGTTCCTGTAGTTAACGGAACGATCCACCACCAAGTATCTGCAAGATACGGAGGTGCTGATGTTTTCTTAAGACCAGCTTCTCACGGTACAGGGGTTATCGCTGGTAACACTGTGCGTATCGTTGTAGAATCTGCAGGGATCAAAGATATTCTTTCAAAATCTAAAGGTTCTTCTAACCCTCACAATGTAGTGAAAGCTACTTTCAAAGCGTTGTTGGATATCAGAAGACCAGAAGAAATCGCTAGAATGAGAGGTATTTCATTAAGTAAAGTGTTTAACGGATAATAATAATCTCAATGGCAACAATTAAAGTAAAACAAGTAAGAAGCGCTATCGGGAGAACAAAAACCCAAAAAAGAACGCTTGAAGCATTAGGATTTAAAAAACTTCACCAAGTAATTGAACATGAGGCTACTCCTTCCATCTTAGGAATGATAAAATCAGTAGGACACTTACTAGAAGTTCAAAAATAATTTGAAAAAGAAGTTAGACGATTAAAAATCAGACCTAATTTTTAAGTCTGATTTTTAATCCAAAATCTAACCTCTAACATCTAAAATCTAAAAAACAATGAAATTAAATAACATTCAACCAGCATCAGGTTCTACTCACAATTCAAAAAGAATTGGTAGAGGACAAGGAAGCGGAAAAGGTGGAACTTCTACAAAAGGTCATAAAGGTCAAAAAGCCAGAGCCGGTTATTCTCAGAAAATCGGTTTCGAAGGTGGACAAATGCCTTTGCAAAGAAGATTGCCCAAATTCGGTTTCAAAAACATCAACAGAAAAGAATTTAGAGCCATCAACCTAGATAGCATCCAAACTTTAATTGATACTAAAAACATCGCAGGAGAAATCACTAAAGATGTTTTGGTAGCAAACGGTTTGGCTTCTAAAAACGAATTGGTTAAAATCATGGGTAGAGGTGAGTTGAAATCTGGTGTTTCTATCTCTGCTGATAAATTTACCAAATCTGCTGAAGAACTGATCGCTAAAGCTGGAGGTAAAGCAATTACTCTTTAAAATTAACGAATGAAAGGATTTATACAAACACTTAACAACATTTGGAACCTGAAGGAACTAAGAGAAAAAATTCTCTTCACTTTAGGGATCATTTTAGTGTATAGATTCGCATCTTATATCTCACTTCCGGCAATTAACTTGGCGGAAGTTGGGGATTTATTAGAACATTATAAAAATAACGGTGGAAACAAGCAAGGAGCAGGACTTCTTGGCTTGCTTTCCTCGTTTACAGGAGGCGCGTTTAGTCATGCTTCTGTAATGGCTCTAGGGATTATGCCTTACATTTCTGCTTCTATTATTGTGCAGCTGATGGGGATGGCTATTCCGTATCTTCAAAAATTACAAAAAGATGGAGAATCCGGTAGAAATACTTTGAACCAAATCACAAGATGGCTTACCATTGGAGTTTGTCTCGTACAAGCACCATCGTATCTAACTTCGATTACTCAAATGTTTTTACCTTATGCACAATTCTCTTCTGCATACTATATAGAACCGAACTCTATTATGTTCTGGTTGCCAAGTATCGTGATACTTACAGCAGGTTCTGTATTTGCAATGTGGTTGGGAGAAAAAATTACCGACAAAGGAATTGGTAATGGTATTTCAATACTAATTATGGTGGGAATCCTTTCCAGATTACCAGAGTCTTTCATGCAAGAAGTAGCAACACAAACCGGAAAAGGCGGCTTAGGATCTATCATGATCCTAGTCGAAGTTATTTTCTGGATGTTGGTGGTACTGCTAGCAATTATACTTTCCGTAGCAGTAAGAAAAATTCCGATTCAGTATGTGAGTCGTGCTCAGGCTAGAGGTGGTGTAAACAAAAACCTTATGCAAGGTGCAAGACAATGGATCCCTTTGAAAGTAAATGCAGCTGGAGTAATGCCTATTATCTTCGCTCAAGCATTAATGTTCGTACCTGGTTTATTAACAAAATTTGACGAATCCAATACCTTCTTGGCCGGATTCAAAAATGTATTCTCTTGGCAGTACAATTTATTGTATGCGCTTCTTATTATCATCTTCTCATTCTTCTATACTGCGATTACCATTCCGGTAAATCAAATGGCAGATGACTTGAAAAGAAATGGAGGCCTAATACCTAAAGTAAGACCAGGAAAAGACACTTCCGATTATTTGGATGATATTTTGTCAAAAATTACTTTGCCAGGATCAATATTTTTAGCTATCTTTGCAGTCCTTCCTGCATTTGTGCACGGAACGATTGTTCAAACTGATGGATTTGCCCTATTTTTCGGGGGAACATCACTTTTGATTATGGTAGGAGTGGTACTGGATACCGTTCAGCAAATCAATACTTATTTGTTGAATCATCATTATGATGGTCTTATGAAATCAAAATTATCAAGAACGAGCGGATTATAATATATGGCAAAACAAAAACATATCGAACAAGATGGCGTTATAGTGGAATCACTATCTAACGCCATGTTTCGTGTAGAATTAGAAAATGGGCATGTGCTTATTGCCCATATTTCTGGAAAGATGCGTATGCATTACATAAAACTCCTTCCGGGGGATAAGGTAAAGTTGGAGATGTCTCCGTACGACCTTACAAAAGGAAGAATAACATTTAGATATTAAATACACAGTAACTATAATGAAAGTTAGAGCATCTATTAAAAAAAGAAGTGCTGATTGCAAAATCGTACGCAGAAAAGGAGTACTTTTCGTAATCAACAAGAAGAACCCAAAATTTAAACAAAGACAAGGCTAAAATTAAATTATGGCGAGAATTTCAGGTATTGATTTACCAAAAAACAAAAGAGGCGTTATCGGCTTAACTTACATCTACGGAATTGGAAGAAGTACTTCTTCAGAAATCCTTAAAGCAGCCGGTATCAGCGAAGACAAGAAAGTCAACGAATGGAATGACGATGAATTGGCAGCAATCAGAACTTACATCTCCGAAAATGTAAAAGTAGAAGGAGAATTGCGTTCTGAAATCCAATTGAACATCAAAAGATTGATGGATATTGGATGTCAACGAGGAATACGTCACAGACTAGGATTACCTTTAAGAGGCCAAAGAACTAAAAACAATTCTAGAACCCGTAAAGGAAGAAGAAAAACTGTTGCTAACAAGAAAAAAGCAAGTAAATAATCTTTAGATTAGAATTATGGCAAAACAAACAAAAGTAGTAAAAAAGAGAAAAGTAAAAGTTGAAGCTATTGGTGAAGCGCATATCCAAGCGTCTTTCAATAACATCATCATTTCTTTGACAAATAAAAATGGAGAGGTTATTTCTTGGGCATCTGCAGGTAAAATGGGCTTCAGAGGTTCTAAAAAGAATACCCCTTTCGCTGCTCAAATGGCCGCTGAAAACTGCGCAGCAGTTGCACACGAAGCAGGTCTTAGAAGAGTAAAAGTTTTCGTTAAAGGTCCAGGTCAAGGTAGAGAGTCTGCGATCAGATCAATTCATAACTCTGGTATTGAAGTAAGTGAAATCGTTGATGTGACTCCTATGCCGCACAACGGATGTAGACCACCAAAAAGAAGAAGAGTATAATCTGATATTTTAAATTTTTAATTTCATTCACGAAATCTAAAATCTAAAATCTAAAATCTATTACAATGGCAAGATATATAGGACCTAAAACTAAAATTGCAAGAAAATTTGGTGTTGCAATTTACGGAGACGATAAGAACTTCGAAAAAAGAAAAAATCAACCACCAGGACAACACGGACCTAACAAAAGAAGAGGGGCTAAGAAGTCTGAATATGCAAACCAGTTAACTGAAAAACAAAAAGCAAAATACACTTACGGTATTCTTGAAAGACAATTTGCTAACCTTTATGTTAAGGCGCAAAGAGCTAAAGGGGTTACCGGTGAAGTATTGCTTCAACTTTGTGAGTCCAGATTGGATAATGTTGTGTACAGAATTGGTTTCGCAAAAACAAGAGCTGCAGCAAGACAGTTGGTATCTCACAGACACATCACTGTTAACGGTGAGTTGGTAAACATCCCTTCTTATACTTTGAAGGCTGGTGATGTTATCGCAGTTAGAGAAAAATCAAAATCACTAGAAGTTGTAACCGATGCTTTGGCTTCTAAGTCAAACTACGAGTGGTTGCAATTTAACGACGAGAAGAAAGAAGCGACTTTCGTTTCTGCTCCAGAAAGAATTCAGATTCCTGAAGACATCAAGGAGAACTTAATCGTCGAACTTTACTCTAAATAATTTTAATCAAATTTTTGCTCAACCCAACAATATGGCAATATTACAATTCATAAAACCCGATAAAGTAATTCTATTAAATTCAGATGAATTCAAAGGTCAATTCGAATTCAGACCTCTAGAACCTGGTTTTGGACTTACCATCGGAAATGCATTGAGAAGAGTTTTACTTTCTTCTCTTGAAGGATATGCAATTTCATCTATCAAAATTGAAGGTGTAGAGCACGAGTTTTCTACAATTCCTGGAGTAATTGAAGATGTAACTGAGATTATTCTTAATCTTAAGCAATTAAGATTAAAAGCAAACGCAGAAAATCAAGCCAATGAGCAAGTGGTTGCTAAAGTATCCGGACAAACAGTAGTAACTGCCGGTGACCTAGGTAAAACCATCAACGGGTTTGAAATACTAAATCCTGATTTGGTAATTTGTAATATGACTAAGGATGTAAAATTCGAAATCACATTCAATATCGAGAAAGGAAGAGGATATGTGCCAAGCGAACAAAATAAATCTCACAATGCTCCTGTAGGAACCATCGCCATCGACTCTATTTTTACGCCAATTAAAAAAGTAAAATATGCAGTTGAGAACTATCGTGTAGAGCAAAAAACAGACTACGAAAAATTAGTATTGGACATCGAAACCGATGGATCTATCAGCCCTCAGAACGCTTTAACAGAAGCTTCTAAGATCTTGATCTATCACTTCATGTTGTTCTCTGATGAAAGAATTACTCTTGAAACAGAAGCCGTGAAAGCATCCGTTCAGTACGATGAAGAAACCCTACATACAAGACAACTATTGAAGTCTAAATTAACAGATATGGATCTTTCCGTAAGAGCCCTTAACTGTCTAAAAGCTGCTGAAGTAGAAACTCTTGGAGAATTGGTATCTTTCAGTAAGTCTGATTTGATGAAATTCAGAAATTTCGGTAAGAAATCGTTGACAGAATTAGAAGAATTAGTACATTCAAAAGGTCTTAACTTCGGTTTTGATGTAGCAAAATATAAGTTAGACGCAGAATAATTAAAACAAAACAATGAGACACGGTAAAAAAATAAATCACCTAGGAAGAACTGCTTCTCACAGAAAAGCAATGCTTTCCAATATGGCTTGTTCTCTTATCCTTCATAAAAGAATCAATACAACAGTAGCTAAAGCGAAAGCTTTAAGAGTTTATATTGAACCACTTTTGACGAAGTCTAAGAACGATACAACTCACAACAGAAGAACAGTTTTCGCTTATTTGCAAGATAAAGAAGCCGTTACTGAACTTTTCAGAACCATCGCTCCTAAAATCGCAGAAAGAAACGGAGGTTATACTAGAATCATCAAAACTGGTTTCAGATTGGGTGATGCTGCTGATATGGCTCTTATCGAATTGGTTGACTTCAACGAACTTTACAATCCTAAAGCTGAAGAGAAGAAAACTACGAGAAGAAGTAGAAAACCAGCTGCTAAGAAAGAAGTTGCTCCTGCAACTGAAACTCCAGCAGTTGAAACTCCAGAAGCTTCTACTGAAGAATAAGAAATTTATATTTCTAAATACTAAGCCACCTTTTTTAGGTGGCTTTTTTGTTATATTTTTTTATTTTTGAATTTCAAAAAACTTATTCTATGACCATGCGCCTTTATATTGCGTTACTAACTTTATTCTGTACTTTATTTTCGTTTGGGCAGAATACTTCCTCCACTTTTGAAATTAAAAATGGAGAATTTTATTTAAACAATAAAGAATTCAAAATCCATTCTGGTGAACTGCACTATTCCAGAGTTCCTAAAGAATATTGGAAACATCGATTGCTCATGATGAAAGCAATGGGTCTGAATGCTGTTACCACCTATGTTTTTTGGAATTACCATGAAGAAGCTCCCGGAAAATGGAATTGGTCCGGTGAAAAAGATTTAAAGAAATTCATTAAAACAGCACAAGAAATTGGGCTTTTTGTAATCATTCGTCCTGGACCTTATGTCTGTGCCGAATGGGATTTTGGGGGGTATCCATGGTGGTTACAAAATGATAAAAACTTGGAAATCCGAACCGATAACCAGGCTTTTTTAGAAGAATGTAACAAGTACATTGTGCAATTGGCTAAACAAATTAAACCTCTTGAAATTCAAAATGGTGGCCCGGTAATAATGGTTCAGGTGGAAAATGAGTTCGGTTCTTATGCCGTTCAAAGACCCGACATTTCTTTGGATCAGCACAGGACTTATTCCCATAAAATTAAAAAGATGATTGTTGACGCCGGTATTCAGTCCAAATTGTTTACTTCTGATGCCAGTTCTCTTTTCAAAGAAGGATCGGTTTTAGGCGCTTTGCCAACAGCCAATGGTGAAGATGATGTCGATAGACTAAAAAAATCAGTAAACCAATATCACAACAGGCAGGGTCCGTACATGGTTGCAGAGTACTATCCGGGTTGGCTGGATCATTGGGCAGAACCTTTTCCTAGAGTTTCCACAGAAAAGGTAGTGGCTCAGTCCAAAAAATATTTGGACAATGGCGTTTCATTCAATTATTATATGGTACACGGTGGGACTAATTTTGCATTTTGGGCTGGAGCTAATTATGATAATAACCACGACATACAACCCGACCTTACGAGCTACGATTACGATGCACCCATTTCTGAAGCCGGTTGGGCAACTCCTAAATACAATGCACTTAGAGCATTATTTCAATCAAAATCGTCTGAAAAATTTATAGAAGTTCCTAAAGCACAGCCTTTAATTGAGTTTAAAGATATTAAATTCACCAAGTCATTACCCATTTTTGATTTCGTAAAAACCATTAAACCTGTGGTTGCTGCTCAACCTTTGACCTTCGAAACTTTAGGCCAAGGTTACGGTTTCGTTTTGTACAGAACGACCGTAAAAAAATCGGAACAAGGAAAATTATTGATCAAAGGACTTAGGGATTATGCCAACATTTATGTAAACGGAAAATGGGTGGGCGAAGTAAACCGCTACTATAAAAAATACGATTTGGATGTACAAATCCCTGCCAATGCACAATTGGACATCTTGGTAGAAAATATGGGCAGAATAAATTGGGGTGCCGAAATTGTAAACAATCTTAAAGGAATAATTTCACCGGTTTTGTTGAACGATACACCAATTGAAGGGCATTGGGAAATGTACCGTTTGCCTTTTGATAAAATGCCAAAAATGAATACCAATATTCAAGCGTTTGAGGCTCATCAACCCATTATAAAAGAAGCTACTTTTACCTTAAAAGAAGTGGGCGATACCTTTTTGGATATGCGAAATTTTGGTAAGGGCATTGTCTTTGTTAATGGCAGAAACATCGGCAGGTATTGGTCTAAAGTCGGCCCACAATTGACTTTGTATGTGCCGGGAGTATGGTTGAAAAATGGTAAAAATACCGTACAAATTTTCGAACAGATCAACGATACGGATCAAACCTCAATTTCTAGTCAAAAAGAACATATAGTAGATCAATTGGTTTCTAAAAAATAAAAGTAAACACCCGCCTAATCGATGATTGGACGGGTGTTTTGAAAAACAACTATAGGATCATGAATAAGGATTCTAACTTTTACAATGCTTCTTCTAAAATTTCATTTTGGATTTCCACGGTGTTCAAGGCTTGTTCCAGATCTGCGATAATGTCATCGATGTGTTCTATGCCCAAACTCAGTCGGATTTGTCCTGGAAGAATGCCGGCCTCCAATCGTTCTTGTTCCGACAATTGTTCGTGGGTGGTCGATGCCGGATTGATGATAAGTGTTTTCGCATCGCCCACATTGGCAAGGTGAGACACCAGTTGCAGATGATCGATCAATTGAACGGCACTTTCTCGCCCTCCTTTTATTTCAAAGTTAAGCACACCTCCAAAACCGTTTTTAAAATATTTTTTTGCGTTTTCGTAATCTGGGAATGTTTCCAAACCTGGGTACAATACATTTTTTATTTTAGGATGATTTTGTAGATACTTGGCAATTTTCAATGCGTTTTCCACCGTTCTCTCCACTCTCAACGATAGGGTTTCTACGCCGTGCAACAATAGGAAAGAGTTGAAAGGTGAGATTGCTGGGCCAAAGTCTCTAAGCCCTTCGACTCTGGCTTTTATGATGAAAGCAATGTTTCCAAATTGAGAATTGACTCCAAATACATCCGAGAAAACCAATCCGTGATACCCTTCTGAAGGTTCAGAGAATTGTGGGAATTTGCCGCTTCCCCAATCAAAGTTTCCTCCATCAATAATAATTCCTCCAATCGATGTTCCATGTCCACCAATCCACTTAGTAGCCGATTCTACAACAATGTTTGCGCCATGCTCAATGGGTCTGAACAGATAACCGCCGGCACCAAAAGTATTGTCAACAATCAGCGGGATGCCGTGTTTTTTTGCCACTTCCGAAATGGCATCAAAATCTGCAACATTCAATGTTGGGTTGCCAATGGTTTCTAGATAAATGGCTTTGGTATTTTCATCAATTAATTCCTCAAAATTTTCAGGTTGATCATCGTTTGCAAATCGAGCCTCAATGCCCAATTTTTTTAAAGAAACTTTAAACTGATTGTGACTGCCTCCATAAATGTAAGGTGAGCTCACAAAATTATCGCCTGCTTGCAGGATGTTGGTCAGTGCCAAAAATTGTGCAGAATGTCCCGAAGCGGTTGCCAAAGCTGCAACGCCTCCGTGCAAAGCCGCTAATCTTTTTTCCAAAACATCGGTAGTCGGGTTCATCAATCGGGTGTAGATGTTTCCAAATTCTTTCAGACCAAAAAGATTGGCTGCATGTTCTGCCGAGTTGAAAACATAAGATGCCGTTTGGTACAACGGTACAGCTCTGGAATTGGTGTCTTTGTCCACAGGTTGACCTGCGTGTACTTGCAAGGTTTCGAATTTTAAATTGCTCATAGTATAAATTATTTTAGGTTAATTTCTATTATTCGCAACTTATCCTGAATTCATCGGAAAAAAAATACTCTTCCGACAAGTCGAAAGAGTAGGATATAGTTTTGTATAACTATCGTACTGATTTTCGGACCTATCTTTCCCAAATTTTTGGGTTGAATGTGGCACCTTATCTTTCGACAGGTTGCCAAGGTTTCATCGGGTCAAGTCCCTCCACCTTTCTGGATAAGTTGTTCATTTATTTCTAAATGACGATGCAAATTAAGTACATATTTTTTGAATATTCAAAATTATTTTGCGTTTTTTTTGAAAAATTTTTAAATATTCTTAAAAAAAAGCATTCTGTTTGGACAGCCTTTTGTTTGAGGGTTTCCTTATTTAATCGTATTTGAATAGCGTTTTTTTCGCATTTTATTTTTTCCAAAAGATGTATCTTTAGGCTTTAATAAAATCACATAAAATGATTAGATTCGTACTCGTTCTCATGGTTTTTGCTTTTCAAAACCTCTATGCTCAAAATGATCTTATACCACAGCCCAAATCGTTATTTTTGGAAAAAGGTGAACTGAAAATTGGTAATAATTGGGTTATAAATGCTAAAGAATTTCCTAAAGAAGCACACTATTTGGAAGATTTTTTAAAACTGAATTTGAAACAAAATGTCGAGCAATCTAACTTGAGTGTTCAAGGAATTCCGAATATTATTTTAAAATCAAATTTAAAATTAAAAGAAGATTCTTACTCCTTGTCGGTTGGTAAAACTGTGGTTATAGAAGCTAAAAACGGTAAAGGAATTTTTTATGGCATTCAAACTTTAATACAGTTGATTCATGAAAATTTAGGTAAAGGTAAAATGTCCTATCTAAAAATTGAAGATCATCCGGATTTTCAGTGGAGAGGAATGCATTTGGATTGTACCAGACATTTTTTCCCTAAAGAATTTGTGAAAAAATACATCGATTTTATAGCGATGTACAAAATGAATACCTTCCATTGGCACCTTACCGATGACCAAGGTTGGAGAATTGAAATCAAAAAATATCCCAAACTTACAGAGCATGGAGCTTGGAGAAACGGTTCCATGATTGGAGCATACAGCGAGCAAAAATTCGATAACGAAAGATACGGTGGATATTACACGCAAGAAGAAATAAAAGAAATTGTAAAATATGCTGCTGATAGACATGTAACCATTGTTCCGGAGATCGAAATGCCCGGACACGCCGTTGCAGCTATTTCGTCTTACCCTTGGTTAGGTTGTACTGGTAAGCAAATCCCTGTTGAAAATAAATGGGGCGTTTTCGAAGATGTTTTTTGTCCGAAAGAAGAAACTTTCCAATTTCTAGAAAATGTATTGACAGAAGTGATGGAGTTGTTCCCATCCAAAACCATACACATTGGTGGCGATGAATGTCCAAAAGAAAATTGGAAAAAATGCGAACATTGCCAAGCTCTTATTAAAAAATATAATTTGAAAGACGAACACGGTTTGCAAAGTTATTTTGTACAAAGGATAGAAAAATTCCTTAATTCCAAAGGAAGAAAAATAATCGGTTGGGACGAAATACTGGAAGGAGGTCTTGCTCCAAATGCTGCCGTAATGTCGTGGAGAGGTTTTGAAGGTGGGATAGAAGCCGCAAAACAAAAACATTTCGTGGTGATGACTCCCGGAGATTATTGCTATTTCGATCACTACCAAGGCGATCCAAAAAACGAACCTCTCGCTTTTGGAGGGAAAACAACGGTAGAAAAAGTATATTCCTTCAACCCAATTCCTAAAGAAATAAATGAGGATGAAAAAAAATATATTTTAGGCGCACAAGCCAATCTTTGGACCGAATATATATTGGACTCCAAACATGTAGAGTATATGGTTTTCCCTAGAATAGCTGCTTTGTCCGAAGTGTTGTGGGGTAAAAAATCGGATTACGACGAGTTTCAAAAAAGATTGTTTAGACATTTTTCTTTGTTGGATATTTTGGGTATTAAGTACAGTAAGTCTATTTTTGAGGTGACGGGAAGTCCTGTTCCTTCTGGAAATCAAGCATCAACAAAATACGCTCTTAAAGGTTTTGATGGTACAAATGGGATTTTTTATACCTTAGATGGTACTGTTCCAAGTTTACATTCGACACCGTATTCAACCCCCATTTCGATTGATAAAACTTCAATGCTTCAAGCGGCATATTTTGAAAATGGATCCATGAAATCTAAAGTTTTTAGCCAAGATTTTGTAGTAACGAAATCAACGGGTAAAAAAGTGATTTTAGAGCATCAACCCAGCGAGAAATATTATTCTTGGGGTGCTCAGACTTTAACAGATGGTATACAAGGAGATCCTGCAGAATTTCGCTCGGACTGGTTGGGATTTTCAGGGGATAATGCTGTAATGACTGTGGATTTACAAAATCCAACTGAATTTTCTAACTTGAAAATCAACTTCATAAGAGGTCATGAAAACTGGATTCATCTGCCACAGTTGGTTGCAATTTTTGTTTCTGATGACGGAATTAAATTTAACAAAATAAAAGAAATTTCAAAAGCTGAAATAGCCGAAACTATTGGAAAATTGACTGTTAAATTACCAAAGCAGAAAGCTCGTTTTGTAAAAGTAATTGCTCAGAACACCAATAAAATTCCTGATGGATTTGCAGGTTCAGGATACCCGGCTTGGTTGTTTGTTGATGAAGTTTCTATTGAATAGTTGGGTGGTTTCATTTTTTCGTAAATTGTACATTTGAAGAAATAATTTTATAACCAAATAGATATGAAAACAGTATTTTACATACTATCGTTTATAACTCTCATGAGTTGTAGCAGAGATAGTGAAAACACAAAAAATCCTACATTTACATTGCCACCCGAAACGCAAGTGGGTGCTAATACTTTTGGCGTAACAATTAATGGTAAAGTCTATATACCCAGAGACCCAACCGGTGTTAGCGTAGGACCAACTGCAAAGGGAGTAATCTTTTGGGGAGCACCTGACAATGTGTCTTGGAATGAAATTGAAGTTGTTGATGGGGCTAGCTCTGTTGGTTTTCAGATGATTATCCATTTGCAAAATTTTAATTCTATTGGTACAGGGAATTTCGTATTAAAACAAAGTAATTTTCAAAAAGGAATAGATAGTACGCCAAATAACCATATTTATTTTAAAATATGGGATAGTAATATTAGTAACTATGCTTATTATGGTTCTGTTGAAAACTTTGGAAACACAATGATTACTAGAAATTCTAATGGAATAGTTTCAGGGAATTTTTCAGGGAAATTTGCTCGATATGATAATCCAAATGAAATTATAACAATTACAGATGGGAGATTTGATATAAATACTTTCACTTTACCAAACCACCCATTTCCATAAAAATAATAGATAACGATAATTGCCTCTCAAATTAAAAATAACCTAACAAATTAAAAATCATGAAAAAAATCTATATTCTTCTTGCTTTTTGTCTTCTACTTTCCCATGTCAAAGCACAAGGCAACGCAACTATTCAGCAAACAGAAAATATCCCTAATTGGTCAAATATGCTATCCAATTTAGACACCTCTCAAATAACTTCCGGGGTTTTAATTGATAAAGTAACTACTTTTGCTAACATCATCAATTATAATACAACAGAAATAAATGTTTCTCATAGTTCGCATTTTAGCCAAGCGTTAAGCGAATTATACAGAGCTTCTGACCAAACAAAGTTCATAAGTTTAACAGAATTAAAAAATAGAACAGTAGCAACCACTGCTAATAATTCGGTTGATATAGGCATTATTAATACAACATTCCATAAACTCAATTTTAACGAAGAAAATCCTTCTGTTGGTGGGGTAACTTACAATGAAACCACCTCGAAATATGTTGCCGTTTCGGGGAGTGCTTATGACTACAATCATGCAAAAGACACCAATTTTCTTACTATCTTTAAACGACCTAAATACAATATATTATGAAAACAGTAATTTACATCCTATCGTTTATAACTCTTATGAGTTGTAGCAGAGATAGTGAAAATACAAAAAATCCTACGATTACATTGCCAGCCGAAACACAAGTGGGTGCTAATACTTTTGGCGTAACAATTAATGGTAAAGTCTATATACCCAGAGACCCAACCGGTGTTAGCGTAGGACCAACTGCAAAGGGAATAATATTTTGGAGGTCACCTGATCTTCAACATACCTATGATGAGCTTGAAATTAAAGACGGTGCGAGTTCCACAGGATTTAAAATGATAATTCATTTGCAAAATTTATTTCAAATAGGTCAAGGAGAATATATTTTAAAACAAAGTAATTTTCATAATGGAATAGATAGCATTCCTTTTAATCATATTTATTTTAAAATTTGGGACAGTAATATTAGTAATTATGCGTATTATGGCTCTATTGAAAATCTTGGCTCAATAAATGTAACAAGATATGATTTTGCTAATAGAATTTTTTCTGGAAATTTTTCAGGGAAATTTGTTAGATATGACAATCCCAACGATTATATTATTATAACCGATGGGAGGTTTGATATTAATTGGAATACTATACAAAACCACCCATTTCCATAAACATCCAAATTATGAAAAAAATAATCCCTTTTTGTCTTATTTGGCTGCTCATTTTTACTTCTTGTGTTACTACAAAAGTGAATTCCAGCAATAAAAATAACTATTCCGTTCTGAAAGAAAACAAAACATACATAATCAAAACTAAAAGCAAAGGTAATATCAGACAGTTTATATTTAAGAATTCTACTGGCAACAGCATAATTGGAGTGTATCAAAACAAAGAACTACAGATTAGCAAAGATGATATTTTAAAAATCAATAAACTCAGTTTAGGAAAAACAATCCCGGTTGTTTTTGTAGGCTTATTAATTGGTGGTTTTTCAATTTATATGACAAACAGTCCTGTTTTTTTTAATACAAACTAACAAAAATAAATGAGATAACGATAATTACCTCTCAAATTAAAAAGTAACCTAACAAATTAAAAATCATGAAAAAAATCTATATTCTTCTTGCTTTTTGTCTTCTACTTTCCCATGTCAAAGCACAAGGCAATCCAACAATACAGCAAACAGAAAATATTCCTAATTGGCCAAATATGCTATCCGATTTAGACACCTCTCAAATAACTTCCGGGGTTTTAATTGATAAAGTAACCACTTTTGCTAACATCATCAATTATAATACTACCGAGAGTAATATTTCTAGTAACCAACACTTTCTCCAAGCGTTAAGCGAATTGTACAGAGCTTCCGACCAAACAAGGTTTGTAAGTTTATCAGAATTAAAAAATAGAACTACATCAACCACTGCTAATAATTCGGTTGATATAGGCATTATTAATACAACATTCCATAAACTCAATTTTAACGAAGAAAATCCTTCTGCTGGTGGGGTAACTTACAATGAAACCACCTCAAAATATGTTGCCGTTTCGGGAAGAGCTTATGACTACAATCATGCAAAAGACACCAATTTTCTTACTATCTTTAAACGACCTAAATACAATATATTATGAAAAATCTAATCTTAACGCTGGTTTTTGCTCTAGCTTTTCTGGGATGCGACCGAAATAGTGGAGAAAACGAATACAACCCACAATTACCGCCTATTACCCAAACCGGAGCAAATACTTTTGGTGCAATTATTAACGGTAAAGTAATGGTGCCTAGAAATTCTATAGGATATGTTCCACCTGGAAGTGATCACTATCCAGTAAAACGCTCCTCATCAAGTGAATATGAAGATATTTTTGCAACAGATGGAAGAAGTAATATGGGTGCTATATGAAGTCATTTAAACTTTTTTTGGATTAAATTTTTTGAGAGCAATTATAATAAATGCTAGATAGTTAAATCCTAACCAACTGGAAACCGTTGTATCAAACCTGTTGAGTAACGACCTAAAACTATCCATCCAGGCGTTAGTTCTTTCAATTGTATATCTTTGATTATAAAGCTCTTGGTCGAAATATTCTTCTCTATCTACATTTCCATTTCGTTTGTTAAAACAAATATTAGCATTAATCTCTTTTTTCTCACAGCTTAGTCTAAACTCTTTAGAATCAAAGCCAGCATCTGCATTAAGGAAAAGTCCCTCAACAGCAATATCGGCATCTTTTAAAGTTGATGTTACAACTTCAAATTGAACCTCAATATTATACAGGTCATTATGGTTGCCTGCTACAGGGTTAGAAATAGCAAGTGGTAATCCTTGTCTATCGCTCAAATATAACGCATTGGTTGTTTTACGCTTTTTCCTGCCTTGATATTCAACTTCTTCACCTCCTCGCAACGTTGAAGTGTGACTGCCGTCAAAGTCAACACTAGAAAGGTCTAACATTGATTTGTTTTTTCTCAAAACAGCTATCCAACATTGCTTGAAAACAGCATTGGAACACCATTTTCGATAGTGATAATAGACCGATTCCCAACTTAAAACAACATCTTCAAAAAGTGCTTTTACAGGTAATTGATGCCATTGAACTCCTGTTTTTAACTTATAGAGAATGGCATTTATAATTTCTTCTAAGGGAACCGTAACTTGAAATCCTCGCTTTGGCAAAGGAATATGTGGGACAATCTCTGTTTTTATAATATCTTTGTCGAGTACACTGTACATAAGGGTTGATTTTGAAATGATTATGTTTTGCAACACAAATTTCTACAACCCTTTTTTATTTTACAAAAAAGTTTAAATCACTTCTATATATATATATATATATATATATCAAAAATATCTATAATCTATACCCAATAAAAGTTGAGAACTATATGATTGGACAAAGTGATGGGGCATGGAGTAATGTTACCGCTTCAAATACCCTTATTACGGCTAGAGTATTTAATTCAAATACTTCGGAATACAATATTTATCTATCGATTCCCAATACAGGTAGTATTAATGTTACCAAAAGCGACCTAAACATTATTTCGGGCACTTTTTCGTGCAAACTAAAAAACAAGGACGACCCAAACGATATTATAGAAATAACGGATGGCCGATTCGATTTTGATAGAAATACCATTAACACAACTAATTTTCCGTAAAAATAAAGGGCAATTACTGTTGCCCTCCATAATATAAACAATTACTACTCAATATAACAATCATTTAATATTACAAAATTATGAAAAGCACAATTTTAATTTTAACAACTTTTTTCTTACTTGCTTGTAAAGAAAGAAGCAACGAAGAGGAAAAACCTTATGACCCACAATTACCACCAATAACCATGGTGGGAGCAAACACATTTGGCTGTAAAATAAACGGCGTAGTAATGGTACCCAGAAACTCTATTGGATATGTACCACCAGGAAGTAATCACTATCCAGTATGGACACAAAAAGGAATAGATAATGAATATAAATTTATTCAAGCGGCTGATTTAAGAGAAACTAAACGAGGTGGAGTTTTTTTGTATTTGCAAAATACTGTAGGCTCTACTATTTTCCAATCTGGTGATTACCCAATATTTGACGGTATTACTCCAAGTTATTTGAATGACAACTATAATAACTATATCTATGTTACTGTCTACAAGAATGGTGTTGCTAATAATTATAAATCTATTGCTGGTACCGGTAAAATTACTTTATCTGTTAATTCTAACTTAATTTGTTCAGGAACTTTTAATTGCAAAGCAAAAAATGTAAACGACCCAAATGACATTATAGAAATTACTGATGGAAGATTTGATTTTGGTGTGAATATTAATACCACCAATTTCCCATAAAAGTAAGAGGGCAATTGCCGTTGCCCTCTATACTATAAACAATTACTATACAATATGAACCCCTAAATAAGAACAAAATTATGAAAAGTACAATTTTAATTTTAGCTATTTTTTTCTTACTTGCTTGTAAAGAAAGAACCAACGAAGAGGACAAACCTTATGACCCACAACTACCACCAATAACCATGGTGGGTGCAAACACCTTTGGCTGTAAAATAAACGGCGTAGTAATGGTGCCTAGAAATTCTATTGGATATGTACCACCCGGAAGTAATCATTATCCAGTAATAAATTTAAATGGTATCAATAATGAATACACCTATATACAAGCGGCAGATCTTAGAGAAACAAATAGAGGAGGTGTTTTTCTCTATTTACAAAATACAGCAGGAACTCCTACCTTCCAAGTAGGAGAATATGATATATTTGATGGTATCTCCCCAAGTTTTCTAAATGACAACTATAATAACTATATCTATGTGACAGCATACAAAAATGGTGTTGCTAATAATTATAAATCTATTGCAGGTATCGGTAAAATTATAATAACTAAAAACGAAAATTCAATTTTTTCAGGTACATTTTCGTGCAAAGTAAAGAATGTAAGCAATTCCAGTGATATAATTGACATTACAGAAGGGAGATTTGATATTAACAAATCTAATATTAATACCACCAATTTCCCATAAAAGTAAGAGGGCAATTGCCGTTGCCCTCTATACTATAAACAATTACTATACAATATGAACCCCTAAATAAGAACAAAATTATGAAAAGCACAATTTTAATTTTAGCTGTTTTTTTCTTACTTGCTTGTAAAGAAAGAACCAACGAAGAGGACAAACCTTATGACCCACAATTACCACCAATAACTATGGTAGGAGCAAACACCTTTGGCTGTAAAATAAACGGCGTAGTAATGGTACCTAGAAATTCTATTGGATATGTACCACCCGGAAGTAATCACTATCCGGTAATTGGTAGAGAAGGTGTTAATAGTGAATATCTATACATACAAGCTGCAGATCTTAGAGAAACAAATAGAGGCGGGGTTTTTATATACTTGCAAAACACAACAGGAGCTACGACATTCCAAATAGGAGACTATCCAATTTACGATGGCATAGCACCAAGCTTTTTCAATGACAATTATAAAAATTACATTTATATAACTGCCTACAAAAATGGAGTACCTCATAATTATAAATCCATAGTAGGTAGTGGAAAAATAACAATTTCAAAAAATGAAAATTCAATTTTTTCAGGTACATTTTCTTGTAAAGTGAAAAATGTAAATGATGAAAACGACATTATTGATATTACGGATGGTAGATTTGATTTTAATAAAACAAATATGAACACAACTAATTTTCCTTAAAAAATCAAAAGAGGAGAATTGCAGTTCTCCTCAGATAAAATAAATAATTAAGCATTTACAGATTAACCATTTAATTTTCAAAATTATGAAAAAACTTTCATTTTTATTCCTCGTATTTTGGCAACTCGCTTTATGGGGACAGACCAATTGGGATACTGCTATTTCCCAAATCTATACTCCCACTACGGGGTTTTCAGCCCAGAAGGTATTGCTCGACAGAGCACCTATTTTTGCGGATTTGTATAATTTTAACAATACCGATTTCAATACCTGTAACGCTCAACATTTTAAGCAAGGGTTATCAGAATTGAAAATTGCGTCTAATAACCAGTATTTTACAAATTTCAATTCATTTCCAAATTTCACAAGCGAGATAGAAACTGCAACCACCATCCCAATTGGGATAATAAGCACTCCGTGTGCTTATCTCAATTACGATGAAGAAAACAACAGCAATGGAAATTTAAAATTGGTAAACGGTATTTTTACCCCTATCAGCTCTTTTGTGTCTAATTTTATAGAAAAAGAATTGTTGTTGGTATCTCCTTTATATCCTGCTTTTACCAGTGAAACAGATAGCTTTTTGTTCAAAATAAATCCTGACCAATGGTATCAGTATGGCAATCCCATCAAAAAATTAGAAGCCAATTTTGACGATGGCGTTTTTCGTTCTTTAATAGACAATTCGGTGATTATCCAAAATGGAATCAATGTGAACATCCCTATTGCTACTAATACCATAAAAAAACAAGAAATTAATTTCAGAATAACTTATGAAAATAATATGGTAAAAACAACCAATGCTACAATCTTATTAAGTAAAAAGAACAATACACCCTCCACCACAAAGGCGGGAGCTTGTGCTGTTTCTAATTTGATAAAATATCGTTCTACAATTGCCGACTCACAAGGTATAAAAGGAGGATTAGAGTACAAGGTTTATTACGGAAATAACAATTCCACCTGCGATGTGAGAAAGCCCATCATAATAGTAGATGGTTTCGACCCGGGAGATAAAAGAAGAATTGATTTTCAAGATTGCCAAAACGATGCGAGATGTTTAGAAATGAATCCAGGAATTAATCAGCAAAATTATAAATCCATTGAGAAACTTATGGAATACTCAAGTACATCGCAATTACCCACCTCTTTAATCGACAAACTCAACACAGAAAATTACGATGTAATTTTGGTAAACTTCCCTTATTACTATAAGGTTGATGGCAATACAACAAGTGGGGAAATATGTGCGGGTGCAGATGATATTACGAGAAATGGCAAAACAGTAGCGTCTTTTATCCAAACAATTAACACGAATCTACAAAATGTTGGTAGTACAGAGAAATTAGTTGTCATGGGTCCAAGTATGGGCGGTCTTATAACACGATACGCATTGGCATATTTAGAAAAAAACAATATCAATACCAATACAAAACTTTGGGTTTCTATGGATAGTCCACACCAAGGAGCCAATATTCCGATTTCTGTGCAAGGTGATATTTTCTTTCTCGGTAAAAAACTGAAAAATAATACTGCCGAAAAACAATATGACGAACTTCTACACTCCAAAGCTGCCGAACAAATGCTTATAGATATAGTGGATCATAATGGAAATGCTGTTAAAAATCAAAACAATGTTACATTTTTAAATGAACTAAAATCGAACGGAGTTTCCAATTCTAATGGCTATCCTGTGTTAAACGGTATAAAGAAAGTTTCTATAACTAACGGCTCATTAGCCGGAAATAATAATACAGTACCAAGTCAGGTTTTTTTGGATGTTGCCGCAAGTGTAAGGATAAAACTATTAGGAATAAGGGTAGGTAGGAAAAGAATATTTAAAATTGAAAACAGATTTATGCCACCCTACAATCAATTTACGAATGCAACAAATCCTATTATTTTTAATTTAGGAAGAAATCCAGATCAAAACATTAATGAAACAATATATAGTCTAGCTCACTCAAATACGGGAGCTACCATTTTTAATCCAATAGTCATTACAAACCTTGCTTACATCAATAATTTTGATGGTTCAATGGATGCTGTTCCAGGTGGAACTAATAACTCTGCTAATGACTTAAAAGAGGAGGTAGTTAATTCTCTCAGTACTCAAGATGCCTCATCTAACCAGTTTGTCAGCATTATTACAACCGCATCAAATTTAATTGTCAACCTGAACACTCCAAATCCAAATACTGTAATATCCCCCCAAGCATTTATCCCCATGCACTCTGCATTAGACACGGCTGGATTTCCAAATTGGTATCAACCAATCAATAAAAACATTTCATGTACAGGACAGACAAAATTTGATAGTTTCTATGGCGAAAACTATAATATGGAACATATTTCTTTTACAAAAAATATGGTAGATTGGTTGATGAAAAATTTAACCATAGGGTTACAAGCACCTCATTTTCCTATTCTCGATAGCTCATTACAAGGTCCTGCTAATATTTGTGTAAACACCAATACAACTTATACATTCGGTGATATTTGCAAAGTGCCAAGTGCAGCAACTTGGTCTGTAAGTGGTAATTTGGAAATAGTAAGCCAGACAGGTTTGGGAGTTACTGTAAAAGGTACATATAATGGTGTTGGCGTTATATCGGCGGTTTTTCAAAACGGTCAAGTTGTAGAAAAAGAAATTTGGGTAGGTGCTCCGGTTTTCAAAGACTTTAATTTTATAAACAATACGGGCGTTTCCTATTGTTTGGCTCCAACAGATCAATTGAAAATAGATTTGCCTACCGATAAAGTGGTTGCTAATTTTGCAGGTATGACATCATTGGATATTTTTAATAACAACAATTGGGAGTGGCAAAGAAGTAATAATCTAATCATCATCAACTCATCAACAGATAAAAATACCCGTACAATTTGTCCGATGGGACCGGGATTTTCGAGCTTCAAAGTAAGAGCCAAAAACGCTTGCGGTTGGAGTGAATGGTACGAAATTCCAGAATTCGAAATCACTGCATTGCCTCCAGGTATATTTATGAAACAATCTGCCAATACCTTTACCGTTTTTCCAAATCCATCGAATGATATGGTGTATATCGGATTGAAAGATACTACCAAAAAACCAGAAAAAGAAACCGTAATTACAGGTGAACTTTATGATATTTTAGGGTTCTCGAAAACGAAAGTGAACATCGTAAACAACAAAGCTTCATTTTCGGTAAAAGGTCTAAACAAAGGGATTTACATTTTGAAAATATATATTAATAATCAAGTAGAAAGTCATCAGATTTCAGTTGAGTAACTATTTACCAATACGGCTTATGCAAAATTTGTGTAAGCCGTGTTTTTGTTAATGAAAAACCACAATCAACACAACATTTGCACGACTAAAATAGATATTTAAAATCCCTTAACTGTATTGGTTAAGGGATTTTTTATGTGAAAATGAGCAATTTTTAAGAGAGTTTTTTTACTTTTACAATAAATTCAAAAAAACAAAATTGAGTACGAATGTATTGATTAAAAAATACAATACATTACGACTTGAAATGAATATCCATGGAAAACAGACGAAAATTCATAAAAAAAGCAGGTGTTATTTCTGCTTTTTTGGCTATACAACCTTGGAAAGCAGAGGAGTTGTTACCAAAAGCCAAACCCAAAAAAATAAAACCCATAGTTATTTCGACTTGGGATTTTGGTAAAATTGCCAATGCAGGTGCTTGGGAAGTTTTGGCTAATGGAGGAAAAGCTTTAGATGCAGTAGAAAAAGGGGTAAAAATTACCGAAGCCGACCCTACCGAGAGAAGCGTAGGTTATGGAGGAAGACCCGATAGAGATGGCAAAGTAACCCTAGATGCTTGTATCATGGACGAAAATGCCAATATTGGTTCCGTGGCTTGTCTAGAAAATATTATGCACCCCATTTCTGTCGCCAGAGCCGTGATGGAAAAGACTCCTCATGTGATGTTGGTGGGTGAAGGTGCTTTTGAATTTGCACTCAGTCAAGGATTCAAAAAAGAAAATCTACTCACTCCCGAGTCTGAAAAAGAATGGAAAGAATGGTTGAAAACTTCTCGATATCAACCGGTGGTCAATATCGAAAACCACGATACCATTGGTATGATTGCTTTGGACAAAGACGGAAATCTTTCCGGTGCCTGTACCACTTCGGGTATGGCGTACAAAATGCACGGCAGAGTTGGCGATTCGCCCATTATTGGAGCCGGTTTGTATGTGGATAACGAGGTGGGTGCAGCCACAGCAACCGGACACGGTGAAGAGGTCATTCGTACCTGCGGGTCGCATCTGGTGGTGGAATTGATGCGTCAAGGAAAAACACCGCAACAAGCTTGTGAAGAGGCCGTGAAACGAATTCATAAATTTATTTTGAATAGAAAGAAAAACCCAAAAGACATACAGATTGGTTTTATCGCCCTCAACAAATACGGAGAAACAGGGGCTTTTTGCTTACAAAAAGGTTTCTCGTATGCGCTGAGAACCGATACAGAAGACACGATAATTCAAGGAAAAAGTTTAATTTAAAATGAAAAGATTCACTTCTCTTTTACTCTTTTTTTACGCCATAAATTTCTTTTACACTCAGTCATGGGAAAGGAATTTGTCTTTGGAAAAATGGAATTTTAACCAAGAAGGAAAATCGGAAATTCTCCCGGCAAAAGTTCCCGGAACCGTACACACCGATTTGTACTACAATAAAAAAATAGAAGACCCTTTCTATTCCGACAACGAACAGGAAATACAATGGATAGAAAACGAAAATTGGATTTATACCACTCAGTTTGAAGTTTCTAAAAAGGAATTGAACCAAGATCATATTCAGTTGCAGTTTCTGGGTTTGGATACTTATGCACAGGTTTTTCTCAACGGCAAGAAAATTTTAGCGGCCAATAATTTTTTTAGAACTTGGGAAGTTGATGCTAAAAAACATTTGAATGTTGGAAAGAATGATTTGAAAATTATTTTCAATTCTGCGGTGAAAAAAGGAAAGGAAGAAATGGCCAAACTGCCGTACAAACTTCCGGAAAACGAAAGAGTGTTTGTAAGGAAACCGCAATATCAGTTCGGTTGGGATTGGGGGCCTCGCTTGGTAACCGTCGGAATTTGGAAACCCATTTTGCTCAAATTTTGGAACAATGCCGAAATTATCTCGGTGAAACACCAACAAAAAATTAATAAAGAAAACGCCGAAATTCTTTTTAATATTCTTGTCAACGCTGACAAAA
Organism: Amniculibacterium sp. G2-70; assembly: GCF_014353055.1. GTDB lineage: Bacteria > Bacteroidota > Bacteroidia > Flavobacteriales > Weeksellaceae > Amniculibacterium > Amniculibacterium aquaticum. Next base: position 1,825,221 of record NZ_CP060698.1, read on the forward strand.
CCGGTGTGTACAATTTAACCATCAATAAAAATAAAAAAGAATTTCAACTAAAGAAAGGAGTGAATTCCTTGGATTTTCCGGTGGCAATTACAAACCCTCAACTTTGGTGGACTCACGATTTGGGCACTCCCAATTTGTACCATTTTGAAATTGCTTTGGCAAAAGGTTCAACGGTTTTAAATTCAAAAAATATAAAAATTGGACTCAGAACCATAGAGTTGGTGCAAGAGAAAGACAACGCAGGAAAGAGTTTTTATTTCAAACTCAACGGCAAAAAGCTGTATGCAAAAGGCAGCAACACGATACCTCTGCATTCTTTTTTGCCCACTGTGACGGGTAAAGAGTACGAAAAACTCGTTGGCGAAGCTCTTTTTGCCAACATGAATATGATCCGGGTTTGGGGCGGTGGAATTTACGAAGACGATGCCCTCTACGATTTCTGTGATGAAAAAGGAGTTTTGGTTTGGCAAGATTTTCCTTTTGCCTGTGCCATGTATCCCGGCGATAAAGATTTTTTAGAAAATGTGAAAAAAGAAGTGGTGGACCAAGTTACCCGTTTGCAAAACCACCCAAGCCTTGGGATTTGGTGTGGAAATAATGAGAACGACGAAGGTTGGCACAACTGGGGTTGGCAAAAACAATTGGGATATACAAAGCAAGATTCTACAAAAATTTGGAAGGATTATGTGAAATTATTTCGAGAAATTATCCCCAAAACGCTGGATTCGGTTTCGGCACAAAAACCCATTTATTGGCAGAGTTCTCCTTCCAACGGATGGGGCAGGAAGCAAGCCTACACCGAAGGCGATGTACATTATTGGGGCGTTTGGTGGGGCATGGAGCCTTTTGAAAAATACAAGGAAAAAGTAGGACGATTTGTTTCGGAATACGGCTTCCAAAGTATGCCGCAAGCCAGTACCTTTCAAGCGTTCACCCAAAATTTGAGTTTTGAAGATGCAGGAGTTAGAAACCATCAAAAACACAAAACAGGCTACGAAACCATAAGAACTTATATGGAAAGGGATTTTCCAGTTCCAGAGAAATTTGAAGATTTTATTTACATGTCCCAACTGGTCCAAGCCAGTGGAATGAAAATTGCGATAGAAGCCCACAGGACATCAAAACCGTATAACATGGGATCTTTGTATTGGCAGCTGAACGATGTTTGGCCTGTAACTTCGTGGAGTTCTGTGGATTATTTTGGAAATAGAAAAGCGGCTCATTTCGCCATAAAAAAAGCTTTTGAACCGACATTATTTACCGTAGATTTTAAGGACAATGCCTATAAAATATCCCTCAATCGGGATGACGAATGGGTTGAAGCTGGGCAGTTGACTGTTGTTTTGAAGGATTTTAATGGGAAAATTTTGAAAAATTGGACAAAGAAATCGGAGAGAAAATCCGAACTCGAAAAGATGATTTTACAAATTAACTGCCCGGAACTGAACGGTTTTGATGTGAACAGTTCTTATCTGGAGCTGCTTTGGCAGGGTGATAAAGAAATTCGTCAGAACTATTTTTTTGTTGCTCCAAAATTCTTAAATTTAACAAAAGCCAATGTTCAAATAAAAAAAATAAATCGTCATAGCATAGCAGTTACAACAGATAAATTGGTAAAAGGTTTGTATTTGGAAAATTTATACGGAAATTTGTCTGATAATTATTTTGATCTTGGTGCCGGTGAAACCAAAATTATTACCGCTCCACACGAAATCGAGATCAAAAATATGAAGTCGTTGAATGATTTTATTCAACCTAAAAAATAAAATAGAAATGTTAGAAATCGCTTGTTTTGAAATCACTTCTGCCGAAATGGCTTTGCAATCTTCTGTGGATAGGATTGAGTTTTGCACCGAGCAACAAGAAGGTGGGCTGACTCCTGATTTGGAAGAATTTCGTTATCTAAAATCCAAATATGCCACACCCATCCATGTTATGATTCGTCCGGTTGGTGGCGGTTTTAATTATTCCGATGCCGAGTTCGAAGAGATGAAAAAGGAATTGATCGCCTTTAGAGACGCCGGTGCCGATGGTTTCGTATTCGGAATATTGAAAGGAAATCATGAAGTGGATGTCGATAGAAATAAAATCTTAGTACAGTTGTCGGAAGGCAGACCCTGTGTGTTTCACAGAGCAATCGATAGAACTCCGGATGTATTTTCGGCAATGGAGGATTTGGTGAACTGTGGTTTTTCTGAAGTGCTCACCTCTGGTGGGAAATCCTCGGCAATGGAAGGAAAAGAAACTTTGAAAAAAATGATTGATCGCTACAACGATACGGTGAAAATCCTAATTGGAGGTGGTGTTCGGTCTGGAAATATCGATGAGTTGAAATCCTCAACCGGTGGCAAAAGATTTCATTCAGCAGCCATTTTGCCCTATGAAAGTTTTGTGAACATCGACGAAATAAAAAAGCTAAAACACTAAACATAAACTTAAACTTAAAAACCGCACAAAATGAAAAAAACAATCCTTGGCCTTTTGATGTTGGGTCTACTCACACTTACCGCCTGTACTAAAGAATCGGGCAATAAAAACATCGTTAAATCTGAAACGACAGCGGAAGATCCGTCTGTGGATAAAGCGCATCGTTCAGGTAGCAATACCTATACCTACAGAGGCTTGGAAGGGTACAGAGCGAAGGTGAATTTTACCAACCTCGACGGTGAGAATACCGTGACCATTCAAGCCAACAACAACCGTTTTCAGTTGGATAAAAAATCCGAAGATGAAGGCGAAGTTCATTACGAAAGAAACGGAATTTCGGCCATTTCAAAAGGCGATTCCCTGATCGTTACCCAAGACGGAAATGTCATTCCTTTGGCTTGGGACAATTAAAATAGAAAACACCGTATTTCCATCATGGAAGGATTGTCTTTTTAGTCCTTCCATGATTTTTTTTTGCCTATTTTTGTCTTCAAATTTTTATAAAAATGCAACAGACGACCAATACTGTACTCATGATAGAGCCTATCGCTTTTGGATACAATGCTCAGACTGCCGAAAATAATTATTTCCAAGTGAACCAACAAGGCGATGAAACCCAACAAAAAGCGTTGGTAGAGTTTAATAATTTCGTAACCAAACTTCGCGAGAAAGGCATCCAAGTTATTACGGTAAAAGATACATTGGATCCGCATACACCGGATTCTATTTTCCCCAACAATTGGGTGAGCTTTTCTGCCGATGCAAAGGTTTTTCTCTATCCAATGTTTGCTCCCAACCGTAGAGACGAGAGAAGAATGGACATTTTGGAAATGGTACAATCTAAAGGTTTTAAAGTTGATGAAATCGTCGATCTAAGTGCTTCAGAAAAAGAAAATCTTTTTTTGGAAGGTACAGGAAGTATGATTTTCGACCATGTGAATAAGATCGCTTATGGCTCGGTTTCTCTTCGTTTGGACGAACAATTATTTAGAGATTTTTGTGAAAAAATAGGGCATCACGCAGTGGTTTTCCACAGTTATCAAACGGCAGGAGAACAAAGGTTGCCCATCTACCATACCAATGTGATGATGTGTGTAGCAGATCGTTTTGCTGTAATTTGTTTGGATTGTATTGACGATGTTGCTGAGAGAAAAATGGTGAAAAATACACTGTTGAATTCCGGTAAAGAGATTGTTGAAATTACCGAGCAACAAATGCAAAATTTTGCCGGAAATATGCTTCAAGTTAACAACAACGAAGGCGTAACTTTTCTTGTGATGAGCCAGACGGCCTACAAATCTTTGAATGCTGAGCAAGTGATTGCCATAGAAAAATATTCAGAAATTATCTACTCGGATCTCAACACCATTGAAGTGAACGGAGGCGGTAGTGCAAGATGCATGTTAGCAGAAGTCTTCTTACCAAAGATTTAAGCACATCTTTTCAGTAATTTAGATACCACCTTTTGGGTGGTTTTTTTATTTTCGGAAGTGAAAATATTTATGCTTTTCATGAAAATAAATGGGCTTTTTAAAAAAAAATATTTAATTTTTTAATTAATTTTTATAATATTGCAAAGGAAAGTTGCGAGTGCGAAGTTTTAGCATTAACGATTTGTTAATACTCAACGGTTCTGCAAGTCCAAAAGCACGAAGAAAATAGAATGGAAAATAGAAAGTTTATTACTTGTAATAAACCGTTGTATGTTGTACAGCGGATTTTCTATTTGTGTTTCGTACTTTTTCCTACCTTAGTTTTCGCGCAATCATCTGTCGCAAACAAATCCCAAATACATCTTACAAACGGTGCTGTATTTTTTTCCAATGAAGAGAATGCAAATAAAAAGCATGTAGAAAAGATCCACATAACAAGTGGAGCGCAATTAGTTATTTCTCCTCAAACTAAGCTTACAGTTGTTCAAAAAAGAAAATCGTCTTCTTTTGTTCCTAAAGAAAATTCTCAAAAGAAAATCAAGGAGCTTAAAAAGAAGATTGCTCTCAACCAAAACAAAATTCAGCATACGAATCGTTTTGTAAACCATACAAGCTCCGAGAAATTCAGCAGTTCTCATCGGTTTTCGAGTATAGCAATACCGAGCATTCAGTTGAGCCAAGACTTTGGAAAGCATCACGAATTTGTTTTTCATGTTTTTGATTTTGGCTACACAATCGTGTTGCTGTTTTTGACAGCAGGATTTGTTTTAAATATTTCTCACAACTCGTTTAGAGTTCGTCCTCCCCCTTTTCATTTGTCGTTCGGCTTTTAGCCAAGGTATTTCACATCATGATATCGCACGATGTAAATAAAAATTTCAAAAAATAAAATTTTTTACAAATGAATAAAATCAAACAATTTTTAGCATTGTTGTTGGTCTTTTTTACGACTTTCACCTATGCACAATACTGCGTTACTGGTTGTAACGACAATGCTTATATAAACTCGGTAGATCCCAATACCATAGAGTACGATAATATGGTGTCGAATTTTCATAGCTCGATTATCAAAGAATCCAACGGCAGTTTCAAAGTATGGGGACAGACTACCAATCCGGCAGGCAATGGGCATTTGTATGGTCCGACTATCATTAATAGTACTAACGGGTTCAACTATACCGGTACTCCTCTAAGAGCTACCGCTGCGAGTTATGGAAGCAACAACCAAATGGCTTTACTCACTTCAGATGGTCTTTATATATGGGGGAACACAAATGAAATGGTAGCAACTGCTATAAAAGGTTCAACTGCTTTTGGTGCTGTTTCTATTGGTACTGCCGGAGTAGCCAATGCGAGCAACCTGTCCTATTCAAAAGGCTTACCCAACGGAGTAAATCCAGCAGATGTGAAAATGCTTTTTGGATCTTATGCCACATTGGGTATTGTAACTTGTACAGGTGAGGCATGGGTGCTCTCTTTCAATGGTTCTAAAAATGGGGATGGTAGTACTCAGGGTTCTGGGACAAATGACAATGTTTGGCACCGGGTTTCTACCGCAGCCAATACACCGCTAACCAATGTAGTAGCCATGAGAGGTACTTCTCGTGCCATGATGGCGCTCACTTCTGATGGGAAAATCTACACTTGGGGTACAGGTACTTATACAAATAACGGTAGTGGAGCATCTGATAGAACCTTTGCTACCGAAATTACAAAACCAAGCTTAGGAACAGGGGTTGTGCCAAAAATGATTGGGATGACGCAGTCGTCAGGCGGACAGTCTTATTATTTGTTGGCTTCCGATGGAAAGCTCTACAGCATGGGCGAAAACGGTCACAGACAATTGGGGAACGGCACTACAAATCATGCTACTAATGGTAATGCAAATGAGTTAGTAGACCAAAACTCTTGGGTGAGACCTGCCAAACCCAATACAGCCAACACAGGATACAGTGGGACATTGGACAATGTGGTGTGGATATCTCCTAATGAACACGATGGTAGCAACTACGGAACAATCAGCGTACTGACTGCAGATAAAAAAATGTATTCATGGGGAAATAATAACGGTAATATGATAGGAGCTGCAACATCAGGTGCTTATTATGATCCTATCTATATGTCGGGAAGTTCCGCTAGTGGTACAAATGTAATGCTGCCTACTGACAATATCATGGCTGTTGAAACGGGAGGACATACCACACTCAACATCAAAGAGTGCAGTCAGTATTTTGGTTATGTAGGACATAAAACAAATGGTAGTATGGGAGATGGAACTAATGGTAGTGGCAACCCGAATAAATTTTCTTATGCCACTTCTATTATCCTTCTTTGTGGTTCGCCAACATCACCTACTGTGCAAAACCTGAAGATCTGTCCCAACACTACAAAATCTCTGGCACTTGCGGAATTGGGTTCTGCACCCAACGGATATAAAGTAAAATGGTTTACCGATGCTGCAGGTACAACTGCTGTAGCCAATCCGTCAGCTGTTGGTATTGGTACTTATTATGCTTATTATGTTAGTATTGCGGGTGATGTGAAACAGTGCTCTAACTTGTATTCTACCATAACCGTAAGTAATTACACAGTGGCAGATCCAGAGTATTCAAGTTGTATTACCGCCTGCTTCAACGACCCTGTCCTTACAGGTAACGGACCAGCTACAAAAGTTGGTATCACACTCTTGAAAAGAGCAGGTGCTCAAAACACCGACAACTGGCCAATGGTAAGAAAATCCGGACACATCGCTTTGGAATCCAACACCCAAGGTTTTGTGATCAACAGACTTTCCGCAACGGAAATGGCAGCGATAAAAACTGCAGGCAATGCCGTAGATGGAATGATGGTTTTCGATACCACAAACAAATGCTTGAGCATCTATGACGGTACAGATTGGAAGTGTTTTGATAAAGCAGCTTGCCCATAAATAAAAGGTTGAGGCTGAGGTTTAGGCTGAGGTTAAGGTTAAGACTCAGGTTAAGATTAAGACATTGTACATTTGACATTGTACATTTGACTAAGACTAAGCCCACCTTTTTTAAGATTTATTAATTTAAAAGAAAAACAATGAAAAAATTAATTTTAAGTATATCCATCATGATTTCCGGAATGGCTTTTTCACAAGTCATCATCGGGAATCAAACGGGGACGGCAGGCAATAAAAATGCGGTACTTGTTGAATTTGCATCAGGAAACAAAGGGATCATCTTGCCTTATGTTCGTACCGTGCAGGCCGCAGCAGACCTTACACCGGGAACCATTTTGGTCGATGCTTCGGACGCTACCAAAGCCAAAGTAAAATATTACAAAGACACCAATACTTGGGTCGATCTTAGCTCCGGCAACGAAGCGGATCTGACAAAATTCGTAACTTCTAACTCTCCACTGACCAGGGTGAATGTTATGGACAGCCAACCTACTGCTGCAACGGTGACAGAGGTGGCAACAGCCAAAGCCATTATTGGCGCAGATGCCTCCACCGCCAAAGGGGTTTTGGTATTGGAATCCACCAGCAAAGTGATGGTTTTGCCACAGGTTGCGGATACCAATGATGTTACAGATCCCGCTCCAGGCATGATGGTGTACATCAACAAAGCAGGCGCAAAAAGATTGGCCGTTTTCAACGGTGCCAAATGGACCTATTGGAAGCCTTAAGCTTTTAAAATAAACGAAATGATTTGACCGCCACATTGATTTTTCAATGTGGCGGTTTTTTTATTTAGAAAAGGGTAGGAGGTGTGAAATTTTGTGAGGGGGTGTAAAATTTTAAGTATAATTAAGTATTTTGGTATTTGTATTAAGATGATATTGTTAAATTAGTAGATATTAACATTTTGTTGATGTTTTTTTTGGATTATCATGATAGAAAATTTATATTTGCACTACTAATTTAATCGATTAGTGTTGCTTGCTTTTGGTTATTAGTAAGTTGAAGTCGGGTCAAGTGATTTCATGACACAAAACCTGAAAAATGTTAACGCCACAACCGAGTTGTGGCGTTGCTTTTTTTAATAACTGGCTTCTTCCGTTTTGCTGGAGTGACCAATATCTTGGTTTAAAATTTTCATTTCCTCGGCGGTCAATTCGCGGAATTTTCCATACGGAATGTCCAATTTGATGTTCATGATTCGTATTCTCTTCAGTTTTTTGACATCGTATCCCAGATATTCACACATCCTGCGGATTTGTCGGTTCAGGCCTTGGGTCAAGATGATGCTGAAAACCCGATCCGAAAGCTTTTCTACCGTGCATTTTTTGGTTACGGTATCCAAAATAGGAACTCCCGCAGACATTTTTTGTAAAAATTTAGGCGTGATGGGTTTGTCCACCGTTACAATGTATTCTTTTTCGTGGTTGTTTTTGGCACGAAGTATTTTATTGACAATATCCCCATCGTTGGTCATGATGATCAGCCCTTCACTGGCTTTGTCCAAACGACCAACGGGAAATATTCTTTTGGGGTATTTCATATAGTCCACAATGTTGTTGCGGGTGGTTTTGTTGGTGGTGCACTCTATCCCAACGGGTTTGTGCAGGGCAAGATAGACGAATTCTTCGTTGGGTTTTTCTACGACTTTATCGTTCACCGTAACCACATCTCCGGGCAGTACTTTGGTACCCATTTCAGGGATTTTACCGTTGATTTTTACACGCTGAGCATCAACCAACTTGTCGGCTTCTCTTCGTGAGCAGTATCCAATTTCGCTCAGGTATTTGTTTATTCTAATGCCGGATTCGTCCATGTTTTCTTTTTATATGCTGCAAAAATACTTAAAATTGATTTATCACAGGCTCTTCGTCTGAAACCGGAAGTCGGTAAATAAAAAATCCACCGAAAATATCGATGGATTCATGTCTTATTAAATTCACTTTTTTCTCTGATGATTATTCCCTAACCAACGGCATGGTCGAGCATCTTAGCAATCCGCCCATTTTGGAAATTTCTCTGTAAGGGATTTCTTCGACTGTAAAATTCCATTCTTCTCTCAGAAACTTATTCATTCGCCCAAAAGCTTTGTCGGAAACGATGATTTCTGGAGAAATGGAAAAAATATTCGGGTTCATGTCGAACATTTCCTCATCGTTGATGTGGAAGCAGTTTTCTTCGCCAAAGATGTCCAAAATCAAACGGTAATCGCTTTCATCCACAAAACCATTTTTATAAATGATGCATTTGTCTTTACCAATAGGATTAAAGGTGCAATCCAAATGCAGAACACCTTGGTAAGGGACTCTGTCGTCTTTCTTTAAATCCAAATCGATGATTCTTTTCTTGGGAAAATATTCCTTCAAGATTTCGATGGCATATTCGTTGGTTCTTGCGGTTTTGTACGAACGATAATCTTCGGAAAAGCATGTGCCAACAAAGATGAAATCGTCCCAAACAATGACATCGCCTCCCTCGATATGTGCCGTTTCTGGCAGGTTGATGATTTTGCGCCATTCTACTTTTTCAAAAATAGATCGGTAGGCTTCTTGCTCGTCGGCACGGTCTTTTATGACATTGGAAATGATCATTTTATCGTCGATGACAAAGGCGACATCTCTAGCAAAAACCTGGTTGTAATCTTGGATGATGGCCGGTCTTAGGACATCGACATCGTATTTGTGCAACACTTTTTCAAATTCCGTCATCTCGTGGATGATGTCCTCTTCTGTAGGGTAGGTGTCGTGAGCAATGGTGTGGTAGGATTTGGCATCGTAACTTTCTTCCAAAGTGGGTACCGCACCCATGGATTTTGGTTGACCCAGAACCACGGATCTTAACCTTCCGGTTTCATTTTTTATGTTGAGTTTCATAGATTTTCAGTATTCAACAAATATAAAGAAAGCCTTTTGAATTGGAAAATTTAAAAGGCTTTTAACGGGTAATTTATAGGATTACTTCTTGGTTGTTGACCCAAACGCTGAAGACCACTTCAACCTGAGGTTCTAAAGTTTTGGAAACCGAACAGTATTTGTCAAAAGAAAGCTGCGCTGCTTTCCATGCTTTGTTGGGATCGATATTTCCTTCCAGCATAAATTTCACTAGAATTTTAGAAAAAGGTTTTGCCTCATCTTTTTGTATTCTTTCGCCTTCCACTTCCGCAGAAAAATGGGTGATTTCCTGCCTTTGTTTTTTTAGGATCGCGACCACATCAATGCCGCTGCAACCTGCCACTGCCATCAGTACGGCTTCCATGGGAGAAACGCCTTGTGCATCGGGTTGCGAGGTGTTGTCCAAAAGTATTTTATGTCCGTTTTTGTTGGTGCATTCAAAGAGAAAATCATCGTTGATGCGGTTTAGTTTTATGTTCATTTTTTTTCTTTGTTAAATGGTTTTAATGGTACAAATATAATAGCTTAAAGCTCAAACTCTAAGTTTAAATCATTCCTCGGGCTTTTATTTCCAAATATTGGTTGATGGCTTCTAAGCTGAGGTTTTCCGGCAAGGTGTACAGAGAGAGTATTCCGTATTTTTTCAGTTCCTGAATGATGAGTTTTTTCTCGAAATCGAATTTCTCAGCGATGATTTTATCATAAGTTTCTTCCAGATTTTCAGGTTTTTTCTGCATCAGATTTTGCAGTTCAGAATTTTTAAAGAAAATGACGACCAGCAAATGGTTCTTGGCAATTCCTCTCAGGTATTTTAGCTGCCTTTGTAGCCCATCCAAGGTTTCGAAATTGGTAAACAACATGACCAAACTTCTTTGGTTGATGCCCATTTTCACATCTTGGTACAATCTGTTGTAATCGCTTTCGTAGAACTCGGTTTGTATGTTGTACAAGGCTTCGGATATTTTTTTTAGTTGCCCCGATTTGTTGTCGGCAGCAACGGAATTTTCCATTTTTTTGGAAAAAGTCATCATTCCGGCACGGTCTCCTTTTTTCAGGATGATGTGGGAAAGTGCCATGCTTGCGTTGATGGAATAATCCAGCAGCGACATTCCGTTGAAAGGCATTTGCATCGATCTTCCTTTGTCGATAAGCAAGTAGATTCTTTGGGATTTTTCATCTTGATATTGGTTCACCATCAATTGGTTTCGCTTGGAGGTCGCTTTCCAGTTGATGGTTCTGATGTCATCGCCTTGTACATATTCTTTTATTTGTTCAAACTCCAAGGTATGTCCCAATTTTCGGATTTTCTTCAATCCACCCATCAAAAATTCATTCTGAAGGGCCATCAATTCGTATTTTCTGAGGTGTACAAAAGAAGGGTAGGTCTTCAGCATGTCATCTTTCTGAAAGATGTATTTTCGACTGACCAATTTTAATGGGCTTTGCACAAAAATATTCAGGCTGCCAAAATGGTATTCGCCGCGTTCTTTGGGTTGAAGATTGTAATTTAACAATACATTTTTTCCGGCAGATAGCATGCGCTCAATCAAAAAATCTCTTTTCTGAAACTGAAACGGAATTTCGTCGATAATCTGTGTGGAAATTCTAAAAAAATAATGATTTTTAATGTCCAATTTAACCCAATTGTCATCGCCGTTGGAGAGTTTTTCGGGTAAAATTCTTTGTGCCGAAATTCCGACCTTTTGACCATACAAAAACAAAGTGTCTACTACCAAAAGCACGATGCATAGGACGAGTAATGCATGTCCCAAAATAACAAAAAACGAAAAGAAAAAGCCCAAAACATAGACCATTCCAATGGTTATTAGAACAAGAAAAAATCGTTGGTGTAGGTTGAATGCTTTCAATTTGTTTTTTAGAAGTTAGAGGTTAGAAGTTAGAGGTTAGAAGTTAGAGGTTGGAGGTTTTAGAGTATTAGGTTTTCGGGATATAGAATTTTCACCAAACACTAAAAACCAAACACCAAACACCAAAAACTACCTCGGTATTTCTATTCCGTCCAATATTTGTCGGATGATTTCATCGGCGGTTAAGCCTTCCATTTCTCGTTCTGGAGAGACAATAACGCGGTGTCTAAGCACGGCTAAGCTGGATTCTTTGATGTCTTCCGGAGTGACAAAATCCCGACCTCTGATCCCGGCAAATGCTTTGGAAGCCACTAGCAATGCCAAACTCGCCCTGGGCGAAGCTCCCAAATACAGGAAAGGGTTTTCTCGGGTGTTGTGAATGATTTTTGCGATGTATTCAATCAAATTTTGCTCGATGATGATGTCTTTGATGATCGTCTGATATTTTCTAAGCTGTTCACCGGAAATGATTTGGTTGACCGCTTCGGTTTTGTCCTCGGTTTTGTTTTCGTGTTGTTTTTTGATGATCTCTATTTCTTGCTCCAAGTTCGGGTATCCCACTTCTATTTTGAAAAGAAAACGGTCGAGTTGGGCTTCCGGCAATCGGTAGGTTCCTTCGTGTTCAATAGGGTTTTGGGTGGCAATAACCAAAAAAGGTTGCTCCATGATGTAGGGTTTTCCGTCCAAGGTAATTTGTCTTTCTTCCATCACCTCGAACAAGGCCGATTGCGTCTTGGCTGGCGAACGGTTGATCTCATCAATCAAAATAAAATTGGAAAAAATTGGTCCTTTTTTAAATTCGAAGTCTGTATTTTTCATATTGAAAACCGATGTTCCCAAAATATCCGAAGGCATAAGATCCGGGGTGAATTGTATCCTGCTGAAATCCACAGCGACCGTTTTTGCCAATAATTTTGCCGTGATGGTTTTTGCCACGCCCGGTACTCCTTCGATCAGGACATGCCCGTTGGAAAGCAGCGCTACCAAAAGGTGCTCGACCATTTGGTTTTGTCCGACAATGACTTTGGCAATTTCGGATTTTATATTTTCGATGCTTTGTCTAAGCTCGCTCAGGTCTATTCTGCTCTCGAAATTGGATGCCGTATCGGGGCTATAATTTTGATTTTCTTCTGTATTCATATTGTTGATAATTGTTGGGTGTTTTATTTTCTGATGTGAGGATGAATTTCGTCTAAAAGTGCATTCATTTTTTCAAAATCTTCCCTGTTTACTTGTGCATAAGGATCTAAGGCTTTCGCGATAAGATCTTTTGCTTGTTTTATTTTTTCAAAATCTTTTCCGGTTTTGGATTGTAGTTTTTTCACAAAAGCATCGTCCAAGTTTTTAGGATCTATGAGGAGTTCCATTTTCACTCGGTACAAGAAATACTGTGCTTTTTTGGCCATCATATCGTGGAAATCTCCTTCTTGCAGATAGAGGTTTCCTATGCTTTGTACAAATTCTACCGATTTGTTTTTCAACGGTTCCATCACCGGGATGATGCGTTGTTTTCTTTTTGCTCCAAAAATAGCGAAAACCAATAATCCTCCCAAAAACAGCCACCAAGCGTATTTTAAAGGTGGGTTTTTCAAGATAAAACTGAGCGGTGATGTCGATGGTAGGTCTTTGATGTTGTCCACAAACCAAAGGGTTTTCTGGTCTTTAAGATAAGAGAAAACGCCTTCTGTATATCGTTCGCCATTGGGTTTTAGCAAATAATAATTGGTCAAAAAGGTAGGGTCGCTGTGGTAATAGATATGTCCTTTTCCAAAGTTTATTTTTATAAAATTGGCATTCCATTGGGTGGAGTCCACTTTTATTTTTCCTAAAATTTCGTTTTTTAAATCGCTGTGGGTTATGGTGGAGTTTCCCGGAAATTTGTCCAATTTCAGGCTGTTGTCGGATAGCTTTTTATCGGTGAACTCATACTCGGATTGCTCTTCGTTGTAGTACGCTTCTACCACAAAATTTAGCGAGTCTTGTATTTTTTTGTTGATTTCTGTATCGATGATCATCGCATCGCTACCGCTGTGGATTTGGTTTAATATTTTTTTCCAAGATTCGGCATCCAAATGTTTTTGTATAACCAAAATGGTATGAGGGCTGTTCTTAGGATTTTCGGTGTAATAATGGTACGGCGAAGGCTTTATTCTTTGGACTTTGTTGTGCAAAAGCGCATCGATCTCGTGGTCGAAGACGAACAATCCGAAAGGTGTTTTTTGGTTGATATCAAAGTTTTTTCGCCAATCGGTAATTTCCTTTTTACCCAATTCGAAAAAAGCCAGCAGCGCAAACACCACCAAGAAAATAATCCCGTAAAGTTTAAATGTCTTGTTCATCGAGGATCAGATCTTAAAGTTTTCAAATTGTTTTTGGAACTGTCGGTATTGGTATTGGTCGATTTCAAATTCGCCGTACCAAACGAAATCAAAAATTTTCACCAAATCAAGAAACGACGGATGGATGGAGCTTTTAGACAATTCTTCAGCATAATCTTTGTTGGTTTTTTCCAAATGCCAATCGATGATTTTTTTGTCGCTGAGCTTTTTTAGAACCCACAAAAATTGGTATCGCACGGCAGCTCGGTAGTTTTTCTCCAACTCAAAAGTCGAAATTGTTTTTGGAAAATCTATTTCGTGTATGTTTTCAACTACATCACGATTTTGTATGTTGGTTTTTGGTGCTTTTTTACCCAAAAATAACAATCCGTTTTTAGATGCCAAAAATTTGATGATGAAATATAAAGCCACACCCACCACCAAAAGAGCCATTATTTTTACCAAAGCATCTACCCAGTTCAACGATTGTGTAGGGTTGATCTTACTCAAAATAAAATGAATTAATTTGTTGACTTTTCTCATCACCCTGTCCCACAGAGATTCTCTGGGTTTGGATTGGCTGTAGTCGAAATCTTTACTTTGATAATTTTTGCGGTAATTGGACCTAAAAGTTTTAACATCCAGTAGGCTGTTGGTGTAGGGTTTCATTTTCAAAATGGTGTCGGAGGACATTTTTTTTGAAGTTTTTTGAATGACCGAATCCAAATTTTTAGGCGCAATGCTTGTTGGAGATTCTTGTGACCATCCCCAGTTTGAAATTAAGACAAATAAAATTAGAAAATTAAATTTCATGTTTTCCTATGCTGTCTATTTCCAACAAATCTTCGTTTCTGTGCAAATCCAAACGACTGTCATAATACATCAACCCGGCATTCACATACATGATGTTGGAAAGTAAAAGCGATACCAAAATGGAAATTCCGTAAGTCGCAAAATATATCATCCCCATGGTGCTGTCGTAGAAACCGGTCATGGCAGTGGCTTTGTCGGCATCTGGAATCGTAAGTACCGTTCCGGTCATGATAAAAACAGGAATCATGGAAAAAACTCCGGAAACAATCTGTACAATGAACATGATGACGGCTGTAGATCCCCAATATTTCCAAAAAGGCGATCCATTGTTGATGTTGCTGTATGAAAATTGAGAGCGAATGGCATAGCTGAGTGCCGAGAAAAAGCCTTCTTTACGGTTGAAATAATCGTACAGGGTGAAGCTCATCACATTGGATATGATCGGGATGATGAAGAAAAACAAAAAAATACCGATGATCACAAACATCAACAATACCGAAGCTCCCATAACGATGCCTATGATGGGAAGGATAACAAATACCAATCCCAAACAAAATAAGATGAACTTACCGAAATTTTCCTTCATGTCGGTGATGATGTCGTTTAGTTTTATGTCCTTGTCTTTTGATTCGGCATAGCGCTTTAGATATAAAACCGGAAAGGTATAAACCATCATAATGGCAATGAAGAAGATAACCACAAATGCCACGGCAAGCACGATGAAAAAGCCTAAGTTTTCTTCCAAATACTGCTCAAAATAAAACGATTCTCCTTCCAAATTGGACGAAAATATTTGAGAGAAAAAACTTTTGTAACCCACAACATACAGTGCTACTAAAAAAATGAGAAGCAGCCCGTTGAGGAGAATGAAATTTTTAAAATAATTTTTTCCATTTTCTTTAAAGAAGTTGAAGGTGTCATTGATAAGCGCTCCAAAGTCTCTTTTCTGAAATAATTGCATAGTTGTTTTGTTTTTTATAAACGATAAATGGATAGATAACGAAATAGAAAAAGATCAACGAAAAAGTTCCGAAAATAATCAGAAGGTTCAGCCAAAGTGGCATCTCCATAGAATGTCGGGTAACATAACCTTCTAAAATTCCGGCAACAATAATAAACGGATAGGTGCTGATGTATATTTTGAAACTGTCTCTAAAGCCTTTCTTAAAAGCGTGCATTCTGGAATAGGTTTTAGGAAACAAAATAGAGGCTCCCAAGATTAAGCCACACATGCCAACAATAACAATGGCGGAAATCTCAAAAGCACCGTGGATCCAGATACCTCTGGCACTTTCTGAAAGTACGCCTTGGTTACCAAAAAATGTCTGAAAGGAACCCAGCATGATACAGTTTTGTAGCAATGCATACAGAGATCCCAATCCCAAAAATATACCTGAAATGTACATTTTTGCAGAAACCATCAGGTTGTTGAAGATGATCCCGATGGACATGCCCCAAGTCGATCCGCTGGAATAGACTCCGGTGGCTTCTCCCTTTTTTATGTTTTCTAAAGTCATATTTACATAATCGTCGCCCAAAATCTGTCTTGGGAAATCGGGTTCGTAAATGGTCGAAATAAATCCAATCCCGGTAAAAATGAAGAAAAATAAAAATACATACAGTAAAAATCTTTTGTACTCATAAACCAATAGCGGTACCTCGGTGTCGAAGAAATACAAGAGTCTGTTTTTCTCTAAGCGTTTGGTTTTGTAGATCCTTTGGAATATTTCAGACGAAAGATGGTTCAGGTAAATTGTAGTTTTACTTTTAGGATAATAGGTCTGCGCAAAAGACAAATCGTTGATGAGGTTGATGTACATGCTGGACAAGTCGTCTGGGTTTTTTTGTGCTTTTCCCAAAATAACTTGCTCTACATTCAGCCATTTTTCTTTATTTTGCTTAATAAATGCAATTTCTCTCATCGTTTTGCTAAAATATAAAAAATGTCACAAATTGCCATCACTACTTCACAAAATGTCAATATTTTTTTCAATACCGCCAGTGTCGGCGAAAGAATGTTGGCTTTTACCATCGATATTCTCATCAAGATTGGGTATTTGTTACTCGTTTATTTGGTGGTCATCAAATTTTTAGATCTCGGTACATTCATCAGTAATCTGGATCGTATGTCCAAATCCGTTGTCCTTTTGTTGTTTACCTTTCCCGTTTATTTTGATACCCTTTTTTGGGAAATTACATTGAACGGTCAAACTCTCGGAAAAAAAATAATGAAAATAAAAGTGGTGAAAATTGATGGATACCAAGCTCATGTCTCAGAGTACTTCATGCGATGGATATTGCGATTGGTCGATATTTATTCCAACTCGGGAGTGGTTGGGGTAACGGCGATGGTGGTTTCCAAAAATGGACAGCGATTGGGCGATATGGTCAGCGGCACCACGGTGATTTCACTAAAAAATAAAGTTCATATTTCGCATACCATTATCGAAAATTTACAGGAAGATTATCAGCCTGTTTTTCCTCAAGTTATTGCTTTTTCGGATGACGATATGCGCATCATCAAGGATAATTTCCAAAAAGCGATAAGGCATAAAGACCAACAAGTACTTCGAAAATTGGCTGAAAAAATACAAAGTGTAATTTCTGTAAACGACGATTTGATGGGACTTACGGACAGAAAATTTATTGAAACCGTTATCAAAGACTATAATTTTTATACCGGAAAAGTTGTGGCGTAAACTAGAAGTTAGAAGTTAGAGGTTAGAAATTAGAAGTTAGAAATTATAGGTTAGAAGCTAGAAACCAAACACCAAACACAAAACACCAAACCCAATATGGAATTCAAAAATACACAAAACGGAAACGGTGGTTTCATCACCCTTTCCAACGAAGAAGAGGAAATTGGCAGACTGACTTATACCATTTTCCCAGAAGATGAAAAATTAATCATTTCCTTTGTCTATGTAAGTCCAAAATATGAAGGAAAAGGGATGGGAAAATTGTTGGTAAGCGAAGGAATTTCTTTTGCTAGAGACCATCATTGGAAAGTTTTCCCTCATTGTTCCTATGCCAGAACGGTCATGTCCAGAATGCCTGATGTTGAGGATGTTTTCCTCCATTCATAATCTTGTTTTAATGAATTTTTAATAAAAATAGAACGGTATGTCCGTGATTTTCAATAAATTTGTAGTACATTAAAGCAAATTATTATGAAAAAATCCATTTTTATGACCGTCTTAGGTCTGTCCCTTTTTTTGGTAGCATGTAGTGAGAAAAAAGATCAACCGGCTACGGATACAACGACAACAGCACCTGCAGAGGATACACCTCCGGTGGCGGAGCCTTCTGCAGCGGTTTCCAACGCCATTAGTTTGACCGGTGACGATAAAATGAAATACAGTCAAACCGAATTTACGGTAAAATCGGGTGAACCTGTAGAACTAACGATGAAAAACATCGGGACTCTTCCTGCTGCATCCATGTCGCATGATGTGGTGGTATTGAAGCCGGGATCGGATGTGACGGCATTTGGACAAGAGGTTTCGAAAATACAAGGAGATATTGAAAAATTGCCGGAAAATTTGAAATCTCAAATTGTTGCTAAAACTAAAGTTCTTGGCCCAGGCGAAGAGGATAAGATTTCCTTTACCCTTCCAAGTCCTGGAGAATATCCTTTTTTATGCTCATTCCCGGGACATTTCGGTGCAATGAACGGTAAGATTACCGCACAATAATTTCATGAGTTTAATAAAAAAATCCATCTCATTTGTTTAGTGAGATGGATTTTTTTATTCTCTATCGAATTGAGCCAGCTTTTTATCGACCCAAATGGTGGCAAAAGGAAAAAATGCTGAGATGAGTGCAAATACAAAATCCTCATCGTCCCATTTGAAAATTTTCCTCACATTTAGCATTAACAACAAATAGAGGGTGAAAAATAAACCGTGGATATTACCGATCACGATGATGTAGATGGTCGGTAGCAACTCGTCGCGATACATCCGTATAAGTACCATTGCCGAGAAAAGCAGAGCCCAAGAAATGGCTTCGGCCAAGCAAATTTTTCTAAACCACCGTATGATTTGTTCTTCGCTGTATTTGGATAAATATTTTTCTATAAAATTCATTTCAAGTTCTTATTTGTAAAACGATGACCCGTCCAAATAGTCGAATACTTCAGGTGGAAGCATGGGTCTTGTATTTTTTCCGGATTTGATCATTTCTCTAATTTCTGTTGCCGAAAGTTCAATTATGGGAGCTTTTATCGTGCTGATGTTGGGGTGGTTTTCGTAACCGTTTTCGGTGGAAATTTCTTCGGAAATTCTAGGATACACAATGATCTGATGGTTGTTGACCAAGAGGTCCGCGTTTTTCCATTTTTTCAAACCCTTCAGGTTGTCTTCGCCCATGATGAGGGCAAAGTTATGATTGGGATGTTTTTCGTGAAGATAGGTAAGGGTATCTATGGTGTAGCTGGGCTTCGGTAAGGAAAACTCGATGTCGGAAGCTCGCATTTTCGGGTAGTTTTTAATGGCGAGATTCACCATTTCCAAGCGGTTGTGGTCTTTCAAAAGCGACTTTTTATCCTTGAACGGATTTTGGGGCGATACCACAAACCACAATTCTTCCATGTTGGTATTTTCCAAAATATAATTGGCTAAGATAAGATGACCAATATGAATGGGATTAAATGAACCGAAAAACAAACCGATTTTTTTCATTTATAGAACTGATTTAGTGGAAGTTTACATCTTTTAGATTCAGGTAATAGGTGACATTTCCTTTCCAATGATTTTCTTCAACGGTAAACGCAATATCGAAGGTTTTTGTTTTGAAATCTTCAAAATATTGACCTAACTTAAATCCAACACATTCTATATTCCTGTTGGTTTCAGGATTTGGAATGTAAAATTTTAGATGGCTGTCGTCTTTGCCCATTTTTTTAATGCTTCCTGTTACGGTTTGGTTTTTAAGAACCAAAATAGGCTTCATGTTGTGCGGACCAAATGGAGCTAACTTTCTATGAAAATTAAAAAAATCTTTGTTTAGAACTCCAATGTCAACGGCAGAATCTATGGTGACGGTAGGTGTTTTTTGATGTTCCAGAATTTTTTCTGAAACCACTTTTTCAAATTTTATTTTAAAATCTTCAAACTTGCTTTTCTCCATGGAAAGTCCTGCAGCTGCGGGATGTCCGCCAAATTTTAAGAAATATTCCGAACACATTTCCAAAGCTTCGTGCAAGTCAAAATCGGATACCGATCGTGCCGAGGCTACCATTTCTCCGTTGTTGCCATCGGTAAAGACCAATGTAGGTTTGTAGTAGGTTTCGGTAAGTCTAGAAGCGACAATGCCTATCACACCTTTGTTCCACTCGGGTTGGTACACCACGGTGGTGAATTTGTCGACTTGTTGGGTTTTTACAATCTGATTGAGAGCATCTTGTGTCGAGTTCATGTCCAATTCCCGTCTTTCGTCGTTCAGGTTCATGATGTTTTCTACAATTTGCGTGGCGTGTTTCAGATTGTCGGAAACCATAAGTTCTACCGCTGCTTTTCCGTGAGAAATTCTTCCTGCAGCATTTATTTTTGGGGCAATTTCGAAGACGATATTGGAGATTTCAAAAGTAGAAAGTTTCTCTTTTGGAATCAATAAACGAAGTCCCAATTTTGGAGTTTTACGCAGGATTTTCAGGCCCATTTTGGCAAAAGCACGGTTCTCACCCGTCATCGAAACGATGTCTGCAGCTATGGAGATGGCCAAAAGATCGGTGAGGTCAAAAAGTTCATTTTCCGGAATTTTATACAAGGTATTCAGACCTTGGCATAGTTTGAAGCCTACACCACAACCCGAAAGTTCCTTGAACGGATAGCGACAATCCACTCTTTTGGGATCCAAAACTGCGGCTGCTTTTGGGATTTCTTCTCCCGGAAGGTGGTGGTCACAAATGACGAAATCAATGCCAAGCTGATTGGCGTATTCTACTTTGTCAATGGCTTTTATCCCACAATCCAAGGCGATAATGAGGCTGTATCCGTTAGCTTTAGCAAAATCAATACCTTCGTTGGAGATGCCATAACCTTCGGCGTTTCTGTCCGGGATGTAGAAGTCCAAATATTTTTTTTCTACAATCTTGGAAAGATAGAGGTACATGAGAGCCACAGCTGTGGTCCCATCGACATCGTAATCGCCATAGACCAAGATTTTTTCTCCATTTTCAATGGCATTGGCAACTCTTTCTACGGCTTTTTGCATGTCGGCCATCAAGAAAGGATTGTGTATGTCTTCCAGTTTTGGTTTGAAAAATTCTCGGGCTTTTTGGTAGTTGTCGATATTCCTGAGCACTAGGATTTTAGATTCAAAAGTTCCAAAACCAAGTGACGAACTTAGTCTGTCAACGATTTCTTCGTCGGGCTCGGGTTTGTAGATCCATTTTAAACTCATAGCCAACAAATTTAATGAAAATTATTGGATTCATGGTGGTGTTTGGGAGAGATAAAGCGTTATTTTTGTTTTGTAAATTTGATTTTTTATGAAGAGAAATCTGGCTCAATTGTTTTTTTGGGGATTTCTAAGCAGCTCTTGTTCTTCGCTGGAAACTTCAATGAATATTCCTCCCAAGTATCCGGTTAATTCCGTGAGAAAAGGAATGGTGCTTCCTGAGGTGGAGAGAGAATTTCAGCAACTCAATTCGACTTATACCCAAAACACAAAAGAATTGGTGGAGGTGATGATGAATTCTGGTCCGAACGATGAAAAGGTAGCGATTTCCATTGAGAATGCTTCTCCTTGCAATATGGTGGTTGCTGTTTCGGGTAACGGTCAATTAAAGAAAATCCCTGTTGGTGTTGGTCAAACTCGAGGTTTGGTGGTAAGGAAAGGGCAGTATCGATTGTCCACAAAAGTGTGTTCATCTCTTTATGATGAGGTGAAATTGGTCAACGAAACTCTTATTTTAAAACTTGACGAATAAAAAAACCACCTCGCTTAGGAGGTGGTTGAATGTTTATTTTTAATTTGGATTAAGAATACATTTGAGCTTGTAATTCTTTTACTTTTTTGTCATCCAAATATTCATCGTAAGTCATTTCTCTATCGATAGCACCTTTTGGGGTAAGCTCGATAACACGGTTGCACACGGTTTGTAGCATTTCGTGGTCATGAGAAGACAATAAGATGTTTCCTTTGAAGTTGGACAAAGAGTTGTTCAGCGTTGTGATGCTTTCTAGATCCAAGTGGTTGGTGGGTTCGTCCAACAATAAAATGTTGGCTTTTTGCAACATCATTCTAGAGAACATGCAACGCATTTTTTCGCCTCCAGAAAGTACGGTACAGGATTTTAGAGCTTCGTCTCCGGAGAATAACATTCTACCCAAGAAACCTCTCATGAACTCTTCGTGTCTTTCTTCGTCGTTTTTGGTAAATTGTCTCAACCAGTCCACCAGGTTTTGGTTTTCTTGGAAAAACTCGGTGTTATCCAATGGCATATACGATTGGTTTGTGGTAACTCCCCAATTGAATTCGCCTTTGTCTGCTTTAGAATTTTCGGATAAAATTTGGAAAAATTCAGAAATGGCCAATGAGTTTTTAGAGATGATGGCTACTTTGTCTCCTTTTTTCAGTTTAATATCCAAATTGCTGAAGAGCAATTCCCCATCTTTTGTTTTTTCCAAACCTTTTACTTCTAAGATTTGATCTCCTGCTTCTCTTTCGGTTTCGAAAATGATGGCAGGGTACCTTCTTGATGTAGGTTTGATGTCGTCGATATTTAATTTATCCAACATTTTTTTTCTGGCAGTTGCTTGTTTTGCCTTTGCAACATTGGAAGAAAATCTAGCGATAAAGTCTTGTAATTCTTTTTTCTTTTCTTCAGCTTTTTTGTTAGCTTGGGCTCTTTGTCTGGTTGCCAATTGAGAAGCTTGGTACCAGAAAGAGTAGTTACCTGTGTATAAATTAAGTTTAGAATAATCCAAATCTCCAATGTGTGTACAAACGGTATCCAAGAAGTGACGGTCGTGGGAAACCACGATAACTGTGTTTTCGTAAGTGGAAAGGAAATCTTCCAACCAAGCAATGGTGTCAATGTCCAAGTCGTTGGTAGGTTCGTCCAAGATCAATACATCGGGATTTCCAAATAGAGCTTGTGCTAGTAGGACTTTTACCTTGTCTTTATTTTCTAATTCACCCATCATTTGCCAGTGCATTTCGTCTTTGATGCCTACATTAGAAAGCATGGTTTGTGCATCGGATTCTGCATTCCAGCCGCCCATTTCATCGTAAATTACACCCAGTTCGCCTGCTTTTATACCGTCTTCGTCAGAGAAGTCTTCTTTAGCATACAAAGCATCCATTTCTTCTTTGATGTCGAAAAGCTTTTTGTTTCCTCGAAGTACGGTTTCTAATACGGTGAATTGGTCGTATGCAAAGTGATCCTGCTCCAAAACCGACATTCTTTTACCAGGTTCTAAGGAAACATTTCCAGTCGTTGGATCTTGTTTTCCTGTTAAAATCTTAAGAAAAGTAGATTTTCCTGCACCATTTGCGCCAATAATTCCATAGCAATTACCTTTGGTGAAAAGAATGTTCACCTCGTCAAATAGCACTCTCTTGCCAAATTGCAATGATAAGTTAGATACTGTTAACATATTGTTTTGTAAATTTGCTGCAAAAGTACGAAAACTAATTTTAGAAACCGATTGCTGTAGTCTTATATATTAATTGGGTTTTAAGATGTTAAATTACTTTAAGATAAAAATTCACTTTTTTAACATATTTTTGGACTATGAAAATAGAGAAATCCATCAACATCCTAAATAAAAGAGCGCGATTCGAATATGAAATTTTAGAAGAAATTGAAGCCGGAATGGTGCTGACCGGTACCGAAATAAAATCGCTGAGATCTTCTAAAGCCTCGATTACAGAAAGCTTTTGTCAGTTTATTGATGATGAGTTGTACATCATTAATATGATGATTGATGAATATAAATTGGGTACTTTTTATAACCATAAAACAAAAAGGGAACGAAAGTTGCTACTGCACAAGCGGGAACTTCAAAAATTCCAAAAAAAGTTAAAAGATGCAGGGAATACCATTGTTCCTTTAAAGTTGTATATCAATGATAAAGGCAAGGCGAAAATACGAATAGCATTGGCAAGAGGAAAAAAACTTTTTGATAAACGCGAGGCAATTAAAGATAGAGAGAATAAAAGAAATCTTAACAGACTGATGAAGAACAGTTAAAAAAATCTTAATAAAACTTTGCGCATAAAGAAAAATTATATTTATTTTGCATTAATAATTATCTAATCATTTAATTCTATGAAAAATCTAAAATTAGGAATTTCAGCATTGGCACTTACAATTGCCTCTTCTGTTTTCGCTCAAACGACCAATAATCCTTGGTTAATCGGGGTTGGTGCGCACGGAGTGAATCATGTAGCTGTAAAAGGTAACGATTTTGGAGGAACTTTGACTAATTTCAAGCAAGTGTTCCACATGAACAATTATACCATTACACCTCCATTGTCAAAATTAACTGTTGCTAGAAACTTGAACAAATATTTAGTTCTAGACTGGCAAACAACAGTAGGAAATGTAGACAACAAGAGATTCGGTATGGGCAAAGAGTTCATGTTGAATACAGGTCTTGGTTTGCAATTTAAAATCAACGGATTCTGGAATGAAGAATCTTGGTTTGATCCGTATTTGAGAGTAGGTGCAGGGTACCTAAGACACGATTATACTGGTCTTACTTTCCCAAGAACAGACATCAATGGAGAATACTATTCTTCTGCTAATGGAGAAGGTGATTTAGTTGGAAAAGCCAACTACTTTACTGCAACAGGTGGTATTGGATCTAACTTCTGGTTGACTAAAAACTTTGGTCTTAATCTACAAGGAGATTATGTGTCCACTCCAGGAGACAAGTCTGATGTTGCTAATTTCTGGCAAGCTTCTGCATCTTTAATGTTCAGATTCGGACAAAGAGATAGAGACCACGATGGTATCCTAGATAAAGACGATGAGTGTCCAGATACTCCAGGTCTTAAAGAATTCAAAGGTTGTCCTGATACCGACGGTGACGGAATCCGTGACCTAGACGATAAATGTCCTGAAGTTGCAGGTCCAGTAGAAAACCAAGGTTGTCCTTGGCCAGATACTGACAATGACGGAATCTTGGATAAAGACGATGCTTGTCCTGAAGTTGCAGGTCCAGTAGAAAACCAAGGTTGTCCTTGGCCAGATACTGACAATGACGGAATCTTGGATAAAGACGATGCTTGTCCTACTGTACCAGGTCTTCCTGAATACAACGGTTGTCCAAAACCTAAAACAGTAACTGCTACTGAAACAACTGAAGCTCTTAAGAATATTTTCTTCAACTTCAACAAAGCGACTCTTAGACCAGAATCTGAAGTTAAATTGGATGCTGCTGCTAAAATCCTTAAAACTGATGGTGGTAACTACCTAATCACAGGTGCTACCGACAAAAAAGGAAGCGATGTGTACAACTTGAGATTGTCTAGAGAAAGAGCTGCTGCTGTTGTTGCAGGTCTAGAAGCTAGAGGTGTTAATGCTGCTAACCTTAAATCTGTAGGTGTTGGTGAGCAATTGGCTACTGTTTCTGAAAAAGCTTCTGATGCTGAAAGAATGGTTGACAGAAAAGTAATCGTTACAGCAATCGAAGATCAAGCGAAATGGGATGCACTTCCTAAGCACGATGTTGAAGCTAAAAAAGCTCCAGCTAAAAAAGCTCCAGCTAAAAAAGCAACTAAAAAGAAAAAATAATAAATTTTTCTAAATAATTAACGCTCTCAGCAATGAGAGCGTTTTTTTATTTTCCTAAAATGATTATTTTTGCATACAAAATTTTAAACTATGGGTCGCGCATTTGAATATAGAAAAGCTTCCAAAATGGCCAGATGGGACAAAATGGCCAAAACATTTTCAAAAATAGGAAAAGATATCGCCTTGGCCGTTAAGGCCGGTGGTCCAGATCCAGAATCCAATCCCGCTCTTAGACGATGCATACAAAATGCCAAAGGGGCAAACATGCCAAAAGATAATGTGGAAAGAGCCATCAAAAAAGCCTCAGGTGCCGATGCGGAAAATTATGAAGAAATTACCTACGAAGGATACGGGCAAGGTGGTGTGGCATTTTTTGTGGAATGTACAACAAACAACCCAACAAGAACCGTGGCCAACGTAAGAGCTGTATTCAATAAATTTGACGGTAATCTTGGAAAAAACGGAGAGTTGGCTTTCATCTTTGACCGAAAAGGAATTTTTACTCTGGATCGTACGCTGGTAACTATGCCTTGGGACGATTTTGAAATGGAAATGATCGACGGAGGAGCTGAGGAAATAGATAGCGATGATGAAGAAATCATGATCACCACAGCTTTTGAAGATTTCGGAACATTGTCCCACAAACTTCATGAAATGGGATTAGAAGCCAAGTCTGCTGAATTGCAAAGAATTCCGAACAATACAAAAGAAGTGAACTTGGATCAGTTCAAAGCCAATATGAAAATGTTGGAACGCTTTGAAGACGATGA
This sequence comes from Amniculibacterium sp. G2-70, assembly GCF_014353055.1. Taxonomy (GTDB): domain Bacteria; phylum Bacteroidota; class Bacteroidia; order Flavobacteriales; family Weeksellaceae; genus Amniculibacterium; species Amniculibacterium aquaticum. The sequence goes on from NZ_CP060698.1 coordinate 1,851,420, forward strand.
CGATGTACAAAATGTATATCACAACATGGAAATTACCGATGAGTTAATGGAGTCATTCACATAAAAAAAAAGAACCATGAGTAAAAAAATCTCGTGGTTTTTATAGTTAATCACTATTGTCCGATAAAAAATTATGAGGGTTTTTCTTTTGAAATTGCCCTCATTTGTTTATGGTAGCTTTGCAGTGACAAAACCTGATCGCTACTATGAAAAAAAAATGCATATTTTTTGGTATATCGGTTTTGGGAAAGCAAATTTCTATTATTGATGATTACATCATCCTTGCAAATAAGTTGAGAAAAGAAAATAGAGTAAAGATAAAATTCAAACTATCAATCGTCTAATTCCTTGTAACTTATTGTTAAATATTTGTTGGTACTTATTAAAAAAAACTATATTATTCTTGCTTTTTGTCTTCTACTTTCCCATGTCAAAGCACAAGGCAACGCAACCATCCAGCAAACAGAAAATATTCCTAACTGGAATAATATGTTATCCAATTTAGACACCTCTCAAATAATGAGGTCACTGAAAAACCATCTTCATTTTGAATAAGATTTAATTTCAGACAAGAATTAAGAGCTTATTACACGACTTTAAAATCGGTAATAAGCTCTTTACATTTTTTGGAGTTCTAAATTTAATGGGTTTTGTAAAGCTTGTTTTGATTTAATTGGAGCTGAGTTTTAAAGATGATGATTTTGTTCTCTTTTTCTTAGATTAATTTCAGGATCCTCTTCAAATTGACTGCGAAAATAGCCAATGCTCCCTGCATTTGCATGTTTTCTATTCCATAAGAAGTGGCTCTTTTGTAACCATGAACATTTTTAAGTTCACTGTTTTTGGCTTCAATTTTATACCGGTGTTTCGACTTTTCTTTGTAATAATCACTTTCCTGAAAAGCCATCTGTTCTTGGTGTAATTCTGATTTTATAGAAACCGAGTAGGTTTTAGATTTTGCTCCGTCTTTGTAACAACCTTCTCTTAATGGGCAAACTTTACATTTTTCAACATCAAAATAATATACATCAGCTTGATTTTTGCCGACATTCTTTCTGTTCTGATGGGCTTTTCTGATGGCTAAATGCCCGGCAGGACAAACAAATCTGTCAGCATCCTTATTGTAATCAAACTGGTCTTTTTCTTTCCTACATCCTTGTGTAATGGATGGATTTAACTTTGCAACAATTTTTATATCCTGTTCGCTGGCAATTTTCAGATTTTCTTTTCCACTATAAGCCGAATCGCCAATGATGGTTTCCACTTCCATTCCGTTGTCTTGGCTCATTTGCAGTAATTTTGGCAATTCAGGCCCGTCTCCTTTTTCTCCCGAAGTTACCACTGCTGCGGTGATAATCCGCTCTTCACTCATCGCCAAATGTGTTTTGTAACCGAAAAAGGAACTGTCTGCGGATTTATGTCCGATTTTGGCATCCGTGTCTTTTGAGAAAGTTAGCTGTTCATCGGTGTCTTCGGCTGTTTCCCTCAAAAGATTTAATTTCTCTTTCACTGCCGGAATCTCACTTATTGATGGCTCATCTTCTATGCATTTTTCAAGTTCTCTACAATAAGCCAATTCTTTGTTCAGATCGTTTTCAGTATTCTTGACCGGCATTTTTGATTTGAAGTTTTCATCAAATTGATAAACCGTTTTACGAACTAATCTCGAACGCTCTCTCAGTACTTCTATGCTTGAAAATGGATTCGATCTAGATAAAGTATGTGTAGCGTCCACAATAATGGATCTGGATTTAATAATGCCTTTATCGATCGCTATCGTTACCGTTTTACCAATTAGAAGGTTCAACAAATCGGTATCTTTCAAGCGTAATTTCCTGAATTTTGTAAGTGAACTGGGGTTTATCACATCATCTTCGGGAGCCATATCTAAAAAATATTTGAAAGACATATCATAGCGGGAACGCTCTACCACATCTACATCAGAAACCGAGTAAATGCTTTTCAACAAAAGGTATTTGAACATCTTCACCGGACTTTCCGCATTGCGACCATTGTTCAAACAATACTTATTCAACAGTTCATCGTAGATGAAGGAAAAATCTATCAAATCATTAATTTTTCGAAGAAGATTTTCTTTCGGAACGATTAAATCATACAAATCGGAATAAGAACTAAACTGAATCTTTTGCTGTTGGACTAACATTCTTTATCTTTAAAAGACCTTATCAAGGTACAAAAAAAGGAGCTAAAATCCTAAGATTTCAACTCCTTCTTTTTCATATTTCCTGAAAATTCACTTTTTCAGTGATCTCGACCTGATGCAGGATACTTATGTAGATGCTTTCAAAAATCTAGCGAGTTTTCAGCAAAAGGCCAGTTTCAAAACTTGGATTTCTAAAATAATGCTGAACAATTGTTTCAGAAAGAAAGAAAAATCGAGTTACAAAAACGAATTTGCACAAGAAGTTAACGAAAATGTAATCCCTATGTTCACCCATAAAAACAACGACACCAACCATGATGTCCTTAGCAAAGAACTCGGTGGCATTATAGAAACCGCACTAGAGAGCATCCCTATGGAATATAAAATGGTTTTTTCTCTTCGAGAACTGAACGGCATGAACACCGAAGAAACGGCTCAGGCATTAGACATCTCCGAAGCCAATGTAAAAGTTCGCCTCAACAGGGCGAAAGCCATGCTGAGAGATCGATTGCAAAAAGCCTATACTCCGGATGAAATTTTCGAATTCAACCTCATCTACTGCGATGCCATGGTAGAAAGAGTGATGAATGAGATTGCAAAAATCTGACAAAAAAATCCAGTACATAGCAAAAACACAACACATTGATATTTAACTCAATACATAACTAAAAAACATTGTAATTTAATTATAACCACATAGTCACAAAGTATGTATCGTTTTTTACAAAAAGAAATACTAATAACACACAATAGATATCCGTCTTTGACGGATACTAAGTGAAACTATACTGTCTTAATTGCTGTATATACTATGTTTCTATGTGGTTTTCTGACGAGACAAGCCGCAGTGTAAATGATTGATTATTTATTTGTTAGGCTTATGATTTAGAACTTAGCAATAAAAATAAAATGTTCAAAATCCCTTTCTAAAAGATTCCAAAACACACACAAATTCTTCTTACAATTGATTTTAAAAAATCAAAAAAAAATCAGAAAGGGATGGAGCATTTTAAAAAATCAACATTATGAAAGAGACCTTACCAACCAACTTCAGAAAACAGTATTTCAACACCCCCATTATCGAAGAGGCTTTTCTGATGACCGATACCGAAAAAATGAACCAGATCGAGTTTCATTTTACAAAAATTATGGAAACTTTAGGATTGGATCTTTCAGACGACAGCCTGCAAGATACTCCTAGAAGGGTGGCTAAAATGTATGTTAAAGAAATATTTTCCGGCTTAGACCCTGCCAACAAACCCTCAATTAGCCTTTTTGAAAATAAATACGGGTACAAAAAAATGCTGGTAGAGAAAAACATCACGCTGTATTCTCATTGCGAACACCATTTTGTTCCGATTATTGGGAAAGTGCATGTTGCGTATATCCCCAAGGACCATGTCTTGGGTTTGTCCAAAATAAACAGATTGGTACAGTATTATGCAAAAAGACCTCAGGTACAAGAACGATTGACGGTTCAAATTCTGGAGGGAATGAAAGAAATCCTGGGTCATGACGATGTCGCTGTGATGGTAGAGGCCGACCATCTTTGTGTGGCTTCTCGTGGGATTTGCGACACCAACTCGTCCACCGTAACTTCAGAATTTTCGGGACAGTTTGAAAACGAGAGACTTCAAGCCGAATTTATGTCGTACCTTTAATTCAAAATCACACACCATGTCACATTTAGTAAAAATAAAATCCATAGAACACCTCACCCACGATGTTCTTCATTTGGTGGTTGAAAAACCAAAAGATTATCCTTATTTTCCAGGTCAGGCAGTGGACATTTCCATCAACAAACCGGGTTGGGAAACCAAGAAAACATGCTTCACCTTTACCAGCTTACCAGAAGATGACCAAGTAGAATTCGTCATCAAAACCTATCCTTCTCACCAAGGAATCACCAACGAATTGATTTCTGCAAAAGTGGGTGACGAGATCTACCTATACAAACCATTCGGCGATATCCGATACAAAGGCGACGGCATCTTTATTGCCGGAGGTGCCGGCATTACGCCATTTATCGCCATTTTGAAAGACTTAGAAAGGAAAAATAAATTGGGGAATAACAAACTTATTTTTGCCAACAAAGGCAAAGCCGACATTATTTTGGAAGATCATTTCAAGAAAATATTGAGTGACAAATTCATCAATGTTTTATCGGATGAAGATCTTGAAGGCTATGAGCACGGCTACATTTCTCAAGAAATAATTCAAAAACATCAAGAGCCGGAGTTGAAATTCTATTACCTCTGCGGGCCTCCTCCGATGATGAATGCGGTAGAAAAGCAATTGGCATCCTTAGGAGTAGCTGAAGACTTTATTGTAAAAGAAGGATTTTGATTTTTAGAAGTTAGAAGTTAGAAATTTTGGATTTTGGATTTTGGATTTTAAAACAGAGGAAAGGCAGTTTAACAGCTTTACAACTCCACAACTCCACAACTTAACATCTTCACAGTTTAACATCTTCACAGCTTAACATCTTTACAACTTCACAGCTTCACAACTTTACAACTTCACAGCTTTACATCTCATCAACTTCACAACTTAACAGCTTTACAACTTCACAACTTCATAAAGTATGAAAAAATACGCATTGGTAACCGGAAGTTCTGACCGAATCGGCAAATCGGTGGCCATCCATTTGGCAAAAATGGGTTACAACCTCTTGTTGCACTACAATTCTTCTTCTGAAAAAGCGGAAAAAGTAAAATCTGAAATTTTAAAAATCGGTGTACAAGCAGAAACTCTGCATTTTAATTTTTTGGAAAATAACGATTACGATGCTGCTCTTGCAGAATTAAAAAACCGTGGAATAGCCCTTGAAATTTTGGTGAATACCGCATCAGATTTTGTTCCTTCCAATTTTGAAATGAAAGGTAAAGATCTTTTGGAAAAAGAAATGAAAATAAATTTCGAAAATGCCTATCTCCTCACCAAAGCCTTTGCCAGAACATACAGCCAAGGCTGCATCATTAATTTTCTGGACACCAAAGTCACCAAAAACCACAGTGAACATTTGGATTATTTGCTCAGCAAAAAAATGCTCTTGGAGTTTACAAAACTCTCCGCTCTAGAGCTTGCCCCACATTTTAGAGTGAACGGAATTGCACCCGGTCTCATCCTTCCACCCAAAGATAAAGATGAAACTTACCTGTTGAATTTGGCCAAAAACATTCCACTGAAAACCATTGGAAATCTCGATGAAATAAACAAAGCGATGCAGTTTATCATCGAGAGTTATTTCTTCACCGGACAAATTCTCTACATCGATGGTGGCGATCATCTGATTTAGAAACATCAAACGAATTGAAAAGCCATCTAAACAACTATTAAAAATATGACTATGATAAAAGACTATAATCCCAATCTCATAAAAGTAAAGGTTGAGAAACTCAGACTTCGTTCCTATATAGGCTTTGTCGATTGGGAAAAAGAAAAATTACAAGATTTAATTGTATCCTATTCTTTCAAATACGACAGCAAAGAAGCTACAGAAACCGATCTTGTAGAATATGCAGTAGATTACAAAAAACTGAACAAAATAATAATAGAACAAATAGAACATCAACATTTTGCGCTTATAGAAACGGTTGCTGAGTTAATCTACACCAAAATCCAAGCCCATCACCCATCCATACAAGATGTAGAAGTACAGGTAGAAAAACCTCATGCTTTAAGATTTGCAGATAATGTAATGGTTTGTATAGACGGTAAAGACAGGCACAATACTGCGATTGTTTCTTTAGGAGCCAACATCAACGCCGAGGAAAACTTTAACAAAGCGCTAGAACATCTTCAGAAACTGGGCTACATCACCCAAAGAAGTGAGTTTATTTGGACTGAGCCCTTAAAATTTAAAGATCAACCCGATTTTCTTAACGGTGCTGTACTTCTTCATACGACTAAAAATCTTTCTGAATTAAAATTAAATTTAAAGCAAATTGAAGCCATCCTGGGCAGGGTGAGAAGCGATAACAAAAATGCACCTAGAGAAATGGATCTTGATGTTGTGACCTACAATGGAAATATTATCGATAAAGACTGGGATGAATTTCCTTTTTTGGCTGAATTTATACTACGATTGAACCCGGAGATCCAGACCAACTAAAAACAAAAAAACTGTTTCAAAAATTTGAAACAGTTTTTTTTATTTATCGAAAGTACTATCTCGCTTCCAAAGAAACATAATCTCTTTTTGGAGCACCTTGATAGACTTGTCTTGGTCTTCCGATTGGATCGCCTTTTAGTCTCATCTCTTTCCATTGAGAGATCCATCCTGGTAATCTTCCTAAAGCAAACATTACGGTAAACATTTCTGTAGGGATGCCCAACGCTCTGTAGATAATGCCTGAGTAGAAATCTACATTCGGGTACAATTTTCTTTCTACAAAGTAATCGTCTTCCAACGCTACTCTTTCCAATTGCATAGCAATATCTAGCGCTTTGTCTTCGATTCCTAATTTGTTAAGGATGTCATCTGCCGCTTTTTTGATAATTTTTGCTCTTGGATCGAAGTTTTTGTACACTCTATGTCCAAAGCCCATCAATCTGAAGCTGTCTTCTTTATCTTTTGCTTTTGCAATGTATTTAGAAACATCACCTCCATCTTTTTCGATCATCTCGAGCATTTCAATCACCGCTTGGTTAGCACCGCCATGAAGCGGCCCCCAAAGTGCAGAAATACCAGCAGAAACAGAAGCAAACAATCCTGTATGAGCAGATCCTACCATTCTCACAGTTGATGTAGAACAGTTTTGTTCGTGGTCTGCATGCAAGATTAACAATTTATCCAAAGCATCTACAACTACTGGATCCATGTGGAAATCTTCGTACGGCTTACGGAAGCACATTCTGTAGAAATTTTCAACATAACCTAGGTTGTTATCACCGTGGTTAATTGGCAATCCCATTTTCTTTCTGTAAGTCCATGCACAAAGGTGAGAGAATTTTGCAATTAACATTTCTGCAGCGTGATCCAAATCTTCTTTAGAAGAAACATCTACAGATCTCGGGTTGAATGCAGTAAGTGCAGAAGTCAAAGAAGACAACACTCCCATTGGGTGTGCCGAACGAGGGAATACATCGATGATTCTCTTCATTTCGTCTGCTACAAAATTATATTTCTTAATTCCTTTTTCGAAACCTTCAAACTGAGTCTTTGTTGGCAACTCACCGTGAAGTAAAAGGTACATTACTTCTGTAAAATTGGATTTCTCCGCAATTTGCTCAATGGGATAACCTCTGTAGAATAATTCTCCATTATCTCCATCCAAATAGGTAATATCACTGATTGTTGCTCCGGTATTTTTATACCCAAGATCCAAAGTAATTAGACCGGTTTGGTCTCTCAATTTAGAGATATCAATCCCTCTGTCTCCGATAACACTATCTACAATAGGATATTCAAAAGATTTCCCGTCGTAGTTCAATACAACTTTATTGTCTGACATTTTGTTAAAAAATTTTTGCTAAAAGTACATAAAAACTATCGAATAATCAAATTAGTTTCACATATGATGCGATATATTTTATCAATTAAAAACATATACAGTATTACAATAAAACTATTACAATTAAACAACTGATTATCACTTTAATAGTGTGAAATAAAAAAGCATTGAGAAAAAAATCTCAATGCTCAGTAAAATTTATCTTTTAATTTTGAAGGCATCCATTCCCGGGAATACAGCAGTATCGCCAAGAGCTTCTTCAATTCTTAACAACTGATTGTACTTCGCCATTCTGTCCGAACGAGAAGCAGATCCTGTTTTAATCTGACCACAATTCATTGCGACAGCCAGATCGGCAATGGTAGCATCTTCCGTTTCACCAGAACGATGAGACATTACCGTCGTATATTTATTGTGCTGAGCCATCTGTACCGCAGCCATGGTTTCGGAAAGTGATCCAATTTGGTTCACTTTTACCAGGATTGAATTCGCAATTCCTTCGTTGATCCCTTTTGAAAGTCTCTCGACATTGGTCACGAACAAATCATCACCAACTAATTGTACTTTATCACCAATTTTATCCGTTAGCATTTTCCAACCTTCCCAATCGTTTTCTTGCATACCGTCTTCAATAGAGATGATCGGATATTTGGCACAAAGTTCGGCCAAATAAGAAACCTGCTCGCTTCTAGAACGGTGCGCACCTTTGTCGCCTTCAAATTTTCTATAATCGTAAGAACCCTCTACATAGAATTCAGATGCAGCGCAGTCCAATGCCAACATCACATCGTCTCCCGGTTTGTAGCCTGCTTTTTCAATAGCTTGCAACAAAGTATCCAAAGCATCTTCGGTACCGGAAAAAGTGGGTGCGAAACCTCCTTCATCGCCTACAGCAGTAGAAAGTCCTCTACCTTTCAAAATGGCTTTCAGATTGTGGAAGATTTCAGTTCCTTTTCTTAAAGCATGAGAGAAAGAGTCTGCTTTTACCGGCATTACCATAAATTCTTGAAAAGCAATAGGAGCATCGGAATGCGAGCCACCGTTGATCACATTCATCATGGGAACAGGAAGTACATTGGCATTGACACCACCGATGTATTTATACAAAGGCATTTTCAGTTCGGCAGCAGCTGCTTTTGCAACCGCTATGGAAACTCCCAAAATGGCGTTTGCTCCTAGATTTCCTTTGTTGGAAGTACCGTCTGCTGCAATCATGATTTTGTCAATCATATTTTGTTCAAACAAAGGCATGCCGATCAATTCCGGTGCGATAATCTCACGCACATTTTCTACGGCTTTCAAAACGCCTTTCCCCATATATTCTGCTCCACCATCTCTTAGCTCAACAGCTTCGTGCTCTCCGGTTGATGCACCCGATGGGACAGCAGCTCTACCCATAGTTCCGTTTTCGGTAAATACATCTACCTCAACAGTAGGATTGCCTCTTGAGTCTAAAATTTGTCTTGCCTCGATGTAAGAAATGTAACTCATTTTTAGTTTTTATTTTTTTATTTTTTTATTCTGTCAAATGTATTATAATTTTTTATTTAGTACAATAAATTATTGAAAAAACACGGCTTACACAAATTTTGCATAAGCCGTATTGGTAAATAGTTACTCAACTGAAATCTGATGACTTTCTACTTGATTATTAATGTATATTTTCAAAATGTAAATCCCTTTGTTTAGACCTTTTACCGAAAATGAAGCTTTGTTGTTTACGATGCTCACTTTCGTTTTTGAGAACCCTAAAATATCATAAAGTTCGCCTGTAATTACGGTTTCTTTTTCTGGTTTTTTAGTAGTGTCTTTCAGACCGATATACACCATATCATTCGATGGATTAGGGAAAACGGTAAAGGTATTGGTCGTTTGCTTCGTAAATATACCCGGAGGTAATGTGGTGATTTCAAATTCCGGAATTTCGTACCACTCACTCCAACCGCAAGCGTTTTTGGCTCTTACTTTGAAGCTCGAAAATCCATTTCCCATCGGGCAAATTGTACGAGTGTTTTTATCCGTTGATGAATTTAAGATGATAAGATTGTTGGACCTTTGCCACTCCCAATTGTTGTTGTTAAAAATATCCAATGATGTCATACCTGCAAAATTAGCAACCACTTTATCGGTTGGCAAATCCATTTTCAATTGATCTGTTGGAGCCAAACAATAGGAAACGCCCGTATTATTTATAAAATTAAAGTCTTTGAAAACCGGAGCACCTACCCAAATTTCTTTTTCTACAAATTGACCGTTTTGAAAAACCGCCGAAATAACGCCAACACCATTATATGTACTGTAATCTTCCCATTCTTAGTAACACTCAAAAGTAGAGATTTTATTTAATATTTCTGTTGTTGGTGTTGAATAATTTTGTTGAAATGTGGGAAAATCTGCTGGATTGGTGTGGCTGATTTTTCCATATTTTACAATTTTAAACGCAGCTAATTCCAAGAATAATTGGTTTTCATAATTAGTTTTAGTACCATTTGTCGTTCCATTAATAATTGCTATTTTTCTTAAATTTTGTGGAAAACCACTAGAACCTAATGCACCATTTGAATTAAGATTGGAAATAAATTGTTGTCTAAAATTAGTATTATTATTTCCGCCATTTGGCACTGAACCATTTGGCATTAAATCTGTTGAGTATGGCGGATTCTCTTGTATATAATCTAACTGTTCAATTAGCATTTGTCTAGCAGCTGGGGAACGAAAATTTTCATCAAATTTTGTTTTTGCTTGATCTTTCCTTGCTTTGTAACCATAGAAATATAAATTTTCTTGTGCAGCAATTGGGATATTTGCTCCAAGATGTGAGCTATCAAAACTTGCCCATAGCCTAGTATTATGTGGGATATTGTTTTTTTCCATATATGCCAAAGCATATCGAGAAACCAAACCACCCATACTTGGACCCATTATTACAATTTGCTCCGAACTACCGTTTGCTGTAAGTTTGGCATTTTCTCTTTTTATTAGAGCTACCAACGCCATAGCATTTCGCTCTATATAATCTGCTCCATTCGGGAAATTAACCAATGTAACATCGAAACCATAAGGTGCGTTTCGTAATTTTTCAACTAAATTTACTGAAATTGTATTAGGATTATTATCATCATCATCATAACCCATTAATTCATACAGACTACTTTTATCAGCTGTATATCCTGAACTTTGTTGATAAATTTTTCTTCCGTCTCCAGGGTCATAACCATCAAGGATTATGATTTCTTTCTTAATTTTAGATTTTTCGGAACCATTATTTGTAACCTTATTGTAGTAAGTTCTATATTCTAAAGTACCATTAGTTGCGGAAGTTTCATTGTACCCCTTAAAAGGTATATTGCCGGTGGTAGTTGTGGCAATACCTGCTGCACCAACAAAATCTTCTTCCAACGGGAACAATGTAGCAGTACCCATTGGTATCGCAATTGTGGGTACATTAACATTCATAGTTGCGGTAAGTGTTTCGGTAGCATTGTTGGTGTAGGTAACCGAAAAAGTAAAGGTTTTATTACCACTTGTAGGAAAATCTATGGTTGGTGAAGTTCCTGTAATTGCACTATTAGAAATGAGTGTGTAGGGAGTCCCATTGCCGAAATTGGCTACTAGAGTTTTTATTGGCAAACCTGTAAGCTGTAACATAAAACTGGGTTGTAGCCTAAATGTTACCGAACCGGACTGTACACTTTCTTTTAAAGGAGAAATAACGGTTACTTGCTTTTCCAAAAATGGATTTATGCCGTTTACATTGTAAAGTAAACCATTGGATGCAGTTAGGCTAGGCATATTAGGTGTCCCGAAATCGATATAATTTATTTTGGTATTTATGACACCCAAATCTACCATATTGGCATTTGTGTTGGCATTAATATTTGATTTCAACGATTCAAGATTAGGAAATACCGGGTTATAAGAAGCACGATGAATTTCACTCCAACTTTGGATAAAGTGTAGATAGTTAGAATTGGTGATACTCGCATTTTCTTTTAGCCAGTCCAAATCCGAAAAAGACATTACTCTGTCGTATAAAATACCTGTTGTTACAGGGGTTTTATTAACATTGGCTAATATCTCGTCCATTCGTTGGGTATAGTCTTTACCAAGTCCGGTGTATGTTACCTGTGCGTAAAGTGATGGATTGCTAAGGCAAAGTATTAGCCATAGCATTAGTGGTATTGATTTTTTCATTACTTCTGTTTTTGAGTTATTAAATTGTTTTGCGGACATTTTTTTAGCTGTGAGAGTCATTACATCTAGTAATGGCTTTTTCTTTTTGAGATTAGGCTACATAATTGTAATTTTTAATTGGTTATAGATTTACTATTTTGACTGTAATTGATGAAGAAAGTTTATCACTTATTTAAAGTTGCAATTTTAATGTCAAATCTACCATCCGTTATTTGTATTTTTTCAGATGGATTATCTTTATTGTAAAGTTTTGCACTAAAAACTCCTGAATATATACCATTATAAAAATCAAATCGGGTAATTTTTATTGTACTTGTATTATTACTAGACCAATAAGTTTTGGTAATACCATTTTCTCTTATACTTGCAATCATTTGGTTGTTGTTAGGACCGTCCATATATAACTCACCATTAGACTGGTCAACTATATAATCGCCAACTCCTGAACTCATATTTTTAATGTATAAAATGATACCAGCACCATTAGTGTCTTTTTTGTTTGCTATTTCTAGTTGCCAATAATCATTTCCACTAATGGGTCCATTAAAATTTATACCTGCATTTACATTCATTCCATATACAGGACTCCCTCCAATAGCTTGGCTTCCATTTTTAGGGATTAATACTTTACCATTGATAATACAACCTGCTGTATTGGCTCCGTAAGAAGTAATTGGTGGTAATTGGTCTTGTACAATTTCCTCCGTTTTATCTCTATTGCAAGAAATAAACATTGCTATAGCTATACTTAAAATTACTGTTTTCATATTTGTTTTGTTTTAAAATTATTTCTTCAAATGTACAATTTTTGTAAATGGGGTTTATATTGAGTAGTAATTGTTTATATTATGGAGGGCAACGGGAATTGCCCTTAATTTTTATGGAAAATTGGTCGTATTAATTGTATTTCTATCAAAATCGAACCTACCATCCGTTATTTCTATAATATCATTGGGGTTGTCCTTGTTTTTTAGTTTGCACGAAAAAGTTCCGGCAATAATGTTTGGGTCGCTTTTGGTAATAGTTATTTTTCCGGTATTTGCTATAGATAAGTATATTGTATATGCATTATTTACATATAATCCACAGTTCATCATAATTCCGTCAGCAAAGCTATCACTAAAAGCACCGTTGCTGTCTTGGACGATGTATTCTCCTTCGTTTAAGGGTTTTTGCTGCAAAGGATTTTTTATATACATATATATGCCACCTCTTCTTGTATCTCTACTGTCTGAAGCACCTATCCTTTCATACTTATTCATTGAGGCATAACTTACAGCATAGTGATTACTTCCGGGTGGTACATAACCTATAGAATTTCGGGGTACCATTACTACGCCGTTTATTTTACAGCCAAAAGTATTTGCTCCAGTTTGGGTAATTGGTGGTAATTGTGGGTTGTATTCGTTTTCTCCGCTGTTTCGGTCGCATCCCAGATAAGCCAGAGCAAAAACCAGCGTTAAGATTAGATTTTTCATAATATTTTGTATTTAGGTTGTTTAAAGATAGTAAGAAAATGGGTGTCTTTTGCATTATTGTAGTCATAAGCACTCCCCGAAACGGCAACATATTTTGAGGTGGTTTCATTGTAAGTTATTCCTCCTGCAGCAGGGTTTTCTTCGTTAAAATTGAGTTTTTGGAATGTTGTATTGATAATACCTATATCAACCGAATTATTAGCAGTGGTAGCTTCTGTTCTATTTTTTAATTCTGATAAACTTATGAACTTTGTTTGGTCGGAAGCTCTGTACAATTCGCTTAACGCTTGGTTAAAATGCGAACGATTAGAAATATTTATTTCTGTTGTATTGTAGTTGATGATGTTAGCAAAAGTGGTTACTTTATCAATTAAAAACCCGGAAATTATTTGGAGATCACTGAAAAAGTGAATTTTCAGGAAATATGAAAAAGAAGGAGTTGAAATCTTAGGATTTTAGCTCCTTTTTTTGTACCTTGATAAGGTCTTTTAAAGATAAAGAATGTTAGTCCAACAGCAAAAGATTCAGTTTAGTTCTTATTCCGATTTGTATGATTTAATCGTTCCGAAAGAAAATCTTCTTCGAAAAATTAATGATTTGATAGATTTTTCCTTCATCTACGATGAACTGTTGAATAAGTATTGTTTGAACAATGGTCGCAATGCGGAAAGTCCGGTGAAGATGTTCAAATACCTTTTGTTGAAAAGCATTTACTCGGTTTCTGATGTAGATGTGGTAGAGCGTTCCCGCTATGATATGTCTTTCAAATATTTTTTAGATATGGCTCCCGAAGATGATGTGATAAACCCCAGTTCACTTACAAAATTCAGGAAATTACGCTTGAAAGATACCGATTTGTTGAACCTTCTAATTGGTAAAACGGTAACGATAGCGATCGATAAAGGCATTATTAAATCCAGATCCATTATTGTGGACGCTACACATACTTTATCTAGATCGAATCCATTTTCAAGCATAGAAGTACTGAGAGAGCGTTCGAGATTAGTTCGTAAAACGGTTTATCAATTTGATGAAAACTTCAAATCAAAAATGCCGGTCAAGAATACTGAAAACGATCTGAACAAAGAATTGGCTTATTGTAGAGAACTTGAAAAATGCATAGAAGATGAGCCATCAATAAGTGAGATTCCGGCAGTGAAAGAGAAATTAAATCTTTTGAGGGAAACAGCCGAAGACACCGATGAACAGCTAACTTTCTCAAAAGACACGGATGCCAAAATCGGACATAAATCCGCAGACAGTTCCTTTTTCGGTTACAAAACACATTTGGCGATGAGTGAAGAGCGGATTATCACCGCAGCAGTGGTAACTTCGGGAGAAAAAGGAGACGGGCCTGAATTGCCAAAATTACTGCAAATGAGCCAAGACAACGGAATGGAAGTGGAAACCATCATTGGCGATTCGGCTTATAGTGGAAAAGAAAATCTGAAAATTGCCAGCGAACAGGATATAAAAATTGTTGCAAAGTTAAATCCATCCATTACACAAGGATGTAGGAAAGAAAAAGACCAGTTTGATTACAATAAGGATGCTGACAGATTTGTTTGTCCTGCCGGGCATTTAGCCATCAGAAAAGCCCATCAGAACAGAAAGAATGTCGGCAAAAATCAAGCTGATGTATATTATTTTGATGTTGAAAAATGTAAAGTTTGCCCATTAAGAGAAGGTTGTTACAAAGACGGAGCAAAATCTAAAACCTACTCGGTTTCTATAAAATCAGAATTACACCAAGAACAGATGGCTTTTCAGGAAAGTGATTATTACAAAGAAAAGTCGAAACACCGGTATAAAATTGAAGCCAAAAACAGTGAACTTAAAAATGTTCATGGTTACAAAAGAGCCACTTCTTATGGAATAGAAAACATGCAAATGCAGGGAGCATTGGCTATTTTCGCAGTCAATTTGAAGAGGATCCTGAAATTAATCTAAGAAAAAGAGAACAAAATCATCATCTTTAAAACTCAGCTCCAATTAAATCAAAACAAGCTTTACAAAACCCATTAAATTTAGAACTCCAAAAAATGTAAAGAGCTTATTACCGATTTTAAAGTCGTGTAATAAGCTCTTAATTCTTGTCTGAAATTAAATCTTATTCAAAATGAAGATGGTTTTTCAGTGACCTCATCAGGTCTTGGGTGTCTTCGTGGTTGTAATTGTACGACCTTCCGATTTTGTAGAGATAAGGATTGTACCGTCTAACGATGAGTTCATACAAGGATTTTTCACCTTTCAGGATTTTCTCAATGATCTCTGTATCTTTTAGTTTTTGAACTTGTGAAGTCATGTTCCAGAGTTTAGATTAAATGAGTTTAAAATTACATTATTCTTTTATTCCCGACAATTTCGCCAAAGAAAATGCAGCAATGGCCATTACCAAATCTCTAACAGCAACATCTACGAAATTAAAGCCTAATAGTAAAGTCAGGGCAATTGCAGTAAGCCAAGCCGCGACAATATATCCTCCCAATTGTGTTTTTGTAAAAACAATAATCCCTGCTACAATTTCTATTACTCCAACAATCATCATAAATGTTGCTCCGGAGAAAGGCAAAAGTCCTTCTATACCTGGATTGATGTATTGTTCCCAGTTGGTTAATAGATTGAAAAACTTATCTGCTCCAGCAACGATAGGAACAAGGGTAAATGTGTATTTTAATAATGATTTTACTTGGTTTAAAGCTAAGGTGTTCATTTTGTTAATTTTTTAAAATTATTTTTTTTTTTTAGATTTAAAAAATTGCAATTTTATTTTCTAATGAAATACCGGTTTCTATTCTAATAGAGTTGGTGAAGGCTTTTGAGGTTACAAAGAATCGCTTTTTATTTTAATATATTTAGTAACAAGTTGATTGTGAGTTTGGTTGAAAATGAAAATAACTTGCGCCAATAGCACAAGTTATCATTAAAATCAAACTGAATTTCTTAGAGTCTGTGAAAAGTTTAAAAAACCGCTCTGGCAATCTGTACAATATTATCACTTTTCCCCATCGAGTAGAAGTGAAGTACAAGCACTTGGTTTGCCAAAAGTTCTTTGGACTGTTGGATGGCCCATTCAACCCCGACTTGGCGGACTTGTTGGTTGTTTTTGCATTTTAACACTTCATTCACCAAAGTTTCCGGTAAATCGATTTTGAAAACCTGTGGTAAAAGTTGCAAATGATTGAGCGTCGCAATGGGTTTGATGCCCGGGATAATCGGAATATCAATTCCTGCTTCTCGAACGGACTTCACAAAATCAAAATATTTTTGGTTGTCAAAAAACATTTGGGTTACGATATAATCGGCACCATTTTCTACTTTTTTCTTGAGCATTTCCAGATCATAGTTCATGGAAGGAGCTTCAATGTGTTTTTCAGGATATCCCGCAACACCGATGCAGAAATGACTTTCATCTTTGCAATTGATATCTTGGTGCAGGTATTTTCCTTTGCCCGTATTCTGTACTTGTTTCACCAAATCCGAAGCATAGCGATTCCCACCTTTTGTGGCTTCAAAATATTTTTCACCCTTCATCGCATCGCCTCTCAGAGCCATCACATTATCAATGCCGAGATACATACAATCGACCAAAAGATATTCGGTTTCCTCTTTGGTAAATCCGCCACAAAGCACATGCGGAACGGTGTCCACATTGTATTTGTGTTGAATGGCAGAGCAAATTCCTAATGTTCCGGGACGCATTCTGGTGATTTTTCTTTCCATCAGTCCGCCGTCTCTTTCCAGAAAAATGTATTCTTCCCTGGAAGTGGTAACATCGATGAAGGGTGGTTTGAACTCCATCAACGGGTCGATATTTTTGTATAAATCGGTGATGCCTACGCCTTTTTCGGGTGGGACAATCTCAAAAGAGAAAAGGGTTTTGCCTTGGGCGTTATGTAGATGTTCTGTTATTTTCATTGTTTGATATTTGGTTGTCGGTTGTTAGTTGTCAGTTGTTGGAAATTATGGATTAAGATTTTTAAAATAATTGATAAATCCGTTAATCAGTTTTTTACAGGTTAAAACTTGGGCTAATAATTGGTCCGTTTTGTCAGTTGAAATAAAATGGAGATCAAAAGAAAGGTATATTTGTGTTTCTAATTCATATAAAGAACCTCTGGAAACATGCAGAAAATGGATGGTTTCACTATTTGTTTTTCTTCCTAATCCTTCCGCAATATTGGATGGAATAGAAACTGCACATCGTCGAATTTGATTGGTAATTCCAAATAGTTCTTCCTTAGGGAACTTACTCGTTGCCTCATAAATTAACCCCACGAGTTTTCGACTTTCTAACCAAACATCCAATTCTGTATATTCTTTTTTCATGATTTCTACAATTTTATTTATTCTTCAATGTTCTTTTGATAGTTTAAGCCATCAACTATCAACCATCAACCATCAACTGACAACCAATAAAATCACCCCATCTTAGGCATCAACCATTTTCTGGCTTCTTCCAACGGGATATTTTTTCTGTGTGCATAATCTTCCAATTGGTCGTCTTTTATCCTACCCAAACCAAAATATTTGGACTCTGGATGAGCGAAATAATAACCGCTCACACTCGCTGCCGGCCACATTGCCAATCCTTCGGTAAGGATAACTCCGATTTTTTCTTCCACTTCTAAAATTTTCCAAATGGTTTTCTTTTCCAAATGATCCGGACAAGCAGGATATCCAGGAGCAGGTCTTATACCTTTATATTCTTCTTTGATGAGTTCTTCATTGCTCAAAGCTTCATCAGAAGCGTAACCCCAATATTCGGTTCTTACTTTGTGATGCAGAAATTCGGCAAAAGCTTCGGCAAATCGATCCGCCAAAGCCTGAACCATAATCGCGGAATAGTCATCGTTTTCAGCACGGTATTTCTGGGCCAATTCTTCAGTTCCAAAACCAGCAGAAACACAGAAACAACCGACATAATCCTGAATTCCGGATTCTAAAGGAGCAATAAAATCGCTCAAAGCATGATAAGGTTTGCCTTTGGACTTCTTCACTTGCTGACGAAGCGTGATGAAGGTCGCCAAGTCTTCGCCGTTTTCATTTTTTAATTGAATGTCATCGCCCACTGCATTGGCAGGGAATAATCCGAAAATGGCTTTGGCATGGAAAAGTTTATTGTCCAATACATGTTTCAGGATTTTTTGCATATCGTTGAAGAGTTCCGTTGCTTGGGCTCCCACCACTTCATCGGTTAAAATATTCGGGAATTTCCCGTGAAGTTCCCAAGATCTGAAGAACGGCGACCAATCGATAAAATCTAAAAGCTCGTTGAAATCCTGATCTTCGATAATGGTAATTCCTAATTTTTTAGGTTTTACAATATCTTCAGGTTTAAAATCGATGGTGTAATGATTTTCTCTGGCAAATTCAATGGAAACATATTCTTTATGATCGCTTCTATTCAAAAATTTTTCACGGAAATCTTCGTATTCTGCTTTTATTTCCAATCCATAACTTGTGGATTTTTCTCTGTTAATCAAACTAGAAACCACACCCACCGCTCGTGAAGCATCGTTCACATGAACGACAGTTCTGTTATAAGTAGGATCAATTTTTACCGCAGTATGTGCTTTAGAAGTGGTTGCACCACCGATTAATAAAGGGAAATCCAGGTTTTGTCTTTCCAATTCGCTGGCAACATGCACCATTTCGTCCAAACTTGGAGTAATCAATCCACTCAATCCAATGACATCAACTTTTTCGTCAATAGCGGTTTGGATGATTTGCTCACAAGGGACCATCACGCCCAAATCGACAATTTCGTAATTGTTGCAACCCAAAACCACGCTCACAATATTTTTTCCGATATCGTGAACATCGCCTTTTACGGTTGCCATCAGAACTTTTCCTGCCGAAGGTCGGCTGCTGTCTTTTTCTGCTTCGATGAAGGGTTGAAGATAAGCAACTGCTTTTTTCATCACCCTTGCCGATTTTACTACTTGTGGCAAAAACATTTTTCCGGCACCGAATAAGTCACCTACAACGCCCATTCCGGTCATCAAATTTACTTCGATAACTTCTAAAGGTTTTGAGGCTAGTTGTCGAGCTTCTTCAGCATCTTCGATGATATATTTGTCGATACCTTTCACCATGGCATGGGTAATTCTGGATTGTAAATCCTCTTGTCGCCAAGCCAAATCTTCTACTTTTTCTTTCTTGGTAGATTTTACTTTTTCCGAATAGTCCAACAACCTCTCAGTGGCATCGTCTCTTCTGTCGAGCATCACATCTTCCACCAATTCCAATAATTCTTTCGGAATTTCGTCATAAACCTCCAACATGGTTGGGTTTACAATCCCCATGTTCATCCCCGCTTTGATGGCGTGGTACAAGAAAACCGAGTGCATGGCTTCTCGCACGGCATTGTTCCCTCGGAAGGAAAAAGAAACATTGGAGACACCACCACTGATGCTTACGAAGGGTAAATTTTCCTTCACCCAAGCTGTAGCTTCTATGAAATCCAAAGCATTTCTGCGGTGTTCTTCCATGCCGGTAGCCACCGGGAAAATGTTCAAATCGAAAATAATATCCTCTGGTGGAAAGTTGATTTTCTCAACCAAAAGTTCATACGATCTTTTACAAATGTCGATTCTTCTTTGGTAATTATCCGCTTGACCGACTTCATCAAAAGCCATTACCACAACGGCGGCTCCGTATCTTTTGATGATTTTGGCTTCGTGCAGAAATTTTTCTTCGCCTTCTTTTAATGAAATGGAATTGACCACACATTTCCCTTGGGCAACTTGCAGACCGGCTTCTAAAATTTCCCATTTTGATGAGTCGATCATCAAAGGAATTTTGGCAATATCCGGCTCAGAAGCGATGAGGTTCAGAAATTTTACCATGGCTTTTTTGCCATCCAAAAGTCCATCGTCCATGTTGACATCCAAAATCTGTGCACCGCCTTCAACCTGATCTCTGGCAATTTCCAAAGCTTCGGCATATTTTTCCTCATTGATGAGTCTCAAAAACTTTTTAGAACCTGCCACATTGGTTCTTTCTCCCACATTGATGAAGTTGGATTCCGGAGTAACGACGAGCGGTTCCAGACCGGAGAGCCTGAGATATCTTGGTTGTTGGTTGTTAGTTTTTAGTTGTTGGTTGCTAATATGATTTTTATTTTCCATTTTTTTAAATTTTCATAAGGCTGCACCTGATGTTAATGTTATTGGTCTTTCAGACCTTTTTGTGAATATGTAGAGGAGCCACGAAGTGGCGAAATCAATAGCATAGGGTGAAACCCTATGATTTTTAAGGCAAAAGAGGGGAGCCCTGAAAGGGCGACATCCTTTATTCCCAAAGATATTTCTCGTCGTATTCAATGTTATATTTGTTTAAAAATGCCAGGTATTCTTCTTGGAAACTTCTTTTTTGATGGTGTTCTTTTTGGTTGATGATATATTTTTTCACAATCTCTATTTCCGTAGGATTTACTGAAAAAGCACCGTATCCATTTTGCCAATAAAAATCTTTAAACTCGGAACCTTTTGTTTTTATCCATTTTGAAGAATTGGATTTTATTTCTTCAAGCAATTTCATGAGTGCAATCTTTTTTGATAATAAACATAGGATATGTACATGGTCTTTATATCCTCCAACTTGAATGGGGTTGCATTCTAAATTTCTGCATATCCCACCAAGATAACTGAATAATTCATCTTCAATAAAATCATCAATTACCGGTTGTCTATTCTTGGTGCAAAATACCAAATGAACATATATTTTATTTAATGATTGTCCCATGATATTTAATTTTAAGTTTATAAAATGATGTCGGTCTTTCAGACCTCTTTCTGTTATTCGTTATGGGGTTATTCTCTGTGTTCATAGGGCTTCACCCTATGTTGTTGATGTCGCCACTTCGTGGCTCTTTAATTATCAATTAACCGACAACCAACAACTGAAAACCATCAACTAACAACCCCTCTCGGTTCATACTTTGCTACCAATTCTGCAATGGCTTTGATGTGCGGTGGAGTAGTGCCACAGCAACCTCCAACGATGTTGATAAGTCCTTTTTCTACATATTCTAGAATTTGTTCTGCCATTTGTTCGGGACTTTCATCATACTGACCGAAAGCATTTGGCAAACCGGCATTGGGATAAGCGGAAATGGCAAAATTGGATTTGTTGGCAATGGTTTCCAAGTAAGGTGTAAGTTGTTTTGCACCTAAAGCACAATTGAAGCCTACACTCAATAAATTAAGATGAGAAATAGAAATCAAAAAAGCTTCGGCAGTTTGACCGGAAAGTGTTCTGCCCGAAGCATCGGTGATGGTTCCGCTGACCATAATAGGGATTTGTATGTTTCTTTCTTCCTGAATTTCATCAATGGCGAACAATGCAGCTTTGGCGTTCAAGGTGTCAAAAATGGTTTCAACCAAAAGGATGTCCACTCCACCGTCCAGTAATGCTTCTGCTTGTTGTTTGTAGGCAACTCTTAATTCTTCAAAAGTAATAGCACGGAAACCCGGGTCGTTCACATCTGGAGAAAGAGAGGCTGTTCTATTGGTAGGACCGATTGCTCCGGCAACAAATCTTGGTTTGTTGGGTTGTGCGGCGGTAAATTTATCGGCTACTTTTCTGGCAATTTTTGCAGACTCGAAATTGAGTTCGTATACCAATTCTTCCATGCCGTAATCGGCCATGGCTATGGTGGTTCCGGAGAAGGTATTGGTTTCCACAATATCAGCACCGGCTTCAAAATATTGTCTGTGTACATCGGCAATGGCTTCGGGTTGGGTGAGGGAAAGTAAATCATTATTTCCTTTCACCGGTTTTGGCCAATCTTTAAATCTTTCGCCACGGAAATCTTCTTCTGAAAATTGATGGCGTTGCAACATGGTTCCCATGGCACCGTCGAGGATGAGGATGCGTTGGGAAAGGATATTTTTTATTAGAGAAAGTGATTTCATAGTGTTAAAGTTATAAATTATCTAGTTTCAGAAATTCTTAAAATATCCCCAAAAACGCCTCTCGCTGTAACTTGTGCTCCGGCTCCGGCTCCCATGATGACAATAGGATTTTCGCCATAAGACTCGGTGTAAATTTCAAAAATGGAGTCCGAACCTTTCAGTTGGCCGAGTGCCGATTGAGCGGGAACGGTTATTAAATTGACATCTAAACTTCCTTTTTCTTGTTGAAGATCTCCGTGTAAATCCCCTACAAATCGAAGTACATGATTCTCTGGAAGGTTATTTTTTATATTTTGAAAATAATCATCAAGGTCGGCGAAACGGTTCAAGAATTCTTGTTTATCGATGTTTTGGAGGTTTTCTGGAATTAAATTTTGAATGTTGATGTCATCAAATTCATTGATTAAATCCAACTCTCTGGCAAGGATTAATAGTTTTCGGGCAACATCATTTCCGGAGAGATCTTCTCTAGGGTCGGGTTCTGTATATCCTTTGTCCAGAGCTTCTTGGAGAATCGTAGAGAACTTTTCGTTTCTAACAGAAAAATGGTTGAAGATATAACTCAATGAACCTGAAAATACGCCTTTTATTCGGGTGATGTTTTCTCCGGAAAGGTGCAAAAGTTTAATGGTGTCTATCAACGGCAGACCTGCTCCAACATTGGTTTCGTAGAGGTATTTTTTATTGTTTTTCTTCAGGATCTTTCTGAAGTTTCTGTAACTGGAAATGGATTGGGTATTGAAAATTTTATTGGAAGAGACCACATCAAAGCCATTCTCAGCAAAAGTAGGGTAGTGTTTTACAAAATCTTTACTTGCGGTGTTGTCAACAACAATAAGGTTTTCCAGTTGATTTTCTTTAACAAAATCCAGAATGTAATCCACTTTTGATGCCGTAGTCGATGATTTTATTTTTTTGAGCCAATCATTTCCCAAACCAAATTGATTCACGATAAGGTTTTTAGAATTGGCAATGGCAACCACTTTCAGATTGATGTTTTTTCTGGATAAAATTTCGGTAGAAGATTCCAGAATCTGATCTAATAACGCTCCACCCACATTTCCATGACCAATGAGTGCCAAATGTACGGACTTTGCTTTACCAAAAATTTCGCTTTCAATAATGGCTTTTGTTTTTTCAAGCTGACTGTTTACTACAACCAAATTAACCCGACCGTCTATTGCAACTTGATTGAGCAACAGAGGGTAGATTTTATTTTTTTTGAGAGCAGTAAGGATTTTATTGAAATTGTCTGTAACAAAACCCAAGGCAGAGAGTCCTTCGATATTGAAAATGCTATTGACAACCCCAAATTTTCTCTCTTTTTCAAACTCTCTTTCAAGGCAAGAAACCGCTTCTTTAGCATCTTTTTCGTCCACCAAAACGGAAATTCCATTTTCAATGGCTTGTTGAGAAATGATGCCCACGGATATTTTTTGATTGTTCAGCGCGTGGAAAATTCTAGAATCTATGCCGTATTGACCTAGGAAGTCTTGACCTTCGAAATTAATAAGTGCTTTGTTCTTGTAGATTGTAATGGTATTGTTGTTCATGATAATTTAAAATGGGGTTAAGGATTTGGTTGAGTTGTTCGTATTCTATTAAAAAGGCATCGTGACCGTGAATCGATTTTATCTCGTTGTAACTGATGTTTTTAATTTCTTTTTTTAATTTTTGGTAGGTATTTTTAATTTCAATGGCCGGGAAAAATACATCGGAATCCACAGCAATAAGATGAATTTCAGCATCGGTATTTTTTAACAACTCAAGATTCGTTTGTATGCTGGTCAAAAGGTGGTTCATGTTTCGGTAGGCTTCTTTTTGAAATCTGTTTTTCAGGGCGTCTCCATGATGTTCCAACCATTCTTGGGATTTTAATTTTTCTTGATCCTGTTTTTCATTTTGAAATCTTTGGTTGATGGATTCTGGAGTTCTGTAGCACAGCATGGCGTGCATTCGTGCTTTTTCTAACGCATTTTCGGGTAAATCCAATAAAAAATTTTGGATGAGGCATTGTGCATTCAGCCAATCGCTGGTTTTGTCTGCTGTGGCAATAGGGATCAGTCGTTCCGTGATTTTAGGATTTTGTGCAAGCATTTCCCAGCCAATCGCGCCGCCAATAGAACCTCCAATGATGGAGTGAAGTTTGTGGATGCCCAATTGGTCCAATCCCAATAAAAATATTTTTGCAACATCATGAACGGTGAAAGTTGTATTTTCCACGCTGCCAAATTGTTGGTATCCATTTCCGGGAATGTTGAAGCAGAGCAAAGTGTATTTTTCCGTATCGATGGTTTTTTCTGGTCCCACCAAAGTTTTCCACCAACCGTTGGTGCCGGCGACATTAGAATTTCCGGTTAAGGCATGGTTGATGAGTACCACAGGTGCAGAATGCAAGGGTTGACCAAAAACTTCGAATGTGAGATTAATGGTAGAGGTTTGTCCCGAAAGACAAGTGTAGTCGGTGATGAGTAAGTGTTGTAGCATTTTTTATTATTTAATAATTCAACAATGAAAATGCTACATAAGAAAGTATGTAAGAAATGGATGATTGTTATCTTCTCCTCAATATTTTTTGGATAGAATTTAGCACCTTTTCGCTTTCGCGAGAGGTTGCCAAGGCTTCGTTGGGTCTATTCCCTCCACCTTTCTGGATAACATTTTCAGTATGTAAAAGAGCAATTCTTGACTGCAAATGTATAAAAGTTTTTTTAATATCATTAATTTTTTTAATATTTTTTTATCAGATCATGTTTTAAAAGCCTTTTTATTCCCTTACATTTGTGAATGGTGTAAAGAATGCCCAAATTGTACTTATGAAAAATTTCAGTTCGGAGTTAGAATTCAAAACTGCCAGAAGCAGTGGCGCTGGTGGTCAAAATGTAAACAAGGTGGAAACCATGGTTACTGCCAAATGGTTGGTGATGAATTCTCTATTTTTCAATTTGGATGAAAAATTAAGAATAATGGAAAAATTGAAAAATAAAATAAATTCCGAAGGATATTTGCAAGTGATGGTACAAGAAACCAGATCGCAGTTAGAAAATAAGGTTTTAGCCATCAATAAAATCTTGTTATTGGTAGATCGTGCTCTGAAAATGGATAAAAAAAGGTTGAAAACAAAACCTACAAAAGCGTCTAAAGAAAAAAGAATAGACCAAAAAAAACAACATTCTGAAAAGAAAAACAGAAGGAATTTCAAATTGGGAGACTGATGGATAAGTCCATTATTTCAAATCGATAAACTCAAAACCGTAGCTTTTCCCATCGTGGGAATACGATTTTTCGATCTTCTCTCCGTTGCTGATGTTCAGGGGTTCTCTGAAAATGGGTCCGTCGTACACAAAGGTATGAAACTCGCCATTTTCACCACAAGGATCTACATTTTTTGGTAAATCATTGATAAAATCTTCATCGATGTCTCTTCCTAAAAATTCTGTTCCCAAAAATTCTTTGTTGATGCAGCAAACTCTCGTCTTGAAGCCCATTTCAATAAAGTCATGCACCAATTTTTGGGTGTCTTTTTGCCACAAAGGAAACTTGGCCTTCCAACCGATTTTGGCCAATTGTTTCTCTCGATATTCTCGTAAATCTTCCAACAAAATATCCCCAAAAGCCGAAGTCCTAACACCTAGTTTTGAGAAATGAGACAATTGTTCTTCCATTGCTTTTTCATAGACTTCCATCTGGGTCGATTCTGGTACTTGCAATAATTGAAGCGGAAGCCCAATGCAATCGGCTTGTTTTTTCAGTAAATCGATGTGTACACCATGCATGGAAATCCTCTGCATCTCTTTGTTTACCGAGGTTAATAAAGAAAGCACTTCAACATTTTTATTTTGTTGAAGCAAGTACAAAGCCATGGCCGAATCTTTTCCACCGCTCCAGTTCATTAGAATTTTTTCCATGTTAAATTTTGTATAGAATCCTTTTTATTATTTGAATCCTTCAAGGATTTTAAATCCTTGAAGGATTGAGTTCTAAAAAAATTATTCCGGCAACAGCAAACTGCCATCGCCGTAGCTCAAGAAACGGAAATCGTTTTCCAATGCATACTCATAAATTTCCTTCCATCTTTCGCCAATCAATGCCGAAACCAAAAGCAACAAAGTCGATTGTGGCTGATGAAAATTGGTGATCAAACCTTTTACAATTCCAAATTTATAACACGGAGCAATGATGATTTGGGTTTCTATGGAAAGTTCGGTTTCGTTGTGCTGTTTTATCCATTCGATCAAGGCAGAAACTGCAGCTTCAGCAGAATGCCTTTTCATGCCTTCGTAAGGTTCCCATTGGGTTACTTTCAGTTGCTCGTGGTTGATGTTGGGTTGGTTGATGATCTTATTTCCCATCCAGTAGATGCTTTCCAAAGTTCGTGTAGAAGTCGTCCCAACAGTAATGATTTTCGAATTTATTTTTTCTAAAAGTTGTTCTAAAAATTCAACAGAAATATTCATCACTTCGGCATGCATGTTATGTCCGTCCATCGTGTTGGATTTTACAGGCATAAAAGTTCCGGCGCCGACATGAAGTGTGGTGAACAATCTAGAAATCCCTTTCTTTTCCAAACGATCAAAAATGTCGGGAGAAAAATGCAAACCCGCAGTGGGAGCGGCAACAGAACCTTCATTTTCCGAGTACACGGTTTGGTAGGTTTCCTCGTCGTGTTCGTCGGCAATCCTTTTGATGTAGGGTGGGAGAGGCGTTACTCCGGCAGCGTCAATCACTTCGCCAAACGAAATGTTTTCCGGTGTCCAAGAAAATTTAACCACATAAGCATCGCTCAGTTTTTCTACAATTTCCACAGAAAGTTCTACCGAAATACCGTTGATGTCTATGCTCTTGGTCAGATGTTTTTCTTTCCATTTTCCGACTTTCCCGATGAGGCAAGTCCACAAAGCACTTCCTTTTTGTTGGAAGAAGGCTTCGTAGTGGGCATTTTCTCCATACGGTTCTAGACAGAACACTTCAATCACCGCTCCGGTGGGTCTTTGGAAAAATATCCTGGATTTGATCACTCGGGTATCGTTGAAAACCAGAACCGTGTCTTCTGGAAGTTGTGAGTCTAGATTTCTGTAAATATCTTGGGAGATTTTCCCGTTTTTGTACACCAAAAGTTTGGAGGTGTCTCTGGGTTCTGCCGGTGTGTAGGCGATGCTTTCGTTGGGTAAATCGTAGGTGAAATTTTCTATTTTTAATTCTCTGGGATGCATGGCGCAAATTTCGGTAAAAAAAATGAATTGGTTGTTGGTTGTTGGTTAATAGTTGTCGGTTGTCGGTTGTCAGTTGTCAGTTCCCCAAAAACTAAAAACCAAACACGAAACATTAAAAAATCCTATCTTTGCACCATAAAAATTTTAACATGAGCAATAGACCGATTTCTGAATTTTTAGAAAAGTACTATTTACATTTCAACGCTGCGGCTTTGGTAGATGCTTCCAAAGGATATGTAGCTCACCTGAAAGACGGTGGTAAAATGATGATTACCCTTGCTGGGGCAATGTCCACAGCGGAAATGGGGAAAATTCTTGCGGAAATGATCCGTCAAGATAAAGTGCAAATTATCTCTTGTACAGGAGCCAATTTGGAAGAAGATGTGATGAATTTAGTCGCACATTCCCACTACAAAAGAGTGCCTAACTATAGAGACCTAACTCCAGAGCAAGAAAGAGAACTCTTGGACGCTCACTACAACAGAGTTACCGATACTTGTATCCCGGAAGAAGAGGCTTTCCGTAGATTGCAAACGCACCTGGAAGATGTTTGGCATGCTGCCGAAGACAAAGGTGAACGATATTTCCCACACGAATTTTTGTACCAAGTAGTAAACTCCGGAGTGTTGGAGCAGTATTACGAAATCGACCCTAAAGACTCTTGGATCGTGGCTGCGGCAGAGAAAAACTTGCCCATCGTAGTACCTGGATGGGAAGATTCTACCACGGGGAACATCTTCACTTCCAATGTCATCAAAGGAAAATTACAAGCCTCTACCGTAAAATCCGGAATCGAATACATGATTTTCCTAACCGAATGGTACAGAGCAAACTCCGAAGGAAAAGGTGTTGGTTTCTTCCAAATTGGTGGCGGTATCGCCGGAGATTTCCCAATCTGTGTGGTACCGATGATGTACCAAGATCTGGAGTGGGAAGATGTACCTTTCTGGGCGTATTTCTGCCAAATTTCGGACTCTACCACTTCTTACGGATCCTATTCCGGAGCGGTACCGAACGAGAAAATCACTTGGGGGAAACTGGATATCGATACACCAAAATACATTGTAGAGTCGGATGCCACCATCTGCGCACCACTGATGTTTACCTACATTTTGGAAAATTCTTAGTAGAAATTCTTTTCCCAAGAAAAACAATCCACCTCAGCAACGCCCAAGTTGTTGAGGTTTTTTTTTGTAGCCGGGAACCTGCTTTCCGTTGCAAGTCCTCGCCTCCATTGCTTTTCCCAAGCTTGGCTGTGGGCTTTCCACTGCAATCAGGGCTAGGGTTTTCGTCTGATTTTCAAGGTTTTCGCTTGATGGAAAAGTTCGTCAACCGTTCAAAAGTGTTAAATTTTACTCTTTATCTAATTGTCGTATTTTATTTATCCTAATCGTTGCATTTTTGCCGCTTAGGTTTATATTATTCACTTTTCTGTGAAGCATTTGCTTCTTTTCTAAAATATTTTCTTTTTTCTTTTGTTTTTCGTGGATAATATTTTTTATATTATTGTTAAATAGAAGGGTGTTTTCTTGAAGACTGTATTAAATTTTGTTTACAAATGGGGGTGTTATTGAATATTTCATATTTTTGTTTTGTAAAAATCATTATTTATGCTAAAACAAAATTTATTCTATCGGCTTTTTGCCACGGCACTCCTCCTTTTCGGCGTATTGGGTTGGGGACAAACGACGGTATCTCATACCTTTACTGCAACTTCGGGTGCTTTAGATGCTAATATTGCATTTACCACGCAGAAGAACGGAGGTACTACCAATCCTACTATTAATGGGGGGTTAAGATTATATTATTCTAATACTAATTCTAACACAAATGGATGTTCTATAACTATGACTCCTTCAAGCGGAGCAATTATTACTGAGTGTAAATTATATACAACAGGTGGTGATACTCCAACTGTTAGGTATCAAGTAGATGATGCTACTTTTGATACTTCTAACCCACAAGCTGCGTTATCAGGTACTACCTATACAATAACAAGTGTAAATGCTGCAAATTCTTTAAAAATAAGAAATGCAAACACTACAAATAAATTATTACGAATTACAAGTATAGAAGTGACTTATACATTACCAATTACTTGCACCCCTCCCACAACACAATCCACAACATTTTCTTCCTCTAACATAAGCACTTCTTCTGCGCAAATCAATTGGGTTAGAGGCAATGGCGACAATGTATTGGTGGTGGCTAGAGAAGGTTCTGCCGTTAATGCTGCTCCTGTAAGTGGTACGGCTTATACCGGAGACCCGGCTCTAGGCTTGGGGGCCCAGATTGGTACAGGCAATTTTGTGGTGTACAACGGACCTGCAAATACGGTTACCCTAACGGATTTGTTGTCCAATAAAAATTATCATTTGGCAATCTACGAGTACAACAACACAGGAAATTGCTACAATACAACAAATCCTTTGGTTGGGAATTTTACGACATTATCATGTTTTCCCACAACGCAATCCACGACATTTTCTTCCACAAACATCAGTACATCTTCTGCGCAAATCAATTGGGTCAGAGGAAATGGCGACAATGTATTGGTGGTGGCTAGAGAAGGATCTGCCGTTAATGCTGCTCCTGTAAGTGGTACCACTTATATTGGAGATCCGGCTCTTGGTTTGGGCGACCAGATTGGTACGGGCAATTTTGTGGTGTACAACGGACCTGCAAATACGGTTACCCTAACCGATTTACTGTCCAACAAAAATTATCATTTGGCAATCTACGAGTACAACAACACAGGAAATTGCTACAATACAACAAATCCTTTGGTTGGGAATTTTACGACATTATCATGTTTTCCCACAACGCAATCCACAACATTTTCTTCCACTAACATAAGCACTTCTTCTGCACAAATCAATTGGGTCAGAGGAAATGGCGACAATGTATTGGTGGTGGCTAGAGAAGGATCTGCCGTTAATGCTGCTCCTGTAAGTGGGACAAGTTATGTTGGAGACCCGGCTCTTGGTTTAGGCGACCAGATTGGGACTGGTAATTTTGTGGTGTACAACGGACCTGCAAATACGGTTACCCTAACCGATTTACTGTCCAATAAAAATTATCATATTGCAATCTACGAGTACAACAATGCCGATAATTGCTACAATACAACAAGTCCATTGGTTGGGAATTTTGCGACATTGGTCGCTCCGGCAGATCATATAGAATTTGTAAATGTGCCTTCCTCGGCGCTTCTGAATACCAACCTTGCATCGTTCACCGTTCAGGCAAAAAATTCACAAAACTCTGTAGATACTAACTATTCTGGTTCTGTAACCTTATCTAAAGTATCTGGTTCGGGGACATTATCGGGTACACTAACACAATCTTTTGTTAACGGTATAGCTACATTTAACGATATAAAATTTGATGCACAAGATACCTATACCATTTCTGCTGCAACTTCAGGTTTCACAACCATCACTTCCGGGAACATCATGGTTTCTAATGCTATAGTATATAAAAAAATTACCTCGTTAACCGATTTAACAGACGGTGAGTATGTGATAGCTGATGCTAATGATGCAGTAATAGCAACGAATGGTTTGAATAGTGGAGTATTTACTACAGTGGCATCTAATGCGAATAATGGTCAGATAGTAAATCCAAGTACGAATACAATTTGGAATATCATTCAATCCAATGGTGTTTTTACAATCCAAAGTGTAGCGAATTTAAAATACTTAGGTTATAATTCTTCAACTAATTTAAATGCTCCTGATTCTGTAACTGATAATAATCAAAGATGGTCAATAACATACAATACAGATCATTTTACAGTTGCTAATGTGGGTACATCAACTAGAATATTAAAGTATAATTCGGCATTAGCTACTCCTGGTTTTAAAGCCTATACTTCTTCAACGCAATCTCCAGAAGTCAGTTTATACAAAAAAGTTTTCACTACCACTTGGCAATCCACCAACTCTTGGAGCAATGGTACACCTTCTGCAACCAAAGATGCTGTGATAGATGCGGCTTACAGTGGAGCTGGTTTTACGGCAAATAGTGTAACGGTAAATGCTGGTAAATCATTAGAAATTTCTTCTGATGCCGTAGTAACCGGAGCGGTTACCAACAACGGAAGCATCACGGTAAAAGACGGTGCCAACTTCAAACACAGTTCGTACAGCGGTTCAGGTACATTTACCTTAGAAAAAGCCACTACGGCAGATGCCAATAAATATGTATTCTGGTCTTCACCGGTGGCTGCACAAAATATGTACAGCATCTATACTTCGCCTTCTCCGTTTGTTATGGCATACAATACGGCTACCGATTACTACGACACGCTTGCCAACCCAACTGCTGCTGCGTTTGGTACGGGGTATTCTGTAAAAGTGCCGGTAGCACAAGGTTTGGCCACCTTTACTGGGACGCCTAACAACGGGACGCAATCCGTAACCATCAACAATACCACCAATTCCAATGGCAATGCCTACAACCTGATCGGAAATCCGTATCCTACCAATTTGGATTTGGCAGCGTTTTACTTGGAGAATTTATCCAATGTAGGAGAGACTTTCTACTTCTGGAACTCTTCAACAGGAAACAATACAACACAGACGGGAGCTGCAACAGGTAACCCAGGTTGGGCGGTGTACAATGCCAATACCACCACTTGGAGTGCTGCTGCCTCTGGTAGCAACGAAATTATTCGCCCGGGACAGGCCTTTATTGTGAAAGGACTTACGACTTCTGTTGTTTTTAACAACGACATGAGAACGACAACCAATACGGGAGTTTCTTTCCTTAATAGAGCTGCAAATACGACAAACAATGGAAAATATTGGTTGCAAATGACCAACCCTGCCAATACCTATACTACCATAGCGGTTACTTACGGACAAGGAGCCAGCAATGCTTTTGATGCTTATGACTCTAAAATGATGTCGATTCCTAATGATGCCATCTATACAACGGTTTCCGATAAAAAATTGGCAATCCAAGGTAGAGCCGATTTTGTGAATACCGATATGGTGGTCTTGGGTAATAAATTTGCCGCTGCAGGAAATTATACCATTTCTTTGGCAAAAGTATCCGGATTGTTCGAAAATGGACAAGCCATCTACCTAAGAGACAAACAACTGAATACTTATACGGACTTAACTTCTCAAGCTTATACCTTTGTTTCAACCACAGGAGAGTTTACCAACCGATTCGAAATCGTGTACCAACCTCAAGGTTCTTTGGCAACTGCAGAAGTGAAAAAAGACGAACTGAAAGTGTACAGAAATGCTGAGGTTTTTGTCGTGGAAAATTCTACGAATATTGATGCTGTTGTGGTGTTGGATGCTGCTGGTAGAGTGGTGAAGTCTCTGAAACCTCAAGCGAAAAAAGCACAATTCGAACTGAACACAAAAGGCGTTTATCTTGTAAAAGTAATCAGCGGTGGAAAAGAACAATCTAAAAAAATTATTAAATAAAACAATATGAAAAAGATACTATCAATCCTATGTCTTTTGGGATTTTTTGCAATGAATTCCTTACAAGCAGGTATTTTTGACAACGAAAATCCAAGTGATGAAGAAATGGCTGCTTACGAAGAGTACCAAACCATGGAAACCGATCCTGGAGCTCCGGGTGATGCTAATCCATCTCCCATCGATCAGTACATTCCTGTTTTGATCTTGGTGGCAACTGCTGTTGCAGGGTACGCAGTAAGAAAGAAAATTTCTCTTTCAGAACAATAAAAATCTTAATTTTCAAAGAAAGACTCACGAAAGTGGGTCTTTTTTTATGCTAAATTTGTGTTAGAAATTTCACAACAATATGGATGCTTATTTTAAAGAATCGGTTTACCAAATCAGTCGTTCTATCCCCAAAGGAAGGGTGAGTACTTATGGCGCGATAGCCAAAGCCGTAGGCTATCCCAACCTTTCCAGACAGGTGGGAATGGCGATGGGTCTTTGCCCAAAAGATGTCCCTGCCCATCGGGTAGTGGCGGCTTGTGGTGTGCTAAGGGTTGCTGAATTTCAAGAAAAATTAGAAGCTGAAGGTATAGAAATAAAAAATATGAGAATCCAAAATTTCAAAAATCTATTTTGGGATCCTTTGTCGGAATTGTAAATCTAAATCTTTGGCAGTACTGTAAGTTTGTCTAAAGGATTTCATTTTGTATTTTTCAAGTTTTTTTATTTCTTCGGCAAAATACTGGATGATTTTTTCTTGGTAAGGACTTTCATCTGCCAAACAATCTTTTCCATCTTTGTCAAAAACCAAGACCGAAGAATGTATGGTGTCGTAGTCCTCTATCCCAAAAGCAAATACGGTAAACAATTCATTCACCCCTTTTAGTAATTTTATATTGCTCCATTGTGAAATTGAGTGTCGGAAATCATTTGGTTTCAGTTGTCTATACTGATCTGTCCAGTTTTTCATCATCACTCTTACCGTGTAGGATGAACTGTGGGTGTCGCTAAAAATAAGTTCATGGAAAGAAGAATTTGTTTCTTTGTTCTCCACTTTTATTAGGTCTATGCCGTTGTATCCGGCATCGTAAATGTAAAGATCTTTCCCTTGTGGAATTCTCATTTTATCGCCTACAGTTGGTGTAATGTTGTATTTTTTTGCTAAGGCTTGTCTTTGTAATTGCAAACTTTTTTTATAGACATCCAAGAATTTGCTGTCCTTGAGTTTGTGGTATCCTTCGGAAAAAAAATAGGTGATTTTGTCCCGCAACGGATTTCCTTCTTTCAAACAATCTTTGCCCTCTTTGTCCAAAACCATAACAGATGAACTGTGGTTGAAAAAATTATAATCACTAAAACCTCTTGCAATAATTGTAAACAACTGATCGCTGTCATTAAAAAGTTTTTTATTTTCCCAGATCAATATGGGTTGTATGTCAATTTTTATTTCTTTGTCCCATAGTCCGAATTTATCAAACATGATTTTTCTGGTGTACAAAGAGGAACGATTGTGTAGGAAAATCAACTCAGTTAGATTAGTTTTATGGTAATTGATTTCCAAAATTGCAGGTTGATATTTATAGCCATAATAGCCATATTCCATGGTGAAGTTTGGCGATTTGTAACTGCTGTATTCCGATAGCTTTCCGGTTGTTTTTCTAATTTTATAAGTCTGAGCAGAAAAAAAATGGATGGATATGGAAAGTAGAAATATTAGGGTGCTTCTGAAAATCATAGGTGTTCTTTTTTCAAATATAATAAATATTCTGGGATGAGAAAATTCAACAAAAAAAGAATCCAAAGCAATAAATGCTCTGGATTCTTTCGATATGAAGATGTGATTTTGGTTCGTGTTTTAAAGCTTTTGGAAACTTCTTTGGATAAAATCCGTAAGCTCTTTTCCTTTCAGAAGATTTTGTGAAAGTTTTGCTAAATCTAAAGCGTACCCAATTTTGGCATTTTTCTCCTCTGCATTTTCAGTTTTTAGAATTTCTGTAGCCAAATCCGAGTTGGCATTCACCACCAAATTGTACATTTCCGGGAAATTGCCCATCCCGAACATACCGCCACCACCAGTCGCTTGCATGTCTTTCATCCTGCGGATAAACTCCGGTTGGGTAATCATAAACGGCGTGTCTGTAGAATCCAAATCTTCCAACTGAACGCTGAATTTTTTATCGTTAACCGCTGTTTCTACCTCTTTTTTCAAGGTTTCCTTTTCGGTGTCATTCAATTTTGCGATAACCGGTTCGTCCTTTTTAATCAAATTGTTGATGTGGTCGGCATCTACTCTTGCAAATTGGATTTTCTCTTTTGCAGATTCCAATTTTTGGATTAGATGCGGAACGATTGGCGAATCCAACAACAAAACTTCATAGCCTTTTTCCTTGGCGGTTTGTATGTACGCGTGTTGCTCATCGGTGTTGGAAGCGTATAAAATTACCGTGTTGCCGTCTTTGTCGGTTTGGTTGGTTTTAATTTTTTCAACCAACTCGTCCCAAAGGTAGAATTTGCCATCGGTGTTTGGATACATCGCAAACTTGTCGGATTTTTCGAAGAATTTTTCCTCAGAAATCATTCCGTATTCAATCACGATTTTGATGTCGTTCCATTTTTGTTCGTAATCTTCACGATTTTGATTGATGAGAGACGACATTTTGTCTGCTACTTTTTTGGTGATGTACGACGAAATTTTCTTCACCGCACCATCGGCCTGAAGGTAAGATCTGGAAACATTCAGCGGAATGTCCGGAGAGTCGATCACCCCACGAAGCAACATCAAGAAATCCGGAACGATGCCTTTTACTTCATCCGTCACGAAAACTTGGTTTTGGTACAATTGGATTTTATCTTTTTCGATGTTTAGATTGTTGCCCAATTTAGGGAAATACAAAATCCCCGTCAGGTTGAACGGATAATCCACATTCAGGTGAATGTTGAAAAGCGGCTCTTCAAACTGCATCGGGTACAACTCGTGGTAGAATTTGGTGTAATCTTCTTCGGTGAGTTCAGATGGAGCTTTGGTCCACGCCGGATTGGGATTGTTGATGATGTTGTCCACCTCCACAGTTTCGGGTTTTGCATCTTCGGCAGCACCTTCTGGTAAAGGAAGTTCTTCGGTTTTAGTCCCGAATTTAATCGGCACCGGCATAAATTTGTTGTACTTGGTCAGGAGTTCTCTAATTCTGAACTCGTCCAAAAATTCTGTAGAATCTTCCGCAATATGCAAGATGATTTCTGTACCTCTTTCGGTTTTATCGGTTTCTTCTAGGGTAAATTCCGGGCTTCCGTCGCAAGTCCATTTCACGGCTGGAGCGTCTTTATAAGATTTGGTGATGATTTCTACCTCGCTCGCCACCATAAAAGCCGAATAAAATCCTAAACCAAAGTGACCGATAATCCCTGAATCTTTTGCTGTGTCTTTGTATTTTTCCAAAAACTCTTCGGCACCGGAAAATGCCACTTGGTTGATGTATTTTTCCACCTCTTCTGCCGTCATCCCCAAACCTTGGTCGATGATGTGAAGGGTTTTGTTTTCTTTATCTATTTTTACTTCAATCTTCGGGTTGCCGTATTCTACTTTGGCTTCGCCGATGGAAGTAAGATGTTTTAACTTTAAAGTTGCATCGGTAGCGTTAGAAATAAGTTCTCTTAGGAAGATTTCGTGATCGCTGTACAAGAATTTTTTGATGAGTGGAAAGATGTTCTCCACCGAAACATTGATATTTCCTTTTGCCATTTTATGTTGGATTTCTATGTTATATTTTTAGATTAAATTTTCCAAATCTTCACAAAAAAAATACCATCTTGTCAAAACTGACAGAATGGCATTGAATATTGAATCTCGTTTGATATATTTGCTAAAAAAAAACAATTGATGATTTTTAGAAATGATATTCAAGGACTTCGTGCCGTCGCTTTTTTATTGGTTTTTTTCTTTCACCTCAATTCGGCTTGGTTGCCTGGAGGTTTTCTAGGGGTCGATTTGTTTTTTGTGATTTCCGGTTATCTAATCACCTCAATTATTGTCAGCGATATACAAAAAGATCGGTTTTCTTTTTGGCAGTTTTATGTCAAAAGATTTTTTAGAATTGTACCCGCTTATCTGGTCATGATTCTTTTTGTAACCCTTTGCGGAGCTTTTATCTATATGTATGTGGATATGAAATCGCTGAAATACTATCTGAAAAATTCGTTCTTTTTCATGTCCAATACTGTTTTTTCTAATGGAGAATCGTATTTTGGAGCTAAATTATCTGAAAATCCACTTTTGCACACTTGGTCTTTGGCTATAGAAATGCAGTTTTATCTCTTGCTTCCCATGTTGGTGTATTGGGGAAGGAAATATTTGTCCTACATTTTTGTGTTTTTAATCGTGCTTTTTCTTTCGTATTCTACTTTTCAAATTTACGGACGAGGTCAACAAACAGAAATGTATTTTTCACTTTGGGCCAGAATTCCGGAATTTCTCATAGGTGGTTTGTTTGGTTTGTGGTTTAAAAATGGTTTGGATCTTGGGAAAGTAAAAAACAATATTCTTTCAGTCCTAAGTTTGATAACTTTATTGACTTGTTCTTATTTTATTACCGAGAAAACTCTTTTTCCTGGTGTTTTGGTAATGTTGCCATGTTTGGCTTCCGCCATGTTGTTGGTTCTGAAATCTCATTGTTTAACTTCAATTTTTACCAACAAATGGATGGTGAAAATAGGGGAATATTCCTATTCGCTCTACCTTTGGCATTGGCCAGTGATGGCTTTTATCCGTTACAAATACGAGAGTTATGAATTTACGCCCATTCAAATTGCAATTGTGATTGTTTTTACGATTTTGATGTCTTGGCTTTCTTATCGTTTTGTAGAATCGGTTTTTAGAAAAGTTTCTTATAAAAAAACACTGACCATTATTTCTGCAAAAGGAATTGTTGCTCTGGGATTAATTTATTTTTTACCCCAATTGACTGCACAAAACGCCATTCCGGATTATTTTTCCAAGCCGATTATGGGCAGGTCATCGCATTATGAAGGTAAGGTAGAAACGATGGGTGATACAACAAAAAATGATAAGATTTTATTGATCGGTGATAGCAATGCCTTGATGTTGAAACCGTTTTTTAATCAGTTGGGAAGGGAAAATGGTTTTTCATTTAGGACTTTAACTTGTGATGCTTTTCCGGCATTGGAAGGGGTGAGGTTTGAAGATGCAGAACCTACTCAAAAGAAAATGTATGAATGGTCCAGGTCTTTGGTCGCGAAAACAAAAAATGAGGTAGAAAAGGCCGATGTTATTTTTCTTTGTGCCATTGCATACGATATAAAACCATCGGTGAAAGAAGCGATTGATCATTTTTCAACCACCATTCGTCCGGATCAGAAATTGGTCCTTTTGAATAGTTTTCCGACTTTGGATATGAGTCCGCTTCGTTTGAACAACAGTTACATGAAAAAGATGAATGATGAATTTCAGGTTTGGCCAAGAACAAAAAATTCTGAAATAATCCATGAAATCATAAAAGGAAAAAAGAATGTCTTTTTTTATGATATTGGAAAAAGTAAAATTTTTGAAAAAGCACCTTATAAAAATGACAGCATCATGTACTACGACAAAGGACATCTCAATACCTTTGGTTCTTTGTGCTTGGCAAAAGATTTAAATTCGGATTTCATGCAATTTCTAAATGGGTTAAGAGAAAAAAAATAGGAAGTCAAATTTTGACTTCCCTTTTTTTTATGCCTTGTTCTTCAACGCTTCTTTTATTTTGTTTTCCAGTTCTTCTTGCAGTTCTGGATTGTCTTTTAGGACTTCTTTCACAGCATCTCTACCTTGTCCCAATTTGCTGTCTTCGTAGCTGAACCACGATCCGCTTTTCTTAACGATACCCATATCTACGGCAGCATCCAGGATTTCTCCTACTTTGGAAACACCTTCTCCGTACATGATGTCGAATTCCGCTTGTTTGAAAGGTGGAGCGACTTTATTTTTCACGATTTTTACTTTCACACGGCTACCAATGGCTTCGTCTCCGTTTTTGATTGGTGCTGCTGCTTTTCTGATGTCCACACGAACGGAAGCATAAAATTTTAGAGCATTTCCTCCCGTTGTGGTTTCAGGGTTTCCGAACATAACTCCGATTTTTTCTCTCAACTGGTTGATGAAAATTACGGTACACTTCGTTCTGGAAATGGTTGCCGTTAATTTTCTAAGTGCTTGAGACATCAATCGGGCATGAAGTCCCATTTTGGAATCTCCCATTTCGCCTTCAATCTCTGCTTTTGGAGTAAGTGCAGCAACCGAGTCAATCACCACAATGTCAATAGCTCCGGAGCGGATCAGGTTGTCGGCAATTTCCAAAGCTTGCTCTCCGTTGTCCGGTTGTGAGATGATTAAGTTGTCCAAATCGATGCCTAATTTTCCTGCATAATTTCTGTCGAAAGCATGTTCGGCATCAATAAAAGCTGCGATGCCTCCTTGTTTCTGAGCTTCTGCAATGGCGTGTAGGGTCAGTGTGGTTTTACCTGAAGATTCTGGACCGTAGATTTCGATGATTCTTCCTTTTGGATAGCCGCCAATTCCTAGGGCGATGTCCAAGCCTAGAGATCCCGAAGGAATGACTTCGATGGAATCGTCGATGGACGAATCGCCAAGCGTCATTACCGTTCCTTTTCCGTAGGTTTTATCTAGTTTTTCTAGCACCAAGCTCAGTGCTTTTTTTTTGTCTTCTATGTTGCTCATCTGTTGATATTATTTGCCAAAAATACACAATTATTCATTCAAAAAAATGGAAATGTGGATAAAAAAATAACCTCTCAAATCGTCAAGAGGTTATGGATATGAAGAAATAAAGATCTCTTATAAAGTGGATGAATGGTACAATAAGTCGGTCAGTTTATTGGAGAATCCGGTTTCGTTATCGTACCAAGAAACGATTTTTGCAAAGTTTGGAGAAAGCATCATTCCTGCATGTTCATCAAATATCGAAGCTTTTTTGTCGCCTACGAAATCTTGTGAAACCACCATGTCATTGGTGTAGCCCAAGATACCCTTCAAAGCGCCTTCTGATGCATTTTTCATTGCTGCACAAATTTCTTCGTAAGAAGTTGCTTTTTCTAATTTAACGGTAAA
Organism: Amniculibacterium sp. G2-70; assembly: GCF_014353055.1. Classification (GTDB taxonomy): domain Bacteria; phylum Bacteroidota; class Bacteroidia; order Flavobacteriales; family Weeksellaceae; genus Amniculibacterium; species Amniculibacterium aquaticum. The sequence continues at coordinate 1,891,395 of NZ_CP060698.1, forward strand.
ATCGACTACGGAAACATCAACGGTAGGTACTCTAAACGAAATTCCGGTTAGTTTGCCGTTCAGTTCGGGAATTACTTTTCCAACGGCTTTAGCGGCTCCTGTTGTGGAGGGGATAATGTTGTTCAGCGCAGATCTTCCGCCTCGCCAATCTTTCATGGATACTCCATCCACCGTTCTTTGTGTTGCAGTGGCTGCGTGTACGGTTGTCATAAATCCTTCTACAATACCAAAGTTGTCGTGCAAGACTTTAGCAACCGGTGCCAAGCAATTGGTTGTGCAGGATGCGTTTGAGAAAATTGGGGTGTCTTTGTTCAGTTCATGATGATTGACACCCATCACAAACATGGGGGTGTCGTCTTTGGATGGTGCAGAAAGTACCACTTTTTTAGCTCCAGCATTTAGGTGGGCTGTTGCGGATTCTTTGGTTAAAAATATCCCTGTTGATTCTACGATGTAATCGGCACCAACTTCATTCCATTTGATGTTGTTGGGGTCTTTTTCTGCTGTAATACGGATGGTTTTACCGTTTACAACCAAGTTGTTTCCTTCTACATGGACTTCTCCGGAAAATCGGCCATGGACAGAGTCGTATTTTAGCATGTAAGCCATATATTCGGCATTGATGAGGTCATTAATTCCTACGACTTCTATATTGTCTCTTTCTAACATGGTGTTGAATACCAAGTTGCCTATTCTTCCGAATCCGTTGATCCCTACTTTGATTGTTGACATAATTTTTTTGTGTATTTAATTTCTATTTTATTTTATAAGGCCAAAACTTCTGAAATTAGAAGCAGGTCTTGGTTGATTTCGTTGTGTTTTTTGATGGCATCATCAATTGGGGTGTACACCAATTGGTTGGCCTGTATGCCTGCCATAACATTGGTAAGGCCTTTTAAAAGTCCAGTGACAGCACCGAATCCCAATCGGCTTGCCAATACGCGATCGGCACAACTTGGTGATCCTCCTCTTTGGATGTGACCCAATACCGAAACCCTGATGTCGTAATTGGGAAATTGTTCTTTGGTTTTTTGGGCCAATTCAAATACATTGCCCAATTTTTCGCCTTCGGCAACGACAACAATACTGGAGTTTTTTCCTCTTTTTTTTGCCTTTTCAAAGCTGTCCACCAACTGATCGAAACTGTCGTTTTCCTCCGGTATTAAGATGTCCACTGCTCCTGTAGCAATTCCACTGTTCAGCGCAATAAAACCGGCGTCCCGACCCATCACTTCAACAAAGAAAATCCTGTTGTGTGAGGTTGCCGTATCTCTAATTTTGTCGATGGCTTCCATGGCGGTATTCAGAGCCGTGTCGAAACCTATGGTATTGTCTGTACCGAAAATATCGTTGTCTATGGTTCCTGGGACTCCAATGACTTTGATGCCAAATTCTTCTGCAAAAATTTTTGCACCGGTAAAGCTGCCATCTCCACCAATGCATACCAAAGCGTCTATTCCTTGATCTTTGCAGTTTTGAAAGGCTTTTTGTCTTCCTTCATACGATTTGAATTCTTTAGATCGAGCCGATCGAAGAATGGTGCCTCCAAGATTAATGATGTTGCTCACGGATCGAGGTCCCATTTTTATAAAATTCCCTTCTATTAAACCATTAAAACCTTCTCGGATACCGATGCATTCTAATCCATAAAAGTTTGCTGTTCTTACTACCGCTCGTAGGGCAGCATTCATTCCTGGTGCGTCGCCTCCAGAGGTTAAAACGCCTATTTTATTTATGATTTTTTCTCCCATATCTTTATTGTACTAACAAATTTAAGAAATATGAATAAGAATTCATGTTAAGATTTCGTAACACCAATCAACTTTCAACAAATGTTCGTTGAACGGTCTATTTCGCTCCACGAACTTTACATTTTTTTCTACAAGTTGTTGTATAATATCTATTTGTGAATGGATTTTTTAATCTTTTTTCATCTAATTAAAAGCAAAATAGAATTTATTTTCAAATTCTTATATTTGAAATCTAAATAAAGCAGAGAATTTTTAAAGTTATGATCTATTCATTAAGAGGAATTGTACAAGAGCTTAGCCCTACTTATGCCGTTGTAGAAGTGTCTGGGCTGGGATATTTTGTTGGGGTTTCGGTACAGACTTCTCAAAAGTTATTTCTTGGGCAAACTTGTTTTTTATACACACAGCAAATTTTTAGAGAAGATGCGCATCTCTTGTTTGGATTTTATTCTCGAGAAGAGAAGGAAATGTTCAACTTGCTTATCGGTGTGAATGGAGTAGGTCCGGCATCTGCACTCATCATGCTGTCTTCGTTGAGCATTCAAGAAATTGCATCCGGAATTATGTCCGGCAATGCTCTGATGCTTCAAAAAGTAAAAGGAATAGGCGCGAAAACGGCAGAAAGAATCATTGTAGAATTGAGAGATAAAGTACAGAAATTTGGTGCAATCGATGCTGCTGCAACGGTAATAAACAATAAAGTGAAAGACGAGTCGTTATCTGCTTTAGAGATATTAGGTATTCCTAAAAAAAACAGTGAAAAATTGGCCGATCGCTTGTTAAAACAAAATCCGGATCTTTCTGTGGAAGATTTGGTGAAACAAATATTAAAAAACATATAAGTTTTGGTGAAGAAAAAATCCATATTCTATAAGCTCCTTTTTTTAGTCTTCGTATCTTTTTCTGTTGCAGCTTTGGGACAGAAAAAGCCGGTTGTTGATAGTACTTATGTAAAGCAAAAGTACGAATTGCCCGATCCTACCACCTACGATGCCTATTTTGATATCCCGTCCGGGATGTATTTTGTATATCCAAAAATTGGAAATGTCATTTCCGGAAACGCCATTTCCATGACGCCTGAAGAGTACAGCGAATTTATGCGGTTGAAGTTGGCAAAAGAATATTACAAAGAAAAGTCCAACAAGTACAATCTAATGTTCAGAAAGGATAAATCGGATGCCCAAAAGAAAGGATTGATCCCAGCACTCTACATTAAAAATAGATTGTTTGAGAGTATTTTTGGAAGCAATAAAATTGAAATTATCCCGAATGGTTTTGCCTCATTTGATATTGGAGGTTTGTATCAGAAAATAGATAATCCTCTTATTTTGCCTCAAAACAGAACCAGTTTTGCATTTGATATTCAACAAAGAATTCAGTTGGGATTGTTAGGTAAGGTGGGCGAAAATCTTCAGCTAAAAGCCAATTACGATACCCAAAGTGGTTTTGCTTTTGAAAATAAAATGAATATGGTTTGGCAATCCAAAGGGACTTGGAAAGATCTTCAACAAAAAGGATTAAACGATCCAACAACAGGTGGTGAAGACAAATGGCTGAAAAGATTAGAATTTGGTAATGTCAATATGCCACTTTCGACCTCATTAATTAGAGGGTCGGAGTCTTTGTTTGGTCTAAAATCTGAATTTCAATTCGGAAAAACCAAAGGAACGCTTGTCCTTTCCCAACAACAGGGAGAGGCCAGAAATATTGTGGTGCAAGGTGGCGGCGTGATGAATACATTCAAGGTAAATGCCGTAGATTATGAAGACAACCAACACTATTTCTTAAATCATTATTTTCTTAACAATTACGATGCGGCAGTACAAAACTATCCGCTCATCAATTCAAAAGTTTCAATAACCCGAATTGAAGTTTGGGTTCTGGATCAAGGGAATAGCAACCTGAGTAACCAAAAAAGTATTGTCGGAGTTAGAGATTTGGGCGATGGACCGTCCGGCTATCCCAATAATGCCCAAAATAATTTGTACAACAGTATTGTGGCACTTGGGCCTGGACTTAGAAATGTAGATACCTCATACAATACCATCAACGGACAACCGTTACCGAATGCCAATGGTGGAACTGAAAATTTTGTAGATGGAGAAAATTTCATCTTCAATAGAAAAGCTAGAAAACTGAATCCAAACGAGTTTTCCTACCAAGCACAGTTGGGATACATCTCCCTAAACCAAAGACTGAACGACAATCAATTGTTGGCAGTGTCTTATTCATTCACGGTGAACGGATCCAATACGGTCTACAAAATTGGAGAGTTTTCTGAAGAAAGTCCCGTAATTGTTTCAAAATTATTGAAACCGAATTCCATTGTGAAAACCACATCTCCAATGTGGGATTTGATGATGAAAAACATCTATTCTCTCAACACCAATAACCTGAACAGAGACGGTTTCTTACTGAATGTCTATTACCGAGATGCACAAACCGGAGGAAAGGTGAACTACCTCCCAAATACGCCCGTGCAAGATAAAATATTGTTGAAATTATTCAACTGGGACCGACTGAATACCAATAACGACATCCAACAAAGTGGTGGTGTCTTGGGCGATGGGATTTTCGACTTTGTACCTGGAGTTACCATCAATCCAGATAACGGGAAACTAATCTTTACCAAAGTTCAGCCTTTTGGTTCGTACATGGCTTCGGTATTAGGAACTAACGACCCACAATATGTCTATTCCGATCTTTATTCTCAACAAAAACAAGTGGCTGCACAAAGCAATTTGGCACTACGATATACTTTGGAAGGCCGCTTCAAGGGAACACAAGGTCAAGGGATTTCTTTGGGTGCCATCAATGTACCGCAAGGTTCGGTTAAGGTAACCGCCAACGGCGTTCAGTTGCAAGAAGGGGTAGATTTTACAGTGGACTATATGCTAGGAACGGTAAATATCATCAACGAAACGGTGAAGCAATCCGGACAAGCCATTAATATTTCTTTGGAAAATCAGTTGACCTTCAATACCCAAAGAAAACGATTTATGGGACTGAATTTGGAAAGAAAATTCAATGAACATCTAACCATTGGCGGAACGGTGGTCAATTACAGAGAAGTGCCACTAACCCAGAAAGTGAATTTTGGATCAGAAGCGGTGAACAATACCATGGCAGGGATGAATATTTTGTACAACAATCAATTGCCTTTCCTGACCCGATTGACGGACAAAATACCGTTTGTGAATACTGAAGCTCCATCCAATATTAATTTCAGAGCAGAAGCAGCCTATCTTTTGCCGGGACAAAATAGCGGTATCAACGACCAATCGTATATCGATGATTTTGAACAAACTTCTTCAAAAATTTCTTTGAAAGAACCCAATGCTTGGTCTTTAGCATCCAAACCGGAGAAAAACCAAAACGATCCTTTGTTTGCAGGTGCCGGTGCTGCCAATTCCTTATCCAATGGGAACGGAAGAGGCTTGTTGACCTGGTACAATATCGATCCACGATTTTACGGAGTGGGCGGAAAAGCTCCTTCGGGTATCGATGCAGCAGCCGTTTCTAACCACATTTCCAGAAGGGTGAAAATGTCCGAAATCTACAACTACAAAGATTTTGTAGCCGGAGATCAAACCTTTACCAACACTCTGGATTTGTCGTATTTCCCGGCAGAAAGAGGTCCGTATAATGTGAATCCAAATTCAGAATCTACACAACAACGATGGGCAGGACTTATGCGCCCGATAACGGTTTCTAATTTTGTGAATTCCAACATTCAATATGTAGAATTTTGGATGATGGATCCCTATGTAGATGGCCAACAGTTGGGTACTGCACCAAAACTTTTATTGCAATTGGGTAATGTTTCGGAAGATGTACTAAAAGACGGAATGATGCAGTATGAAAATGGCTTGCCTACACCGTCTACACCTGCAACGACAACTACAAATTCCAATTGGGGAATTCAGCCAAAACAAAATCCTATTTTGTATGCATTTTCCACCGAGGGTGCAGACCGTACCGCACAGGATTTGGGTTATGACGGCTTGGATGCCACAGGCGAAGCTTCTAGATATGGGATTAGTTTTACCAACCCCATCACCAATCTAGCCGATCCGGCATCGGACGATTTTGTATTTTATCTCTCGGATCAATTTACCGGTGCCATGGGATCTTCGGTAAGACAACGATACAAGTATTTCAGAAATCCAGAAGGAAACTCCAAGAGCAATTCTATGGAAGTGGCAACACAGACTCCGGATGCTGAGGATCTTAACCGCGACTATAATTTGGATCAAAACGAAAACTATAACCAGTACAACATCGACCTTAGCCCTACAAGTTTGGTATTGGGACAAAACCATATCGTGGATGTAAAGACGGTTCCGGTAACTTTCCAAAACAACCAAACTTCGACATCTAAATGGTATTTGTTCAGAATTCCGGTGTCGGATTTTGTATCGGCAACAGAGGGTGGCGATGCCGATCCTGCCATTTTGAACAACATCCGTTTTGCCAGAATGATTGTGAAAGGTTTTGATCAACCTTCAACACTTCGTTTTGCAACCATGGATTTGGTGCGTTCCGATTGGAGGACTTACACCAAAAATATTGCAAAAGACAATTCGACATCAACCAACGAAGGCACTTTTTTAGTTGATAATTCCAATTTTGATTTGGGATCGGTTAATTTAGAAGAAAACGGACTGAACCAGCCGCCGTATGTTTTGCCTCCAGGAATTGAAAGACAGGTACTGAGCGGAACATCCGGAGCGCAACGACAAAACGAAGCTTCGCTTTATATGAAGGTCAAAAACCTGGCTCAAGAAGCAAGAGGCGTATATAAAAATGTGAATTTGGACATGAGAAGGTACAAAAAACTGAAAGTTTTTGTACATGCCGAAAACCTAAACCAAGGTCAGACTTTTCCTGGAAATTACGATGGCGATGCCAAATTCTTTATCCGTTTTGGTAGCGATGCCACAGATAATTATTACGAATACGAAGCCTCGCTGAAGTACACCGACAAATTAGCGACCTCGCCTATGGAAATTTGGCCTTCCGAAAACGAAATGAATTTGGATGTGCAAAATTTTGTTGATGCCAAGCTGAGAAGAGACAAGCAATTCTCCAACCAAATTATGAACCGTATCCAAGATATGGAATTTGGTGATGCCAATAGGAAAATTTTCATCAAAGGTCGTCCGTCATTGGGAGGCATAACCACAATTATGATCGGGGTAAGAAACCTGAGCAATCGTGATCTTAAAAATTTGGTTTTATGGATTAATGAATTGCGCCTAGGCGAAATCGACAACAAAGGAGGTTATGCGGGGAATACCAGCTTGAACTTCAACCTTGGTGATTTTGCAATGGTGAATACTGCAGCCTCTTATTCTACTGTGGGGTTCGGAAACATCGACTCCAGACCTGCAGAAAGAAATCAAACGACGCAATCGGCATTTAACATCAATACGACCGTTAATGTAGATAAATTCTTACCGGAAAAATCAGGAATGAAAATTCCGTTGAATTATTCGTATTCTCAAACCATCGAAGATCCTAAGTACAACCCTTTGGATAACGATGTAGAGTTTGATAAAGCCAATAATAAAGAAGAACTGAAAAAAGTTGCGAGAACCTATACCCAACAACGAAGCATCGGAGTGGTTAATATGCACAAGGAAAAAACCAATCCGAACAGCAAACCAAAGTTTTATGATGTAGAAAACCTATCGGTAACTGCCGTGTACAACGACGATTTCTACCGTGATATTTACACAAAAAGCAACTACCGACAGTACCTAAAAGGGTATATCGATTACAACTTTAGTCCGAAACCTTGGGTCATTAAACCGTTTGCTAAAGTTGGAGGGACCAAACCTTATGCTGCAAAATATCTGAGATGGCTGAGAGAATTTAACCTAAATCCGGTGCCAACCAGATTGTCTTTCAGAACGGAAGTGGATAGAAATTATAACGAACTCGAGTTTAGAAACATCGATGCCTTGTTGAGTGGAAACGCCGGTGCCGATTTTGATGTCCTAAAAAATAGAAACTTCTACTTCGGGTGGCAATATGCTCTCGGATTTAACTTTACCAAATCACTAAAAGCAGAAGTCAATTCTGCCATGAGAACCATGAACGACAACCTGGATGTGAACGGCATGAACAACAACTCCATTTTTAAAGAGGTGTTCCGTGCAGGGAGACCGGTGTTGTACAATCATAAGGTGCAACTCAACTACAAACTGCCTTTTGAATATCTGCCGTACATGGATTTTGTAAATGCTGAGGTAGGATACGGGTTAACCTACAATTGGAACTCCAGATCGACTGCTCTTTTATCCAGTCCGGAAGGAAATTTGGGAAGCATCGGGCAGAATACCAATACCATCATGGCTACGGGTTCTGTGGATTTCCCTAAATTCTTGGGTAAGTTTAATTATTTCAAAAAAATATCCACCAAACTTCAGAAGAGAAAACAAGAAATGGACTCGCTGAATACGGCCTTCACCAAAGATTGGGAAAAGAAAAAGTATGTGCACAAACCGTATAAATTCAAGAATAAACTTACACCGTTGCAAAGCATAGCTTCTTTGTTTATGTCCGTTAAGCAGATTGACTTTAACTACAACGAAAACAACGGAACCATACTTCCGGGATTGCTGTCTGCGCCCAATTGGTACGGTTATGGACAAACGGCAGGCGGACCTTCTTACGGATTCTTGTTAGGGTCACAATCCGATATCCGTAGAATGGCGATTGAAAATGGATGGGTAACAGGCTCTTCTCTGATGAACGATCCGTACTCTCAGATGTCCAATCGTAATTTTACCGCCAATGTTCAGGTGCAACCCATCAATGATTTTAGGGTAGATTTCAATGTACTGCACAACTATAACCGGACTTTTACCCAATCTGGATTTAATGTCGATGCCAATCCTTCAACACCGGAGTTTGATTTTTCTTTCGGAAACGATTCATTTACCTATTCCAATACCAGTTTTACGGCCAAGACAGCCTTCACAAACGGTAGGGATATCTACAACACCATGATTGAAAATTCAAAAATAATCTCTCAACAAATGGGAGGTACATTGGATGCCAACGGATATACTCAAGGACACGGATTGGGCAATGCCTATGTGCTAATCCCGGCTTTCCGAGCTGCAATTGAAGGGCGATCTCCGGATGGACCTCTCAAAAATGCAAAGAAAACAGGCTTTCCTTTGCCTAACTGGAAGGTGACTTATTCCGGACTAAGAAATTTCCCATTAATCAACGGACAATTTTCTAAGTTCGACATCAACCATGCCTACACATCAACCTATACCGCAAGCGGAATACAGTCCAACATCGATTTCTACAACAATCCATCGGCTGTAGACATCAACGGTAATTTCATCAATCCATTTGTATATTCCCAAGTGGGTTATGTAGAAGCGTTTTCTCCACTTATCGGGATCGATTTTACCATGAGAAACAATATTCAATTCCGTGCGCAATACAACAGAGATCGTATGTTTATGCTGGGATTGGTCAACTCTACCTTAACCGAAGATTCCGGAAAAGAGTATGTGATCGGTTTCGGATACATCATCAAAGATTTTGTATTGGGCATGAACTATGGCAAGAATAAGAAAAACTACAAGAGTGACCTGAACATTCGAGGTGATTTTAGAATTAGAGACAACATCACCAACATCACCAATATCTTGCTGAACGACTCCCAAGTTACCGGTGGACAACGGTTATTTTCCATCAAGCTTTCAGCAGACTATAATGTTTCACAAAATCTTAACCTAAGACTTTTCTACGATCAGATGATGACCAAGTACAAAGTGTCAACAGCCTTCCCACTTTCTACCATCAGAGCAGGGATATCGGCATCTTTCACTTTTGATGGAAAAGGTTTTTAAGGTTTTTGAACAACTAAATTTGGACACATCAGTATATTTTAAATACATTTGTAAAAATAAATTATCTAAAAATGAATATACCAGCAGAATTAAAGTACTCTAAAGATCACGAATGGGTAAAGATCGAAGGAAATGTAGCAACAATCGGGATTACGGATTTTGCACAAAGCGAATTGGGAGACATCGTTTTTGTAGATGTTGATACTGTAGACGAAGATTTGGCGAACAACGATATCTTCGGAAGCGTAGAAGCAGTGAAAACGGTATCCGATCTTTTCTTACCGGTTGCAGGTAAAGTTATCGAATTCAATGAAGAATTAGAAGATCAACCAGAATTGCTAAACTCCGATCCATACGGACAAGGATGGATCATTAAGGTAGAAATCGCAGCAGATGCAGATCAGTCCGAATTGCTTTCAGCAGAAGATTATCAAGCTTTAATTGGATAATAACATAAAAATATTTCGTAAGATTTTGCCCATTTATTGGGCATTTCTTACCTATATGCTCCTAAAACCCGGAACAGAAAACCAAGAATACTTTTTTATGTTTTCTGGGGTCGACAAGGTATTGCATCTCAGTATATTCATTGTTTTAGGTGTTTTTTATCTTTTGGCATTTCCAAAAACAAAGACAACTCCCTATTTTCTCATCATGCTTTTCTATGCACTTCTCACAGAGTTTTTACAATATTATATGGATTTAGGTAGGCAAGCTGAGTTTTTAGACATCATCGCCGACCTACTAGGAACCGGGATTGCTTATATAGGTGTTCAAAAAATTAAAACATCATTCAGAAGTTTTTAAATCGATTTCATAATTAGTTGAAATCGATTTTTCATTTCCATACCTTTATCTCTCTACAATTTTTAGCAACAAGATTTCGTCACTCTTCATTACTCGTCCCGCTGTCCGCTGTATCTTTTGTGCCTGGGCTTTCCCAAGGCTTACAAAAGGATGCCGCTCCCATCGGGGCTAGGATAGAGGGACAGAGACCTCCAATCGGTCTGTGTGTTTAGTTTTATAGTGTTTGGTATATTTGATGTTTTTAACTTTTTTTCAATCAAAGTATAAAACAATAATATCTCTTTGATGCCCTCTCAAATATATTCCAGAAGAAAGATATTAATAAAACACTCCCCATCAATCAAACACCAAACACCATCAACCTTTTCCCCTCCTTCAAGGATTCCCCATCCTTGAAGGAGTTTATTCAGCCCACCAATAATTTCCCATCATTTAAAGCGATCCTACATCCCCATCAGCCATCAACCAAACACCATCAACCTTTTCCCCTCCTTCAAGGATTCCCCATCCTTGAAGGAGTTAATTCAGCCCCACCAATAATTCCCCATCATTTAAAGCGATCCTACATTTCCATCAGCCATCCACCAAACACCAAACACCAAACACCAAAAACTAAAAAAAAGGCCATCACAATCAGCGAGTTAAGAAAGATTTAAAAATAAAATAGGCGAAACGCTTGTTATTTAACATAATCTTTCTACTTTTGCAGTCCCGAAAGAGAGGGAGCGCAGAAGCAAAACAGACAGATAAGTTGACTTAAAAAAATAAGAAAATAAATTTGTCCATTACAAATAATCGTTTTACCTTTGCAGTCTCTAAAAAGAGGCGCAGGAGTAAAGATGGGATAAATTGAGATAGCAATCGTTCTTACGAAAAAGAGTTCGAAAAAAAATCAAAATTTATTTTGTCAGGTTAAAAAAGTTTATTACTTTTGCACTCGCAAATCGGAAGTCGCTGAGACAGCGAAATAAGAGGAAGCGAAAAGAGAGAGATCATTGAAATACAAGATACAACCAAAATAAAAGTAAGGAAAAAAAACTAAAGCGTCAAAAACTTTGAGTGAGTCGAACAAGGAAACAAACATACAATGGAGAGTTTGATCCTGGCTCAGGATGAACGCTAGCGGGAGGCCTAACACATGCAAGCCGAGCGGTAGAGATTCTTCGGGATCTTGAGAGCGGCGTACGGGTGCGTAACACGTGTGCAACCTGCCTTTATCTAGGGGATAGCCTTTCGAAAGGAAGATTAATACCCTATAATATATTGATTGGCATCAATTGATATTGAAAACTCCGGTGGATAGAGATGGGCACGCGCAAGATTAGATAGTTGGTGAGGTAACGGCTCACCAAGTCGATGATCTTTAGGGGGCCTGAGAGGGTGATCCCCCACACTGGTACTGAGACACGGACCAGACTCCTACGGGAGGCAGCAGTGAGGAATATTGGACAATGGGTGAGAGCCTGATCCAGCCATCCCGCGTGAAGGACGACGGTTCTATGGATTGTAAACTTCTTTTGTACAGGGATAAACCTACCCTCGTGAGGGTAGCTGAAGGTACTGTACGAATAAGCACCGGCTAACTCCGTGCCAGCAGCCGCGGTAATACGGAGGGTGCAAGCGTTATCCGGATTTATTGGGTTTAAAGGGTCCGTAGGCGGACTTATAAGTCAGTGGTGAAAGCCGGCAGCTTAACTGTCGAACTGCCATTGATACTGTAGGTCTTGAGTGTATTTGAAGTGGCTGGAATAAGTAGTGTAGCGGTGAAATGCATAGATATTACTTAGAACACCAATTGCGAAGGCAGGTCACTAAGATACAACTGACGCTGATGGACGAAAGCGTGGGGAGCGAACAGGATTAGATACCCTGGTAGTCCACGCTGTAAACGATGCTAACTCGTTTTTGGGTTTTTAAGACTCAGAGACCAAGCGAAAGTGATAAGTTAGCCACCTGGGGAGTACGTTCGCAAGAATGAAACTCAAAGGAATTGACGGGGGCCCGCACAAGCGGTGGATTATGTGGTTTAATTCGATGATACGCGAGGAACCTTACCAAGACTTAAATGGGAATTGACAGCTTTAGAAATAGAGCCTTCTTCGGACAATTTTCAAGGTGCTGCATGGTTGTCGTCAGCTCGTGCCGTGAGGTGTTAGGTTAAGTCCTGCAACGAGCGCAACCCCTGCCAATAGTTGCCATCATTCAGTTGGGGACTCTATTGGGACTGCCTACGCAAGTAGAGAGGAAGGTGGGGATGACGTCAAATCATCACGGCCCTTACGTCTTGGGCCACACACGTAATACAATGGCCGGTACAGAGGGCAGCTACACTGCGAAGTGATGCGAATCTCGAAAGCCGGTCTCAGTTCGGATTGGAGTCTGCAACTCGACTCTATGAAGCTGGAATCGCTAGTAATCGCGCATCAGCCATGGCGCGGTGAATACGTTCCCGGGCCTTGTACACACCGCCCGTCAAGCCATGGAAGTTTGGGGTACCTGAAGTCGGTGACCGTAAAAGGAGCTGCCTAGGGTAAAACAAGTAACTAGGGCTAAGTCGTAACAAGGTAGCCGTACCGGAAGGTGCGGCTGGAACATCTCATTTTAGAGACAACACGTCAAAAAAAATACTATTCTTAGTAGACTTACAAAAAGTGCTTTAGTTTTTTTACTTTTTTGGTTGAATCACAACATAACCCCTAGAAATTAGTAGAAGGGATGAAGAGATTTTAGTTTAAGAAGTTAGAAGTTAGACCTTAGAAGTTAGTAAAGCTGACAACTATCAACTAACAACCGACAACTAAAAACAAAGAAGTCTCGTAGCTCAGCTGGTTAGAGCGCTACACTGATAATGTAGAGGTCGGCAGTTCGAGCCTGCCCGAGACTACTAATTTGGTTGATGGTTTATGGTTATCCGTTGCTGGTAGAACCAACAACCGACAACTAAGGACCGACAACAATATAAGGGGGAATTAGCTCAGCTGGCTAGAGCGCCTGCCTTGCACGCAGGAGGTCAAGGGTTCGACTCCCTTATTCTCCACAGTTAGTATGTATTGATTAGAACTTGGTACTAAGTATAGTGAGAGCCACTATCAACCGATAACGAATCACTGGCAACTAAAGAATTAAAGATCATTGACATTAACGATAAAGACATCACAAAGAGAAAACCGAGCACAAGAGTGCTCGAGTAACCAATAAAATTAGGAAAGAAATCGTTAAGGGCGTATGGCGGATGCCTAGGCTTTCAGAGGCGAAGAAGGACGTGGTAAGCTGCGAAAAGCTCGGGGGATTGGCACACACGAATTGATCCCGAGATGTCCGAATGGGGCAACCCAATACATTGAAGATGTATTACTGCGTAAGCAGAGCAAACCCGGAGAACTGAAACATCTAAGTACCCGGAGGAAAAGAAATCGAAGAGATTCCGTAAGTAGTGGCGAGCGAAAGCGGATTAGCCCAAAAGCTTTTATATATTTAGAGGAATGTTCTGGAAAGAACAATCGTAGAAGGTGATAATCCTGTACTCGAAAGGTATACATAAGTGAAGAAAGAGTAGGGCGGGACACGTGAAATCCTGTCTGAATATGGGGGGACCATCCTCCAAGGCTAAATACTCCTGAAAGACCGATAGTGAACAAGTACTGTGAAGGAAAGGTGAAAAGCACTTCGAATAGAAGGGTGAAATAGAACCTGAAACCGTACGCCTACAAGCGGTCGGAGCTCATATTTATATGTGTGACGGCGTGCCTTTTGCATAATGAGCCTACGAGTTAATTTTACTAGCGAGGTTAAGTAATTAAGTTACGGAGCCGGAGCGAAAGCGAGTCTGAATAGGGCGGATAGTTAGTAGGATTAGACGCGAAACCTTGTGATCTACCCATGGGCAGGTTGAAGCTTTGGTAACACAAAGTGGAGGACCGAACCGGTTGACGTTGAAAAGTCTTCGGATGACCTGTGGGTAGGGGTGAAAGGCCAATCAAACTGGGAGATAGCTCGTACTCCCCGAAATGCATTTAGGTGCAGCGTCGATGTTAAGTTTATTAGAGGTAGAGCTACTGATTGGATGCGGGGGAGTCAAATCCTACCAATTCCTGACAAACTCCGAATGCTAATAAATGTTCGTCGGCAGTGAGGGCATGGGTGCTAAGGTCCATGTCCGAGAGGGAAAGAACCCGGACCAACAGCTAAGGTCCCCAAATCTATACTAAGTTGAAACAACGCGGTTGGACTGCATTGACAGCTAGGATGTTGGCTTGGAAGCAGCCATTCATTTAAAGAGTGCGTAACAGCTCACTAGTCGAGCGGTCCGGCATGGATAATAATCGGGCATAAGTATAGTACCGAAGCTATGGATTTATAATTTATATTATATCTGGTAGGGGAGCATTCTGTTTGCGCCGAAGCAGTATCGTGAGGTATTGTGGAGCGGACAGAAAAGAAAATGTAGGCATAAGTAACGATAAAGGGGGCGAGAAACCCCCTCACCGAAAGACTAAGGTTTCCTCAGCCATGCTAATCAGCTGAGGGTTAGTCGGGACCTAACGCGCACCCGAAAGGGGAAGTGGATGGACATAGGGTTAATATTCCCTAACTTGCTCTCGAATAAAGGGGACGGTTTTGTGTAGCTGCTGGAGACTGACGGAATAGTCAAGGCCTAGCCTTCGGGCGAAGCTGTTGCAGTGTAACGAGATCCAAGAAAAGCCGAAGAGAAGCAACCCGTACCAAAACCGACACAGGTAGTCGAGGAGAGAATCCTAAGGTGCTCGAGTGAGTCGTGGCTAAGGAACTAGGCAAAATAGTCTCGTAACTTCGGGAGAAGAGACGCCAGCGCAAGCTGGCCGCAGTAAAAAGGCCCAGGCGACTGTTTATCAAAAACACAGGACTCTGCTAAATCGAAAGATGCTGTATAGGGTCTGACACCTGCCCGGTGCTGGAAGGTTAAGGAAGGTGCTTAGCGCAAGCGAAGGCATTGACTGAAGCCCCAGTAAACGGCGGCCGTAACTATAACGGTCCTAAGGTAGCGAAATTCCTTGTCGGGTAAGTTCCGACCTGCACGAATGGTGTAACGATCTGGGCACTGTCTCAGCCACGAGCTCGGTGAAATTGTAGTATCGGTGAAGATGCCGATTACCCGCAATGGGACGAAAAGACCCTGTGAACCTTTACTATAACTTCGTATTGACTTTGAGTAAGTAATGTGTAGGATAGGTGGGAGACTTTGAAGCAGGCACGCTAGTGTTTGTGGAGTCATCGTTGAAATACCACCCTTTACTTACTTGGAGCCTAATCCCGCTGAGCGGGAGACATTGCGTGGTGGGTAGTTTGACTGGGGTGGTCGCCTCCAAAAGAGTAACGGAGGCTTTCAAAGGTACCCTCAGCACGCTTGGTAACCGTGCGTAGAGTGTAATGGCATAAGGGTGCTTGACTGTGAGACCTACAAGTCGATCAGGTGCGAAAGCAGGACATAGTGATCCGGTGGTTCCGTATGGAAGGGCCATCGCTCATAGGATAAAAGGTACTCCGGGGATAACAGGCTAGTCTCCCCCAAGAGCTCACATCGACGGGGAGGTTCGGCACCTCGATGTCGGCTCGTCACATCCTGGGGCTGGAGAAGGTCCCAAGGGTTGGGCTGTTCGCCCATTAAAGTGGCACGCGAGCTGGGTTCAGAACGTCGTGAGACAGTTCGGTCTCTATCTATTGCGGGCGTTAGATGTTTGCGAGGACTTGAATCTAGTACGAGAGGACCGATTTGAACAAACCTCTGGTGTATCTGTTGTGCCGCCAGGCGCACCGCAGAGTAGCTATGTTTGGAAGAGATAAGCACTGAAAGCATATAAGTGCGAAACTCGCCTCAAGATGAGACATCTTTTAAGGGTCGTGGGAGATGACCACGTTGATAGGCTATAGGTGTAAAGCTGGTAACAGCATAGCCGAGTAGTACTAATTACCCGTAGATTTATAGCCTAATGGTTGGGCACTCTTAGTGAAGAGGTTTGCTCTTTGTGATTTGTTTTTATCGATTTTTTACTTAGAAGTTAGAAATGAGATGTTAGAAGTTAGATTGTGTCTAATGTCTAACCACTTCAAACTAATCTCTAATTAATAACATATACTGTACAACCTTTTGTACAAACAACCTTTAGGGTGGTTTTAGCAGAGGGGCTCACCTGTTCCCATTCCGAACACAGAAGTTAAGCCCTCTAGCGCCGATGGTACTGCTAACGCGGGAGAGTAGGTCGCCGCCAGTTTTTATTAAAATCCTCGATTACGAAAGTAGTCGGGGATTTTTTTTGCTTATAACTCTTTGGTGTTTGGTTGATGGTTGATGGAAGTTTTTACATAATATCCTTCTTTTGGAATGTATTTGAATGGGGAAGAAAAAATGGGACCAAGATCAAAAGTTGGGAGACTAAGCAAAAATTTGGGATAGTCGGTATAGAAAAAAAGCTTTATCAGTCACCCCTCGAAGTTGCATTCTAAAGTTTTTGATTTTCGCATTAAAAGACTCTGCAGATGCATTAGTACTTCTCTTTTCAAAATAGTTGAGGATATCATTATATTGTCGCGTAATTGTGTTTTTTAGGATAGCAAACGATTTAAACCCCGATTCTTCCACATCTTTAAACCAATGTGCGAGTTTGAGCATTGCTACCGATTTTAAGATGTTCTGATTGTATATCCCCCTTAAATTGTGGACAAGTTGTAGGCTTTTTTCAAATCGGGATATTCGCTAAACAAAATATCAGCTCTCTCACCTTGGCTTTTTGTCCATTTATCACGACTTTTATAGAGTAAATATCGGCTTCTTGCCAGGAGTTGTTTTCGGGTATCACCATTGCCAAAAATTTGAATTTCAGGTTTTGTTTTCTTGTCTTTGGCTTGATTTAGAATTTTATTTTCTAAATCAATCGCTTCCCAACGGTATTTTATTCTTATCTCCTGAACGGCTTCGATTGCTAGTTTTTGAACATGGAAGCGGTCGATAACCTGTATTGCATTAGGAAAGCATCGTTTGGCAATGAGCTTCATAGAACCTGCCATATCCAAAGTCACCTCTTTTGCTTTTAGTCTAATTTCTCGGTTGATTTTAAGGATTTTTTTCTTCCTTTCGATTTTTTAGAAGTCAGTACGGTATAAAGTTCACCTTCAGACAACGCAACTTCGTCTAATGATAAGTGCTCAGAACAGTTTTCGGGATAAAGAATGTAATCTTCAGCGTGGGATTTCAACATCAAAGTATTCGATTAAGTATTCAGGAAGTAAAAACTTCAATAATTCGTGATCATTAAACATAATGCAAAAATAGAGTTTTTATAATTCTCCCCAGGTTTTGTTACTAAACCGTTTTTTGGTTAATTTTTTTGTTTCAAAAAACATTTTCAGTTTCTTTGTTCTTTTCACTGTATTTCATTAGTTTTTATGGTTTTACAAACATTTAGCCAAACACTTTATCGGATTTCGTGATTTAAAGCATCTCAGCATCTCTACAATTTTTAGCAACAAGATTTCGTCATTCTTCAGTACTCGTCCCGCTGTCCGCTGTATCTTTTGTGCCTGGGCTTTCCCAAGGCTTACAAAAGGATGCCGCTCCCATCAGGGCTAGGACAGCGGGGCATAACCCTCCAATCGGCCTGTGTGTTTACTTTTTGGTTTTTGGTATATTTGAGGTTTTTCACTTTTTTTCAATCAAAGTATAAAACAATAATATCTCTTTGATGCCCTCTCAAATATATTCCAGAAGAAAGATATTAATAAAACACTCCCCATCAATCAAACACCAAACACCATCAACCTTTTCCCCTCCTTCAAGGATTCACTATCCTTGAAGGATTTTATTCAGTACCGCCAATATTTCTCCATCATATAAAGCATCACCTCACTCATCTAATATCAACACCAACATCAACATCAACATATTCACGAATATTCAACTTCACCCTCCTTCAAGGATTCACCATCCTTGAAGGAGTTAATTCAGCCCCACCAATAATTCCCCACCATTCAAAGCGATCCTACATCCCCATCAACCAAACACTAAACACCAAACACCATCAACCTTCCCCTCCTTCAAGGATTCCCCATCCTTGAAGGAGTTAATTCAGCCCCACCAATAATTCCCCATCATTTAAAGCGATCCTACATTTCCATCAGCCATCCACCAAACACCAAACACTAAAAATCAAAAACTAAAAAAAAGGCCATCACAATCAGTGAGTTAAGAAAGATTTAAAAATAAAATAAGCGAAACGCTTGTTATTTAACATAATCTTTCTACTTTTGCAGTCCCGAAAGAGAGGGAGCGCAGAAGCAAAACAGACAGATAAGTTGACTTAAAAAAATAAGAAAATAAATTTGTCCATTACAAATAATCGTTTTACCTTTGCAGTCTCTAAAAAGAGGCGCAGGAGTAAAGATGGGATAAATTGAGATAGCAATCGTTCTTACGAAAAAGAGTTCGAAAAAAAATCAAAATTTATTTTGTCAGGTTAAAAAAGTTTATTACTTTTGCACTCGCAAATCGGAAGTCGCTGAGACAGCGAAATAAGAGGAAGCGAAAAGAGAGAGATCATTGAAATACAAGATACAACCAAAATAAAAGTAAGGAAAAAAAACTAAAGCGTCAAAAACTTTGAGTGAGTCGAACAAGGAAACAAACATACAATGGAGAGTTTGATCCTGGCTCAGGATGAACGCTAGCGGGAGGCCTAACACATGCAAGCCGAGCGGTAGAGATTCTTCGGGATCTTGAGAGCGGCGTACGGGTGCGTAACACGTGTGCAACCTGCCTTTATCTAGGGGATAGCCTTTCGAAAGGAAGATTAATACCCTATAATATATTGATTGGCATCAATTGATATTGAAAACTCCGGTGGATAGAGATGGGCACGCGCAAGATTAGATAGTTGGTGAGGTAACGGCTCACCAAGTCGATGATCTTTAGGGGGCCTGAGAGGGTGATCCCCCACACTGGTACTGAGACACGGACCAGACTCCTACGGGAGGCAGCAGTGAGGAATATTGGACAATGGGTGAGAGCCTGATCCAGCCATCCCGCGTGAAGGACGACGGTTCTATGGATTGTAAACTTCTTTTGTACAGGGATAAACCTACCCTCGTGAGGGTAGCTGAAGGTACTGTACGAATAAGCACCGGCTAACTCCGTGCCAGCAGCCGCGGTAATACGGAGGGTGCAAGCGTTATCCGGATTTATTGGGTTTAAAGGGTCCGTAGGCGGACTTATAAGTCAGTGGTGAAAGCCGGCAGCTTAACTGTCGAACTGCCATTGATACTGTAGGTCTTGAGTGTATTTGAAGTGGCTGGAATAAGTAGTGTAGCGGTGAAATGCATAGATATTACTTAGAACACCAATTGCGAAGGCAGGTCACTAAGATACAACTGACGCTGATGGACGAAAGCGTGGGGAGCGAACAGGATTAGATACCCTGGTAGTCCACGCTGTAAACGATGCTAACTCGTTTTTGGGTTTTTAAGACTCAGAGACCAAGCGAAAGTGATAAGTTAGCCACCTGGGGAGTACGTTCGCAAGAATGAAACTCAAAGGAATTGACGGGGGCCCGCACAAGCGGTGGATTATGTGGTTTAATTCGATGATACGCGAGGAACCTTACCAAGACTTAAATGGGAATTGACAGCTTTAGAAATAGAGCCTTCTTCGGACAATTTTCAAGGTGCTGCATGGTTGTCGTCAGCTCGTGCCGTGAGGTGTTAGGTTAAGTCCTGCAACGAGCGCAACCCCTGCCAATAGTTGCCATCATTCAGTTGGGGACTCTATTGGGACTGCCTACGCAAGTAGAGAGGAAGGTGGGGATGACGTCAAATCATCACGGCCCTTACGTCTTGGGCCACACACGTAATACAATGGCCGGTACAGAGGGCAGCTACACTGCGAAGTGATGCGAATCTCGAAAGCCGGTCTCAGTTCGGATTGGAGTCTGCAACTCGACTCTATGAAGCTGGAATCGCTAGTAATCGCGCATCAGCCATGGCGCGGTGAATACGTTCCCGGGCCTTGTACACACCGCCCGTCAAGCCATGGAAGTTTGGGGTACCTGAAGTCGGTGACCGTAAAAGGAGCTGCCTAGGGTAAAACAAGTAACTAGGGCTAAGTCGTAACAAGGTAGCCGTACCGGAAGGTGCGGCTGGAACATCTCATTTTAGAGACAACACGTCAAAAAAAATACTATTCTTAGTAGACTTACAAAAAGTGCTTTAGTTTTTTTACTTTTTTGGTTGAATCACAACATAACCCCTAGAAATTAGTAGAAGGGATGAAGAGATTTTAGTTTAAGAAGTTAGAAGTTAGACCTTAGAAGTTAGTAAAGCTGACAACTATCAACTAACAACCGACAACTAAAAACAAAGAAGTCTCGTAGCTCAGCTGGTTAGAGCGCTACACTGATAATGTAGAGGTCGGCAGTTCGAGCCTGCCCGAGACTACTAATTTGGTTGATGGTTTATGGTTATCCGTTGCTGGTAGAACCAACAACCGACAACTAAGGACCGACAACAATATAAGGGGGAATTAGCTCAGCTGGCTAGAGCGCCTGCCTTGCACGCAGGAGGTCAAGGGTTCGACTCCCTTATTCTCCACAGTTAGTATGTATTGATTAGAACTTGGTACTAAGTATAGTGAGAGCCACTATCAACCGATAACGAATCACTGGCAACTAAAGAATTAAAGATCATTGACATTAACGATAAAGACATCACAAAGAGAAAACCGAGCACAAGAGTGCTCGAGTAACCAATAAAATTAGGAAAGAAATCGTTAAGGGCGTATGGCGGATGCCTAGGCTTTCAGAGGCGAAGAAGGACGTGGTAAGCTGCGAAAAGCTCGGGGGATTGGCACACACGAATTGATCCCGAGATGTCCGAATGGGGCAACCCAATACATTGAAGATGTATTACTGCGTAAGCAGAGCAAACCCGGAGAACTGAAACATCTAAGTACCCGGAGGAAAAGAAATCGAAGAGATTCCGTAAGTAGTGGCGAGCGAAAGCGGATTAGCCCAAAAGCTTTTATATATTTAGAGGAATGTTCTGGAAAGAACAATCGTAGAAGGTGATAATCCTGTACTCGAAAGGTATACATAAGTGAAGAAAGAGTAGGGCGGGACACGTGAAATCCTGTCTGAATATGGGGGGACCATCCTCCAAGGCTAAATACTCCTGAAAGACCGATAGTGAACAAGTACTGTGAAGGAAAGGTGAAAAGCACTTCGAATAGAAGGGTGAAATAGAACCTGAAACCGTACGCCTACAAGCGGTCGGAGCTCATATTTATATGTGTGACGGCGTGCCTTTTGCATAATGAGCCTACGAGTTAATTTTACTAGCGAGGTTAAGTAATTAAGTTACGGAGCCGGAGCGAAAGCGAGTCTGAATAGGGCGGATAGTTAGTAGGATTAGACGCGAAACCTTGTGATCTACCCATGGGCAGGTTGAAGCTTTGGTAACACAAAGTGGAGGACCGAACCGGTTGACGTTGAAAAGTCTTCGGATGACCTGTGGGTAGGGGTGAAAGGCCAATCAAACTGGGAGATAGCTCGTACTCCCCGAAATGCATTTAGGTGCAGCGTCGATGTTAAGTTTATTAGAGGTAGAGCTACTGATTGGATGCGGGGGAGTCAAATCCTACCAATTCCTGACAAACTCCGAATGCTAATAAATGTTCGTCGGCAGTGAGGGCATGGGTGCTAAGGTCCATGTCCGAGAGGGAAAGAACCCGGACCAACAGCTAAGGTCCCCAAATCTATACTAAGTTGAAACAACGCGGTTGGACTGCATTGACAGCTAGGATGTTGGCTTGGAAGCAGCCATTCATTTAAAGAGTGCGTAACAGCTCACTAGTCGAGCGGTCCGGCATGGATAATAATCGGGCATAAGTATAGTACCGAAGCTATGGATTTATAATTTATATTATATCTGGTAGGGGAGCATTCTGTTTGCGCCGAAGCAGTATCGTGAGGTATTGTGGAGCGGACAGAAAAGAAAATGTAGGCATAAGTAACGATAAAGGGGGCGAGAAACCCCCTCACCGAAAGACTAAGGTTTCCTCAGCCATGCTAATCAGCTGAGGGTTAGTCGGGACCTAACGCGCACCCGAAAGGGGAAGTGGATGGACATAGGGTTAATATTCCCTAACTTGCTCTCGAATAAAGGGGACGGTTTTGTGTAGCTGCTGGAGACTGACGGAATAGTCAAGGCCTAGCCTTCGGGCGAAGCTGTTGCAGTGTAACGAGATCCAAGAAAAGCCGAAGAGAAGCAACCCGTACCAAAACCGACACAGGTAGTCGAGGAGAGAATCCTAAGGTGCTCGAGTGAGTCGTGGCTAAGGAACTAGGCAAAATAGTCTCGTAACTTCGGGAGAAGAGACGCCAGCGCAAGCTGGCCGCAGTAAAAAGGCCCAGGCGACTGTTTATCAAAAACACAGGACTCTGCTAAATCGAAAGATGCTGTATAGGGTCTGACACCTGCCCGGTGCTGGAAGGTTAAGGAAGGTGCTTAGCGCAAGCGAAGGCATTGACTGAAGCCCCAGTAAACGGCGGCCGTAACTATAACGGTCCTAAGGTAGCGAAATTCCTTGTCGGGTAAGTTCCGACCTGCACGAATGGTGTAACGATCTGGGCACTGTCTCAGCCACGAGCTCGGTGAAATTGTAGTATCGGTGAAGATGCCGATTACCCGCAATGGGACGAAAAGACCCTGTGAACCTTTACTATAACTTCGTATTGACTTTGAGTAAGTAATGTGTAGGATAGGTGGGAGACTTTGAAGCAGGCACGCTAGTGTTTGTGGAGTCATCGTTGAAATACCACCCTTTACTTACTTGGAGCCTAATCCCGCTGAGCGGGAGACATTGCGTGGTGGGTAGTTTGACTGGGGTGGTCGCCTCCAAAAGAGTAACGGAGGCTTTCAAAGGTACCCTCAGCACGCTTGGTAACCGTGCGTAGAGTGTAATGGCATAAGGGTGCTTGACTGTGAGACCTACAAGTCGATCAGGTGCGAAAGCAGGACATAGTGATCCGGTGGTTCCGTATGGAAGGGCCATCGCTCATAGGATAAAAGGTACTCCGGGGATAACAGGCTAGTCTCCCCCAAGAGCTCACATCGACGGGGAGGTTCGGCACCTCGATGTCGGCTCGTCACATCCTGGGGCTGGAGAAGGTCCCAAGGGTTGGGCTGTTCGCCCATTAAAGTGGCACGCGAGCTGGGTTCAGAACGTCGTGAGACAGTTCGGTCTCTATCTATTGCGGGCGTTAGATGTTTGCGAGGACTTGAATCTAGTACGAGAGGACCGATTTGAACAAACCTCTGGTGTATCTGTTGTGCCGCCAGGCGCACCGCAGAGTAGCTATGTTTGGAAGAGATAAGCACTGAAAGCATATAAGTGCGAAACTCGCCTCAAGATGAGACATCTTTTAAGGGTCGTGGGAGATGACCACGTTGATAGGCTATAGGTGTAAAGCTGGTAACAGCATAGCCGAGTAGTACTAATTACCCGTAGATTTATAGCCTAATGGTTGGGCACTCTTAGTGAAGAGGTTTGCTCTTTGTGATTTGTTTTTATCGATTTTTTACTTAGAAGTTAGAAATGAGATGTTAGAAGTTAGATTGTGTCTAATGTCTAACCACTTCAAACTAATCTCTAATTAATAACATATACTGTACAACCTTTTGTACAAACAACCTTTAGGGTGGTTTTAGCAGAGGGGCTCACCTGTTCCCATTCCGAACACAGAAGTTAAGCCCTCTAGCGCCGATGGTACTGCTAACGCGGGAGAGTAGGTCGCCGCCAGTTTTTATTAAAATCCTCGATTACGAAAGTAGTCGGGGATTTTTTTTGCTTATAACTCTTTGGTGTTTGGTTGATGGTTGATGGAAGTGTTTACATAATTTCCTTTTTCTGGAATATATTTGAATGGGGAAGAAAAAATGACCGTTTGTTTGTGCTTTGATTGAAAATTGTTGGAATTATCTCTAATTCTCCATTAACTAAACACCAAACACTAAACCTCCATCCCGACTGGAGGGTTCTTCTCTTTGTTCTAGCCCCGATGGGAGCGGCATCCTTTTGTAAGCCTTGGGAAAGCCCAGGCACAAAAGATACAGCGGACAGCGGGTCGGTTAGTGAAGAGTGACGGAGTTGTGGTGCTCCCAATTAATCTAAAAATATCTGTTTTGTTTTTCGTATATTTGCATTTCATTTTTATTAAAATAAAATAACAAATTCATTGAGTTTTAAAGAATTAGCGTTATTGGATAAAATCCAAAAAGCGATAGACGAACAAGGTTATACACAACCAACGCCGATACAAGAAAAGGCAATTCCAGAGATATTAAAAGGTCGAGATTTTTTAGGATGTGCACAGACAGGTACAGGAAAAACGGCAGCATTTTCTATTCCGATTTTACAAAATTTGACGAATAAAAATCTACAGAATAAGCATATAAAAGCCTTGATCCTAACGCCGACAAGAGAGTTGGCCATACAGATTGAAGAAAATATAAAAGCTTACGGAAAGTATCTTCCGCTTAGGAAATTGGTAATTTTTGGTGGAGTAAAGCAAGGCAATCAAGAAAGAGAGCTTAGGAAAGGTGTAGATGTTTTGGTTGCAACTCCGGGAAGGCTACTGGATTTTATTGGACAGGGAATTATCAGTCTAAAACACCTGGAGATTTTTGTTTTGGATGAAGCCGACAGGATGTTGGATATGGGCTTTGTACACGATGTGAAAAGGGTGATAAAATTGCTTCCACAGAAGAGACAGACACTATTTTTCTCGGCGACTATGCCTGCAGAGATACAAAAATTGGCTTCGTCGATATTGAATAATCCAATAAAAGTAGAGGTTACTCCGGTTTCGTCCACTGCAGAAACCATCAAGCAATCGGTTTATTTTGTTGATAAGGACAATAAGTTGGAATTGCTGACGCATATTTTGAAAACGGATATTTCGGATTCGGTTTTGGTATTTGCAAGAACGAAACACGGTGCCGACAAAATTGCAAGAAAGCTACAGAAAGCTGGTATAGCAACAGAAGCGATCCATGGAAACAAATCGCAGAATGCCCGACAAAATGCACTTACCAATTTCAAATCCGGCAAAACGAGGGTCTTGGTAGCTACGGATATTGCTGCCCGAGGAATTGATATTGATGAATTGAAATATGTTATCAACTTTGAGTTGTCCGATGTTTCTGAAACCTATGTGCATAGAATTGGTAGAACGGGAAGGGCAGGAGCAGAGGGAAGTTCGATTTCTTTTGTAGACGGTTTGGATCTTATTAATCTAAAAAATACGGAGAAACTTATTGGGAAAAAGATCCCTGTCGTAAGGGATCATCCGTACCACACCGATGATTTGGTGGTCCAAAAAAGAGACTCTAATAACAAACCTATGGCTGCTGGACAAGCCAACAAATCCAGAAAACCTCAAACCCATAAAAAAGAGGACATAAGTTTTAAAAAAGTAAAGAATAAGAATTTTACCAGGAAAAAATAATGGTATTATTTTTCGATAATATTTCTAAAAGTAAGGTTAATCCTTGCTTTTTTTGTTGTTGTGGTTGGTGGTAGTCGGTGCAGCCAATGGTCTTGGGTGTTTTCCTTCATCAACAATAAGCTGCCGTGTTCCAGTATAAGATCAATTTTTTCTTTAGAATTTTTATGTTTGAAAGAAAATTTTCTTTCTGCACCAAAGGTTAGGGATGCTATTGTACCCATTTTTTTAAGATCTTTTTCTCCATCGCTGTGCCAAGCCATACCTTCTGAACCGTCATGATAAAGATTGACCAAACAAGAGTTGAAGGTTTCTTGAATTTTATTTTCAAGAATCTTTTTCAGCTCCAACAGTTCTTGTGTCCAAGGCAAAGCTTTTTTGGTATAATTGGAGTAGGTATAGTCAAATGCACGATCTCCATACCAAGCTATTTTTCTTTTGGTGATGATTTCTTTCCCGAAAATATAAGCTTTGTCGTTTTCCCATGCCAACGATTCTAAAAGGATTTTAAAATAACGGTCAGCATCTTTTTTGTTAAAAATAACAGACCAATATTCCACACAACCGTCGTAAGGAAGAATATTTTGCGGATGCTCTGGGTTAAATAAATCCATCTTGTCTATGATTTTCCCACTCTATCATTTCAAATTTTCTTTCGCTGGACCATTTATAATTTCCGATTTTGCCAGTTGTGTTTATAACCCTGTGGCATGGGATAAGAAAAGCGATAGAATTGCTTCCCACTGCTGTACCAACAGCTCTACTAGCTTTGGGTTGTCCAATATATTCGGCGATTCCTTTGTAAGTTGCCAATTTTCCAATTTCTATATGCGATAGGGCTTCCCATACTTTCATTTGAAAATTCGTTGCAGCAACATGTAAAGTGATTGGGAATTTGACGGTGTTTTTTTGGTTAATAAAATCCAATGCATTTTGTTGCAATTCGGTCTTGCAATTTGTAAAATTTGCAATTGGGCAAGAAGCGATAAGATCAATCATGGCCAGTTCTTCACGCTCATAAAATTCAATTTGATAGATGCCAATATCTGTATTTGAAATGATGATTTTTCCGAATTTGCAAGTGTAAAAATTATATTTTATCTCCGAGTTTGGGGTAGGGTCAAATTTCACTAAAGAAACTTCCTCTCCATGAGCTTTACTTATTGGAGAAATTCTATTTAATAGGGTATTGGATTTCGAATTCATATTTAAAATGGTTAGACAAATTTAATGCAAAATAATTTTTTTTGTTGAAGTAAAATTAGAAGAAACTTTTAATTCGGTAAATTCGGATTCAGCTTAATTGCTCAATATTCTATGCTGCTGTGTGGTTTTATTAATTGATTCGTTCTGTGTTACAAATTTGTCATGCACTAAGTAAAAGTAGGTAAATTTCGGAATTTTATATTAAATTTGATTTTTACACTTTCATTGAAGAATATATTTGCATTTTTAGGATTGATATTTTGGGTTTGTACTTCTGCGCAAACCGATAGCATCTCTGTTTTTGCTCAGCTTTCTGAAGACAAAAAAACACTGTTGGTTCAACAAAAAATCCGCTATTACAACAACAGCGAAAGTCCATTAGACACCATAAAACTTCTGAATTGGACGGCTGCCTATCGCTCGAAGAATACTCCTTTGGCTAAGAGGAAGTTAGAAGATCGAAATTCGGATTTGTATTTTGCAAAGTCCTTAGATTATGGAAGCTTGAAGCATTTGGATCTGAACATTAACAACATATCTGTTCGGTTTCTAGAGTCCGATCAAGAGAATTTATGGATCCCTTTGGATGCTCCGCTTTCTCCCAATAATTTTGTTGATTTGAGTCTTAATTACACCTTAATTTTACCCAATCAGAAGTTTACAGGATACGGAACTTCACAAAATTCAGTTTTGTTGAAATATTTTTTCATTGTACCGGATCGATTTCAACCTTCAAAGGAAAGACATTTTTTAGACACCGAGGAAAGGGTGAGTTATTCTACATTTTGGTCGGTAAAATTGGATATTCCGCCACATTATTATTCGAGTAGTAATTTAAAGAAAATAGGTAAAAATAATTTCGAATCTTTTTCAGCGATAGACCCGGAAATATTGATCAGTTCCAGAGAGTTGCCTGAGATTTCAGCTCAAATAGATGGACAGACAGTGTTGGTTTCTTTTGGTTATGAGCTCAATCCCTATGAAAAATCAAGGTTAGAAGTTGACCTTATCAAACTCTTGACTTTTTTAAAAAACAAGTGGGGCTTTTTGCCGGAAAAGATTTTTATCTCTGAAAAATTTAAAAATAAAGAAGATTTTTTCGGAAACAACGACATCCGTTTTTGGAAGTTCAATTTTCCACTTTTTGCACCCGGCGAAAACTTGGAAATGGACTATGCCAGCATACTTTCCAAAAAATATGTAGATGAAGCCTTGGCCGTGCACAAGGAAGAAAATCACTGGATCAGCAACGGACTAAAGAGTTATTTGGAACATCAATATCTTAAAAAATATTATTCGGATGCTAAATTGTTTGGCAGTTTGCCGGATTCGTTCAGCTTGTTGGGGATTAAGCCGTTGAAATGGTTCCACGCATCCAAGTTAAAGTTGATGGAGCGGTACGGTTTGGCATATCAATATATGGTTTCACAAAATTTGGATCAAGCCATTGCCACACCCTTTTCCGAGCTTAGTAATTTTAATGAAATGGCCATTAGCCAATTCGAAACGGGAAGTGTTTTTAACTTTGTAGCGGACAAAATGAAAGTCGAAGATTTTGATCGTCTGTTGAAAACCTATATCGAACAGCATCAAAATCAAATTATTAATCAAGACGATTTGCTTTTGGAGCTGGCGAAAAACTCCAACGGAGCATCGGATTTTTTTGCACCTTTTATTAAAAATAAGCAAAGAGTCAATTTTAAAATCAATAATTTCAAACGCAAAAATGGAGATTTGTTGGTTGATGTCAGTAAAAATACAGCGCTATCCGTCCCTTTTCGTTTAGAAACTCAAAGCTCAGTAAAAAATGGTATTCGAAAACAATATTGGTTTGATACGCCGGCAAGAAAAAGTCGTGAGATCTATGTCGTTCCGGATAGTTCGGCAGTAAAATTGACTTTGAATAGCGAATATTTTTTCCCGGAATCCAATTTTAGAGACAATTATCTGTACACCAAAGGTCTATTTTCCAATGCTAAAAAATTTAAGTTCAAACTCATAAAAGACATTCCCAATCCGGAATACAACGAAATCTATCTGAATCCAAAGCTGAATTTTAACATTTATGATAAAGTACTTTTAGGGCTCAATTTTTCCAATGCTTCATTTTTTAGTCAGCCGTTTTTGTACAGTTTTACACCGTATTTCAGCACTGGAACGGGACGCGTAACGGGTTCGGGTGGCATTTCATACAGTATTTTACCGGCAAATTCTTTCTTTAATGCTCTTTCGTTTGGAGTTTCGGGATCGTTTTTTCATTATACACCAACTTTAAGTTATGGTAAATTTTCTGCAGGAGCATCTATGTTATTTTCAAAAAATCCAAGAAGCAGCATCAGTCGAACTGCATTTGCATCGTTTACTCATTTTCAAAAAGATTTGGATCTGTTGATGAAACTAAATAACGAGTACGAAAGTTATAACATCTGGTCTCTGGGTTATGGTTTTTCTGATAGGAAAATGATTCATGAAAAATCTTTAGGACTCTCACTACAAGGTATGGAAGACTATACCAAAGCTACAGCTGAGGCTTTTTATCGTTGGGAGTTTGCCAAAAATAAGAAAGTGAGTTTTAGGCTCTTTGCTGGAATGTTTTTGAACAATAAAACCAGGAATAATTTTTTTGATTTTGGAATTTCCAGAGTTTCCAATTATTCATTTTCCTATGGATTGTACGGACAAGGTGAGACGGATGGTTTTTGGTCGCAACAATTTGTTTTGGCCGATGGAGGTTTCAAATCCATTATACCGCATACGGCCGACAAGTGGTTGGCATCCCTGAATATCGATGCTCATGCATGGAAAATGTTTAATCTCTATGCCGATTTTGGAGCCTTCAACAGCCAAGGATTGGGCACTCAGTTCATTTGGGATTCTGGAGTTAAGTTGAAGGTGATACCGGATTTTCTTGAAATTTATTTTCCCATACAATCCAGTCTTGGCTTCGAGCCTGGTTTTCAAGATTATGCCAAACGAATCCGCTTTTCACTCGTCTTAAGCCTCAATTCCATCATTGGATCGGCAAGGAGAGGGTGGTTCTGATAGAATTATTTTTATTCGCTATATTGGTGTATAATTTTTTTGATAGAAGTGATTTTATTAAAAAAAATGCTTTAAATTTGTAACCAATGTCTAATGTTGTATAATTTGGTTATGAGTGAGTATTTAACAATTTCAGAAACAGCGAAATTACTGAATAAAAGCACGAAAACTCTTCGTCGTTGGGATGAAGAGGGAAAGCTTTCTGCAGTTCGTGAACCGATGAGTAATTATAGAGTTTATAGAAGAGATGAAGTGGAAACTTTATTTGCTGAATTTCTAAACACTGATATTCAAGAATCGGTTTCTAATTTTGTTGTACCTGATAATGAATATAAAGTTTTAGAATTGTTCGCAGGAGCTGGAGGTTTAGCGGTTGGAATGGAAAAAGCTGGTCTTAAATGCGTTGCTTTGAATGAAATTGACAAACACGCTTGTGAAACTTTACGAAAAAACCGACCCAACTGGAATGTTTTAGAAGGAGATATTAATAATTTCAATTTCTCTGAATATCATAACCAGGTGGATGTGGTTACAGGAGGATTCCCTTGTCAAGCATTCAGTTACGCAGGAAAAAGATTAGGCTTGGAAGACGCAAGAGGAACTTTGTTTTATGAATTTGCTCGTGCGGTGAAAGAAGTAAATCCTCCAATTTGCATTGGCGAAAATGTTAAAGGACTATTAAGTCACGATAACGGAAAAACTTTGCAAGGAATGATTTCAATTTTAGATGAAATAGGCTATAATGTAGTTCCAGTGCAAGTTTTAAAAGCTATCAATTATAAAGTTCCACAAAAAAGAGAACGATTAATTTTGGTCGGAATTAGAAAAGATATTACTGCGAAATATGAATATCCAAAACCTTATAAGAAAATCTATAATCTAGAAGATGCCTTGAAAAAAGGCGAGTTATTTGATACCAATGTTCCCAAATCTTTGGGTGCGAAATATCCCGAAAGCAAAAAAGTGGTTTTAGATTTAGTGCCTCCAAAAGGTTATTGGAGAGATTTACCTATTGATATTCAGAAAGATTTTATGGGTGCAAGCTTTTATTTAGGTGGAGGAAAAACAGGAATGGCAAGACGCATTGGTTGGGACGAGCCTTGTCTAACACTAACTTGTAGCCCGGCTCAAAAACAAACAGAAAGGTGTCATCCAGATGAAACCCGTCCATTTACGGTTCGTGAATATGCTAGAATTCAAACTTTTCCAGATGAATGGGAATTTTCGGGACCAATGGCTCAACAATACAAACAAATAGGAAATGCAGTTCCAGTTAATTTAGGTCGGGAAGTAGGATATTCGATTGTGAAATTTTTGAACGATTATTACAATTTATCAAATCCCAAATAATAGCTGTAATTTTCAAAAGTTATTTGGTCAAGAATAGAACGCATAGATTTTTTGGTTTCGGAAGTAATTTCATCTAAAGCCGAATTTTCTTTGGTAGTTTCGTTTTCTTCTATTGATTTTAGATAATAGTCAATAGCTTTTGGTAAAGCTTTGTATAATTGAAAAAGTGCATCTTCTTGTCCAGAAAGTAAGGCATAAAATTGGTCGCCTGAAATTTTATAAACTCTTGAATGACTGTATTCTTTTCCATTTATTTCGCCTTTCCAAAGTTCGTTAAAGCTTCCTTTTGCTAAAATCTGAACCCAATAACACTTCGCCCTTTTGTAATCGTCAGCATATCGAGCCAATTTTTGAAATAAAGCTTCAGCTGAACTGCTGTTCATTGTGTTATGTTTGTTTTTGATGTCAGCAAATAGCGTATCATCACTCGCTTTAATATCAAAACCGCTTAATTTTCCAACTTCAAAACCTTTAATACCTCCTAAAATTTGCTCGTGAAAAGTTCCGATTGAGTTGTTTATGGATTTGTCAATTTGTCGTAGAATTTCAGATTGGATTAAATCGTCTTCGTTGATATCGTTGAATTTAGCGTCAAAAGTCAGCTTTATGGTATCAACTTTATTGGTGTAGAAGCTCTTTTTTGAAATGTTGTTTTTGGCTTTCAGATAGGATTTGTGCAAATTTTCTACACAAGTTAGAAGATGTTTGTCCGAGATAAAGTTTACATATTTGTTTGCCATTTTGGTTTAGATTAAAAAGTTTTCTAAATTACAAATTCTATTTGAAAATCTTTTAAAAATACATACTCGATGTTGCGAAATAGTGACTTACCCATCAATTAAGATGTTCTCAAAACTTTGGAAACCGTTGAGGAACGATTTTACATCCATTCTTTTTTTGCCCTCCAATTGCAATTCCGAAGGAAGGTAGAAACCGTCTTCTGTATAAATTTTGAATTCGTTTTTGTTGATGTCAATGCTTCCTGCTGTTTTGTTATGATTGAAAATCTCAAACGAACCCGAATATATTTTTAAAGATTTTTTGTCATTACCCACGGTTAATGTTGTAAATGCACACGGATAAGGCGACATCCCTCGTATAAAATTATGGATCACTCGACATGGATTTTGCCACTGTATTTTCAAGTCTTCTTTAAAAATTTTGAATGCATTTTTAGGATGTTCCGCTTCTTTTTGTGGTCTTTCAACAATGGAATTTTCTGCAAGTCCGTCCAAAGTTTTCACCACCAAATTAGCGCCCAAAACCATCAATCTATCGTGTAAGGATCCTGCATTTTCGTTTGCTTCAATATCCAATTCGGATTGCAAAAGAATATTTCCTTCATCAATTTTTTCATTGATAAAGAAAGTGGTAACCCCCGTTTTCTCGTCCCCATTTATCAACGCATAGTTGATGGGTGCAGCACCACGATAGTCCGGAAGCAAAGATCCGTGCAGGTTGAAAGTCCCTAATTTTGGCAATTGGAAGAGTACTTTTGGCATCATCCTAAATGCGACTACGACAAAGACATCTGCATCAAGATTTTTCATGGCATTCAGAAAATCTTCATTTCTTAATTTTTCCGGCTGAAAAAGAGTTAAATTGTTTTCTACAGCATAATTTTTTACCGGAGAGCTGGTCATTTTCTGGCCTCTACCTGTGGGTTTGTCGGCAACGGTTACTACTCCAACAACGGTATGTTTGCTGTTGTGTATGGCTTCTAAACTGGCTTTTGCGAAATCTGGAGTTCCAAAAAAAACGACTTTCAAATTTTTCATGTTGCAAAAGTAAGATTATAAACTTAATTTTAAAAACCAGAGATGCATCAAAAAGTTTAAAATAAATCAAGGATATCTTTGTATTTATATGAAAAAGAATTAAATTTGCCAATTCATAAAAATAAGATATAAAAGAATGGGTACTATTTTCACATTATTCATGATTATAATAATGATCGCTTCGGTATTGTTAACTATCGTTATCATGGCTCAAAATCCTAAAGGTGGAGGTCTTTCTGGTACTTTTGGTGGTACTTCTTCTGCTCAGTTTGGTGTACAAAGAACCAACGATTTTATGGAAAAAGCGACTTGGGTTTTAGGCTCAATAATCATTGTACTTATCTTATTAAGTGTTGTGATGACCGGTAAACCTTCACAAATGGCTGCGCCAGTTGCAGTTCCGGCAAAAAAAGAAGCTCCAGCTAAGACAAACGAAACTCCGGCTACTCCTGCAGCCGATGTGCCTGCAATGCCTGCTCCAATTGGTAGTCCTGCAAAATAAGAGATTGACCTATAAAGAAATAGAGAAAATATACAAAGTCACTGAAATAAATTCAGTGGCTTTTTTATTGTAAATAAATTTCAGGGAATAAGAAAAACAGAAACCGCCCAGGTTAAGAGACGACTTCATTTATTTCCACCATTTCCAATACTCGTCTTGGTGATCAAAGAATAAGGCGTCTAACCAGGAGTCCAAAGTTAATTTTTCAATTTGTTCTTTTGGTAGATCCTGAAATTCGGTTTCGAAAAACACCTCAGGAATCTCTACGGCATCTCTATCGATAACCAAGATGTTGTTGGGGTTGTAGAACGGGTAGTTTATAATTTCTGTGTTGGTAGTAATCATTTTTCTTCCAGAAATTAATGTCTCAAAAGGTCGCATGCTGAGCCCAAACTGAAAGGGTTTGTTGATGTCTAAAATGGCAAACGATTCTTTATAGATTTCAGCTACTTTCTCATGCTTCAGAGATTGAAACTTTACTTTTTCAATGTTGAATTTTTTAAAATGAGGATCGAATATTCTTTTCAAATAAAAAATTATTTTGCTGGGAGCGTAGTAATAAAAAAAGGTATTTAGTCCCCGCTTTTTGCTTTCTTTTTCGATGTTTTCACCAACGGTGTATCGATCGGTATGCGCACTGCCTATGAAGGTGATGTCGTATTTTTTAAGTTGATTTTTTTCTACCCTCGTGTAGTCGTCTATGAAAAATAAAGGCCTGAAATGGACATCGTATTTCTCGGAATCTCTGGCTTCAAAAGTAAAATTTCTATCAAAAAAAACATTTAATTTTAAAAATTTAGGATATTCGGCAACCGAATCGTAAGCGTAGAAAATGCTTGTCGTTTCTGGATGTTCTTTTTTGAAAATTTCCAAGAAAAATTCCGGAGTTGCTTCGCCTTTTATCAAAAGAAAAAAATCGTATTTTTTAGATTGCGTTTCGTCTAAAATCCTTTTGTAATACGACTGTGTTTTCCATGTCAATAGCTTTGGAGCAACACGGATAATGCCCTTTGTCCAATTGCTGTTTGATGGCCTTTCGTCATAATAATCTACAATTGCACCCAATGTTTCTAACCGACGAACGATGGCTTTTTCATAATCGAAAAAACGAGTGGTAAGTAATAAAATCCTTTTATTTTTGAATTTTTCCATGGTTTAAATTACGGTTTTAGCAATAAGCGCAAAGGTCTGGAAAGGTATTTTATTTTAGAGATCACATAAAAAAAAGCATATTCAAAATTGTTCAGCCTTTTCTGTTGATGCATCTCTTTTAAATTTTTTTGGAATCCTTTTTCCATTTCTTTCAGGTTGGCAGACAATCCGCTTTCTCCAAAAGATTTTTTTCCAGATCCCGTGGTTACAAGGTTTTCCGCTAAAATATACATTTTGAATTTTCCGGAAATTTTCAACCAAAAATGAGCGTCTTCGGCATGTTTTTGCAAGGGGTCAAAGTAACCAATGGCATCCAGTATTTTTCTTTTAAAAATTACGGTGGGCGTTGCTGCAACATTCCGGATCAGAAGTTTCCTGAATGATATTTTCGCCAAATTATTTTTTGAGTTAATGAAATACGGCCAGCCTATTTTCTCGTTATTCCTGGTGGTTGCAAGAAAATCTACGGCATCTATATTTTCCAAAAACACTTTCATTTGTCTTTCGGTTTTGTCCAAATGCCATTCGTCATCAGAATCTAAAAGTGCAATAAAATCTCCTGTTGCTCTTTTCAGACCTGCGTTTCTAGCAGCCGAAACCCCTTGGTTGTTTTGGTTGATGATTGTAATGTTGATTGCCGGATTGTTTGAAATAAATTCTTCTACAATTTTTTGAGATTGATCCGTACTGCCATCGTTCACCACAAAAATTTCAAAAACATTTCCACACGATTGTTTTTTTACAGAATTCAGAGCCTGTAAAATTGTTTTCTCAGCGTTGTACATGGGGATGACAACTGAAATGGAATGTGTTTCGTTCATTATAATGCTATTATTCGCGAATGACTTTTATCCGACCATCGTTCCAAATTTTTATAATGGACGAACCGGAAAATTGAGAGACTCTTTCTCGGTTTTCTTCCACCACAAAGTCCACAGCTTCTACAATTTCTTTAGAAATATCGCTGTATTTCATAGGGCTTTTGTCCCCGCTAAGATTTGCAGAAGTAGAAACCAAAGGTTTGTTTAGTTTGGAAATTAATTTTTTGCAAAAATCATCTTTCACCAATCTGATTCCGATGCTTCCGTCTTCGGCGAGCAATTCTTTTGGTAAGCCTTTTGGACTTTCGTAGATGATGGTAACCGGTTTTTCGCTAAGGTCAATAATCTCCCAGGCCATAGCAGGAACATCCACCAAATCCTGAAGTCTTTTTTCGCTTTCAACCAAAATAATCATCGATTTGTTAGCGTCTCTTTTCTTTATATCATAAATTTTTTGGATGGCCTCGGTGTTGGTGGCATCGCAGCCTATGCCCCAAATGGTATCGGTTGGGTAAAGGATGGTGCCTCCGTTTTTTAAGATTTCGATTAGGGTGTTCATGTTGGGTTTTGGGATAAATAGTTACTTCGATTAACAACGATACAAATTTGCAAAAAGAAAAATAGAAATCAGAAAAAACAAAGATAAAATGACCTTGTGAAACTAAATTATTTGTAATTTTGACAATCTTATTTCGAATAAAAATTAATTTAAAATAAATTTAAAATATTTCAAACATGAAAGTAACTGTAGTAGGAGCTGGTGCTGTAGGAGCATCTTGTGCTGAATACATCGCAATGAAAAACTTCGCATCAGAAGTGGTTTTGGTAGATATCAAAGAAGGTTTTGCCGAAGGTAAAGCCATGGACTTGATGCAAACGGCATCGTTGAACGGTTTTGATACCAAAATTACTGGAACAACTGGCGATTATAGCCAAACGGCTGGGTCTAAGGTTGCTGTAATCACTTCAGGAATTCCAAGAAAACCAGGAATGACCAGAGAAGAGTTGATCGGAATAAACGCAGGTATCGTAAAAGAAGTTACAGCAAACTTGGTAAAATATTCTCCGGATGTTATCATCATCGTTGTTTCTAACCCAATGGATACCATGGCATATTTGGTACACAAAACTTCTGGATTACCAAAAGAAAGAATCATCGGTATGGGTGGAGCTTTGGATAGCGCAAGATTCAAATACAGATTGGCAGAAGCTTTAGAATGTCCTATCTCTGATGTGGACGGTATGGTAATCGCTGCACACTCCGATACTGGAATGTTGCCGTTGATGTCTAAAGCAACTAGAAACGGTGTTCCTGCAACTTATTTCCTAAGCGAAGAAAAACAAAACTATGTAATCGAAGAAACCAAAGTAGGGGGTGCTACACTAACTAAATTGTTAGGAACTTCTGCTTGGTATGCTCCAGGTGCTGCGGTGTCGGTTATGGTACAGTCTATCCTCTGCGATCATAAGAAGATGATCCCTTGCTCTTTAATGTTGAATGGCGAATACGGACAAAGCGATATCTGTCTTGGTGTGCCAG
Source organism: Amniculibacterium sp. G2-70 (assembly GCF_014353055.1). GTDB lineage: Bacteria > Bacteroidota > Bacteroidia > Flavobacteriales > Weeksellaceae > Amniculibacterium > Amniculibacterium aquaticum. Next base: position 1,928,748 of record NZ_CP060698.1, read on the forward strand.
CAATCATCGGTACTAACGGTGTAGAGAAAATCGTAGAAATTGAACTTTCTGAAGCGGAAAAAGAAAAATTCGCAACGGCTGCTCAAGCGGTAAGAGAGGTAAATGGCGATCTAAAATTCTAAAAAGTTTTTGATTAGATAAATGTAAGAAAAGCACACTTTTTATAGGTGTGCTTTTTGATTAAATTTAAACCTTAATCCTATGGGACAAAAAATAAAAATGATTTGGGACTTTCGAGGTATGGATGCCTTGCAGTTTGCCAAACATCACATCCATCATTTAGAAGAATATGCCGTGGCCGAAAAATTAATCCATAACATTACCAATACCGAAGTGTATTCGGATATGTTTGCTGCAGCATACATGATTATCGACGAAAGTGAAATGCTAAAAGTGAGGGACGATCTAAAACCCAACCGTGCCGAGTATGTTGATGAAGAGTAACTGAAAAAAACACTCAATCCTTCAAGGATTTAAAAATCCTTGAAGGATATTGAGATTAATTATTTTTGAAGTAAAATTGCCGCTTCTTTTGCCGCATAGGTGAAAATCATATCGGCGCCGGCTCTTTTTATACAAGTCAAACTCTCGATAATCGCCTTGTCGTTGTCCAACCAACCGTTTTGTGCAGCCGCTTTCAGCATGGCATATTCGCCACTAACATTGTAAACGGCAATAGGAAGGTCAATCACTTCTCTAACTTTTGATACGATATCCAGATACGGCATTCCTGGTTTTATCATGATGATGTCCGCACCTTCATCCACATCTTTCAATACCTCATTTATGGCTTCTCGGGAATTGTGAAAGTCCATTTGATAAGTTTTTTTATCCTTTGGGATGTCTGTGTTTTCTTTAGGTGCGCTGTCCAAAGCCGATCTAAAAGGACCGTAAAAAGAACTGGCATATTTCGCAGCATAACTTAAGATCCCAACATTGACATGACCATTTTCTTCTAATGCTTCACGGATTACGGAGACTCTACCGTCCATCATGTCGCTTGGAGCTACCACATCGGCACCGGCTTCGGCTACGGAAACTGCCATTCTGGCAAGGGCTTCGTTCGTGGCATCGTTGTCAATTTGTCCGTTGGTGATAATGCCGTCGTGTCCAAAAACAGAATACGGATCTAGTGCAACATCAGGCATTACAACCATTTCCGGAATGGCATTTTTAATTTCTCGTATGCTTCTTTGCATCAATCCATTGGGGTTCCAAGATTCTGTTCCTTTGTTGTCTTTTAAGTTTTCAGGAACTTTCATGTAAATGTTCACGGCTTTTATGCCCAATTGGAAAAGTTCTTTACATTCTTTTACCGTAAGGTCTATGCTTCGTCTGAAAATTCCAGGCATAGAAGGGATGGGTTCTTGTATGTTTTCTCCTTCCATAACAAACATCGGCATCACAAAATCGTGACTGCTAAGTGAGGTTTCTCTTACCAAGCTTCTGATGCTTTCGTTGGTTCTTAATCGACGGTTTCTAGAAAAAATTATCATCTTTGGTATATTCTTTGTTTTATGAAATGCAAATTTAATGATAGTTTGTTGAAAAAACTATTGTGAGTTTCTGTTATAAATCATAAATTTGTTTCATATTTTAAAGTCAGATTAATAAAAAAATGAAGAAAAATCTATTAATGTTGATGTTTTTTGGGATTTCTCTTGTTTTTTCAGGTAGTTTATCCGCTCAATATTCAAGAGAACCGTTGTCGTTGTCGCAAAAAAGTGACGATGGAGTTCTTGTGGCTTACCCTAATCCGGCTAAAGATTATATCTTGGTAAAGTCAAAAGATGCTTCGGTAAGAATAAAATCTGTAACTTTTTATTCCATTTTAGGAATGCAGGTCGCCAGTTATGGTCTGAATTCCAACTCTGCAGAAATTAATATTGAAAAACTTCGACCGGGAAAATATTTGATGCGATACACCCTAAGCGACGATACCCAGAAAGTAACCCAAATCATTAAACAATAATCCTTATCCTGAAAATTCGTTTTCAGGATATTTTTTATCTGGTTTTTCCAAATCCATCCCTTTTCCGTAACTTTAGCCCTTTTAATAATCATTATCGACAATGCTAAGAGCTGAAAATGTTTTGAAAACCTACGACTCTGGTCGGAAAATAGCCTTGGATCGTTTTTCCATTTCTGTACCTCAAGGGAGTATCTACGGATTGTTGGGTCCAAATGGAGCCGGGAAAACTTCCTTTATCCGAATCATCAATCAGATTACTCAAGCCGATTCGGGTGAAATTTTTATTCACGATGAAAAGCTTAACCCCAAACACATTCGTGAGATTGGTTATATGCCCGAAGAAAGAGGCTTGTATAAAAACATGACGGTTGGTGACCAGATTTTATATTTTGGCGAACTGAAAGGGATGACGAGAAATGAGGCGCTAAAACAGGCAAAATATTGGTTTGATGCCCTAGAAATTGAACATTGGTGGAAGAAAAAACTCTCCGAACTTTCCAAAGGTATGGCGCAAAAAATTCAGTTTGTCGTTACGGTACTGCATCAGCCCAGATTGCTTATTTTGGACGAACCCTTTTCGGGTTTCGATCCGGTGAATGCCAACCTGATTAAAGATCAAATTTTGAAGTTGAAAGAAAATGGGACAACCATTATCCTTTCCACCCACCGAATGGAAAGTGTAGAGGAAATGTGCGATTCGGTTGCTCTGATCCACCAATCCAAAAAAATCTTGGACGGCTCTGTTTTTGAGGTGAGAGAACAATTTAAAAAAAATATTTTTGGAGTTTGTCTTTCTCAAGTAAATGAAGATTTGTGGCAACCTTTTCAGCAAAAATTCAACATCGAAAATGAAAATAGGCAACACGATTTGTTAAGTTTTGAACTGAAAAATTCTGGCAACCAAAATGCGTTGTTGGACGAACTTTTAAAGATTGGAAAAATCCGTTCGTTTGATGAGAAAATCCCAAGCATGAACGAGGTTTTTATCTCTGCAGTTAGCGGGCAATAGCCTTGTGGTAAAGTCTATTTTTATTTTATAACCTAAATTAAAATCATTGAAAAATATAATCCTCATAACCAAAAGAGAATATCTGACTCAGGTTAAAAAGAAATCTTTTGTGGTATTAACCCTTTTGGCACCACTGATGATGTTGGGCTTTGGCTTGTTCATCGCCTATCTGATGAATGCCAATACATCGTCCTACAAGCTGGATGTTTTGGATAAAAGCGGTTTGTTTGATGGGAAGTTGAAGTCCGATGAAAATGTGCAATTTGTCTATCTTTCGCCCAATTCCGAAAAACAATTGGTGCAGCTGATGAAAGACAAAAAGGGAGATGATGGCATTTTGATCATCCCGGCTTTGGAAAATTCGGACTACAAAAAATTGGAAGCAGAAACCCGTTTGCTGGTAAGCGAAACCATGGATAAAACGGCTAAGAAAAATGTTTCGGATCAACTGTCGGAGGTCATAAAAAAAGAAAAAATTAAAAAACTGGGACTTCAAGAAGCTCAGATTGAAGAACTGAATGCTTCTTTCGATCTGAAAATTCAGAATGTGGTTGATGAAAATGCGGAAGACAGCGATACGATTTTTGGTGTGAAATCCGTTCTTGCCATGCTGCTGATGTACGCTACTTTTATGTTCATCATCATCTACGGAGTGCGTGTGATGCGCAGTGTTTTGGAAGAGAAAAACAACCGAGTTGTAGAGATTATCATTTCATCCGTAAAACCTTTTGAATTGATGCTGGGTAAGATATTTGGAGTAACCTTGGTGGCGCTAACTCAGTTTGTAGTTTGGATTGCCATGTCCGTTGGTGGTGCGCTGTTTTTTAATACCGGTTTTTCTAAAATGTCAACCAGTCCAGTAGAAACTTCTGGGATGCCGATGTCCCAAAATATTGGCTCCATGATTGGTGAGGTCTCTCATGCTTTGTTGAGCCTGAACTATCCCTTGATAATAGGAGTTTTTATCCTGTTCTTTTTGTTGGGGTATGTTTTTTATTCGTCCATGTATGCCGCAATAGGTTCTGCGGTGGACAACGATACCGAAACGCAACAATTTACGCTATTTGCCGTAATTCCGCTTATGATCGGTATGTACGGAAGTTTTACCATCATGAACAATCCGGACGGCCCTTTGGCGTTTTGGTTGTCCATTGTTCCGTTTACCTCACCAGTAGCCATGGTGGCAAGGATACCATTTGGGGTACCTATTTGGCAGATTTTATTGTCTTTGGTTTTGCTGGTTTGTGCCGTGTTGTTCATGGTTTTTGTAGCCTCCAAAATCTATAGAATAGGAATTTTAATGTACGGAAATAAAGCCAGTTTCAAAGAAATTTGGAAGTGGATCAGAACGAAATAATCCCCATCCTTTTATTATGCAAAACAAACTGAAAATCATCAATGATCCGGTTCATGGATTTGTGAAAATTCCACATGAAATTCTTTTCGATGTGATCGAGCATCCGTACTTTCAACGCCTGAGAAGGATTGGGCAAACCGGTCTGTTGAATTTGATTTTTCCAGGTGCTACGCATACCCGCTTTCATCATGCCATTGGTGCAATGCATTTGATGTTTACCGCATTGGAAACATTGAAATTAAAAGGAGTTCAGATTTCTAAGGAAGAAGAGAAGTCGGCCATGTTGGCCATTTTAATGCACGATATTGGTCACGGTCCATTTTCGCATGCCTTGGAAAGTATGCTGATGGACGATTGGCATCACGAGAAACTATCTCTTTTGTTGATGAAGGATCTGGATCATCAATTTCAGGGTGAACTCTCTTTGGCCATCGAAATGTTTTTGGGCAAATACCATAGAAAATTTTTCAATCAACTCATCTCTTCGCAGTTGGATGTCGATAGGCTGGATTATCTGAAAAGAGACAGTTTCTATACCGGAGTTACGGAAGGAAATATCAACACCCAAAGAATTATATCGATGATGAATGTCGCAAATGACGAATTGGTGGTGGATTCTAAAGGGGTGTATTCCATAGAGAATTTCTTAACGGCAAGGATGTTTATGTATTGGCAAGTGTATTATCATAAAACATCTGCGTTGGCAGAGCATCTTTTAGTGAAGATCCTGGATCGAGCCAAAACATTGGTGGCACAAGGTGTATCGTTGCCGGCATCGGAAAATCTGAACTATTTTTTAGAGAAAAATAAATTTATAAAAGCATCGGTTGAGGACATCTACCGTTTTACCCAATTGGATGATACCGATGTGGTACAGGCGATAAAAAGTTGGAGTACCTGTGAAGATTTTGTACTGTCGTACTACTGCACCAGTATTTCCAAGCGAAATTTACCCAAAACCATTATTTCGTCCCATCCTTTTTCTGAAGAATTAAAAGCAGAGAAAATCGATCAAACCAATCGATTCTTTAATACCCAAGACGGAGCTTTATTGGTTGATGAGTTTCAAAGAACTTTACTTCCGTACAACAACAAGAAGCAACCCATTGTTTTATTGAAAAAGAATGGAGAAGTTGTTGATTTGGACCAATCCGAAAATCAGATACTTACTTCGGCCATTACCCAAGAGAATACCAAGTATATACTTTCTTTTCCTAGGGAGATATAGATTTTTGGTCCAAGAGAATGTTCGGAAAAAGAGATAAGATGAGTTAGAAATATCCGGACTTTTGCTGTTGGTAAAATTTAAACTTTCTCTTCGTTGAAAACATTGTTTTAAGAAAAAAAATCGTTGGTTCTAAGAAATTTGTATCTTTGCAAGATATGGAATTTACAGCATCGCAAATTGCAGGATTTATCAATGGGAAAATTATCGGTGACGATAATGCCGTAATAACAGGGGTTTCTCCAATAGAAGGAGGAGAGTCTGGGCATCTTTCTTTTGTAGCACAAGAACGATTTTCTCATTTTTTGGAGAATACAAAATGTTCCGTTCTGATCGTTTCGGAAAATTTGATCCAAAAAGACAAACACTATCCAGCAACAATAATCGCTGTAGAAGATGCCTATCTTTCTTTTCAAATTCTGATGAATCTCTACCAGCAAATGCAAGGAAGAAGGACAGGAGTGGAAAGCGGATCTTTTTTTCATCCAAGCTCAGAGTTGGGAGAAAATGTCTATGTCGGAGCGTTCACCTATGTTTCTGAGAAAGCAAAAATTGGCGACGGATCTCAAATTTATCCTCAAGTTTATATCGGGAAAAATGTTAAAATTGGTAAAAATTGTATCATTTACAGTGGTGCAAGGATATACGATTATTGTGTTTTGGGGGATAACTGCATCATTCATTCCAATACGGTAATTGGGAGCGACGGTTTTGGTTTTCAACCCACAAAAGACGGATTTCAAAAAATCCCTCAATTGGGAAATGTGGTTTTGGAAAACGATGTAGAAATAGGGTCCAATTGTTCCATAGATAGAGGGACTATAGGTTCAACAGTCATTGGGAAAGGAACTAAAATTGATAATCTAATTCAGATTGCCCACAATGTTAAGATTGGTAAAAACAATGTGATTGCAGCTCAGGCCGGTATTGCCGGATCTACTGTAATTGGAGATTGGAACCAAATCGGTGGACAAGTGGGTGTGGTAGGACATATCAAAATTGGGAATCAAGTGAAAATACAGGCACAAAGTGGTGTCAATAATTCTGTGAAGGATGGCGATGTTTTGTACGGTTCTCCTGCTATTTCAGCAAGTGATTATCGTAGAAACTATGTGCATTTTAGAAACCTTACAGAAATCGTTAAAAGAATTAATCAACTAGAAAATAACTCAAAAGATCAAACTAATGAGTGACTTGCAAAAAACACTTAAACAAGAAGTAACACTTTCAGGAATTGGACTGCATACAGGTGCAGAAGTACAACTAACCATAAAACCGGCAAAGGAAAATACAGGATTTGTATTTGTAAGAACCGATTTGGAGGGACATCCTCAGGTGGAAGCCGATGTCAATTTCGTTACCACTACTGAAAGAGGGACAACTCTGGAAAAATTAGGAGTAAGAATTCATACCTGCGAACATCTTTTAGCCGCTCTTGTGGGGTGCGATATCGACAATGCTATTTTGGAAATGAACAGTGCTGAGCCCCCAATCTTGGACGGTTCTTCAAAGTTTTTTGTAGAAGCAATAGAACAAGCAGGTGTTGAGGTTCAGACCCTTCCTAGAGAATATTTGGTAATCAAAGAAGTCATGAATTATGTAGATCCTGCAACGGGATCGGAAATTACCATTATTCCTTCTGAAAATTACGAAATTACCACCATGGTTGATTTTGGGACTAAAGTTTTGGGTACTCAAAATGCAACTTTAAAGGACATCTCAGAATTTAAAAAAGAATTTTCTTCAGCTCGTACTTTCAGCTTCTTACATGAGTTGGAAATGCTTTTGGACGCTGGACTTATCAAAGGAGGAGACATTACCAATGCCATTGTTTATGTAGATAAAGATCTAACACCGGATACAACTGAAAAGTTGAAAAAAGCGTTCGGGAAAGATACGGTTTCCATAATGCCTAACGGAATTTTGGATAATCTGACCTTAAACTATCCTAACGAAGCCGCAAGACATAAATTGTTGGATGTCATTGGAGATCTAGCTCTTGTGGGTGTGAAAATAAAAGGAAAAGTGATCGCAAATAAACCCGGTCATTTTGTAAATACTCAGTTTGCAAAAAAACTGAACAGACAATGGAAACTTCAAAAAAAGAAAAATGTTCCTGATTTCGACTTGACTAAAGAACCGGTGTACGATATCAATGGAATTATGAAATTGCTTCCGCACCGTTATCCGTTCCTATTGTTGGACAAGGTTCTGGAGTTGTCAGACTCTCATGTGGTAGGGTTGAAGAACATTACCATGAACGAGCCCTTCTTCCAAGGACATTTCCCAAAAGAGCCTGTAATGCCAGGGGTTTTGCAAATAGAAGCATTGGCACAAACGGGTGGAATTTTGGCCTTGGCTAATGTTGAAGATCCGGAAAATTATTCGACTTATTTTGTAAAAATTGATAAAGTGAAATTCAAGAAAAAAGTAATTCCTGGAGATCAAATTATCTTTAAAATAGAATTGATGGAGCCTATCCGTCGTGGAATTGTGCACATGCAAGGTTACGGTTATGTAGGCGATAATGTCGTTGTAGAAGCCGAACTTATGGCACAAATCGCAAAAACTAAAGCATAATCGTATGATTCATCAACTTGCTGCCGTAGATAAAAGAGCAAAAATCGGTAAGAATGTCGTTGTAGAACCTTTTACAACCATTGCTGCCGATGTAGAAATAGGCGAAGGCACATGGATTGGTCCCAATGTGACCATCATGGATGGAGCCAGAATTGGAAAAAATTGTAGAATCTTTCCAGGAACCGTCATTTCTGCCATTCCTCAAGATTTAAAATTTGACGGAGAAGATACTCAAGTCATCATTGGAGATGGAAGTACCATACGAGAGTGTGTGACCATCAACAGAGGGACAAAAGCATTGGGGTACACCAAAATAGGAAAGGATTGTCTGATCATGGCGACTTCTCATATCGCTCACGACTGCGTTTTGGGGGATCATGTCATTATTGTAAACGGTTGCGGTATTGCAGGACATGTAGAGATAGGCGATTATACCGTGATGGGAGGTCTCTCTGCGGTGCATCAGTTTGGTAAGATTGGCAAACATGTCATGATTTCTGGTGGAACATTGGTGAGAAAAGACATTCCGCCGTATGTAAAAGTGGCTAGAGAACCCATGAGTTATGCCGGTATCAATTCGGTCGGGTTGAGACGAAGAGGTTTTACCAACGATAAAATTTTTGAACTTCAAAAAATTTATAAATACCTATTTCAAAGCAAGATGAATGTTTCGCAAGCCATGAAGCTGATCGAAAAAGAAATGCTTCCAACGGCAGAAAGAGATGAGGTTTTAGAATTTATCAAAAACTCACCAAGAGGTATTGTAAAAGGATACGGAACAGGTAAAGAATAACAATTAAATTAGAAATAAATTAACATTTAATGGCAACAACAGCTGATATTAGAAAAGGACTTTGTATTGAATTCAGTAATGATATTTATAAAATTATTGACTTTCAACATGTTAAACCAGGGAAAGGTCCAGCTTTCGTAAGGACAAAACTAAAATCTGTAACCAACGGAAAGGTATTGGACAATACTTTTTCTGCAGGTCATAAAATTGATGAAGTAAAAGTAATCACTCGTAAATTCCAATACCTTTACGACGATGAAAACGGATTCCACTTCATGAACAATGAAGATTTCGTACAAATCTACATCAACAAAGAAATGATTGAGAATGCTCAATTTATGAAGGCGGGTGAAGAAGTAACCATCATCCTGAAAGAAGTGGATGAAACCCCACTTTCTGCAGAGATACCTCAAACGGTGTATCTAGAAGTTATAGAAGCAGATCCAGGAGTAAAAGGAAATACGGCAACCAATGCATTGAAAAATGCCATCGTAGAAACGGGAGCTCGTGTTTTGGTACCTTTGTTTATAGAGGCTGGTGATAAAATCAAAATCAATACAGAAGACGGATCTTACATAGAAAGAGTGAAGTAATCTTTTACTGTTCATATATAAAATCTCCAATTAGTGGAGATTTTATTTTTTTTAATTAATTTTTTTTAGAAATGACATTTCAACAGCCTCAAACTCTAAAAACAATTGCGGATCTTATCCAAGCAAAATTTATAGGCTCAGAAGATTTTAAGATCCTAGGGACCAACGAAATTCATCGGGTGCAACCTGGAGAAATTGTTTTTGTGAACCATCCCAAATACTACGACAAAGCATTGCAATCCCCAGCAACCATCATCTTAATAGACAAAGAAGTGGATTGTCCCGTAGGTAAAGCATTGCTTATTTCTGAAGATCCTTTTAGAGACTTTAACATCATCAACACGCATTTTACTAAAATTCACAACTTTCGTGAGGATCTTAACGATGCTCTAATCGGAGAAAATACTTTTATCCATCCTTCCGCAGTTATTGGTAATGGAGTGAAGATCGGAAAAAACTGCCATATTTTTCCCAATGTGGTTATTGGAGATCGAACGGAAATTGGCGATCATGTCATCATACAATCCAACACCGTTATCGGTGGCGATGCTTTTTATTATAGAAAATTAAACGGAAATTTTGACCGACTCATCTCCGTAGGAAATGTCATCATCGAAGATCATGTAGAAATAGGGAACGGTTGCACCATAGATCGTGGTGTTACGGATAGTACCATCATTGGCGAAGGCTCTGTCTTGGATAACCAAATCCAAATTGGGCACGATACCAAATTGGGCAAAAAATGCCTTATCGCTTCCTTGGTAGGTATTGCCGGATGTTGCGAAATTGGCGACGAAGTCAGCATTTGGGGACAAGTAGGGATGGCATCAGGACTAACCATCGAGAAAGGTACCGTTATTTTAGGACAAACCGGGGTGAATAAAAGTTTGAAGAAAGGAACCTATTTCGGTCCACTAGCTCAAGAATTTAAAGATTATCTTCGTAATGAAGTGAAATTGAAAAATTTAAAATAATTTTTTTTAAGTTTGAATTCTATTTTTCGTATTCAAATTTTTTTAGCCACTGAATAATCAGTAAATTTGCCCAAAGTATATAATTTTTAATTATCAAAAAAACAAATAAATAATGTCAGTATTAGTAAACAAAGATTCTAAAGTAATCGTACAAGGTTTTACAGGAAACGAAGGAACTTTCCATGCAGGACAAATGATAGAGTACGGAACCAATGTTGTTGGTGGTGTAACTCCAGGTAAAGGTGGAACAGAACACCTTGGCAAACCGGTATTCAACTCTGTTGCAGATGCTGTAGCAAAAGCAGGAGCCAATGTATCCATCATTTTTGTACCACCAGCGTTCGCAGCAGATGCCATTATGGAAGCTGCAGATGCAGGGATCAAAGTAATCGTTGCCATTACAGAAGGTATTCCTGTTGCTGATATGGTAAAAGTAAAATCGTATGTTGCTGACAGAGATTGTAGATTGATCGGTCCTAACTGCCCAGGAATCATCACTTCTGACGAAGCAAAAATCGGAATTATGCCAGGTTTCGTTTTCAAAAAAGGAAAAGTAGGTATCGTTTCCAAATCAGGAACTCTAACTTACGAAGCTGCTGACCAAGTAGTAAGAGCCGGTTACGGAGTTTCTACTGCAATCGGTATTGGTGGAGATCCAATCATCGGTACAACTACTAAAGAAGCCTTGGAATTGTTCATCAACGATCCGGAAACTGAAGCCGTTGTAATGATTGGTGAAATCGGTGGTAGCCTAGAAGCGGAAGCTGCAAGATGGTACAGAGATAGCGGTTCTAAAAAACCGGTTGTTGGTTTTATTGCAGGACAAACAGCACCTAAAGGTAGAACAATGGGACACGCTGGTGCAATCGTTGGTGGTGCAGAAGATACCGCACAAGCTAAAATGGAAATCATGGCAGAATGCGGAATTAATGTTGTAGCATCTCCTGCAGATATCGGTAAAACGGTAGCTAAGATTTTAGGATAAGAATCTAAAAAACACACACATATCATGAAAAAATTAGTATTAGCTTCTGCTCTAACGCTTTCTTCTATGGCATTTGCACAAATAGATTTTAGCAATACCCGTTACGGTGTAACAGGTGGACTGAACTACTCCAGAGTGAGACATGCACACAACCCTTCAGGACCAAGATATTCTTTCCATGCTGGGGTTTTGGCATTGATACCGGTCGATAGAAATCAAATGTTTTTTATACAACCGGGTGTTGAATACTATGGAGCAGGCGAAACCGGAAAAGACAAAGATGCTAAAGGAACTCCAGGATATAATGCGGTATATGCCGAAGATTATATCTCTGTGCCTTTAATGTTTAAAGTTTATTTCTCCGAAGCCGAATCTGAGTTCTTTGGTTTGATTGGTCCTCGATTCAACTTTTTGGTAAATCAAAAAGTAACGGATCCTTCAAAAGCATATTATGCCGTGGATCAATTAACCGCCTATCCTGGAGTGAATGGTAAAGCCAATTCCTTTAACTTCGGACTGGGTGCAGGTATTGGTTATAGCTACATGCGAAAGATGGAACTTACCCTAAAGTACGATATGGGATTCTCGAATACCTATCCTAACTTGATGAAAGAACCGGGTATGGATCCTAACATTCAAAAAGCAAAAACAACCCAAGTGGTTAGTGTAGGACTTAGTTATATATTTGACTAAATACTGTTTTTTATGAAATCATAAACCGGAGCTCAGTCTCCGGTTTTTTATTTTTTTCAAAATCAATTGCTCATTTTCATTTTTTTTAAAGGTTTTATAATGAGTACTTTAAACGGGTTATTCATTTTGTTTAACGAAAATTTAACGAAACTTCATCTTTATTTTGGTAAAAATTAAGAAGAATTGGTCGTATTTTTGATTTCAATTGCTGGCTGAAAAATCATTCAGCATTCACAATTAAACTAGAAAAATTATGTCGAAAATATTATGGATTGATGACGAAATTGAATTTCTAAAACCACACATTGTGTTTTTGGAAAATAAAGGTTATCAACTCACTCCCGTCAATAATGTAAATGAAGCCTTGGAATTGATTGAAAAGGAAAAATTTCAACTCGCATTGTTGGACGAAAATATGCCTGGAATTTCCGGATTGGATGCCATTCCCATGCTCAAAGAAAAGGATTCGTCCATGAAAATTGTGATGGTCACCAAAAGTGAAGAAGAACACATTATGGAGATGGCCATAGGATCTCAAATTTCTGACTATATCCTAAAACCGGTCAACCCCAATCAGATTTTACTCTCGCTGAAAAAAAATCTGCAAGAAGAAAATCTTGTAGAACAAAAGACCATTTTGCAATACCAACAAGAATTCAGAAACCTGTCTATGGAGCTGTCTTATCTTAGAAATCACCAAGATTGGGCCGATTATTATAAGAAAATTCTGAATTGGGAAATAAAATTTGATAAAGTTTTTGATAGCGAATTTGCAGACTTGTTACAATCTCAAAAAGAAGAAGCCAACATTCAGTTTTCTAAATTTATTGAAAGAAATTATGAAGATTGGTTGCACACATCAGACAAACCGATGATGAGCCACACCCTTTTTAAAGACAAAATAAAGCCAGAACTTCAGGAAGATAAAGTCTTGTTGCTCATGATAGATAACCTGAGATTCGACCAATGGAAGGTGATAGAACCTTTGTTTACCAAATTTTATAATAAGGTTTCAGAAGATTCGTATTACAGCATACTTCCAACGGCTACTCAATATGCAAGAAATGCTTTCTTTGCAGGATTAATGCCTAGTGAAATTGAAAAAAGATTCCCGGATAAATGGTTCAACGATAACGAAGACGGCAATAAAAATGAATTTGAAAAAGATTTTCTTGCCGATCAAATGAAACGATTGGGGCTGGGGGACAAGAGCATGAAGTATCTAAAAGTTCTGAATGCTGACTATGAAAAGAAAATTTTAGACGAATTCAATCAATACAAAAAAAATGACCTTTTGGTAGTGGTGTATAACTTTATAGATATACTGTCACATGCCAAAACGGATAACCATATTGTAGATCAATTGATCCGTGACGATAAAACATTTAGGTCTCTGACCTATAACTGGTTCGAAAACTCTTCGATCATTAAGCTTATAAAAGCCGCATCGGAAAACGGTTTCCGACTGGTAATCACTACCGATCACGGTACCGTATATGTCAAAAAACCCAGTCAGGTGGTTGGAGATAGAGAAACATCGACCAACATACGCTACAAAACCGGAAAGTCCCTAACCTACGACGAAAAAGAAGTTTGGGCCGTAACGCAACCGGAGAAATTATTTTTACCAAAAGGAAATTTGAGCTCCAAATACATCTTTGCAAAAAACAATACTTTTTTGGCGTATCCCAAAAACTACAACCATTTTGTGAATTATTATAAAGACACTTATCAGCACGGTGGTATTTCTCTGGAAGAATGCATCATCCCCATTTGTGTTTTAGAACCTAAATAATTTTTTTTCATAGATTATTTTTCTTAGATTCAACAAATAAATGCTGTTGCATTTATTTGTTGAATCTAAGCTCTATAAAGATAAAGTATTGATTTTAAACAAAGATCAACCTAATATTAAATAATAAAATGAGGTACAAACCTACTGGTGTTGGTGGTAATAAGGGTTGAAGATTCTCTAATCCCAAGGCCGGCAGCTTCTCCACCAATCAACCAAGAGCCTAAGATCGGGGTTTGTCCATCAAAAACAGGTAGCTCAAAATAATCTTGATATACAAAGCCTTCTTCACCGTAATCGCCTTCTGTTTTTTCTATACTCATACCGTTTTTAATGATCTCTATATTGGCGCCTTCTCTACTTAGTAAAGGCTTTTTAACATAATTGATAAGACCTTCGGGATCAGTTTGGCATTTTAAAATGTAAGGAGAATCCGGGAATAAACGAGAAAGATAAACCATAAACATTTTATTACTCATAATACTCTTATAGAAAGGTTCTATCCAAGTACAGAAATCAAAATTAGAAATTAAAGCTTCTCCAAATTCTTCATGAAACATCCATTCATAAGGATATAATTTGAAAATATTCTCTATCATTTCACCCTGAGGAGTACAAAAAGAACCATCACCCAAAGATATTTCATGAATAGGGAGATACGACGTTAAAATACCGGCTTGATGTGCACAATCTTCTAAATATTTGGTGGTGATATAATCTTCTTGAGAATCGCTTACCGAAGAAAAGAATACTTTTTGTTTTCCTAGTAAATAAGGATGACAAGTCTTCATGTGGGCTACCAATCGATCATGAATGGAATTAAACTGGTCGTAAGTATCATTAAAATCTTGTAACCAAAACCATTGTACAATACTGGCTTCTACTAAACTGGTTGGAGTATCTGCATTGAACTCCAAAAGTTTAATCTCTTGGGTATTCGAATTATACCCCAAATCAAAACGACCATAGAAGGAAATATGATCTTCTTTCCAACTTTTTTTAATGATTTCATGATATTGAGAAGGAATTTTGAAATCTTGAAGTAAATTTTCTTCAACAATAAAATCTACGGTTCGGATGCATAGATCAAAAATTTCATTGGTGGCTTTTTCTATTTTATTAATTTCATCCAAAGAAAAAGTATAGGCATTCTGTTCATTATAATAATCTTTATAGTACAAAAAGCCGACATCTTGTATCTTTTCTTCCCAATTTTGGCGAGGTTGTATTGAAATTCTTTTCATTTTATTTTACAATATCATCTTATTATCCTCCAAAACTTGAAAAGCCACTTCTTGCAGAAGAGCCGAACCCCCCAGATTTAATCACCGAAGGCGTTACCCCAGATCGTAAAGCACTATTGGTAAAGCCACTATATATGCCGGGATTGATTCTGTTATTAAATAATGGATACCATGAGCCTCCATAATAACGATAACCACGGTCATTCATTACGGTATCTTTTTTCCCGGATTTTCCGGAAATCCATTCATTTTTAGGTTTATTATTACAGGAAGTTACGGAAAGAGAAACCATAAATACACTTCCCAAAACGATGAGCTTACTTTTTTTCATATTCTTAAAAAAACGTCCAAAAGTACAGAAAAATGCGTTATAATCTTGAGGAAAACAGAGAAAACTTTAAACAAACATTCAGAGTTTTTTAAATTTTAGTGGAAATAGAAAAAATGAGCTTCGGCGCCGTAGGCGCTGAAGCTCTATCAAATATCTTATGCGAACCCATCGTTACTCAGGATTCTTAGAAATATCGTCTTTCATTAAAGCTTCCATCTCACCAAATTCTTGTTCTATTATGTCATCTTTTTTATAGGTAAATCTAGATACGATAATATTAGTGAGCAAAGAAAGAGAAAACCCAGGAATCATCTCATACAAATCTTTATAAGGATGGCTCAGATAAACCCATAATAAAACAGTCACTCCACCAACTATCATTCCGGCAAAGGCTCCTTGCCAAGAAGATTTTTTATTCAGTAAAGCCAGTAAAATTAGAGGGCCAAAAGCAGATCCGAATCCGGCCCGGGCATTTCCCACCAAATTAAGAATACTATCTTTAGGTGTAAGAGAAAGTAATACTGCAATTACAGCAACCAATAATACAGACATTCTACTGGCAATCAACATCTGTTTAGGCGTTGCTTTTTTATTAAGAAAAGCCTTATAAATATCCTCGGTTAAAGAACTTGAAGTCACTAACAATTGAGAAGAAATCGTACTCATCACCGCAGCCAAAATAGCGGTAAGTAAAAAACCCGCAATCAATGGATGGAAAAGTACTCTTGAAAAATAAATAAAGATGGTTTCTGCCTGAGTTTTTTCTTTATCAAAAACACTCATGGTTGCAGGATCAAACTTCATCATATAAGCAATACCGACTAAGCCTACCAAAAGTGCTCCACCAACGGTAAAAATCATCCAGGTGATCCCAATATTTTTGGCTTTCACTAAATCTTTAGGGTTATCAATCGCCATAAAACGCACCAAAATATGAGGTTGCCCACAATAGCCTAATCCCCAAGCAAGAAGAGACACGATACTCACCGTAGTCGTTCCTTTAAAAAGATCCATATATTGTGGCCCCTTTTGATGAATGAGGTCAAAAGTTTCTCCTGGTCCTCCAATTTGAGTTATCGCTACAATAGGAACAACCACCAAAGCGAGAACCATGATGGTTCCTTGAATAAAATCAGTTAAACTCACGGCCAAAAAACCTCCAAGGAAAGTATAAAGAACAACGACAATGCTGGTTGCCCAAAGCCCAACGGAATAATCCATTCCGAAAGCGGACTCAAATAATTTACTTCCAGAAACCATTCCGGCGGAAGTATAAAGAGTAAAAAAGATCAAGATAAAAATAGAAGAGGTAATCTTGAGTACATGGTTTTTATTTTTATATCGATTTTCAAAAAAGACAGGAAGGGTAATTGCATTTTGAGCGACTTCGGTATAAATCCTGATTCTTGGCGCAACGATTAAATAATTAAGAAAAGCCCCAAAGGTCAATCCAATAGCAATCCAAGCACTAGAGATTCCGGTAAAATACATGGCTCCAGGCAACCCCATCAATAACCATCCACTCATATCGGCGGCTCCTGCTGAGAGTGCCGTTACAGCGGCTCCTAATTTCCTTCCACCTATTAAAAATTCTTCAGAATTATTGGTTGATTTACGGTAAGAATAGATCCCAATACCGATCATAAAAAGAAGATAAGCTCCTATAGAAATAGCTTCATAAATCTACATACTACATTTATTTGCGGCCGAATTTAATAATTAAAATTTAATCTACCTTATTTGAAAATCATAAAAAATGAAAACCTTTCTTTATCATAGGTTCTAAGCGAATGAAATTAGGAAGAAAATTCTTCGGTTAATTTTTTGATAAAATAAGAAGGATTAACTCCTGTTTCTTTTTTAAAGATGACAGTAAAAACCTCTCTTGAAGAAAATCCGCCCAATTCTGCAAGATGGCTTATTTTGTATAATCTATAGGATGGATCTTCATAAAGTTTTTTAGAAATATAATCAATCCGCAAACCATTGATATAATCATTGAAAGATTTCCCAGAAAATCCTTTTATAGCTTTGGAAAGATATTTAGGGTTGGTATTCATCTGATAGGCAAGAGTAGAGATTGTTAATCCTTTTTTAAGGTACTTATCTGATTTTTCAAATTTATTCAATTTATCATACAATCCAGAAAGCGTTTCTTCAGGAATGTCAGGGGATGATATTTTTTTTATATCAATATTTTGCTCGACATATTGTGTTGTTTCTTTTTCTAATTTGATTTTTTTTATTAATTTCTCATATTTCTTTTGGATCTTAATCATATTTTTCCTCCATAAAAAATAGATGCATATAATGGAAATAATAAATATTCCTGATACAACCCAAATAATCATATTTAGTTTATGAGATTTTTTTTCTTTTTCTTTTAAGACAATTTGCTTAATACTATTGTTAGTGCTATTTTTGGTTGAAAAATTAAGACTATCTTTCAGGTTAACATAGAGTTTTAAATATTCAGATTCCATTGCATCATTCTTAATTCCTCTATAAGAATTGCTAAGGTTCATATAAGCTTCCATTCTAATTTGTGGATTTTTTTTTATTTTTTTCCAGATTAAGAACCTCATTAGAAAAAGCTATGGCTTTCTGATAATCTTTTTTCTCGGAATAAAATTTTCCAATAGAAATAAGAATATCTAAGTCCGAATGCTTCTGGGGCGATTTCTCTGAATTTTAGCGCTTTCATATAATAAGCTTCTGCTAAATTAAGTTTTCGTGGAATGTGGACTCCAGTGTAAAAATTCCCAACATTACAGTAAAGAAACATGAGCATATCATTTTTTTTCAAAATCCATTTTTTCGAATTACTAATTTTCTCAGCTTTAGCAATGCTTTCTTTCATGTAATATAATCATAGAATCTTGTGGCTTTTCGTAAATACTGTAATTTGTCGCAATATTTTGATATGCAACTGATTCAAAATAATTTCTGATATCATTATTTGTGATACTTTCTGCTTTCTTTAATGATAGAAAATTTTGCTTAATACATTCCGACTCTAAACCTTGTGCTGCATATATTCTACTCTTATTATTATGAACAGCAAACAAAGACTCATTGTCATTATTCTTTAATGCCAATTTTTCTGCAGAAGAATTAAAATCTAGTGCTTGATTATAATTAT
Organism: Amniculibacterium sp. G2-70; assembly: GCF_014353055.1. Classification (GTDB taxonomy): domain Bacteria; phylum Bacteroidota; class Bacteroidia; order Flavobacteriales; family Weeksellaceae; genus Amniculibacterium; species Amniculibacterium aquaticum. The sequence continues at coordinate 1,947,438 of NZ_CP060698.1, forward strand.
TTCTACTGATATATTCGTTCGTTAAGTACAGACTGGTTTTTAAAATGCCTTTTTCGTAATGTATTTTTTGTGAAGCTGTATGCAAATATTTAATAGAATTAAAATTTTCGTCGTTATGTTCTTGCTCAACAATAGAATCATACTTTTCCTGAATTTCTTTTGGATTCCATTCCTTATTCTGTGCACTAAAATTTAGGAAGAAGAAACAAATCAAAAAAGTAAAATAATTGTGAGGTTTTTTCATAAGCTTTTTTACAAAATTAAACTGTATTAAGAGGATAAAAGTACAAACCTCTAGATAGACAATAAAAACGATTAGTGTTATAAATACCGAAATTCTTTTCATAATATGCTTAGCTAATATAGTGATATTAAATGATATGCACGGAATTAATGAAAGAATATTTATATTAAATAAAAGCTATTGATTACTGTTCATAATTCCGCATTTCGCACATCATTTTCTTGTGGATAGTTTTTTGTCATATTAATATTGTGGTGAAAAAAAACATTAAATAGTGTGTAAATAGAAAACATTTTCAATTAAACAATTGATTAAAGTGGAAGATCATCAATTATGTTAATAGGTTAGGAAATTGTTTACATAGTACTATTGAAAACACAATGATGAGAAAAGAAAACATAAAAGCCGGAAATTTATTTTCTGTATCGGGCAACTATAAATTGCTCGTGCTTTTATGTTTTTTTATTTTTCCTCTTTCTCTGCTTTCTCAGATTTTCTATGGTAACGATACTAAAATTTTTATAGGTGATGAGACGGTAATTACCCAAAAATTTTTGCAAATAAAAAAAATAGACTTTACACATATTTATATAGCATCAGAAACTACGATTACAGGATTACAGCCCGACCAAAATATTACAGTTATCTATTTAGATGAACCTGAGAAAACAAAAGAAGTTCTAGCTAAAAAACATTTTAAACAAGAAAAAAGAATAGCGAATCATACTCCAATTGAAGAAGAGTCAATATTCCCAAAAGAAGTTTTTAAGCAAAATGACAATCAAAAAACATTTTTTCTTTCTGATTGTCATAGTATAGCTGTTGCTCCCACCACTACGCAAGACATAAAGCAGCCTGCCTTACAATCCGAAGAAGTAAAATATGTTCACCATAAAGCAGCTCCTCATAAACTAGCTTTTGAGAAAACAAATCTCTTACTACTCTCTGTTTGTTTAACTGTAAATAAGATTCGTCCGCCACCTTTTGTTAAAAAAAATAGAGTTCATATCAACCGGATAAAAGAGTTTTAAATTACACTTTTCCTTTTACAAATTAAATTAAATAACAAGATGAAAAAAATAGTATATATAGCAACATTATTGCTTTCTGCACTTGCCTTTGGACAAGTGGGGATTAATACAAGTAACCCATTGCAAATGTTCCATATAGATGGACAAAAAAATACGCCTGCAACAGGGGTAACAGGGCAGCAACAAAAAGACGATTTCGTAGTCACTAAAGATGGCAATGTAGGTGCAGGTTGGGCAACGCCTGCCGTAAGATTAGACCTAAGGTCGGCTTCTCCGGATGATGCTTTAGCCATAGGTTATACCACAAAAACAGCTACTGCTGCCGGCAAAGGGGCTATCAGATATGATGATACTTCGGGGGGTAAATTACAAGTTTCTAATGGCGTAGTGTGGCAGGATATTATTTCTACCCCACAAAAGGCTGAGGTGGTAGCAAGAATAAATGCGGGAAACAATACCATAAAAGTGCCCTACAACGCCCCAACTATCATTGCCGGATGGCAGGAAACTTCAGATGCTACTTCTAATTTTGATAATACTACAGGAGTTTTTACGGCACCTAGAGATGGGGTATATACGGTTTCCTTTACTTTTAACTTTGTGGAAGGGAGCTTCAATGCCAATAGTTATGTTGAATCTCAAATAATGAGAGGTAATACTCTTGCTGTAAAATGTCTAAAGACATGGGGGAAAGCAACAAGAAACGCCCAAGCAGGAGGTACTTGTGTAACCAGTATCGGGCTAAATGAAGGCGAAAAACTAAGCGTTCGTTTACTGCAAACCATTGATAATAACGCCAGGGGGCTTAGATCATCCACCGCGGTTACCAATCCTTTCTTTGGCTTTAATAACCTAACTATTGTTGAAAACTAAATACAGATTATTATGAAAAAATATATATTAACATTCCTCACGCTTGCACCAATGATAATAGTAGCACAAGTAGGAATAAGAACACAAAAGCCACAACAAATATTTCATATAGATGTAGCTACAAACAACCCAACAGATAATACCGCACCTTCTCCGGCACAAGCGGAAGATGATTTTGTAGTAACTAAAGACGGAAGAGTGGGTGTTGGGGTAATTAACCCTGCTGTACGCTTTGATATTAGAAGTAACAGCTCAGAAAATGCAATTGGTATTGGCACAACTGCTCAGACAGCAGCACAGGCAAAAGGAGGAGCTATACAATACCATGAGAGTGGTACCAGCTGGGGGCTATCTTATTCTGATGGTACCAATTGGCATTTCTTGCCTACTTCCTCGGTAAAAGCGTTGGTATATGCTGGTAAAAGTTCAGCTCAAACATTTGCTAATGGTACTATAGCAAATGTTACAAATTGGAACGTATTAATAGATAGAACCAACAGCTTTGATCCTACTACAGGAGTGTTTACAGCTCCTAATGATGGAGAATATATTGTTTCTGTCAATATTGTTACTCAGAGTGGTTCTATTAGTAACAATAGCAATACCGAAACTATCCTTACTTCTACCGCAACCAATGGTATCCCAGAGTTTAGATGTGTAAATGCCTATCCGGGATACGGTACTGGAACCGGAAGTAATAGAACCGGAAATAACTGTACGGCTATCTTCCAGCTAAAGAAGAATGAAACGATTAGACCTCGATTCTTACAGAACTTTAATAGTTCGATAAATTCTACAACGAATCAAGCGGATAATTCTATTACCATTACCCAACTTTAAAAAAAACAAAGATGAAATATTTAATTTTGGGAGCATCTTTGCTCTCTTTATCGATGATAAATGCACAACAAAATAATGTAGGCATTAATACCAAAACCCCACAAGGAGCTCTGCATATCGATCCACAAAAAAACACACCTGCTTCCGGAAGTACCGATAGTCAGACAAAGGATGACTTTATAGTAACCAATACCAATGGATGGGTAGGTATAGGTAACCTATCTCCTAAGGTTAGGGTAGATCTGCGTAATCCTGAAAACGACAACGCTTTAGCCGTTGGGGATACCAACCAAACTGCTGCAGCTGCAGGGAAAGGCGCGATACGCTATGTGGTTGATGGATTAACTGGGCATATAGAATATTCTAATGGCGTAGAGTGGGTAAGATTAAAAAATACACAAACTACAAAATCGGTAGTAATTGCGACTAAAACATCTCCTAAATCAGCAATGTACGAGGCGGGTGGTAATGCTTCTAGTCAAAATCCATCATGTACCATAGCTACTTCTATGTCAGGAAAATGTTATATTGATGGTATTCCCAACCGTACCTCTGCCTTTTTGACCGATTGGACTTCTAAAGTTGATAATAATGTGGGAGGTAGCTTTGATCCTACCACAGGAATATTTACAGCAAATAGAGAAGGTACATTTACCGCAACCTTTACCTTTGCAACAGAATCTGGTAAATTAAGGTCATATACAACCTATACTAACCAAATAGAAGCTATATGGAGAGTGTATAATGCCGCAGGCACAGAAATCAATTCGGTGAAGTGTGCCAATACTTTCCCTTCTGATAGTAGAGATGATAATAATACTTCTGGAAGTGTAAAAGTCGGATCTAGTTGTACAGCGAGTATTAAACTTAACCCGGGAGAATATATAAGACCTGCTTTATGGGTGGATTTGATATGGGATAACGATCCAGTACCTAATTATAACACGACACAATCTGGAGGTGCATCACTTTATAATAATTTAACTATTGTAGAGAATTAAGTTTGATATAAACAATTTTAAAAAAAATACATATATACTAAAGGCACTAAAAACTACCAAAGCCTTTGTAAACAAAGCTGCTCAAAAAATATGGGCAGTCTTTGTTATTAGAGATTTCGTCAACCGAAGAAGGGCTAACCATAAATAGTTTTTCAGAAAATCACAACTTTGTAATATTTTTTATTTTAAATTATATGAAACAAACAGAACAAGACATATTAAGCCGAAGCAAAGAAATTACTGAAAATTACTTTCAGTTTTTGGACAAACATATTGCAGATGTAATTTCAGGAAAGGCTGATGATTTTATGGAAATCAACCAAATTGCAAATGAATTATTTATCTCACATAAACATCTAACTGATATAGTTCAAAAAGAAACAGGAAATCATCCTTGTCATTTTTACGACCTTAAAATTCTTGAAGAAGCCAAAAGAATGCTTTCTGAAACAGATAAGTCGGTTTCTGAAATTGCAAAAATACTCACTTATGACCCTTCTAACTTTTCAAAATTCTTTAAGAAATTTGTAGGGCAAACTCCGGGACAATTCAGAAAAGAAAATAAAAATTCCGAAAAGTTCACCATGAAATAAATTTCATTTGTTGCCACCTTTGTCTTATTAACATTTAAAAACAAAAAAGATGGCAAGAAACGATTTAAACGGAAAAGTAGTTTTAATAGCAGGCGGTGCAAAGAATTTAGGCGGTTTATTAAGCCGTGATTTTGCTAAAAAAGGAGCAAAAGTTGCAATTCATTACAACAGCGATAGTACAAAAGCAGATGCTGAAAAAACATTGGCAGACATTACCAATGCAGGAGGAGAAGCATTTATATTTCAGGCAGATTTGACAAATGTAAAAAACATCACTAAACTTTTTGATGCCACAATCGAAAAATTTGGAGGTATTGACATTGCCATCAACACGGTGGGTAAAGTATTGAAAAAACCTTTTACTGACACCACAGAAGAAGATTATGACAGTATGAGTGACATCAACTCAAAAGTGGCTTACTTCTTCATTCAAGAAGCGGGTAAAAAACTGAATGATAATGGTAAAATTAATACTATTGTTACTTCATTATTGGCTGCATTTACTGGCTATTATTCGACCTATGCAGGAGCAAAAGCACCGGTTGAGCATTTTACCAGAGCAGCTTCTAAAGAATTTGGTTCTTGTGGAATTTCTGTTACAGCAGTTGCTCCGGGACCTATGGATACCCCTTTCTTCTACGGTCAAGAAAGTGATGATGCCGTAGCTTACCACAAACAAGCATCTGATTTAGGTGGTTTAACGAATATTAAAGACATAGCACCACTTGTAGAGTTTTTAGTAACTGATGGTTGGTGGATTACGGGACAAACCATTTTTGCAAATGGTGGATATACAACAAGATAAGTAAATATTTAATTTTTATAAAGGCAAATGACTGAGTTGTTTGCCTTTTATTTTAAAACCTAAAATGATGATCTTAAAAATAATAAACTCAATTTTAATCCTTGTTGCTGTGTTTATGGGAATAAAACACGGTTGGAATATGCTGACTGCAAAACCCGAAATGCTAGAAATGTTTGGGAAATGGAACTTCAGTAAAAATGCCGTAATGATAAACGGTGCAGTTACTTTGATTGCTTCATTGCTGATTTTATTTCCAAAAACTTTTGTTTGGGGAAACTTTCTGATGGCTGCAGGAATATTAATGATTATTTGTTTACAGTTATTGCAAAAAGACTTGAAAGGAGTAGCTATCGAAATTCCTTTTCTATTACTAAACTTAGTAATCATCTACTTGCAACATCCTTTGAAAACCAATTAAAATTATGAAAATATTAATACTGGTCATCTCTTGTTCGCTTTCGCTCACTGCTTGCGGACAACAACCGAAAAACAATCAACAACCGAAAAACAATCAAAATACGAAAACAATTAAAACAGAAAACAAAATGGACTTAACAAAATTAACGAACGAAAATGTAAAAAAAGCGATTGAAGCATTACAAGCTAACAACAAAAACGCTTGGTATTCTTATTTTACAGATGATGCTGCATTCACCGATGATGGACGAACACTTGATTTTAAATCTTTTTTTGACAATGCTTTTAACCACAAAGAAAAATTCTTAACCATAGATAAAGTAGAGAATGATGGAAAAGATATTTACGGAAATTTCTTTGCAGGACAGTGGGGGACTTTTCGAGTATATTTTAAATTTAGCCAAAATGCAGAAGGAAAATTCAATCGTTTAGACATTGGACAAACAAAATAAAGGATGAAAAATTCTTCATATAACAAAATTGCCGGTAAAGATACGGCCAGACTTATCGCTATTAGTGATGGTGTTTTTGCGGTGGCATTGACACTTTTAGTATTAGAAATTCGTGTTCCATTTTTGCAAAGTATTCAATCTGAACAGGATTTGATTAACGAATTTCTTACGCTTAAATCAAAATTTCTGGTGTATTTTCTTGCATTTATGACTACAGGGATTTTTTGGGTTGGACATTCTGCACAATACAAACACATCGAACAAAGCGACCGAAATCTGAATTGGATCAACCTTCTGTTTCTGCTCACTGTAACTTTTTTGCCTTTTACTACGGCATTTCTTGGAGATTATATGCATTTTAAATTCGCCATTGCGGTTTATTGGTTCAATATTTTTCTAATGGGATTAATGCTATATATCAATTGGATATATGCCTGTAAAAATAATTTGGTCAATACCGAAACCAAAGATTTGGTGGACAAACCTTTAAAGCAAAGAATTATTATTGCTCAAACATTGTATCTAATTGGAGCATTGTTGGGTTTCATCAATCCTTATCTTGGAATTGCAATGATTATTGCTGTTCAATTAAATTATGCGTTTGCCTTTTTTTTAGAGAAAAAGTGATTTTTTAAATTACGCTTTCTAAAAACCAAAAAATAGAATAACTGTCTATAAACCGAAAACTCAAATGGTTCAATATTGAAATTAAAGAATAAGAACGTCCAACCCTAAAATAAGTTGACCAAAAATTAGACACTTATTTTATACATTGGACATACAAAACAAACAATTCAGCTTAGGATGTTTAAAGTAAATTATTCTTAAAAACAAGTAAAAAACCAGATAAAACTTTTATGCAAGTAACTAATATTCAGTATATTAAATAAAAACAACTACGAATCTTCTATGCAAAAGGAATGCATGGATAGATAACTTGAATCCACCGAAAGTCGGAAGGAAGTCAAAAATTTTTTCCGACTTTTTTATCATAACTTATTTCTGTATTTTCGTCTTATGAAAATTATCTCTTACAATCTCAATGGCATTAGAGCTGCCATGACCAAAGACCTTACCGGATGGTTGCAATCCGAAAACCCCGATGTAGTAGGTGTGCAAGAAACCAAAGCCAGTCCCGAACAGATCGATACAAAAGCTTTGGAAGCGTTAGGATATTATTGCTATTGGTTTTCTGCACAAAAAAAAGGATACAGCGGCGTGGGGATCTTAACCAAACAAAAACCCAATCATATAGAATACGGTTGTGGCATTGAAGAATACGATGCCGAAGGCCGAATTATCCGAGCAGATTTTGATGATTTTTCCGTTCTTTCCGTTTATGTGCCATCGGCTTCCAACATCGAAAGATTGGATTTTAAACTCCAATTTGCAGAAGATTTCCTAAAATACATCAACACAATTCAAAAAGAAGTTCCGAATTTGATCATCTGTGGCGATTTTAATATCTGTCATGAAGAAATAGACATTCACAATCCCAAGGGTTTAAAAAATGTTTCCGGCTTCTTACCGATTGAGCGAGAGTGGATGACCAAATTTATGAAGGAATGCAATCTTACAGATTCTTTTAGAAACCAAAATCCAGGTGTACAGACTTTTTCATGGTGGAGTTACAGACAAAGTGCGAGAGCCAAGAATCTAGGTTGGCGATTGGATTATCATTTTGTGACCCAACCTCTATTGCCACGAGTGAAAAATGCTAGTATCCTGACCGATGTGGTCCATTCCGACCACTGTCCGGTAGTGATAGAAATATAAAAAAAGAGCTGTCCAAATGATGAGGACAGCTCTTTTTTATATGAAATACAGATTAAACCAATGACTTTTCATAAGCTTCCCAACCGGCTATTTTGTAGTGTAAAGCCGATTTTTCGATATCTGTAGATTTGTAGATGCCTCTGCCAACAATCATAAAATCGGTGTGCAAGTTTTTAAAAACATGTTCCGGTGTGTTGTATTGCTGACCTTTGCTATCTCCTTTGCTGTCCAAATTTACACCAGGTGTGAAAAGCAATAAATCTTCTGTGAGGGGTCTTTGAGAAACTCCTCCGAAAACATTCGGATGGCTAAGAGCAATTTTCAAAGCTTCGTCTTGGTAGTTTTGGTCGGTAAGTGTGCCTTTAGAAGACATTCCCAGTATGGCAACCACACCGACATTACGGAAGCAGTCCAAACTTTCGTAACCGCCAATGACTTGTGAGGTTACAAAGTCGGCCCATTCAGCAATTCTGTAGATTCCGTGGCTGAATTGCAATTCTTGGGTATTGCCGATGTCCGCAAACTTTCTATCTTCCATCAGCAAGAAATTGTGTTTTTCTGCCAAAGCTTTTAGTGGAAGTATGGTGGTTTCCATGTCAAAATCCGAAAGAATATCGATGTGGGTTTTTAGCGCAACAATATGCGGACCTACTTTTTCTGCCAAATCCAAAAGTTCTTTGGTGGTCAGTACATCCGCAGAAGCAATAAGGTTGGATTTTTTCTCAAGAGCAATAGAGATGATTTTTTTTGAAAGAGAATGTTCGGAAATTTCCATTTTTTTCTCGTAGCTCAATCTTTTTTTCTCTTCGAATTTCACCACATTACCCGCTAAGAAATCGTTGATTCTGCCGATTTCATCTTCTAAAAGATGACCTTCTTCTTGCAAAATACTGCATACTTCTTGTATGGTGAACAGGGTGTGTACACGATAACCTTTGCTTTCTAGCAATTCTTTACCGCCTTGTCCTCTGTCCAAGACCACAACAACATCAGAAACTTTTATGCCTTCGTTTTCAATTTCAGGGATGGTTTCCAAAAGGGATTTTCCTGAAGTAATCACATCTTCAACCAAAAGACAGTTCTGACCTTTTTGGAAAAGACCTTCAATTAATTTTTTTGTGCCGTATTGTTTGGCTTCTTTTCTTTTGATGATGAGGGGCAAATTGCTTTCAAGCGACATAGCGGTAGCCATAGGTAGTGCTGCATAAGGTACACCGCAGATTAAATCGAAATTGTCTAACGGCAACATGTTCAGCAAGTGATTGGCCAGGTTTTTAAGGATTTTTGGATCCGAAGCCAATGGTCTTAAATCTACATAAAATGGACTTTCTATACCGCTTTTTAAGGTGAATTGTCCAAACTTGATGATGCCGTGTTTGTAGCATTCTAAAAAGAATTCTTTTTTATTTTCCATTTCGATTTATTAGATTTTGCAAATTTAAGCAAATGATTTGTCTTTGTTGTGCTTAAATAAAAAAGTCGTCAGTTTTTTTCTGACGACTTTCGTTTATTCAACAATTTCAGCTTCTTTAATTTTTAGATCCGGATTCTTGTCGTTTTCCCACTCTTCAAAACGGTCGGCTTCTTTCATTAAAAAAGGGATGGCAAAGGCCAATAACGCAAGGTCATCCGCAATTCCAATGAGGGGGATCCAATCGGGAAGTACATCGATGGGAGATATGAGATATAAGAGAATGAGTCCCGGTACAAAGAGGTTTTTCTTGCCGGGTTTGTATCCACCTTTAGAAAAAATGGATTTTAACATTCTAATAATGATGGGCAGTTTCTGTAAAAACCCTTCATGCTTGATTGCTTCTCTAGCAATTTTGAATTTTGAATACTTCATTTTGTGTTTTGGTATCTTTTTTCTTTGCAAAGATAGACAAATTGTGTACCAATATTATTTTAAGAAGGTGTTAATTAAATCGTTGGCGTCTTTGTTATTCCAATCCTTTGATGCGTCTTCTTTGAAAAAGATCTTCCCATCCGTATTCAGTAACAATGTGGTCGGAAATGCTTTGGGTAATAGTGAGGCCGGAATTGGACTTTTGGCAATGTACACCGGTACACTGTACTTGTTTTCTTTCAAAAATTTTACAACATTTTCTTCCTGATCCTGCATGGCAATCAGTACAAAATCCAACTGACCTTTTTTGTTGTTGTACAAAGCTTGTATGGTGGGCCATTCTGTTCTGCATGGTGGGCACCATGTTCCCCAAAAATTTAGAAACAACTTTTTATTTCTGAAGTTTTTAAGGTTGGTATCCGGTGCATTGATTCCTTTTAGGTCGATGTCGTAATCCGCCTCGGAGAGCTTATTGATTTCTTCCACCGTCGCTGTTGGAGAAAGAGGAGAGTCCGAAGTACTTTGGTTAGCAATCCAATACAAGGCTCCTGAAATAACAATGCCTATAATGAAATAAAAGATGTACTTTTTCATACGATTTGTTTGTAATTAAAATAAAGGGAAGAACAAAGCTCTTCCCTTTGGGTAATTAGATAAGTTCTAAGATTTCTTGTATTGCATCTCGACCTCTGTTTTTTGCGTAATAAACTTGAAGATCGTTGTAAAACTCCTCTCTTGGGTAGCTTTCTGGATTTTCTTTGAATTTCTTTAACAATTCCAATCCGAATTTTGGTCTAGGTCCCCAAGATGCTTTTACGCTAAAATCTTCGTTCAAAATAAGAACTTTAGGGATGGATTGCGTTCCGTCGGTTAAAAATTGATCGATAAGGCTGGTGTCTTGGTCTCTAAGGAAGATTTTGCAGTCAGTACCACATGCTTCGAAAAAATTGTACAATGCCGGTACAGTTGCGCTGGCATCACCACACCAAGGCTCGGAGATGATCATGATTTTTCCATTGAAGTTTTTCGCTTTAAATGCCTCAGACAGGTCATCCTCAACTTTAAAAGTTTTCAAAGTACGATTCATTCTTTGTACACCAAGATTGTAGTATTCTTGTTTTTCGTCGCCTTCAATCGGATTTTTTACTCTTTCGTCTGCAATGTTGAAATATTCTTGAAAGTTTACGGTTTTGTCCCAGTAGTTTTTCATGTTGATTTTAAATTAGATTTATGTTGTTAATTATTTTATTTTTCTTGATTGGTTGATGAGGTACAAGTCGGCCAAAACAAAGGCTGCAAGGTTTTCTACAATTGGTACGGCTCTAGGTACTACACATGCATCGTGTCTTCCTTTTCCCTCAATAATTGTGGGATTGCCTTGGGCATCAAAACTTTCTTGCGCTGACAATAAGGTGGCTACCGGTTTGAAAGCCACTCGGAAATAGATGTCCATTCCGTTACTGATCCCACCTTGTATGCCTCCAGACAAATTGGTCTTGGTGCTAAAATCAGCATTGAAAAGATCGTTGTGGTCTTTGCCTGTCATTTTTGCGCCACAAAATCCACTTCCGTATTCAAATCCTTTGCAGGCATTGATGCTCAACATGGCATGTGCCAATTGGGCCTGTAGTTTTCCAAAAATAGGTTCGCCAATGCCGATCGGCACATTCTTAATCACGCAAGTAACGGTGCCTCCAATGGTATTGCCCTCTTTTTTAATCTCTTTTATCTTGGTCATCATTTTTTCTGCCGTTTCAGCATCCGGACAACGGACATCGTTGCTTTCGGTTTTGCTGAAGTCCAAATCCTGATAGGGTTTCACACAAAAAATATCACCAACAGAAGAAACATAGGCATTGATTTCTATTTCTTCCGGAAGGATGTGTTTGGCCAAAGCTCCGGCAACAACCCAGTTGGTGGTTTCCCTAGCTGATGATCTTCCGCCTCCGGCAAAATCTCGAATGCCAAATTTTTGCTGATAAGTAAAATCGGCATGCGAGGGACGAAATTGATCTTTAATGTGATCGTAGTCCTTGGATTTTTGATTTTCATTTTCAATGATGAATCCAATGCTTGTACCTGTTGATTTTTGATCCAAAATACCAGAAAGAAATTGGACGGTATCGCTTTCTTTTCTTTGAGTGACAAGAGCGGACTGTCCTGGTCTTCTTCTGTCCAATTGTCGTTGGATTTCTTCTAAATTTAATAAAATTCCAGATGGAAAATTGTGAACGATGCCGCCGATGGCTTTTCCATGGCTTTCTCCAAAAGTAGAGAGTTGAAGGTAGTTTCCAAGATTGAACATTGACGGGAAGGCTTAATTTAATTTGGTTACTAATTTAGAAAATGTTTTTTCGGCATCCTTGCCGTCGTACAATATTTTGTAAATGCTTTCGATGATTGGAGCATTTACATTTTTTTCTTTTGCTGTAAAGTAGATGCTGTCACAAGCGTAATAGCCCTCGGCAATTTGATTCATGGATTGCAAAGCCGATTTTACGGTGTAGCCTTTGCCGATGAGATTTCCCAGGTTTCTGTTTCTGGAAAAAAGCGAATAGGCAGTTACCAATAAATCACCAAGATAGGCGCTCTCATTCACATCCCTCGGGGCTTCATAAATGGCTTCAAGATAGGTTTCCATCTCACGGATAGCATTGGATACAAAAACGGCAATAAAATTGTCTCCATATCCCAAACCGCTAGCAATACCTGCTCCAATGGCATAAATGTTTTTGAGTATTGCGCTGTATTCGTTACCCAAAACATCTTTGGAACAGTGTACATTGATGAAGTCCGAAGAAAATAGTTTTAACAATTGATCGGCAACCTGATCTTCAACCGTAGCAATGGTCAGATAAGAAAGCCTTTCCATGGCGACTTCTTCGGCATGACAAGGGCCGGCAATCACGCCTTGGCATTTATAGCCAATACCAAATTGCTCTCTCAAATAATTGGCAACGACATCATTTACTTTCGGCACAATACCTTTAATGGCGGAGATGAAGATTTTGCCCTTGACATCCGCATTCATCTGATCTAAAGTGTCGGACAGATAGATGGAGGGAGTTGCCAAGACAACAATATCGCATTGCTTGACCAATTCGTTGATGTCTGTGGTGATATTTATTTTTTTTAAGTCGAAATGTACCGCCGTAAGGTAGGTGGGATTGTGCCCTTTTAGTTCTATGGCGCCTTTAACAAATTCATTTCGTACACACCAATGAACAACGGGTGCGTTCTCTACCAACATTTTTACAATTGCTGTTGCAAAGCTACCACTTCCTACAACGCCTACTACAGGTAGACTCGGGTTGATGTTTTTTGTTGTTTGCGTGTTAGAGGGATGCTTTTCAGTCTTTTTTGCCATGTCAAATTAAAATGACTACAAAGATAATGATATTTAAGTAGAATTGTTTAAATGTTAAAGTCTGTATCTTATGATATATTTTAGGTTGAGGAAAAGGTCGAATTGTAATGACTGTAATTGTTTTGTTTGTGTTTATAAGTATGTGTAAATTAATAGTTTATGGTGTTTGGAGATTATAAAGTTGTTTTTAAAGAAATCAGAATGATAATTAAATTGAATTGAAAACTTATTAAAATTATGTTAAATAAATTTTCTATTTCAGATATTATTATAATTTTGTCGCGTTTTTAGATAAAAAATAATTTAAAGAAAGGCTAATGAAAAGAATTTTGGTAAAAGTTAGAAAACCTAAAAATGCAACCTTGTTGTTCGGAATTTTTCTATCTGTAATCATCGGTCAGGCACTATTAATTGGGAAATTATTTGCAGAAAGAGACAATAAAAATTATGAAGTGAATTTGGTGAAAATCAATACAAAAAAAGACAGTATCGATTATTCCAAAATGAAAACAGACCTTCATTTAATCAACAATACGGTGCGATCTCTTCGTTCATTTTTAGCTTCTAAAAACATTGTAGATGCAAAAGTAGAGCAGTTGGCACAAGATAGTTTGGATAATTCTGTATATCTGGCCAAGCAAAGCAACAGATACAGCCAGTTTTTGGTGGACTTACAGAACAAACTTATGCAAGTGCCTTTGGGTGCACCAACGGACGGCAGGGTTTCTTCTAATTTCGGGAAGAGGGTTAATCCCATTCCTTTCAAAACCGTTTTAGCAACCGTTGGGACTCCGGTGACCAACTCGAATACGAGTAAAAGCGATAGCGCCATGACCAAAAAAGGAAGTGAAAAACCGGCGGTTCAGATGCAATTTCACAAAGGGATGGATTTTGCTGTGCCTTTTGGGAGTGATGTAAAATGTACCGCTGCAGGAAAAGTGGTGTTCTCCGGAACTAAAGGTGGGTACGGAAAATGTGTGATAGTCTCTCATGGAAATGGTTTAGCGACGCTCTACGGACATTTGTCTGAATTGTTGGTGCAAACCAACGATGAGGTAGAGGTAGGAACAGTTGTTGCAAAATCCGGAAATAGCGGACGATCTACAGGACCTCATTTGCATTATGAAGTGCATAAAAACGGAACTCCAATCAATCCAAAATTGTTTTTGAATTTATAAACGATTAAAAGATCTTTAAAGAAAGTACTTGGCATCCTTTGTTAGGTACCTTTTTTATTAAATTTTTAAAAGGATCAGGTGTTTTTAAGGAAGTTCTTTGCTGTGTTTCATGAATTTTGAAGTAGAAAGTTTTTGTTTTCTTAATTTTTTTAAGAGATTAAAAATTTTATCATAAAGGTTGTAACAAAATGGTTATTTTTGACACTTATTGTTAAAATTAATTTAGTCTATATGAAAAAAAGATTTCTATCTGCAGCAGCAGTGGCATTTTTCGGAATGATGCTCAATGCGCAGCAAATCAAATTCGAAGAGTACGACTTGCCAAATGGGCTTCATGTAATTCTTCATCAAGATAATTCAGCTCCGGTGGTAACTACCGGCGTAATGTACCATGTAGGTGCAAAAGATGAAGCAAAAGGAAGAACCGGTTTTGCACACTTCTTCGAGCATTTGCTTTTCGAAGGTACTCCTAACATCAAAAGAGGAGAATGGTTTAAGATTGTTTCGTCCAACGGAGGGTCCAACAATGCCAATACGACTAACGATAGAACTTATTACTTTGAAACTTTCCCGTCCAATAACCAACAATTGGGTCTGTGGATGGAAGCCGAAAGAATGAGACACGGAATTGTAAACCAAGTGGGTGTAGATACCCAAAGAGAGGTGGTGAAAGAAGAGAAAAGATTGAGAATGGACAACCAACCTTACGGAAATCTTCTGAACTCTATTTTGGCAAACTTATTCACCAACAGTCAGTATAGCTGGCCAACTATCGGGTCTATGGAAGATCTGAATGCGGCTAAGTTAGAAGAATTCCAAGCGTTCTACAAAAAATACTACATCCCGAACAACGCAACTTTGGTTGTTGCCGGAGATATCAAGCCTGAGCAAACAAAAAAATGGATTCAGGAGTATTACGGTTCTATTCCAAAAGGAGTAAAATCTACATTTACTTACATCCAAGATGCGCCAATTACCAAAGAAAAAGAAGTGACGGTTACGGATCCTAACATCCAATTGCCGGCTTATATTTTTGCGTACAGAATACCGGGCAACACCACCAGAGATTCTAAAGCTTTAGACATGCTTTCTGCGTATTTAAGCGGTGGTAAATCTTCTGTTTTGTTCAAAAAATTAGTAGATCAGGACAAGAAAGCGTTGCAAGTAGCAGCTCCAAGTATTGGTTTTGAAAAAGAAGGAGTATTTGCATTCTTCGCAATTCCAATGGGTACTACGCCAAAAGCAGATTTGCAAAAAGACATCGATGTTGAGGTGAAAAAAGTTCAAACCGATCTAATTTCTGAAGAAGACTATCAAAAACTTCAAAACCAGTTCGAAAATCAGTTTGTAAATGCCAATTCATCCATCCAAGGTATTGCCGATAACTTGGCAACCAATCATGTGTTGATGGGAGATACCAACTTGATCAATAAAGGAATTGATATCTATAGAGGAATTACCAGAGAAGATATTCGTGAGGTAGCTAAAAAATACCTGAATCCGAACCAGAGAGTAATCATCAATTATGTTCCTGAAAAAAAATAATTAAACAATGAAAAAGCAATTATCATATATCGCGGCAGCATTTTTACTTTCAGGAATGCTTACTGCACAAAAAATTGACATCAACAAAATGCCCGTTGCTGGTCCAACTCCAGTAATCAACATTGCAAAGCCTAAATCCTTCCAACTGAACAACGGACTAACCGTAATGATTGTGGAAAATCATAAATTACCAAGAGTAAACATGAGTCTTTCCATGGACAGACCTCCAATCTACGAAGGTGCCGTTGCTGGTGTTGCCGATGTAATGTCCGATCAGTTTGAAAACGGAACCATGAACATGTCCAAAGACGAATTCAACAAAAAAGTGGATTTCTTAGGAGCAAGTTTAGGGTTCTCTTCTTCCGGTGCTAGCGCCAATACTCTGTCCAAATATTTCCCACAAGTTTTGAGTTTAATGTCCGATGCTGTGGTGAATCCGAAATTTTCTGCAGAAGAAATTAAAACTTCTAAAGAAAGAATGATAGAAGGTCTGAAATCTGAAGAGAAAAACGCTTCGTCTATCGCAAGTAGAGTTTCAAATGCATTAACCTACGGTAAAAATACCTCTAGAGGTGAGTTCGTTACAGAAGCGAGCATCAACAAAATTGGCTTGAAGGATGTTCAGGATTTCTACAATAAATACTATGCTCCGGACAATGCTTATTTGGTAATCGTGGGCGATGTGACTATGGATCAGGTGAAACCCATGATTGAAAAAGCATTCGGAGGTTGGAAAAAATCCAATACGGTATTCCCTAAGTTGGAGCCGGCATCCAATGTAGCAACTACAGAAATTGATGTGGTAGATGTTCCTACGGCAGTACAGTCTGTAATTTCCATCAACAACCTGAACAATTTGAAGGTGGGAACTCCTTTGTATTTCCCATCCATGATTGCCAATTACATCCTTGGTGGTGGTGGCGAAGCTAGATTGTTCATGAATTTGAGAGAGAAAAATGCCTTTACCTATGGTGCATATTCTTCCATGAGTCCAGGGAAATATTCTTCCGAATTCTCGGCTGAGTCTAGCGTGAGAAATGAAGTAACCGATAAAGCAGTGGTTGAATTCATGAAAGAATTAAACGGAATCTCTACCGTGAAGCCTGAAGAATTGGCAAATGCAAAAGCAAAATTGAAAGGAGATTTTATCCGTTCTATGGAAAGCCCGGGGACCATCGCACGATTTGCTTTGAACCAAAAAGTTCAAAACCTTCCGGATTCTTTCTATGCCGATTACCTAAAGTCTATTGATGCTGTTACAGCAGCCGATGTAACCAAGGCGGTAAAAGCAAATATTTTACCTAACCAAAGTAGAATTTTTATCGCTGGTAAAGCTTCTCAAATTACCGAAGGTTTGGAAAAACTTGGATATCCTGTGAAATTCTTCGATAGCCAAGCCAATCCTGTTGCAAAACCACAAGCTCAAAAAGTAGATGCGAGCGTTTCTGTTGCTTCGGTTATGGACAAATATATCACTGCAATCGGTGGGAAAGAGGCACTTGCTAAGATTAATTCCCTTACAACCAATGCTTCTGCAACCGTACAAGGTATGGCTTTGGAATTGAAAGAAATTAAAGCAAAAGGCGGAAAAATCAACCAATCGTTAAGCATGATGGGACAAACCATGCAAAAAATGGTTTTTGATGGTAAGGACGGTAGAATGGAAGCTCAAGGTCAGAAAATGCCAATCCCAGCGCAAAAGAAAGAAGAGTTGTTGAAGAGTTCAGAGATTTTCCCGGAATTGACTTTGGCTAAAGCAGCTGATGTTAAATTGGGTGGAATCGAAAAGTTCAATAACGAAGATTGCTATGCCGTTAAGGAAGGGGGTTCTGTTTCGTATTATTCTGTAAAAACCGGATTGAAAACCGGAGAGACTGGAGACGGAGCAACGACCAATTTCTCAGATTATAAAGAGGTTTCCGGAGTTAAATTGCCATTTACGATGACTCAATCAATGGGTGGACAAGATTTCGAATTCAAAGTAAAATCGTATGAATTGAATAAGGCTACAGATGCCGATTTCAAATAATTGTTCACTTATTTTTACTTATAGTATGCCATGGATTTTTTCATGGCATTTTTTATATCACATTCTTTCGTGTAATCGTATTTTCATACTTATAAATGCAGTAAATTTGTTGTTTTAAATTTTTAAAGTTTCATTTTCAATTATGAAATATTTGTTTTACGCTCTACTATCCGCACTGTTGTTTTCCATATCATGGCCTGTTTACGGGATTCCCTTTTTTATATTTTTCGCATTGGTTCCTTTGATGCTATTAGAGCATGAGGTAGCGAAGTTTTCAAAAATTAAGAAAAAGTCATGGGCGATTTTTGGCTATTCGTATTTAACATTTTTTATTTGGAATGTCATAACTACAGGTTGGTTGTACGGATCCAAAAACCCAGACGGTAGTCATTCCATTATGGCGGTGGCTTTTCCGGTAATTGTCAATTCTCTTTTGTATGCTTTAATTTTTATTGCATATCACAAATTCAAAAATTTTTTAGGAACCTATTGGGGCTTTGCATTTTTAATTTCCATTTGGATGAGTTTCGAAAAGTTTCACCTAACATGGGAGCTTTCCTGGCCTTGGCTCAATTTAGGTAATGCCTTTTCAGAATACCCCAAACTAATACAATGGTACGATACGCTTGGCGCAACAGGAGGGAGTTTGTGGGTATTGGTGGTCAATGTATTTGTCTATTTTTCTTTTAGAACTTGGCAGGCAGGTAGGAAAAGAGCAGTGTTGATAAAGAATATAGTCGTTCTTTTGGTGATGATTCTCTTTCCCATGGCGCTTTCGTATTCCAAATACCAGTCGTTTGATGAAAAACCTCTCGCAGAGATTTCTGTCCTAATGTTGCAGCCCGATTTGGATCCGTACAATGAAAAATATGCCAAAGACAGTCTTCTAATTTTGGATGAACTTTTACAATTGGCAAACGATAACGCAAAAGGGAAAATAGATTTTTTTATTGCACCCGAAACGGCAATACCGGGAAGCGGTTCTATCTCCGAAACGGGTTTTGAGCAAAGCATATTGTTGAATAAGGTCAAAGAATTTTTAGTAAAACATCCTCAGTCGGTCTTCGAAACCGGAATTTCTTCGCATCGTTTTTTTAGACCTGGACAGCCTGCTCCAAAAGAAGCCTATCCGTTGCAGGATGGAGTGAGTGTTGTGAGTTACAATTCAGCTGTTCAGCTTGTTCCGAATCAGAAAGTTGAGGTCTATCACAAAGGGAAATTGGTGCCGGGTGTGGAAATTTTCCCATACATGTCCGTTCTCAAACCCCTTCTTGGTGATGCAATGATCAATCTGGGAGGTGCCGTGGTGTCCCTGGGTTGGGACAAGGAGAGGAAAGTTTTTTCTAACCCCTACAACAAAGGAAAGATGGCACCAATTATTTGTTATGAAAGTATTTATGGTGAATTTGTAACCGATTATGTCCGTAATGGAGCAAATTTCTTAGGAATTATGACCAACGATTCTTGGTGGGGTGTTAGTCAGGGACACAAGCAATTGTTGTCGTATGCTCGACTTCGAGCTATAGAGACTCGTAGGGAGGTTGCAAGAGCTGCCAATAGTGGAATTTCGGCTCATATCGATGCAAGAGGAGAGATGGTTGCGGATACTTTTTACGACGATAAAACTGTGCTTCCGGCAAAAATAAAATTGTACGAAGGGCAGACCATCTATGTGAGAAGCGGTGATCTTCTGTCCAGAATTTGTATTTACACTTTTGGTTTTCTCATTTTTTACGGTTTGGTACAATGGATACAAGAGAAAACCAAAAAAGAAAGAAAAAAAATAGTAATCAAACGCTAACTGATGCAGAGTGAAAGCAATTCGTTTGAACTATTTTAAGATGATTTTTGAAAAAAGTTGTCAAACTGAAAAAAAAAACATAATTTTGCACACTCAAATATTTAAGTAGAAATATAAGAACATCGAGATATGTCAAGAATTTGTCAAATTACAGGAAAGCGTGCCATGGTAGGAAACCATGTGTCGCACGCAAACAACAAGACGAAGCGTCGTTTTGAAATTAACTTATTGGAGAAAAAATTCTTTCTTCCAGAGCAAGGGACAAGCATTACCCTAAAGGTATCTGCACACGGGTTGAGAATCATCAACAAAGTTGGTATTGAAGAAGCTTTGGAAAGAGCTGTAAGAAACGGTTTCATTAAATAAATTTATTCAAAATGGCAAAGAAAAGTAAAGGAAATAGAGTGCAAGTTATCCTTGAGTGTACAGAGCACAAAGAAAGCGGAATGCCTGGAATGAGCAGATATATTACCGTTAAAAACAAAAAAAATACAACGGAAAGAATGGAGTTGAAAAAATACAACCCGGTTCTTAAAAAGTATACAGTTCATAAAGAAATTAAGTAATAATATATAAAGATATTTTACAATGGCAAAAAAAGTAGTAGCAACGCTACAATCTGGGCAGTCTAAAAAGATGACCAAAGTAGTGAAAATGGTAAAGTCTCCTAAAACTGGAGCTTATGTTTTCGAAGAGAAAGTAATGAGCGCTGATGAAGTTGATGCTTATTTGAAAAAATAAGCTCTTCATGAGTGAATGATATTAAAACTATCCAATTATTTGGATAGTTTTTTTGTTATCTTTGTATAATTTGTAATTTCAAAATAGAAGCGCACTATGTCATGGTTCAAAAAAATATTCAATAAAGAAGAAAAACAATCCCTAGATCAAGGTCTCGAGAAATCCAGTCAAGGTTTTTTTGAAAAAATGACCAAAGCAGTTGTCGGTAAAAGCAAGGTCGATGATGAGGTTTTGGATGATTTGGAAGAAATTCTTATCGCTTCCGATGTGGGAGCTTCTACAACCATTAAAATTATTGAAAGAATTGAACAAAGAGTCGCCAGAGACAAATTTGTAAGTACCTCGGAGCTGGATAGAATCCTAAGGGAGGAAATCGCTGCGCTTTTGTTAGAAAACCCACATGCATCATCTGGGAATATAGACGCTTCCAAAAAACCGTATGTCATCATGGTTGTAGGGGTAAACGGTGTTGGCAAAACCACTACGATTGGTAAATTGGCTCATCAATTTAAGTCCGAAGGTAAAAAAGTTGTGCTGGGTGCTGCGGATACTTTTAGGGCAGCAGCGGTTGACCAACTTGTGATCTGGAGCGAAAGGGTTGGAGTTTCTATTGTGAAACAAGATATGGGAAGCGATCCGGCTTCTGTGGCTTTTGATACGGTACAAAGTGCGGTAGCTCAGCAAGCAGATGTGGTCATAATAGACACTGCGGGTCGTTTGCACAATAAAGTGAATTTGATGAATGAGCTTTCTAAAATAAAAAGGGTAATGCAAAAAGTAATTCCCGATGCTCCACATGAAATTTTATTGGTATTGGACGGTTCTACGGGTCAAAATGCTTTTGAACAAGCAAAACAATTTACCGCAGTTACTGAAGTAAATGCCTTGGCGGTTACCAAATTGGACGGGACGGCAAAAGGAGGTGTGGTGATTGGTATTTCCGACCAGTTCCAAATCCCGGTGAAATATATCGGTGTAGGCGAAAAGATGCAAGATCTTCAACTTTTTAACGGTGAAGAATTTGTGGATTCTTTCTTTAGAAAAAAATAAGTATCAATAAAATTTACCGTGTTTTTGTGAAATTTGTATATATTTGATTGTTTAATCAAAAAAATACAAATTATGTGGACAATTATTTTATGGATTGTTTTTGGGATAGTCGTAGGTGCTATTGCGAAAATGATTATGCCTGGTAAACAGGAAATGGGCTGGCTAATGACCAGTGCTCTAGGAATTGTTGGTGCTTTTGTTGGTGGTTTTGCTGCCGATACATTTTTTGGAGGTGGCGGTGCAACCGATGCAGATATGTTCCATTTCTGGCCTCTGGTTTTTTCGGTTCTTGGTGCTTTAGTTGTACTTTGGATTTATGGGAAAATAGTAAAGAAATAATAAAAAAATAAAGCTCTCGATTTCGAGAGCTTTATTTTTATTTTAAAGTTACGGAATACGGAGATTCCATCATGATTTCCGATTTGTTATTCTCTTTTAAAACTTGTTGGTACAGTTTATATTTATCTACTCCAAGCTTAGACTTTATCCAGCGGGCTTCAATCTCATCACTGCTAAACATAGAAATGATTTCGTCCAACTTGTCTTTTTTTGCAGGGTAGGATGCTACTTCATAATTTTTTGCTCCTGCTTTCTTAGCTGCAAACAAAATGGCGTCGTGCAAACTTCCCAGTTCGTCAACTAATCCAATTTCTTTAGCTCTTGTTCCGCTCCAGATTCTTCCTCCTCCAACTTGGTCTATTTGTTCAAAGGTTTTCTTTCTGTTTTGAGTAACGAAATGAACGAATCGTTTGTAGGTTTGTTCAACGCTTCTGGTAATGATGTTTACACTATGAGGACTCATTCCATTTAACATAGAAAACATATTGGAGTTGGCATTTGTAGCAACGACATCGGCTCTAATTCCATTTTTATTGGCCAATTCTTTTGCGTTAGGAATGGTGCCAAAAACACCGATAGACCCAGTTAATGTATTGGGTTCGGAATAGATTTTATCAGCAGCCATTGCAATGTAATACCCTCCAGATGCTGCGTAATCACCAAAAGAAACAATAAGAGGTTTGGTTTTTTTTAGTTGTTGCAGTTCAAATAAAATTTCATCAGAAGCGTTGGCGCTTCCTCCAGGTGAATTGATTCTCAAAACAACTGCTTTTACTTTTTTGTCGTTTTGCAATTCCTTGATGTATTTTACATAATCTTCGGAATATATATTGTCGTATCCCTCTCCGTTCATAATTTTTCCAGAAGCATAAAGAACAGCAATTTCTTCTTTTTTGGTAGAGGTTTCAAAAGAATTGATGTATTTGTTGAACGAGATTTTATTGATCTCGTCATCATTCTTTAGATTTAGTTTTTTCTTTAAAAACGCATCGTACTCAGTTTTTTGAATTAATCGATCCACTAATTTGTGTTGCAAACTTAGGTCAGGGATGATGCCGTACAGGCTGTCCACTGTGGTTTTAAAACTTTCAGCACTTATTTTTCTTGAAGCAGCAATTTTTGACGAGGTGTTGCTCCAGATGTCATTGAGGAGTGTTGAAAGTTGTTCTTTATTTTCAGGTGAAATTTCATTTCTCAAGTAAGGTTCAACAGCAGCTTTGAACTTTCCATGTCGGATAACTTGCATGCCGATACCGTATTTCTCCATAAAATCTTTTAGAAAAACAACTTCTGTAGAAAGACCTTTCAGTTCAATGCCGCCTGCAGGGTTTAGGAAATATTGATCAGCAACAGAACCTAGATAATAAGCAGGTTGCGAAACGGAATTGCCATAAGCATAAACAAATTTCCCCGATTTTTTAAAATCTTCTAAAGCCAGTCGGATGTCATCCAATTGGGTAATCCCAGCGTTGATGTTGTCGGTTTCTATACTGATCCCTTTGATTTTGTCGTCGGTTTTTGCTTTTTTAATGGCTTCGATGATGTTGTAGGCCATTGCATTTTTCACTTTATTTTTTAGAGTGAAAAGGCTTTCTTGATCTTCGGTTTCGCTATCAATAACTTGAGTCTTTAGGTCAAGGGTCAAGATTGAGTTTTCTTTTACGCTAGGCTTTTCTTCGCCCATGCTACTCATCATCATGATAAAAATGAAAAAGAAGAAAATAGAAGCACATATAATAAATATAGCTACTATATTTGCTAGTACATTTTTAAAAAAACTTCGCATAATTATATATTTTACCAATATGTCGCAACAAGTAGTCGTTTTGTTACTAGGATCTAATCTTGGAGATAAGAAAAAAAATATTCTAGATGCATTAAGAATGATTGAAGAAGAAATAGGAATTATTTTATATAAAACCGATTTTTTAGAAACATTTCCAATAGATTTTGTTAGTAATAATAATTTTATTAATTTTGCTATTGAGTTAAAGACTGTTCTTTCTCCAATATTTGTTTTGAATGCAATAAAAAGCATTGAAAAAAAATTAGGGAGGTTGGAAGACTCAAAAGCTTTAGGTGGGTATTGTGATAGGGTTATTGATATTGATATTGTAAGCTACAATCACTTGCAAATGCAATCTGAAAAGCTGGTAATCCCTCATCAAGAGCATTTGAAAAGAGAGTTTTCTATAAAACTATTAGAGGAATTAAACGAAATAAAACATAAAGTATGAAATTAAATTTATTGTTACTTACGACAGTATTGCCGATTTCAATTTACGCACAAAAAGACTCTGCTCGAGTTAAAGTGATGGAAGGTTATCCCAACACTTTTTCTTCAGGGGCTTCTTATGTCGAAAAATTTGATAACAAAGCAAGAAAACTGAACGACTGGTCCATATCCATAGGTGGTGGACCTGCATTTATGACCAAGGCAGATCTTACATCTTTCTATGGAGGTAAGGTTAATTGGGGATGGAATGCTTATGCAAGTTTGAATAAGCAAATCTCACATACCTTTGGTTTGATGTTGCAATACCAATTGGGTGAAACAAATCAAAAAGGAAAATTACAAGATCCTTATTATGGTTCATTAGCAGGTGTAGCAACAGCTTGGACTAAATTTCATCAAGTAGCTTTAATGGGAGATGTCAATCTTTCTAATCTAATGAGAAGGGTGGATAATCATTCTCCTTATCGTTGGGCTTTGCATGGTTATGCCGGAATCGGTTTGCAAAGTTATACCACTCAATTGCTAGACAATAATGCTTCTCGTTGGAATACAACACCTCCTCGAATTCCTATTGAAATTGATCAAGATTTTAACTTCTCAACTTTCTATTCAACCTTTGGTGCTGGATTAAAATATAAAATTTCCAGAGTGGTTGATATCGAAGGTCGTGTTATGTATGTCTTGACCGGTGACGACGAATTTGATGGCGGCGGATGGACTCATGAGCAACCTGCTGCAATCGATTATAACCGTATAAGTTATAAGAGATCCGATGATATGGTAACTGTTAATTTAGGTTTAACATTTAACCTTGGTAAACACATCAGTCATTTAACTTGGCATGATCCATTGCAAGATGCTTATGCAAGAGTATATGCATTAGAAAATGCAACACCAAACTTTATTGTATGTCAAAATGGCGATCAAGATAATGATGGTGTTTGTGATGATTGGGATAGAGAACTAAATACACCGGCTGGAGCTCGAGTAGATGGTGCTGGTGTCGCTTTAGATCTTGACTTGGACGGAACAATTGATCTTAATGATAAATGCGTAACGGTTCCTGGACCTAAAGAAAATTTTGGATGTCCAATCAAAGAAACTCCTAAAAAGAATGTCGTATCCGATGATACTCGTACTTTGGAAGGAATAGAGTTTGATTTGAATTCAGATAAAATCTTGCCTTCAAATACTCCTATTTTGAATAATGCCGTTAATTATATTAATTCGTCTAACGGATCGTATAAAGTAATCGGAGCTACGGATACAAGAGCTACGGATGCTTATAACCAAAAATTATCCGAAAGAAGAGCGAATAATGTAAAAGATTATTTAATCAAAAATGGAGTTCAAGCAAATAAATTGCAAGCTGAAGGTAGAGGAGAAAAAGATCTGAAATATCCAGAATGCGAACCGGCTACTAAATGTCCAGAATGGAAAAATAGAGCAAACAGAAGAGTTTATTTCGAATCCAAATAATTCATCATCACTATTAATTATTAAAAAACAAAATTATGAAATTAAATAAAGCGATTATCGCGTTTGCATTTTCATTTTCAACATTTGCATTCGCACAAGATACAACCGGAAGTAACGCACAAGTGTACCCAAATACTTTCTCGTCCGGTTCAGCTAATGTGTCTAAGTTTACACAAGAGTCAAAAAGATTTAACGATTGGGCAATCTCTTTTGGAGTAGGGGTTCCATTGGTACAATCTGCAGACCTTACTTCCATCAAAAATGGAAACGGAGGCGATGCCAATTTATTTGGTTATTCTGCTTATGTAAGTGTGGATAAAGCAATAACACATGCTTTTGGATTGGCACTTCAATACGATAGAGGGGAAACCAGACAAGGTTGGTTTGATACCAAAAATGCTATTCCAGCAATGTCTAATCCATATTCTAACAAACCAGTTGCAGGTAGAACTCAGTACGATGCTATTTCTATCCTAGGTGATGTTAACTTTTCAAATTTATTGAGAAGGGTAGATAATAAGTCTCCATACAGATGGGCCTTCCACGGTTATGCAGGGGTAGGTACTTTGGCGTATAGAGCATATCAAAAATCCGATTATACAGGAGGTACTCAAAATTTAATGTCCGAAGTGAAACCTTTTACTTTAGGATCTATGTTCTTTCAAGCAGGTTCTGGACTTAAATATAAGCTAAACAATAGATTCGACTTAGAAGCTAGAGCCATGTATGTAATGACTGGTGATGACGAGTTCGATGGAGGTGGTGCTTACTTAGGAAACGGTAATTTCAATACACCAGTGAATTTGAGAGAAGAACAAACTTCTGATAATTTCTTGAACTTCACTTTAGGAGCAACACTAAAACTTGGAAAACACGAATCTCACCTTTTCTGGCATGATCCATTACAAGAACTTTATTACAAAATTGATGTCTTAGCCGATAAAAACCAAGATGTTGAAGTTTGCAAAAATGGTGATAAAGACAACGACGGTGTTTGCGATGATTGGGACAGACAATTGGATACCCCAGCAGGTGCAAGAGTTGATGGTGCAGGTGTAGCTTTGGATGCTGACTTGGACGGTGTTATTGATCTTTACGACAAGTGTGTGACTGTTCCTGGACCAGTTGAAAATCAAGGCTGTCCTGTTGAAGCTCAAAAACCAAATATTTCTGGTAAAGTGGAAGAGGTTAACAAAACCTTAGAAGGAATTGAGTTCGAATTGAACAAAGCGGTAATCCGTCCTTCATCTTTCGCTAAATTAAATCATGCAGCTGATGTTATTAAATCAGTAGGTGGCGATGCTAAATTCTTAGTTATTGGTGCAACCGATACCAGAGGTAATGATGCTCTTAACCAAAAACTTTCTGAAAGAAGAGCTGCTGCTGTAGTGAAATATCTTGAAGATAAAGGAGTAAGCAAAGGAATGATGGTTTCTGAAGGTCGTGGTAAACATGATTTGAAGTATCCTGAATGTGATCCTGCTACGAAATGTCCTGAATGGAAAAACGAAGCGAACAGAAGAGTTTATTTCCAAGAAAGATAATTTCTTAAAAATAATATTTAATGAAAAGTCATGCAACTTGCATGACTTTTTTTGTGAATTGTATTCAGATTTTGTACTTTTACTCTATGTTCAATGCATCAGAAATCAAACATTTAAAACTTCAGACTTTAAAACATTTTTGGGGGCATACGGCTTTTAGAGATTTACAAGAGGAAATCATAAATGCGGTATTGCAAGGAGAAGATACCGTAGCGTTGTTGCCAACCGGAGGCGGAAAATCTCTTTGCTTTCAGTTACCAGCATTGCTTTTACAAGGCGTATGTATTGTGGTATCTCCACTTTTGGCACTTATGAAAGATCAAGTTGATCAATTGTTGGGGATGGGCATAGAAGCCGATTATCTCTCTTCCGATTTGGACGAGTTTGAAGCCGAAGGAATCTATGATCGATGTAAAAATGGACTTATAAAAATACTCTACATTTCACCTGAAAGACTGAGGAATAAATCATTTTTGCAACATATAGAAGAGGTTGATGTCTCTTTTATTGCCGTGGACGAAGCACATTGCATTTCAGAATGGGGACAAGATTTTAGACCCAGCTTTCAAAATATAAAAGAATTCAGAAATGAGGTGAAAAAAGTACCTATAATAGCACTGACAGCAACAGCAACTCCCACCGTTTTAGTAGAAATACAAACAAAATTAGGCTTGCAGACACCGGCTGTTTTTAAAAAAAGTTTTAGTAGGACCAATATTAAAATTATCACCGAAAAAATAGCGGATAAATTCCAAAAAATTTTCGACTGGCTTCAGTACAATCAAAATTCTGGGATTATTTATGCCAGAACTCGTAAAGAAACCGAAGAGTTGCATCAGTTTTTAAAATCCAAAGGAATAAATAGTTGTGACTTTTTCCATGCGGGTTTATCGTACAAAGAAAAGCAACAAAAACAAGCCCATTGGTTACAAAGCAACAACCATGTACTCATTGCAACCAACGCCTTTGGTATGGGGATAGACAAAGACAATGTACGCTTTGTCATGCACCTTTCAGTACCTCCTTCCATTGAAAATTATTATCAGGAAATTGGTAGAGCGGGTAGAGATGGACAGGATTCTTTTGCCTTTTGCTTGTGGAACGATCAAGAGTTTAACAAGTTTGATGACATACTAAAAAATTCAATTCCTAATAAAATTGAATTTACAAAAATCCTGTATTACCTTTTTTCGATGTTTCAAATTGCTGAAAATGAACTTCCTGAAGAGTATTTTCAGTTGAATTATCAAAATCTACAACGGTTGACCGGTAGTTCTTTGGCTAAAATTAAAAATGTTCTTCAGTTCTTGCACAATCAAGAGCTGATATATCTTAACGATTTCAAAGACGCCTCTACCGTAGAATTGAAAATTTCAGTGGACGACTTGGACTCTTTACCCAAAAAGGACGCCTATTTTGTGGAATTGTTGTTCCGTTGTTTACCAGGAATAACCAGCAGTAAGGTTCATTTTTACGAAAACACACTAAGTGATAAAATGCGTATAGAACCTTTCCTGATAAAAGATCGGCTAAAGGAACTTCAGAAGCAAAAACTCTTAAACTATATCGATGGAGATATGTCGAGCATTCGTTTTCTAGAGCATAGAAATGACAGAGCCTATCAAGGAAAATACTATCAACTATTCAAGCAGATACAGATCAATAAATTGCAAAAATGGGAAGAGATAAAATTCTTTTTCAGAAATGATGATTTTTG
Source organism: Amniculibacterium sp. G2-70 (assembly GCF_014353055.1). Taxonomy (GTDB): domain Bacteria; phylum Bacteroidota; class Bacteroidia; order Flavobacteriales; family Weeksellaceae; genus Amniculibacterium; species Amniculibacterium aquaticum. The sequence continues at coordinate 1,976,342 of NZ_CP060698.1, forward strand.
TAAAATGAAAATGATACTCTCTTATTTTGGAGAGAAAAATGCCAAAAATTGTGGACAATGTTCCTACTGTGAACGATCCAAATCTTCGCTATTTTCCAACCAAACACCGGATCAAATCCTGAATGTGCTTAGAAATAAACCTTGCTCATTGGATGAAATTGCTTTTCATCTTTCTTTTGTCGCGCGAGAAGATCTTTTAGAAAATATCATTCTGCTCTTAGATTCAGGACTCGTAAAAATGCTGGACTTTAGAACATATACTTTAGCTTAACTTTAAAAAAATATAAATTTAGAATACCTTAAAATAATGAATATTCTTACAGAAAACTTTAATACACCACACCAAACAGTCCCTTTTGATCAGATAAAAAACGAAGATTACCTTCCGGCCTTTAAAGAGCTTATCGCTCAATCTGAAAAGGAAATTGATGATTTGGTCAACAATACCGAAGCGCCCACTTTCCAAAATACCGTTGAAGCTTTGGCTTTTGTCGGGGAAAAATTAGAGGTGGTTTCCAATATTTTTTTCAACCTCAATTCTGCCGAAACTTCCGACGAGTTGCAACAAATTGCCCAAGAAGTTTCTCCACTTTTAACCGAACACGCTTCTAAAATTTCTCAAAATGAAAAATTATTCGAGAAAATAAAATTAGTATTCGACCAAAAAGAAAAATACCATCTTAACGAAGAGCAAGCAATGTTGCTCACGGAAACCTACAAAGGTTTTGTGAGAAGTGGCGCTTTGTTAAACGAAACCGATAAAGAAACTTTAAAGAAAATCAATATGGATCTTTCTTTAAAATCGCTTCAGTTCGGGCAAAATGCCTTGGCTTCTACCAATGCCTATCTTAAACATCTTACCAACAAAGAAGATTTGGCAGGGATTCCCGAAAGTATTTTGGTTCAATATGCCGAAGATGCCAAAGAAAAAAATCTCGAAGGTTGGGTGGTTTCCTTGCAATATCCAAGCTATGTTCCGTTCATGACCTATGCAGAAAACAGAGCGTTGAGAGCCGAATTGGCTTTGGCAAACGGCAAAAAATCTTTTGATGGTGGCGAGTTTGACAATCAAAATCTCATCAAAGAACTCGTTTCTTTAAAACATCAAAAAGCTCAACTTTTGGGATATAAATCCTATGCCGATTATGTTTTGGAAGAAAGAATGGCAAAATCTCCGACTCAAGTTCTGGATTTCTTGAATGAACTTTTGGTGAAAGCAAAACCCTATGCCGAAAAAGAAATTGAAGAACTGAAAACTCTTGCAAAAGCTGATGGTATCGATGATATGCAAAGTTATGACCACGCGTTTTATACGGAAAAATTGAGAAAAGCCAAATACGACCTGAACGATGAAGAGCTGAAACCGTATTTCCCATTGGATCAGGTCCAAGAGGCGGTTTTCGGATTGGCTGGGAAACTGTACGGTTTAAATTTTAAAGAAGTTGAAAACATCTCAAAATACCATCCTGAAGTGAAAACCTACGAAGTTTTTGAGAAAACAGAAAATGGTGAAGAGTTTAAATCTGTTCTTTATGTTGATTATTTCCCAAGAAAAGGCAAAAGAGCCGGAGCGTGGATGACGAGTTATAAAAGCCAGTTCAAGCAGAATAACGAAAACCACAGACCGCATATTTCCATCGTTTGCAATTTTTCTAAACCTACGAAAGATACGCCGAGTTTACTGACTTTTCAGGAGGTGACCACTTTGTTCCACGAGTTTGGGCATGCGCTGCACGGGATGTTGGCCAACACTACTTATCCCAATCTTTCAGGGACTTCCGTAAAATGGGATTTTGTAGAATTGCCTTCTCAGTTTATGGAAAATTTCTGTTTCGAACCCGAATTTTTGAAAACTTTTGCGAAACATTATCAAACAGGTGAAGTTCTGGCAGATGAAAAAATACAGAAAATAGACCAATCTAAAAATTTTATGGAGGGCTACCAAACCCTTCGTCAGTTAGGTTTTGGCTTGTTGGATATGGAATATCATACGCATCCTGAAAAAGTGAAGGATGTAAAATCTTTTGAAGACGAGCAATTTGCAAAGACCTCTTTGTATCCACTCAATCCGGAAACGGCGATGAGTCCGACTTTTTCGCACATTTTCCAGGGTGGATATTCCGCAGGATATTATTCCTACAAATGGGCGGAAGTTTTGGATGCCGATGCTTTTGCTTATTTCAAAGAAACGGGGATTTTTAATTCGGAAACTGCAGCCAAATTCAAGGTTTTACTATCCAGCGGTGGAACGAAAGATCCTATGGAATTGTATAAAAACTTCAGAGGAAGCGAGCCTAAAGTAGAGAGTCTTTTGAAAAGAGCGTTTGGGTAATTTAATAAATAATCCTTCAAGGATTCAAAATCCTTGAAGGATTTAATTAAGAAAAAATGAATAATATGTCTTGGATTCAAAATCCTTGAAGGATTTAATAAAAACGAAAATTATGAAATGTCCTTGTTGTTCAGGAAAAGATTATAAAGATTGTTGTGAGCCTTTTCATAAAATGGAAACTCATGCGCCTACTGCAGAAGCTCTGATGCGATCGAGGTTTTCGGCATTTGCTATCCCGAATGGCGATTATCTGATGGAAACGACTTTGCCCGGGAAAAGAAAATTTCACAACAAAGCCGATTTGCAAGAATGGGGCGAAATTAACCAATGGACGAAGTTGGAAATTGTAGGCACTCCGGCCTTGAATATTGTAGAGTTTAAAGCCTTTTACACCGATGCCGAAGGTGAAAACCAAGTTCACCACGAAATTTCTGTTTTCCAGAAAATGCACAACAGATGGTATTATGTGAGCGGAGAGTTTGTGGACTGATAGGGCTATGGAGAGCCGTACGGAGGAGATGGAATCTATCTGTCAACGAAAAAAGGGTTTTACAAAAGCCCTTTTTTCTTTTTTTGTCTGAGGACATAGAGGTACAAACTCTCTACTTTTGTTCTTGCCCAAGGTGTTTTTCGTAAAAATTTTAAAGATGAAGAAATGCTTGGGTTGTCATTGAAACAGCGAATGTTGATTTGCTTTCCCAACTCTTCCCAACCTTTGTAATAGTCCACCAATTCTTCCAAAATGGCATCCAGCCTTTTCCCATGCAAAGGGTCTTTTGATTGATTTGTCATGTTGAGATCTTCTATCAATTTTTCCAAAAACTCTGAATTTCAGGAGTTCTGTCAAAAACTTTATGTGCAAAAGGACAAGTGGTTTTTATAGAAATGTCATTTTCCTTGGCGTACTCTACTGCTGCCATTACCAGGACTTTTCCTAAACCTTTTCCTCCAAATTTTGGATCGACTTCGGTATGGTCTATGTCGATATTTCCTTCCGCATCGATGTTGAATTCTATATGCCCTGCATTTTCAGCATCATAAAAAAGAGTAATTGTTCCTTTGTTTCCTTGGATGTTTATTTTTGTTTCGGTCATGATGTATAAATTAAAAATCTAAATGTAAAAAAAAATCCGGAGTTTTCTCCGGATTCTGTTATTTCTTCTTTTTCTTTTTATCAACACTTTCCCAGGCACCACCGGCTTCTTTGTATTTTACCAATTCAAATTTTTTGAAATCCTCGGTTCTGTACTGTATGTTCTCATTTCCTTCTTGGAAAGGAGTGATGTAAAAATAATCAGCATCTTTTTTATCACCTTTGTTTCCTTTCTTAACTTCTGGTGCGAAGCTGGAAAATTTATAATTTGGCAAAATTTCTTCTAGCGATTTGTAGAATTTTTTATCCTCAGTTGGCGGAACTGTACTCATAATTCTGAACTTGTCCTCATCAACCCAAAGGAAGTATGATTTTTCATTCTTAGTTCTTTTGTCGTATGAAGAGAAGGAGTACAATTGCTTAGGAATGATTTCAGAAATTTTTTCTGGATTTACTTCTGTGAAATACAATTTTCTGCTTGGATCAACAAAAGAGATAACATTGTCCATCACCAAAGGATTTTTGTAGTCTTTCTTTTTAAAGAATTGATCCAAAGCTTGCTCGGCATTGTTTCTTAATGTTTGCTCGTCTTTTTCCAATTTTTTAGTCACATTTGCAGGATAAATTTCCTTAACAAACTGAAACAAAACATTGGATTTTATTTTTGCCAAATGCGGATAAGCCTTTAGTTCTTCCGCTTTTACCAGCCAAAAGTACTGTTGAAAATAATCGTCTTTATCTTTTTCCTTGATCGTTCTGTAGGAGACTGCCAATTTTTTAGAAGTATTTATATCTTCAAACTTATTGGATTGCCCAAATAGAACTCCAACCGTAAAAGTTGCTAAAAGAAGTAGAGTATTTCTTTTCATATTAATTTTAATTATTTTTTTAAAGGAGCTCAAATATAAATATTTTTTACAATATATAAGTGTAGTTCTTCTTTTTTTAATGAAATACCAAGAAAATGTATTGAACTCTATAAAAAAATCAACGCGATTATTTTTTTACAGTCCCTAAAAGCGTTCCACTTACATTCCACGAACTGAAACTACTGCCTTCGTTTTCACCTTGCGGAATGCTTATTTTGATACGATGTTTTCCGGATTTCAAATTCCCAAGCGGGATGAAATTCGGATTGGTCACCGTACCGGGACACCAATTGCTTCGGCTAAGATCTGAGGATGAAAGCCCATTTTCGAAATTTCCAGACGCCGGATTGTACAATCGATAGCTTCCGCACTCCGAACGCCAAGGAATAAAGGAATGAACCAATTGACCGTCTATATAAACTGAATTGACCTTGGGTACGAATTCATCACCATTTCCCCAACCTCCATGTCCGGTGGAAAGGTATCGAAGTGTGGCATTTTCCAAATCTTCTTTCAGGTCAAAGTCTATTTCCAAACCTTTGTCGTTGTTGAACATGGTGCTGTAGTCTTGTCCGGCCATCTCCATGATGTTCAGCGTGTTGAACAATGGAAGGTTGAAGTTGTTTTTGAAAACCTCGCCATCGTTTTTATGGATGGTAATTTCCAAATCGATTTGGTGGCCGCCTTTGTCATAATTTCCGATAAAAGCACCTATCCACAGTTCTTTTCCAGAAAGTGAAGGACCCAGCTCGCTGATGTCTTGTCTATAATTGGCTTTTTCTTCCCAATTTTTACCTTTTAGTTGGATGTGGTTGAATTGTTTTACACCGAAAGGAGTGAAAAAGCGCATCAACTCAAGAGCGGGGAGATAATCTTTGGTGATTTCGACACCATAATATTTTTTACCGTTTCCGTTTTCGTATGCAGGTACGGTCTTAATGCCTTTTTCCAATGCATCCAAAAACGACATCGTTCGATCTTGAGGTACGGCGAAAACCGTCCCCGTTCTGTCATAAGCATCTCCTTTGGATTGTTCATTCAGCTGTACAAAAATCTGACTGCCGCTTGCTATTTCCGGGAATTTTATTTTTTTTAGAATGACCGTACCGTTGGCAAATCGTTTGATGATTTCGTCGGATTTGCTTTCTCCGCTAAAATTAATTGTGGCTTGATTGAAAACGCTAAGGGTTTCGAATTTACTTTTCCACAACAAATCTTTGTACGAAAGACCGTCGGTGAATTTTGCTTTTTCGGTATTGAAAAGGGTACTGAAATCCATGCTTTTCACCTTTTTCAGCTCAGTAGCTTTGGTGGTTGTACTTCCGTTTCGGGTGACTTCCAATACCAAACCCAAGTTTTGTCCCATCAGATTGGGGCCGGCAAAAAGGTTCAATTGATTGGTGTACCAAATTTCTATTGTATTGGAATTGACCGAGGTGATGGCTTTTTTGCACACATAACCCAAGATTTTTTTGGTATCGTCTTTTAGTTGGTAGGTGTAGCTTTTCAAGGCTTTGTCCGTTTCGGTTGCTGCAATTTCTTGATGAGCTAAAAAACCAAAGTATATCGTTTTGGATTCTTTACTGATGTTTTTTATAACCTCAAACGGAACTTGCTTTTCCTTTTTCAAGATGGACTCGGTCAGGATATAATTTTCATTGGGATTGGCAAAAACCACCACTGGATCTTGTGGTCTTGTTTTTCCTTCAAAAGAAGTTTGATAGGTAATTTTATAATTTTGAGAAAATCCCAAAATGGAAATGAATAAAAACAAAAGAGCTGTTCTCATAATGGTTTTTTGGTTTAAATAAATAATCCAAGGGAACTAAATCCCTTGGAAAAATACAGTTTTGTATAACTACGATTATGAATTGAAAGAACGCAATTCGTAAGGATTAGAACTCTGATTTCTTATGCTTTTCTTTCAAGCATTGCCATGTAAAAGCCATCAAAACCTTGGCTCGGCAAGACTTTGTTTTCTTTTACAAATTTGAAATCCGGATTGTTGGCCAAAAATAATTTTATCTGATTTTCATTTTCGCTCGGTAGGATGGAGCAGGTTGCATAGACCAATTTCCCGCCTTTTTTTACCATTTTAGAATAGTCTTGAAGGATTTGTTCTTGTTCTTTTTTTATTCGATCGATAAAATCTTGATCGATTTTCCACTTGCTGTCAGGATTTCTTCTTAAAACTCCAAGTCCAGAACATGGAGCATCTATTAAAAGTCGGTCGGCTTTTTCGTGCAATCTTTTGATGACTTTATTGTCGGTAATGGCACGGGTTTCTATGTTATGGGCACCGGCTCTTTTGGCCCTTCTTTTCAGTTCGGTTAGCTTCCAAGCATGGATGTCCAAGGCGATAATTTGTCCTTTGTTTTCCATCATGGCTGCAAGGTGCAGGGTTTTACCACCGGCTCCAGCACAAGCATCAATTACTCGCATTCCCGGTTGTGCATCAACATATTCGCCAATCATTTGAGATCCGGCATCCTGAACTTCAAAAAATCCTTCTTTGAAAATAGAGGTCAAGAAAACATTTTTCTTTTCTTCCAACTGTACAGCATGACTAAAGCCCTGTACTGCAAAGCAATGTACATTTTCTTCTTTCAGCTCTTGGATCAGTCCCTTTGTGCTTGTTCTTAGAGAATTGGCTCTTAGGATGGTCGGAGCTTGTACATTCAACGCATCCATTTCTCTTTCCCATTGGCTTCCCAATTCTTTTTCTAAAGTCTCAACCAACCAATCCGGAATGGAGTATTCAAAAGCTTTTGTAGGGACGGTTCCTTTTTTCAGTTTGTTAAGGATGTCTGCGGTTTTTATGCCTTCAAATTCTTCAAATTTTTTAAATTTGGTATTGCTCCACAGCAGATATGCAAGGATCAATTTGTAAACATTGGATGGTTTTACCCCTTCGCCCATGTAGTATTCCAATCTTTTTTTCCAACGGATGATGTTGTAGAAGATCTCGGAAACAACGGCTCTGTCTTGGCTTCCCCATTTTTTGTGAGCCTTCAATAATCGTTCGATTACTTTGTCGGCATATTTGTTTTTTTCAAAAAAAGTTTCTTGCAGAGAGTCGTGTATTCCTATCAGTAGGTTGCGGTGTATCAGTTCCATAAATTGTAAATATTTTGCAAAAATAAGGTTTTTGAATTTGGAAATTGAAAGTTAATACAAAGGATATGGATTATTTGACTAAATATCTGTTTTATTTCAGGATAGACTTGTCGTTTCAAATTGGTATCTTTGCACAGAAAATTGAAAATTAAAGAACATGAGCGATTTGATGCCTTGCCCAAAATGTGGAAGCGAATTCACCTACGAACAAGATAATCTGCTGGTTTGCAGCCAGTGTTTTCATGAATTTGATCCCAATGAAGTTGGAAATGAAGATAAAATTTTTGACATCAACGGAAACGAATTGCAAAATGGCGACTCGGTTGTGGTGATGAAAGATTTGCCTGTAAAAGGAGCACCTAAGCCTGTGAAAGCTGGGACAAAAGTTAAAAATATCCGTCTAAGACCGGATTCAGACCATAATATCGACTGCAAAATTGATGGTTTCGGAGCCATGGCTCTAAAATCTGAATTTGTTAAGAAAGCTTAATCCGATTTACCTGATATGTCTCCGAAAAAAGGAATTTTATTGGTGAATTTGGGTTCGCCAAAATCAACTCGTGTTGAAGATGTCAAAGAATACTTGGACGAATTTTTGATGGACGAAAGGGTTATCGACTATCGTTGGCTTTTCCGTGCTTTGTTGGTCAGAGGAATTATTTTGAAAACGAGACCCAAAAAATCGGCTGCAGCTTATGAAACGGTCTGGACCAAAGACGGATCGCCACTGATTGTTTTCACTGAAAAAATAAAAGTAAAACTTCAAAAATTGGTCGACTGTCCTGTGGAAATTGGGATGCGATATGCCGAACCCAGCATAGAAACGGGAATTAGAAAATTGGTAAACCAAGGGGTAGAAGAGATTGTGTTGTTCCCGTTGTATCCTCAATATGCTATGAGCACCACAGAAACGGTGGTGGAAAAGGCAAATGAAGTTAGGGAAAAATATTTTTCGGATGTTAAAATCTCGTTCGTACAGCCGTTTTATAACAAAGAAATCTACATCAATTGTTTGGCAGAAAGTATTCGGGAGAAATTACCGGAAAATTACGATGCTTTGCAGTTTTCCTACCACGGTGTTCCGGAGAGACATCTGTATAAAACGGATCCTACCAAAACCTGTCGTATCGACAATTGCTGTCAGCAAGAAAGTCTGCCAGCACATCCGTATTGCTACCGACATCAATGTTTTGAAACCACAAGATTGGTAACCGAAAAATTGCAAATCCCGAATGAAAAAGTCGTGGTTTCTTTCCAATCTCGTTTAGGAAATGACAAATGGATAGAGCCTTACACTGATGCTACTTTGCAAAGTTTGCCTAAAAAAGGAGTGAAAAATTTGGCCATTTGTTGTCCGGCATTCGTGTCCGATTGTTTGGAAACTTTGGAAGAGATTTCAGTAGAAGGTAAAGAAGAATTTCTACATTCAGGAGGCGAAAGCTTCAACTATATCCCATGTCTGAACGATGAGGATCGTTGGATAGAAGTCGTAAAAGAACTTTGTCTGGAACTGATGTAATTAAAAACTTTAATAAAAATTAAAACGAGCTGAAAAGCTCGTTTTTTGTTGGTTACAGAATCCTTCAAGGATTTTAAATCCTTGAAGGATTGAATTATCGAATTTGTTTTCTTAGTTCCCCGTATCCGATTAGGGCATCGTAGCTTTTGCCAAAAGGCGTGTAGTATAACAAACCTTGGTACAGGTTTTCCGTTTGCCAGAAATTACCATTCACTTCACCGTAATTCAGGATTCCGTTGCTGTCTTTTGTTGCTAAAATATAATTGTAGAAACCTTGTTTCAGATAGATTTTTGCGATGTATTTTTTTGCACTATTGTCGTACTGCATTTGGCTTTTTTCATCGGCAGTATAGTCGTTGAAAAGACCAAGGACAAAGATTTCTTTATCGGTTTTTTCCGAGTCCAATACAAAATGTACCCAAGAGTAATCGGCTTCGTTATCGGCATTTCTTTCAATTCCCAAATCGCTGCGTCTGAAGTAAAAAGCACCGTTGACATCGGGTTGGTATTGGTAATTGTTCGGGAAAGCCCAAACGGGATACAGGTAAGTATAATTTTCTCCATCTTTATTTTCCACACCAGAGACCATGTCGAAAGGTCGGTCTATATTTTTATTGTCAAAATAATAAAACTCGTTGTTGCCAGGAAACGCCAAATTCATTTGTTGAAATAGCAACTGGCTGCCCATCACCGTACTCGGTTTGAGGTTGTATATTCCCAGATTCCAATTGTTGTTTTGGATCACATTCAGACTTATAGAATTGACATTAGAAAGCAAAGACTGAGATTTGGATATCGCTTGTACCTCAATTCTTTGGTTCAGGTTGGGATTTCTGGCATCGGACAATCGAGAAAGATTGATGCCCAATTGTGCACCGTCTTCAACAATACAAAATCTTTTGCTGAACAATGGATTTTCTGGACTGTCGGTGTAAACGATAATTTCAAAATTTCCTGAAATTTTTGGTTGAATTTTATCGTTGGGGAAAGTCATACGATAGTGGGTGTATTTTTGGAAAGTATTGAAGGAATATTGTCGGTCATCGATCAATCCGCTAAGGCTGCCCGTAGCAAACTCGGAGAAGAAAAGACCGTCTTCTTTCCAATTTCTATCGTAATGTTTTAGGGTGTATCTGTAGATTTCGGATGAATTGCTGAGATCGTCAAAATTCAGAATCAATTGATCAGAAAAGCCAATAATAGGCGTTTCGTCATTGGTTTTAGGATTGAAAAGCTGTACGCTTCTGATGTCCTGAGCCAGACAAAAAAAGGAAAGGAAGAGGGACAGGATGGTAATTTTCATGAATTTTGAAATTTTAAAATGAAAACTCTTTTTGCAAAAGGTAAATCTATTAAAAAAAGGCGATCAAAACAGAACCGTTTCTATGATTTGCAGAGCGATCAAAATCTATTTTGCTTTGTAGATTAATTTTCTTTTGTAGTACAAGGTTTTGTCATTGATGTTGTAGGTGTATCGGTTGAATTTGTACAAACCGTTATTGCTTGGGTTTAAAATAAATTGCTTGTTGTTGGGCAGGAACAATTCTGCTTTTGTTTGGTCGTTGTTGAATAGAATGAATGCGCTGAATACAGCTTCGCCTTCTTTTGTTTCAACAGGATCCAATCGTTGCCCTTCGTTGAAAACTTGAATGCAATTTTTTTTCAATTTACTCCATGTTTGTCCAGCAGCAGGTAGGCAGCCGTGGTTGTCCTTCTCGCCTCCGATGGACTGGATTTCTTTATTGTTTTGGTGTTGACTGTAGCATAGTGTAAAAGCAAACAATCCCCAGCTTAAGAAAAGTATTTTTGTGGTTTTGTACATAAAAAAGTTGTTAAAATTTTATTGATGTGTTTTTTTTAGATAATTATCGACTTCAGACAATTGATCTGTTCCATAAATAGTGATGAAATGCCCGTTGGGTTTTAAAACAAAATAGGCTTTGCAACTTTCTTTTTTAGTGAAAAATTTATTGGAAAAATATCCCGAATCCAGAATATACAGAGGGTTTTGTTCGAGAATTTTTTTGAAGAAAGAATTCTTGGTATATACAAAAAAGTCTATTGCATTGTTATCTTTACAAATACGATTTGAAATTCGGATTCCATTTTTGATGACTCTTATTTTATCCGAATTATTAAGTTTTGCAAACGAACAAAAATACGCAGCTTGGTTATAATTTATGACGATGGCTTTATCTCTTGGTAATTTGGTTTTCAACTCAACTTCCAATTCGCCCATCAAAATAGAATATTCTTCTGGTTTTAGTTGGCCATAAAAGTATTGTCTGCTTCCTGAGTAGGGGTAGGTAATCACTTTTTTTCCTTCAAATTTTAATTGCGAATAAAGAAAGGTGAAGTTCAGTAAAAAACAAAAAAGAGTCATCTTTTTCATAAAAAACTAAGGATTAATGGTTAGAAATACATAAGCAACCAAGTTGACCAACAAAACCACACCATAAACGGCGTTGCTTCGACCTCCAATCAAGGAAAGCATGACGGTAAAAATAGAAATAACCAATAAGATGATGGGTAAAATGTCCAATCCCAGAATTATCGGGATGTCATAAGCATAACTGATGATGGATACCGCAGGAATGGTAAGTCCAATACTGGCAATTGCTGAACCCAATGCCAGATTAAGGCTGGTCTGTAGGCGGTTGTTTTTAGCAGCACTAACGGCAGCAATGCCTTCGGGAAGCAAAATTACAGCAGCCAGAATAATCCCAACCAAACTTTTTGGCAAACCTTGATTCACTAAAAAATCTTCGATTGGTATAGAAAGCGATTTTGCCAAGAGTACCACAACGGTCAAGCTGATTAATAGAAATATTAAACTAATAACCATCGATTGATCGTTGACTGAATGCTGAATTTCTTCTGAAGTTTCGTTTTCTTCTGTGATAAAATATTCTCTATGCCTAACCGTTTGTGCCGATATAAATGCAATGTAGATGACAATGCAGGCAAAAAACTCAAACAAAAGTTGCGCTTTGGTATAGTAGGGACCAGCATGGCTCTTGGTGAAGGTGGGAAGGATCAAGGTGAAGGCGACAATGGACACCAAAGATACCAACGCAATTTTTACAGAATGAGGAGAAAAGGTTTGGGTATGAAATTTTCTGCCACCGATAAATAAACAAATGCCAACGATCCCGTTGAGAATGATCATGACGGCGGCGTACACCGTATCTCGAGCAAAAGAAGCATATTCGCTGCCTCCGGTTGCCATCAGCGAGATAATGATGGAAACCTCAATAATGGTAACCGAAACCGCTAAAATGATGGTTCCGTAGGGTTCGCCAACTCGGTGGGCAATAATTTCGGAATGATGGACGGCAGACATTACACAAAGGAGCAATAAAATACCGGCAATAGTTTGGAAAATAATGTTGTTGTCCAACAATCCACTGAGGTACAAAATGCTCGCGAGTATGGGTATGGATGTGGTCCAAGGATACAGTTTTCGTATTTTATTCATTTATTAATTTATGTGATTTGTGTTTATTTTTTAGTTTTAGCCTCCGTCTTAGTCTTAGTCTTAGCCTCAACCTTAGTCTTATAAAGTTCCTCGTATTTCTGTATCCAATCGGATACCGTCATTTTCTGCATCAGTTCAGCTATAAGTTCAAAAGGGATGTTTTCCATTTTTTTGAATCGGATGCAACTCTTTCCCATGTCCAATTTCTGTGAGCAATGTTTGGGATATTCGGCAACGAACCAATCCAAAAGCTCAGGATCGGCATAAATACCCATGTGGTAAAAATTGATGCTGTTTTTTTGAGAAGCAATTCCAGCAAAAGGCAGAGGTTCTGTCGGTTTGCAATGGTAACCGTCCGGATATACAGAATGCGGAACTACATACCCCAAGCCGCCATAAGAAATGCCGGCTTCAAATCCTTTCGGCAAATGATTTACAATGGTTTCGTGGAGTTTGTTGAAGGCTATTTTTCTGTCGTCTTGTATAGAGTCAAGGATTTGTTTAACCGAAATTTCTGCTGCACTCATGGAATCTTTTTTTATGTTGAATTGGATAATTATTAAAAGTTTTGCTAAAAATACGATTTTTTTATTTTTAGTTTAAAGTTTTTTGCGTTTAGTAATGTGTTGATTATTAATATTTAAAACATTTGTAAACGACTACTGTCGATAATAAGCGTTTAAACACCGAATAAATTTTGTAAAGCGTTGAAACTTTGCACCAGAGATTTGAAGATCAAAAACGAACGATTCAAGTCTGATGTATAATTTAAAAATTTATAGTCATGTCACTAAGAAACAAAGTTACCCTAATCGGTAGAACAGGAAAAGAAGTAGAAATGGTAAATTTCGAAAACGGAATGTTGGCAAAAGTAAGCCTTGCAACAAGCGATCATTACACCAATGCGAAAGGTGAAAAAGTAGAAGATACCCAATGGCACAACTTGGTTGCTTTTGGAAAAACTGCAGAAATCTTTCAAAAATATGTAGAAAAAGGTAAAGAAATATCCATTGAAGGCAAACTAACCTACAGAAATTATGAAGATAAGGAGGGTAAGAAGCATTACATTACCGAAATCCGGGTAGAAGAATTGGTTTTGCTGGGCAATAAATAGTCTTAAAAGTGACGAAGAGCCTTTTAAAATTTTATAACTGATTAATTAACGGATTGTTCATCAAAGTATTTGTATTCTTTTACTTTGATGGACATTTTTTTTGGGGGAAAATGGATTTTATGGGCAACCTCATTTTTCCTTTTTGTTTTCCGTACTTTTGCAGACTTAAAAAGCAATTCCATTTCCATGAATTATATCAGTGCAGAAAACCTCAGCAAATCTTACGGCGTAAAAGTATTGTTCAAAAACATAGAATTTCATGTCAACGAAGGCGATAAGATCGCTATTGTAGCAAAAAATGGAAGCGGCAAATCGACATTGCTAAAGATTTTGTTGGGCAAGGAAATACCGGATTCCGGTAAGGTCGTTGTCAACAAGGACATTCAGGTGGTACTTTTCGATCAAGAAATTGCTTTTGATCCTGCATTATCCATCGAAGATTTTATCATGACTTTGGATTCGGCTCCTGTTGTGGCACTTAAGAAGTACCATCAATCCTTGCTGTCGCAGGATCCACAAGAAATGGAAGATGCCATTCACGAAATGGAAGTACATAAGGCTTGGGATTTGGAAAATGAGATGAAACTCATCCTTTCACAATTGAAAATTACCAACTTGGAAACTCCCATGGGGAAGCTGTCAGGAGGTGAAGTGAAAAGAGTCGCTCTCGCCAAATTGCTCGTAGAAACCCGTGCACAACATACCCATAACTTGCTCATCATGGACGAACCCACCAACCATTTGGATGTCGATATGGTAGAATGGTTGGAGAATTACCTGTCCAAGGAAAAAATCACTTTGTTACTTGTCACGCACGATAGGTATTTCTTGGATTCGGTTTGTGACATCATTTGGGAAATGGAAGATCAACAGCTTTTTGTGCATCAAGGAGCTTACGCGACCTATCTGGAAAATAAAATGATCCGTGAGGACAATCTGAATTCTGCCATTGACAAGGCGAACAACCTTTACAGAAAAGAATTGGAATGGATGCGACGCCAGCCAAAAGCCAGAACCACCAAGTCCAAAAGCAGGATAGATGCTTTTTACGAAACCGAAAAAGTCGCCAAAACCAATACTTCTAAACAAAGTTTGGTCTTGGATTTCGAAATGAAAAGATTGGGAAACAAAATCTTGGAATTGCAAAATATCGACAAAAAATTTGGAAATAAAGTTTTGTTGAAGGATTTTTCGTATCAATTTCAACGAGGCGAAAAAGTGGGTATAATCGGTAAAAATGGAGCCGGCAAATCGACTTTACTCAACATCATCCAAGGTTTTGAAAAACCCGATCACGGTAAAATTGAAACTGGAGAAACCATCAAATTTGGTTATTTTTCTCAAAAAGGTTTAGCATATAAAGAAGACGAAAGGGTCATTGATTTTATCAAAGAAATTTCTGAAAACTTTCCTTTGGCCAATGGAAAAACCATCTCGGCTTCGCAATTCCTAAGGTTGTTTTTGTTTGACGATGTCACGCAGTATTCACCCATTTATAAGCTTTCGGGAGGCGAGAAAAGAAGGTTGCACCTGATGTATGTTTTATATCAGAATCCTAATTTTTTGATTTTTGATGAGCCGACCAACGATTTGGACTTGCCTACACTTACGGTTTTAGAAAATTTCCTGCATCAATTTCAAGGTTCGGTCATCATTGTTTCCCACGATCGATATTTCATGGATAGGATTGTCGATCATGTTTTGGCCTTTGAAGGGGAAGGAAAGATTAAAGATTTTACGGGTAATTTTTCAGAATACCGTTTGTGGAAAAAAGAAAATCAGTCCAAAACCGTACCGTCAATACCTGAAAAAAAAGAAGACAAAGGAACTGAAACAATTCCTAAAAACTCCTCAAAAAGAAAGCTAAGCTTCAAAGAGCAAAGAGAATTGGATGCTTTGGATATCGAAATGCCAGCTTTAGAAAAAAAGAGAAACGAGATCCTGGAGGCTCTGAACAACCAAAGCGATTACGAAATTATAGCCAAATTATCTGCTGAATTGGAACATGTTTCCGAAGAATTGGAAACCAAAGAAATGAGATGGCTGGAGTTGCAAGAGATTGTGGGATAGTGTTTTATAGCCATATATTGTTGCTGACTATTGCTTTTTATAATCCAATTGAAATTTTTCATATTTAGTGTAACTGTTACAAAATGAGCTACTTTCGTTTTGCGACCGTTGTTTTTATTTAGAATTATTCAAATTAAATAGTGTTTAGTTTGGAGATATGTGTATTTTTGCAAAGTTATTTTTAATAATTCTAAATAAACTAAATGAAAAAACAAGTACTCTCAATTCTCACAATAGGATTTTCGTTGACGGCATTTGCTCAAGGACTTAAATACGAGAAAGACACCATAAGAATTCAAGAAATCGAAGATGTAAAATTGCACAAAACGGGCAATCCTAACCATGCACGAATTTCATCTACAAAGTCTAATCTTTCCGTGATGGAAACTCCGCAGCCCATTGCTATTGTTACTCATGAAATTATTGAACAACAACAATCCAAACAACTGAGTGATGTCCTTCAAAATGTAAACGGAATTTATGTAACATCGTCCAGAGGAAACTCTCAAGATAGTTTCGGAGGTAGAGGTTTTGTTTTCGGAAACGATAACATGTTCAAAAACGGAACAAGGATTAACTCAGGTGTCTTTCCAGAAGTATCTGCTTTGGAAAGAGTGGAAGTACTGAAAGGTGCAAATGCCATGTTATACGGAAATACTTCTGCAGGTGGGGTGATCAATATGATTACAAAAAAACCAAGGTTCAATTTTGGTGGCTCCGTCGGTCTGAGTGTTGGCAGCTGGAATACCTACAAACCTACGGTGGATGTTTACGGCCCTCTAACGGATAAAATCGCTTTTAGAGTCAACGGATCTTACGAATATGCCGAAAGTTTCAGAGATGTTGTAAAGTCCAACAAACAATACATCAACCCATCGTTCTTATTCAATATCAGTAACAAATCACAAATTATTGTTGAAGGAGACTATTTAAAACACCACTTTACTCCGGATTTTGGGATCGGTGGAATTATGAATCCTGATAAAAGTTACAGCATGAATTACCTTTTGGGTAGAAACGCTTTTATAGGAACAGATGGACAGTACCAAGATGTACAACAAGCGACAACCAATATTACATGGAATTATCAGTTGTCCAAAAACTGGGTATTGAATACGGTTGCTTCTTATCAAAATTATACGAGAGATTTCTTTGGGACAGAAAGAATCGTTTGGGAAACCAATCCGGCCAACCAAAGATTGTGGTACAAAAGAAACCTGAACAGAACTTATAGCGAACAAAACTATGAGTCAATCCAGGCTAACTTGAACGGGATTTTTAATACCGGAAAAATAAATCATCAGTTGTTGTTAGGTGCCGATGCCGATTATAGTGCATCCGATTCTTACACCTTTTACAACCCGGATAATAATAAAAACTTCGGCTCAGGATATCTTTACGGTACCAATGGCAATGCCAACGGAATTTTATATTTAGATGATGCAAGTACTTGGGCTGGAGGAGCGATGCCCAATGCTGAAAAAGCAGGTAAAACAAGAATTAACACAAGAAGAATTGGCGTATATGTGCAGGATTTAATTTCCTTGACTAAAGAATTTAAAGTCTTAGCAGGACTTCGTTGGTCTTATCTGGAAAATATGCCCACTCTCAGCACCAATTTCAAAACAAATACAAAAACAGAAGTGAATGGAAGCAATACCTCCAACATTGCTCTTTCGCCAAAAATTGGATTGATCTACAATCCGAATGACAACCTTTCGGTATTCGCAACTTATACCAATTCTTTCTCGCCCAACTCCGGGTACACCTCTTCGTTACTCGAGGGATTAGATACAACAGGAACTGCACAACAAGTAAGCGATAGGGTATTGGCTTTGCCTAAAGAAAGCATAAGACCAACGACCATTGACCAATACGAATTGGGTGTAAAGAAAAATTTCTGGAACGATGGTTTAGCGATCAACGCAACGGTTTACCAAATTATGTACAACAACTACTATCAAACTTATTGGTACCAAAATGCAACAGGCGTTGTCGTTAGTCCGGACTCTAACTTGAAAGAATTTGCCGGAAAAATGAGAAGCCGCGGGGTAGAATTGGATATTACCGGAAACCCAACAAGAAATATTTCCATCATTGGTGGGATCTCTTATAACAATACCGTATATGTTGACACGCCGGAGAAAGGTTATGTAGAAAACCAAAGATTGGTGAGGACTCCTGCAACTACAGCAAATGCCTCCGTTTTCTATTCTTTTGATGGAACTTTGAAAGGCTTGAAAACAGGTATTGGAGCCTATTTTACTGGAGATAGAATGGCCGGTTGGAACGACTCCAAATCTCAGGATATTTCCAGAGCTGGGGTAACAAGGTTGATGCCTCTTAGCGATTATACCACATTCTCTTTCTCCTTAGGATACGAATGGAAAAAACTTACTTTACAAGCGAAATTGAACAATATTTTTGATGTTGTTAATTATAATGTTCACGAAAACTACTCGGTTAATCCGATTGCACCGAGAAATTTCTACTTCACATTGAGCTACAAATTATAAATTCAATTTTTTATACATTCTTTTAATATACTTTTTCATGATAAAGAATTCGGATGATTTTTTTTTCCGAATTCTTTTTTATTTGAAATCTTATTTTTATCTCGTTTTTGAAGTTCATTTTTGTAATTTTGAAGTTTTAACGATAAAATTAAAGCACATGGATATCGCAAAATATTTAGACTCAACCTATCTTAAAACCTCATCTCAGTCGGGTTTGTCCGAAGATGAAACCTTGGAAACCGTCATTAGATTAACAGATGAAGCAATAGAAAATAAAATTTTTGCTGTGATGATTAGGCCCAACTGGGTTCGTACAATTCATCAATATTTGGAAGATAAAAATTCCGATGTCAAAGTTGGTACGGTTATCGGTTTTCATGAAGGAACTTATTCTGTTGATGAAAAATGGTCTGAAGCCCAAAAAGCGATTGAAGACGGTGCCGATGAGTTGGATTTTGTAATCAATTACACCGAATATTTAAAAGGAAATCTGGAATTGGTAAAAGAAGAAGTCCTACAATGCAGCAAATTGTGTTTGGATCATGGGAAAATTGCCAAATGGATTATAGAAATTGCTGCACTATCGGACGGACAGATTGCTGACATTACCAAGAAAATTGCTGTTTGGATAGAAGAGAATTTCGAAGGTCAAGAAGATAAAGTCTTTGTGAAATCTTCAACCGGTTTTTTTGTTACAGAAAACGGAAAACCAAACGGTGCAACAGTAGAAGGAATAAAAATAATGCTTGAAAATGCGGGTAAACTTCCTGTAAAAGCAGCTGGCGGAGTGAGAACGCCGGCAGAAGCAAAAGCAATGATAGAGTTGGGAGTTCAACGCATTGGGACTTCTTCGGCATTGGCACTCATTCAAAATTTGAATGCTGAAGAAGGATACTAACCTCAGCTGAATTTACTTTTTTTAAAAAAAACTCCCATCAACGAATGCTGATGGGAGATTTTTTTAGGATTGATTTATATTTTCTAAAGTTTGCTGATAAAATACTTTGGTCTCTTCAATCAGATGATTCATTTCTTCCAATGTGAAAATTTCTAAAAATTTCTTTCTAAATTCTTTAAAATGCGGCACTCCACGGAAATAATTGCTGTAATGTTGCCTCATTTCTATCAGTCCCAATCGTTCGCCTTTCCATTCGGCAGACCATTCGGCATGTTGTCGCACGGCAGTCAGTCGGTCGTTGATGGTTGGAGCGGGAAGATGCTCTCCCGTTTCGAAAAAATGTTTGATTTCGTTAAAAATCCAAGGATAGCCGATGGCGGCTCTACCAATCATGATGCCATCACAATCGAATTTTTGTTTGTATTCTAATGCCTTTTCAGGACAATCAATGTCTCCATTTCCAAAAATAGGAATCTCGATATTCGGATTGTTTTTTATTCTAGAAATATGGGTCCAATCGGCTTCGCCTTTGTACATCTGAGCTCTTGTTCGGGCATGTATGGTTAGTGCTTTTATCCCGGTGTCTTGTAGTCGTTCTGCTACTTCATCAATATTAATATTTTGAGAGTCCCAGCCCAATCGTGTCTTAACGGTTACCGGTAGATGGGTAGACGATACTACGGCTTTGGTCAGTTTCACCATCATGTCTATATCTTTCAGTACACCCGCTCCGGCTCCTTTGCAAACCACTTTTTTTACGGGACAGCCAAAGTTGATGTCCACCAAATCCGGTTCAACCGTTTCTACGATCCTTGCAGACATGGCCATGGCTTCTTCGTCACCGCCAAAAATTTGGATTCCCACAGGTCTTTCATAATCGAAAATGTCCAGTTTTTTTCTGGATTTCATCGCATCTCTGATCAAACCTTCAGAAGAAATAAATTCGGAATACATTAGGTCTGCACCGTGCATTTTGCACAATCTACGAAAAGGTGGGTCGCTTACATCTTCCATAGGAGCGAGTAGAAGGGGAAACTCCGGAAGTTCTATGTTGCCTATTTTTACCATATTCTATTTTAACTTTCTATTTATCATTCGCATCTAGGACTTTTTTCATTAATCCTATTGGCTGTATAGAAAGGACTGCAAATTTAGTTTTTATTTTTTTGATGGCATTTTTAGAATTCATCCAAAAATAATTTATTGGTTAAATGAATTGATATTCAATGGATTAAAATTAAATAAGATAAAAAGGTATTAAAATACTTTAATTATGACAATAGTCATTGTTTGTCTTGTGAAGGAGGTTTAATTTTGCTACTAGTTAAATAAGACAAATAAGTCTTAATAATGAAACAGTAATAACTAAAGTAAATTAATTGAATTATGTTATCAAAGTCACAAGCAAGAACGTTTTTTATTGGCGGTACTGCAGTAACTTTTTTGGCTTTTATCGGCCTTACAGTTTACTCGCTTAGTCCATCCAATGACCAAACGAATCACGACAAAATTGATGCCAAGGTTGTTCGTGGAAAAGAAATTTGGGAAGAGAATAACTGTATGGGATGTCATACAATTATGGGAGAAGGTGGTTACTATGCGCCTGAACTTACCAAAGTAATTGAAAGAAGAGGCGAGGGATATGTAAAAGCCGTTTTGCAATCGCCAACGCCTTGGGGGCCTCGAGGAAGAAAAATGGTGAAGTACGAAATGAATGATGCCGACACGGAGGCGGTAATCGCGTATTTCAAATGGGTAGGTAAGATTGATCTGAACGGATTCGATCGTGTGGTATCTCCATTGGCTAAGGATAAATAATAATTTTAAAAACTAAGAAAATGAAATATAAATCACAGAAAGTTGCATACTGGTTTTTCGGACTTTGTATGCTGTTATTTTCCTTACAGATCGTTTATGGATTTGTGATGGGATTTGCTCGTATCGGATATGATGTCTTGCACGATTTTGTTCCCTTCAATGCGGCAAGAGCAGTACATACCAACTTATTGGTTGTTTGGTTGCTAGCAGGATTTATGGGAGCAGCTTACTATATTATTCCAGAAGAAGCTCAAAGAGAATTGGTGAATGTAAAGTTGGCTTATGTACAGCTTATTTCACTTGCTGTTGTTGGTGTTGCTGCTATTGTAGGATACCATTTCAATTGGTGGGAAGGTAGGAAATTCTTAGAAATTCCTCGAGAACTCGATTATCTAGTTGTAGTCAATGTACTCTTGTTCTTAGGACTGATCTTAGCAACATTATACCAAGGAAAGAGAAGGACAACCACGGCGTTGGTACTTACCATGGGATTGGTTTTCGCAGCATTGCTCTATCTTCCGGGTATGATTTGGTTCGATAGCCAAGTAACGGATGCTTTCTTCAGATGGTGGGTAGTTCATCTTTGGGTAGAAGGTGTATGGGAATTGATTATGGGTGGTATCCTTTCATACTTGTTGATTAAATTAACAGGGGTGGATAGAGAGGTTATTGAAAAATGGCTTTATGTGATCATCGGTCTTACTTTCCTTTCAGGATTGTTAGGTACTGGACACCACTATTATTTCATCGGTGTCAATAAAATTTGGTTGGTAGTAGGTGGTATTTTCTCAGCTCTTGAGCCTTTAGCGTTCTTAGGTATGGCATTGTTTGCAGTGTACATGTACAGAAAAGGAGAGAAATCTCACCCTAACAAAATTGCATTGTTCTGGACCATTGGTTCTACCATCGTGTCATTCGTAGGAGCCGGTTTATTAGGTTTTGCTCACACTTTACCACAAACAAACATCTATACACACGGTACTTTGGTAACTGCAATGCACGGACACTATGCATTCTGGGGTGCTTATGCGATGATGGTCTTAGCAATTATCTCTTACGCTTTGCCTAACCTAACCGGTAGAAAAAGATACGACAGCTTCTATGGACACATGGCTTTCTGGTTATCCAATGTAGGAATGCTTGGGATGACGGTGGCCTTCGGGGTAGCCGGTGTTGCTCAGGTGTATATGGAAAGAAAACTGAAAATGGAATTCATGGATGTTCAAAATGAAATTTCTGTTCACTTTGTAGTTCTTATTCTTTGTGCTTCTTTATTCGCTACAGGAATCGGAATGTATGTTGTGGAATTCTTCAAGTACGGAAGAGCAAATGACGAAGGCCTAAAAATGGCAGCAGAAGAAGTTAACTAAACTTAATATATCAACTGTTTTTTTTCAAAAAGGGATACAGGATCTATCCTCTATCCCTTTTGTTTTACTCAAAAAACAACTTAATTTAAAATCAATTATCATGATCGTGGCAGAAAAAAATACATTCTACAAAGCTGTTGGCTCAGAATTAGAAATTTTTAACCAATGCAACAGCCTAAAGTTGCCTCTTTTACTAAAAGGACCAACCGGAACTGGGAAATCTAGATTTGTTGAATTTATGGCAGAGCAGCTTGGGAAAAAACTCATCACCGTGAGTTGTCATGAAGAGACTTCCTCCACCGACCTTATCGGGAGATTCATCATCAAAGGAGCGGAAACGGTTTGGATAGACGGGCCACTTTCTATCGCTGTGAAAAACGGTTACATCCTGTACCTGGACGAGGTTGCCGAAGCCAGACCCGATGTTATCGTAGCCATACATTCTCTTACAGACCACCGTAGAGAATTGTTCATCGACAAATTGGGAGAAACCATCAAAGCGCATGAAGATTTCTTGCTGGTAGCCTCTTTCAACCCTGGATACCAAAAAGGATTTAAAGAATTGAAACCTTCCACAAGACAACGATTTGTAGCCTTATCTTTTGAGTATCCTCAACCTAAAGTAGAAACCGAAATCTTAGTTCAAGAAACGGGCGTGGATAAAGATGTAGCTGAAAAACTAGTTAAAATCGGTAATAAAATCCGTAACCTGACCGAACTGGGCCTTACAGAAACCGTTTCTACACGATTGTTGGTGGATGCTGCCAAATTAATCCGCAACGGATTGTCCAAAAGATTAGCCGTGCATGTTGCCGTTGTAGAGCCTCTTTCTGATGAAACAGAAACGCTACAAGCGCTTAAAGATTTGAGCGATTTGATGATATAAATTAATCCCTAAAAAACGAATGTCATGGGTCTGGAGTTAGATGAAATATTATTTACAAAAGTTGTAAAATACTTTAAAAATAAAAAGCTGAACAATGCAGAAGTTCTCAGTAAAAAAGTAGAACTGAACGAAGTAAAACCTAGGCTTACCCTAATGGCTAGAGCAATCTGTGGAACCGCAATCGATATCTATCCTGCGGAAAAAGAAGGAGGGTACAAAGACGATAACTTCTTTCTGCCAGAAAATTGCTACCTGTTTCCTACCAAAGAAGAAAATGCGAGATTTTACATTTTTAGGACACTATACTTAAGTGTCCAAAAACAACTAAGCCTCAATTGGAAACCTGAAGAGGACGCAGAAGAACAATCGTATCAAAAAGCAGAAGAAACCGCTCCACAAGTGTTGAAGCAACTGTTCCTAGACTATCCAATCTTGGAACAAGACTATCAGCATTTTATTATGAATATTCCTTTGGATAAAAAAACGAAGCAACCGGCTCTTTCTTGGCTCTACGGAAAATGGATGAAAAATTCCCATGATGAAAAGACCGAGCAAGTACTTCAAAATTTTGATGATCAAGCTAAAAAAGCCCAACATCAATTAGACCCAAAAACAACACTAGAAGCCAAAGGTGTAGAAGAGATAGAGTCCCTAACGATTGATAAAAAACAATACCAGGACAATATCCTGATGCACAATTTTGAAAAAATTGAATCTGCTGAAGAGTTCAATGGAAACTGGAAGGATTTTGATGGTAAAGACGATTTGAAAGACCACCAAGATGCTTTGGAAGAAATGAACATGAAATACACCGTAAGGGTAGATGATATGGTGCACTCCGTATATCAGGCAGATTTTGTCGAAAATACTTCGGTAGCAGAAAGTGCTGAGGTGGACGAAAAGGGATTCCACCTGAAATACGACGAGTGGGGTTTCAGAAAAAGAAAATACCTGCCCAATTATTGCAAGGTCTATCCCAAAACTCAAGTAAAAAAAGATACCGATTATTATAAAAAAACCATGGCGAAGTACAAAACTACGCTGATGGGACTTCGGAAAATGCTGACCTCTGTTAACAACAGAATGCAACAACAAAGAAGACAAATACAAGGCGAAGCCTTTGACCTGGATGCGCTAACGGATTTGTACACCGATATCCATTCCAAGATTACTCCGGACGAAAGGGTCTATCTTTCTCAAAGAAAAAAAGAAAAAGACATCTCTATTTTGGTGCTTTTGGATCTCAGCCTTTCCAGTGACGGATATGCTGCGGGCAATCGCGTTATAGATGTGGAAAAAGAAGTTTCTATCCTGTTTGGAGAAATCCTACACGAGTTCGATATCGACTTTGCCATCGATGGTTTTTCTTCTAAAACAAGAAATTATACCACCTACATTACGCTGAAGGATTTTAATGAAAATTGGGATCTTGCGAAAAATAAAATCGGAGCAGCAGAACCCGTAGGATACACCAGAATTGGACCTGCACTGCGACACGCCGGAGCTAGGCTGATGAAGACCGAAGCCCGAAACAAATGGGTGATATTGCTTTCCGATGGTAAACCGAACGACTTTGATAAGTACGAAGGACAACACGGAATACAAGACATCAAACAAGCTCTTAGGGAGCTTAATGAACAAAACATTAACTCTTATGCTTTGGCGATAGAAGCTCAAGCAAAATATTATTTGCCGCAAATGTTTGGGCAAAATCATTATCAAATTTTAACTTCTCCAGAAGCTTTGCTGAAGTCGTTGGCAAAACTCTATGAGAAAATTAAACATCAATAATCAGAGGAAATCTCCTCATCAATAAAATGGAAGTCAATAGAAAATCTATATTTTATCCACCAGGAGGTATCCTGATTTGGATAGTCATTTATGTCGAATTAATCACCTTTGGGATGGCCATCGCCGGATTGGCATATTACGGTTCTCAAGAAAGAGAAAAATTTCACTTGGACAGCCAGTTGCTCAACAGGCCAATTGCGGCCATCAATACCATTTTGCTACTGACTGGTGGTTTTTTTGCCGCCAAAGCGGTTCAGTATTTCAAAGAAAATAAAAGTGAAAAAACTGCCCAGTTTTTATTGTGGGCCATTTTTTCAGGACTCGGATTTTTAGCACTCAAGTTGGTGGAGTACAGCCAAAAGTTAGAAGCAGGCCTAACCATGGATCACAGCTCATTTTTTATGAATTATTGGCTGCTTACCGGTTTCCATTGGTTGCATGTTTTGGTGGGTGTGGTTATTTTGTTCTTTATGAGAAGGGTGGTCATCAAGAAAAAAGAAAATACTTCTTTAGAAGATTTAGAAGCGAGTACTGCTTTTTGGCACATGTGCGACCTTATTTGGTTGTTGTTATTCCCAATTCTCTATTTATTATTCTAATGTTATGCACAAAAAATTATTAATCACCTATATCGTACTTATCCTACTGACCCTCACCGGAGCATTTTTGGCAGGACTTACCCTTACCCTTACCAAAGCCGTTGTTGTTGGTATTGTACTCGTATCCGTTGTCAAGTTCTTAACAGTAGCAATGGAATTTATGGAACTGAAAGAAGCACACAACTTCTGGAAGGTACTCTTGTTTTTTTATGTAGGACTCATCTCGACTGTTTTCATTATTCTTTTATAACGCATTTGGCTTTTCACAAGTTCATAATGCAACTGTTTTTTTTAGAAAAGGCTATTTCTCTCCAGAAAGTAGCCTTTTTTAGTATATTTGTTTAGATGAAAATAAAGTACAATGGCTTTCAACAAAAATGCTCAAATCCGTTACAATACACTCGATAAATGCTTTAGCAATCGCTTCAAAAAATATTTTATAGAAGATCTTATAGAGGTTTGCTCTTTGGTTTTGTCCCAACATTTGGGAGATGAAATCAGCATTTCCAGAAGACAGATATTTGATGACATCCAATTTATGAAATCCGAGGCAGGTTACCAAGCGCCCATAGAAAGCGTGAAAGATGGAAAGAAAGTCTATTACCGTTATGAAGACGAGAAATTTACCATCGCCAATCTCCCTCTGGATGCAGAAGAAATAGAAACTTTGAGAAAAGCTTTGTTCACCCTCGGTAGGATGTCCAATACCCAAGGTTTTGAATGGGTTGCTTCTTTGCAAACGAAACTAAATGCACAGCTAAACTTTGGAAATCATTCCAAAATAATAGATTTCGAAGAAAACGAATTCCTCAAAGGCCTGCATTTTCTCTATCCTTTGTACCAATACATCTGCAATCAACAGGCATTGCTTGTTACCTACAAAAGCTTTTCGTCGGATCAAGAAAAAAAATTTCTCCTTTCTCCACTGTACCTCAAGCAATTCAACAACCGGTGGTTCTTGCTTTCTTTAGGACATCGCCACCAATCGGTTTTTACATTGGCCATCGATAGGATCGTTTCCATCCAAACCTCCAATGAAAAGTACCAGCCCAGCGATTTGGATTTTCAAGAATATTTCGAAGACATTATTGGCATTACCAATTATCCGGATCAAGCGGTGGAGGAGGTTGTCATCGATTTGTCTCCCGCCGTAGTTCCGTATGTGCAATCCAAACCCTTGCACGGCTCTCAGAAACTGAAAGGCAATAGGCTGACCCTTCAGGTAAAACAAAATTTTGAATTGGAAGGACTCATCCTTTCCTATGGAGAAAACATGAAAGTAATAGCACCACAAAGCCTGAAAGAAAAAATACATCACCGAATTATCAAAATGCAGAACAACACAACCGTTTTTTAGTTGAGCCAAGCAATAATTAGGAGCTATTTCCCGCTTTCCGCTGTATCTTTTGTTCCGCAGGGCTCCACAAAAGGATGCCGCTGCAATCGGGGCTAGTTGGGAACAGACCAAATTTATATTTTAGTATTTCTAAGTCATTAGCTAAAGCCAAAAGATTTTTTTTCAAGCACTTGTATTTTGCGTGCTAAGTTTGTAATAATAACTAAATAACAAAAGTCCACAATGAGTAAACTTCTATTTTTAATATCAACACTTTTCCTTTTTTCTTGCTCAAGTTTGAAAACGAATTTGAACAGAGAATATATTGAATTCAACCACCATAATGTTATGGTTATAAAAAATGACCGAATCAATATTAAATTAATTCCAAACTATTCAAAAAAGGGAAAAAATGTTAAAGTCAAAATACTTTATCAAGGAAAAAAACTTGAAGATAAAACAATTACTTTTTCGGATTATGATGAAATAAAGAATAAAGTAAAAAATATTGATCGAGAAGATTTGGTAATGCCAAGAATCATAAACAAAGGGAAATCCAATGAGCATTTAGTAGGAATTTCAGATGGTGGACAAAATTCTATTCTTTTATACGAAAATAACTCTAAAGTTTTATATTCTACAACAGGGTTCAACCAGGATTATCACAAATCTTTCTATTCTGCTGTTGAAAAAATTTTCAATACATTAAATATTAAATTAACAAGTCTATAAATTTTTCACAAAACATTTTTAGTTGTCCTCATGATGTTTTAGAGAGTTACAAAGAGCTTCGAGAAGAGATTTTTTTTGCAATGCAGTTCCACTGCACAGGTAGTGTTTTACTTTGTCCCTACAAAAAACAATTTAAAACTTTACACAATGAAAAAAGAACATTTATCCCACTTCAACATTGCAGGTTTTACTTATTATGACGGTGCATTGGTTTTTCAAAAACTGAATATTGGTACCAAACTCAATTTGGTCTTAGAGCCGGACAACAAGTACGATGCTAGAGCCATAGCCATCTATTACAAAGATCATAAGATCGGTTTCGTGCCGAGAACAGAAAACAGAATCTTGTACAAACTACTGATGGTAGGCCTGAAGCGAAATTTACAAGTCGTGATACAAAGGGTGTCCAAAAACGAACATCCTGAAAATCAAATTCAAGTGGTTGTACATTTAACCGAATAATTGATCACTCAAAACGGAAAAGTTTTGAGTTTTTATTATATTTGAAGTGTAATTTTAAAACAACAATCATGTTAGAAAAATTCGACATTAATTTATTTTTAGTTCAAACGGGTTTTATTCTCCTAGCTTTTGTTGCTGTGTTTTTCTTGGTGAAATTCATAAGAAAATTTCTTTCTAAAAAATAGAATCCTTTCCAGCTAAATCTTCCGTTCAGGGTATTCGCATTTAAATTTTATGCTATTGTGAAAGCAATGCTTCTATGAAAAGAACGCTCTATTACAAACCAAAAACCTATGTGACTATGTGGTGAAAATATTAAAACACATAGATTCATAGACTTTTTAAGTAAAATAATGGATAAAAGATATCATAGAAAATAAATTTTTCACATAGTTTTTAAAAAGTGAATGCTGTGCCTTCCATTGCCCTCGCTTCATTATTCCAACAATATTCTGTACTTTTGTGTTTTAATTTTATAAAGCATGCCCCATTTTTTTGATAACGACGACGATGTTTTCACAGGAAAAGAACATACCCCTATAAGAAGTGATGCCTTCGATAAATCTCCTGAAGAAAAAATTGCAAAAATCCAAGGTTTATTTGCCGAAATCATGGAAACCCTTGGTATGGACATGACGGACGACTCCCTGAAAGACTCGCCCAAAAGAGTGGCAAAAATGTATGTAAACGAGATTTTTGGAGGATTGCTACCTGAGAACAAACCGACCATCTCTACCTTTTCCAATAAATACAAGTACAGACAAATGCTGGTAGAAAAGGATATAACGGTCTATTCCTTCTGCGAACACCATTTCTTGCCCATCATTGGGAAAGCCCATGTCGCCTACATCTCTAACGGAGAAGTCATAGGATTATCAAAAATAAACAGAATTGTAGATTATTACGCCAAAAGACCTCAGGTGCAAGAAAGACTGACCATGCAGATTGTAGATGCCCTTCGTGAAGGCTTAGGGACCAAAGATGTCGCATGCATCATAGATGCCAGACACCTTTGCGTGAATTGTCGTGGGATAAAAGATACCGCAAGCTCCACCATCACGGCAGAGTTAAGCGGACTGTTCAGGACCAATCCCATTACAAGACAAGAGTTTCTACATTATGTAGGGATGAATACCAATTTGGATTAAATAATACATTTTCAACATGATACAATTTAAACGAATAGCTCATAAAATATTTTCAACCACCATCATTTGTTGTTGATGCTTTTACACTTCATATCTTCTGGATCTGAAGGAACTTTTAGAGGTTTTACCATTTCGTTTTAATTTAGAGCCTGTTTAAATTTTATATCTAGATTTTTTGTATCGATATTTAGATGGATTTTGGGTTTTAAAATTGAAGTTTTAGCGGGCTAAAACAAAAATTTAAAATACAAAATATGCTAAATAGAATACAAAAAGACAGATAAGAAAGATTAGAAATAGACGAATTATTATTTCGGTAAAATTTTATACGGACTCTTAATTCAAAAAAAATAATGATACTAAAAATATACAATTCGCTGTCTGGCGAAAAAGAACAATTCAAACCCATCTTGGAAGGAAATGTTGGCATGTATGTCTGCGGACCAACCGTGTACAGCAATGTACACATGGGTAATGTAAGGACTTTTATGTCGTTCGATTTCATATACAGGACACTGACTTTCTTGGGGTACAAAGTGCGATATGTTAGGAATATAACGGATGCCGGCCACCTTACCGACGATGGAAATATTGATAACGATCGTTTTGTAAAACAATCCCGATTGGAAAAATTAGAACCCATGGAAATCGTACAAAAATATACCGTGGATTTTCATCAGGTTTTGGAAAAATTCAATTTACTTCCACCTACCATAGAGCCTACTGCAACAGGACATATTCTGGAGCAAATCGAGCTGACTCAAAAGTTAATTGATACGGGATTTGCCTACGAAAGCAACGGTTCTGTTTATTTTGATGTGATTGCTTACAACCAAAAAGGCCTTAATTATGGCGAACTTTCCAATAGAAATATTGAAGAATTGTTTGCTAACACCAGAGATCTGGACGGACAAGACGAGAAAAAAAATCCACAAGATTTTGCCCTTTGGAAATCGGCCTCTCCGGCACACATTATGCGCTGGAATTCGCCTTGGGGCGAAGGTTTTCCCGGATGGCATTTGGAGTGTACCGCGATGAGCACCAAATATTTGGGCGAAAGATTTGATATCCACGGTGGAGGTATGGATCTTAAATTTCCACATCACGAGTGCGAAGTTGCCCAAGGTAAAGCGTGCAATGGAACAAGCCCCGTTAATTATTGGATGCATGCCAATATGCTGACCATGAACGGACAAAGAATGAGCAAATCCACCGGAAATTATATCAACCCCATGGATTTGGTAACCGGAGAAAATGATTTTTTTGAAAAATCTTTTCATCCTTCTGTCGTTCGATTTTCCTTTATGCAAGCCCATTACAGAAGTGTTTTGGACATTTCCAACGATGCAATGGTCGCCTCAGAAAAAGGACATCAAAGACTGATGGAAGCCATTAAAATTCTGAATGCAACCCACGCAACTTCTGCTGTGAAAGAAGACAGCAATTGGGCTTTCGAACTCTGGAAAACCAATGCCTATGCTGCTTTGTTAGACGATTTCAATGCACCCATCTTAATTTCTCATCTTTTTGAAGCTGTAAAAATTATTTTTGCAATGAAAGAAGGAAAAATTTACTTTAGCCAAGATGATTTTGAGGAATTTAAAAAATTGATGAATGCTTTTGTTTTCGATGTTTTGGGACTTCAGAATATCGAGGAAAATAACAACGAAAAGTTGGATCAGGCTTTGCAAGTTTTGATAGAATTGAGAAACCAAGCCCGAAAAGCTAAAAACTTCGAACTTTCCGACCAAATCCGTGATCAACTTCTGGAAAAAGGCATTGAATTGAAAGACAGCAGAGAGGGTACGACCTATGTGCTGAACTAAGTTTTCAAGAAAATTTTTATAAGACAATCCTTCAGGTTTTTTCCTGAAGGATTTTTTTGTTTGAATTATTAAAAATTCTGTAACTTCGTTGCTCAAATCACAATCTATTAATTCAAAAATTAACAATTATGAAAAAACTTTTACTATCACTTCCGTTGTTGGCTTTGGGGCTACAGGTACAGGCACAGCAAGAGATTTATGCACTTACCGGATTGCAAAGTCCAAATATTATTTTCAAAGATTTTCGTGCTTTGGACATGCGCAACGGTCAGACTTCAGCCGTGATTTTTTCATCAGATTCTACTCCTAATGTTATTTCAGATACCAGAAAAGTGAAAGTGGATGAGGTGAAAAATTCCTACAACAATGCCCAAGCTTCTGCCATTGCAACTTTGGCATTGGACGGGAATAATTTGGTCTATACACCCATGTATTCCACCAATTTTTATGCGTTGGATCTCAAAACGAAACAAATAACCTTAATCGAAAATAGTGTTGCCAAATCCATGGCTTGTGATATCAACTCGCATTTTACCAGAATGGCAACGGGTACAGACGGTGCGATTTATACCCTTAACAATTCCGGCTCTCAGTTGCTGAAGATTTCCAACATCAACGGGAAATACGAGGTGAAGGATTTGGGTGAGGTTAGCAATGATGTTTCCAATGGAGATCATAATTTCAAAATAATGACTGTGGGTTATGGTGGAGATATGGTTGCCGATACCGATAACAATTTTTACATTTTTGCGGCTTCTGGAAATGTATTCAAGCTAAATACCAACGACAGAGTTCTAAAATATTGGGGTAAAGTTACTGGATTGCCGGAAAATTATTCTCTAAACGGAGCTGCGGTCAATGAAAATGGAGAAGTTGTGGTAGGATCAGCCAAAGGTGGAGATTTGTACGAAGTGAACATCAATAACTTAACTGCTCACGCCATCTATGGCGGTGTTCAGCATCAGATTTATGATTTGGCAAGCAAGCATTTTATTGGTGAAAATAAAGGAGAAGTGTCTTTGGTTCAAAACGATATTTATCCTACGAAAGTAACCGATGGTAACATCAACATACAGTTAGAACCTTCATTGACCAAATCATTGATTAAGGTGGAAGTCTTCAATACTGTGGGAACAAAAGTTGTGGAAAAAACGCTTAACACCGGACGAAGAATGTCGCTTTTAGGACTGACACAAGGTGTTTACATCGTGAATGTATTGGGTGAAAAAGGAGAAGCCCTCATTGCAAAAAAAGTGTTGCTTGCTCGTTAATCTTTATCAATAATAAATAAAAAGCCTTCCGCAATTTGGAAGGCTTTTGTATTTCTGAAAGAATTTTTTTTTATTTTTTACGAATTAACCACAATCCAAAGAAGGTGATCAGTCCGTTGATGATTAACAATTCCAAACCAATTTTGAATTCACCAAAAATACTTTCTTGATACTTATCAATGATGAACGAAACCACCGGTGCAGCAATGCAAATAAACGGTACAAGCTTGTCTTTTACTTTGTATTTGGTGAAAATTCCAAAGGCAAACAATCCCAAAAGCGGACCGTATGTGAAGCCTGCAAGTTTCAAGATTAGCCCAATCATGGAATTGTCATTAATCAATTTGAAAATAATCACCATGATCAAAAAAGCAACCGCCACCAAAAGATGCGTTCTTTTTCTGAATTTTTCCTTTTTGGCGTTGTCCCAATCTTTTTCTTTCAATCCATAAATATCGATGCAAAGAGATGAGGTAAGCGCTGTCATGGCGCCATCAGCACTCGGGAATAATGCGGATATCAGTGCGATAATAAAAATAATGGAAATGATAGGAGGCATGTGGTTAAGGGCGATCTCTGGGAAAAGTTGGTCTCCTGTAAGGGTTAGGTTTTCTTGTGCGCCGTACAAATGCAATAGTCCACCCATGAAAAGGAAAAGGGAGATTACGACCAGTAATATGAAGCCTAAAGTGACCATATTTTTTTGAGAATCTTTCAACTTGGTTACGGAAAGAGATTTTTGCATCATTTCTTGGTCGATACCGGTCATTGTTATGGTTATGAAAGCACCTGCCAATACTTGTTTTAGGAAAAATGCTTTGCTGTTAATGTCCGGATTGATTATTTCTGTGTAACCCTGACCGTGCATGGCAGAAATACTTTCGAAAAAATTAAGCCCCAAATGATTCATCATGTACACGGAGCAGATGATTAAACCCAACAACATACAAGTGGTCTGCAGCGTATCGGTCCATACAATTGTTTTTACTCCACCTTCATAAGTGTACAAAATAATCATGGCCAAAATAACTAAAGTAGTCACTATAAACGGAACTCCTAGGCTTTCTAAAATGGCAACTTGCAAAATGTTGACCACCAAGTACAGCCTCGCTGTGGCGCCAACCAATCGGGATACGATAAAGATCCAAGCGCCGGACTTGTAGGAAAGTTGTCCCATTCGGTGTTGCAAGTAACCGTAAATGGAGGTCAGCTGCAATCGATAATAGAGTGGGAGTAGGATATAGGCGATAACGATATAACCTACGAGGTAACCAATGGTAATTTGTAAGTAATGGAACTTGTCGGCACCTACCGCTCCAGGGACGGAAACGAATGTGACACCAGAGAGCGAAGTTCCTATCATCCCAAATGCGACCAGCATCCAGTTGGATTTTCTATTTCCGATAAAGAAACTGTCGTTGTTGCTGCCTTTTCCGGTTTTTAAAGCCACGACGAGCAATAAAACAAAATAGGCAATGATAATGGCGAGTAAAATGAAGGGATTCATACAGTCTCATTTTTTTAAGATGAGCAAATATATGTTTTTTGTTTGGAAAATTTTAACAAAAAAAACGACCGTTTCTACGGAGACGGTCGTGGTTTATGCGGTATATTAAGATTTGTTTGTAGCTTTTTCTCTGGCTTTTGCTAGAATTGGGATAGAGATCAGTCCCATGATGAGCATAATGACCAATTGCATGGTGTGTGACAAAAAAGCGTAGGAAAGTCCAATTTCAGCACCTTCTTCAAAAGATTTTCCTAACGAAAGAAAAAGCGCACCGATCCCTAATTTTAGAGCAAAATGAAATGCACCAATCCCACCAGAAGCAGGAACAATCATGCCCAAAGTCCCAACAACGATGATGAAAAGTCCATCTGCAGGAGAAAAATGGCTGGTCTCTGGAAGGGCAAAACAAACAAGGTAGGCGGCAAAATAATAACTCATCCAGATCCCAATGGTGTATAAGATGAATTTTGTCTTTTGTTTCAACTTGAAAATGGATGTCAGACCCATAAATATCCCGTCGATAAAATGGATGATTTTGGCAATGAAACCGTATTTCAAGAAATGCTTTTTAAATTTAAAAAATAAAAATGTCCCAAGGGTGAAAATAAGGATGAAGGCAATAAAAATATTCGGATTGAATTTGAATCCCGACTGGGTGTAAAAGGCTAAAATAGCATCGTACTTAAAGGCTAAGGTGAAACCTAAAAAAATAAGCATGCAAACCAAATCGATCACTCTTTCCAAAATGATAGTTCCAAAAGATTTGTCCACAGGTACTTTTTCTACTCCGAATAGCGCGGTAGATCTTGCCAATTCGCCACTTCTCGGGATGGTCAGGTTCATCAGGTACCCGAAAGATATGGTCCAAAGAGAGTTGGAATTGGAAATTTGATGTCCCAATGGTTCCAGCAGCAGGTTCCAACGGACAGCCCTGAGCCAATAAGCCAATAAGCCAAATGCCGATGCTGCAATAATCCAAAAGTAATTGGCTTTACTAACCGATTCTAGAATTTTATCAAATTCCAATCCTCTCAATGCCAACCACATGAAAACCACGGCAAAGACTAACGAAATGGAGATGGTAAGTAGGGACTTTGCTTTGTTGTTTTTTGTATCAGTCATGGATTTTTGGATCGTCGAATTATTTTAAAAGATTGGTTCTTTCGTTCGGGAAAACGATTTTTGGATGGAAATCTTTGGCCTCCTCAGGAGTCATTTGTGCGTATGCAATAATGATGACCACATCGCCCTTTTGAACTTTTCTAGCGGCAGGACCATTCAGGCATATTTCGCCAGAACCTCTTTTCCCTTTTATGGCATAGGTGTCGAAGCGCTCTCCATTGTCCACATTGACAATGTACACCCTTTCGCCCACCATAATTCCTGATGCATCCAATAAGTCCTCATCTATTGTAATGCTCCCGATGTAGTCTAAGTCAGAGGCGGTTACCTTTACTCTGTGAATCTTAGATTTAAAAACTTCAATTAACATGGCGCAAATTTACTATATTTTGTAAAACTATGGTAAATGTTTAACGATTAATCTTCATTTTAATAGGGTATTTTTAGTTCAATAAACCAAGAGGATAAGGTGATTGTTGTGCTTTAAAATACAGATTGTGGTCGTCGTGTTTTAAATTATGGATTTGATAATTCACAATAAAATGCTCTTATATCTTGTAAATATGCGAAATATGGTGATTATTTGTGAATGAAAATGCTTTAAATCAGTGTACTTTCATAATTGTTAAAATTATAGAAAATGTTAAAATAAATCTTAAAACATGTGTTAATTATTATTTTTATTTAAAATGTTTGCGTATTCCGAAAATTGTTTTACATTTGTCTTGAACAACACGAACAAATCAAAAATAAATATTGTATTATGAACAAAACAGAACTAATCGATGCAATGGCAAAAGATGCCGGAATTACTAAAGTAGCTGCTAAAGCGGCGTTGGAATCTTTTATGTCTAATGTTACTGCTACTTTGAAGAAAAAAGAGGGTAAAGTTTCCCTAATCGGATTTGGTACTTTTTCAGTTTCTGAAAGAGCGGCAAGACAAGGGATTAATCCTGCAACCAAAAAACCAATTAAAATTGCTGCTAAAAAAGTAGCAAAGTTCAAAGCGGGTGCCGAGTTGGCAAATGCAGTTGCTGGAGCTAAGAAAAAATAAATTTGATTTTAGGATTTATATGTGAAAGGTCTCTATCTAAGGATAGGGACTTTTTTTGTGAAAGATCCTGAAGAAGCCATCGCTATTCTTGATTTTCATGATTTGGAATTAACAAAAATTAACTATTTTTGCAAAAAATTTTTCAAAATGCCAAAAATTTCAAATCGTGCCTTGCACATGCCGGCTTCTCCCATGAGAAAACTGATCCCGTATGCTTTGAAAGCTAAAAAAAACGGAACTAAAGTCTATCACCTAAATATTGGTCAGCCGGATATTGAAACTCCAGAAACCGCTTTGAATGCCATAAAGAATAACTCGTTAAAGATTTATGAATATGCGCTTTCCGAAGGGAATTTGGATTATAGAACGGCATTGAAAAATTATTATCACGGTTTGGGCTTTACCGATTTGTTAACCGATAATTTTATAGTAACCAACGGCGGGTCAGAGGCATTGAGCTTTGCTCTGTCCACCCTTTGTGATGATGGCGATGAAGTGATTATTCCGGAACCGTATTATGCGAATTATAACGGATTTACAAGTAATTTTAACATCAATGTGGTGGCCATTCCTTCGACCATTAACGAAGGTTTTGCATTGCCACCGATGGAGGAGTTTGAAAAGAAAATTACCGATAAAACCCGTGCAATCATCATTTGCAACCCTGGAAATCCCACCGGTTACCTTTATACCAAAGAAGAATTGCAAAAACTTGCAGACATAGCATTGAAATACGATATCGTGGTGATTTCTGATGAAGTGTACCGCGAGTATGTTTACGGTGAAGAAAAACAAGTGTCAATGTTGGCTTTCCCGGAATTGGCGGAAAACTGCATCATCATCGATTCCGAATCGAAGAGATACAGCATGTGTGGAGCACGAATTGGTTGCATGATTACGCGATCCAAAAAAATTCACGATACGGCGATGTTGTTCGCTCAGGCAAGGCTAAGTCCAGTGTTGTTAGGACAAATTGCTGCCGCAGCTGCACATGAAAACGATGCCGAATACATTGCAAAAGTTAGAGCCGAATACAAACACAGAAGAGATACTTTGGTGGAATTAATGAACCAAATCCCCGGTGTGATCTGTCCAAAACCAAAAGGTGCTTTTTATTGCGTAGCCGAATTGCCGGTTGACGATACCGATAAATTTGCAAAATGGTTGCTGGAAAGCTATTCCAAAGACAATGAAACCGTAATGGTAGCTCCAATGAGCGGGTTTTACAGCAATCCGAAATTGGGTAAAAAGCAAATTCGTGTGGCCTATGTGTTGAAGGAAGAAGACTTGGTACGAAGTGTAGAACTGCTTTCCGATGCCTTGATTCAATACAAAGAAATTGAACATAAATAAATGACCAACGGGCTTCGGCCCGTTTTTTTGTAGTATTATTTCTGTATTCTAATATTATTTTTTTTACTTTAGCCCTAGTTTTTTTATTATGAAGATTCACGAAAATTATCCCTTAAAATCTCTAAATACTTTTGGTGTTGATGTTACTGCAAATTATTTTGCTGAAGTAAGTACTGTTGAAGATTTACGGATCGCTTTAGATTTTGCAGAACAAAATTCTCATTCTACTTTGTTTTTGGGAGGTGGGAGCAATGTTTTGTTTACCAAAAATTACAACGGATTGGTGGTGAAACTGAATCTGAAAGGGATATCGGAAAAAATAATTTCAGAGTCTGAAGTTTTAGTAAGCGCACAAGCTGGTGAAAACTGGCATGAATTTGTGCAATTCTGCCTTCAAAAAAATTATGGAGGCTTAGAAAATCTTTCGCTCATCCCAGGAAATGTCGGGACTTGTCCCATGCAAAACATCGGTGCGTATGGAGTGGAGATAAAAGATGTTTTGCATTCTTGTAAAGCTTTGAATTTGAAAACAAAGGAAATTGTAGAATTCACAAATGCGGAATGCAATTTTGGGTATCGAGATTCTATTTTTAAAACTGAAAGAAAAGGTGATTTTGTACTCTTGGAAGTTTGTTTTAAACTCACCACCAAAAATCACATCATTCATTCGGAATACGGTGCTATAAAATCCGAACTGGAGAAAATGAATGTCGTTCAACCAACGATTCAGCAAGTTTCAGAAGCTGTGATTGCCATCAGACAAAGCAAGTTGCCCAATCCAAAGGAGATTGGGAATGCCGGTAGCTTTTTTAAAAATCCTACAATTTCAGAAGACGATTTTGAACGATTAAAACAAGAATTCCCGACAATTCCCGGGTATCCAAATGCAAGTGGAGTGAAGTTGGCGGCAGGTTGGCTGATCGAGCAAGCCGGTTGGAAGGGTAAACAAATCGGAAATGTAGCCAGTCATCATCTACAAGCTTTGGTCCTTGTCAATAAAACCGGATTGGCGACCGGAAAGGAGATTTATGATTTTTCCAGCCGTATTATCGAAGATGTTAAAGAAAAGTTTTCGGTTCAATTGGAACGGGAAGTGAACATTGTATAATTCTTAAAAGTCTTTTTTTCAAAAGACAGCTTCAAAACGAAAACAGATGTCTGTATTGCTGTTTTCCAGGTAAATCAAGATACCAAGAAAAAATGAAAGATTTAAAAATTGGATAAATTCAATGAGGTTGACCTTATCGGACAGCTTCTTTAAAATATAAAATATGATGAAGATAGTAATTATTTATTTCTGTATGACAATCTTTTCTTTTGTAAATGGACAAAATTTTGAGGTTACATATAAAGTGAAATTGCGCAGTGAAATCCATGAAATGTATTATAAACTAATTATTGACGGTGATAATTCGGATTTCTTTTTAATTACCAAAAAAAATGAACTAGCTGATAATTTAGGAATTAAAACTGATAAAAGAATTAATACTTGCAGGAGAAAAGACAGTCTTTTTATCATATCTAATGAAGTTGATTTTTATTTAAAAGCCATATTGCCTCAAAAAATTCAATGGGAAATTCAAAAAGAAAATAGTAATATTGTTGAGAATAATTTCAATTTGCACGAAGCAATATCAATTTATAATGATAAAAAAGTCAAAGCTTTTTTCATAAAAGATATTAACTTACCTGAAGGACCATTCATTTTCAAAGGTTTGCCGGGCTTAATTTACTCTATTGAAAATGAAAATTATTCATTTCAATTAGTAGAAATCAAAAAGGGTAATGAAAGTGTTTTGAAATTTCCAAAAAATAAAATTAAAATAATCAGTCTTGAAAAATATAAAGAATATAGAAAACAAATGAAAATAAAAGAAGGGAAAATGTTGAATGAAGTAATAAAATTACTTGATATGAAAGATGCAAAAGCTTCAGATTTTTCAGTTGATGAACCGTTAATCCAAATTTTATAAAAAATGAAAAACAAATCTTATACAAAATTATTGATGATCACTTTGAGTGTTTTATGTATTGTTTTTTACATAATATCCAAATATTTAGTTATCTATCATCATGAAGAAAATAGTAACTTTTTCTTTAGTCTTGCATTTGTATTTAACACTGTACCGTTGATATATGTGTTGAAAGAAGTGTTTAGGAGTGATAAGAAAAATAGAATAACTTGGTTGTTTGCGTTGCTATTTTTAAATTTTTTAGCAGTTTTACTCTATTTGATTTTTGATAATCGCAGAAACACAAATTACAATGAATTTTCCAATTCAAAGCCTAAATTTAATTTTAGTTAGTAAGTGAAAAGAATATATTTTCTTCTTTCAATTCCTCTACTGGCACGAGTATAATGTTCGTGCCCAACAAAATACAGTGGCAAAGCAAATAAAATAAGCTCCTTCTTTTTCTTTGAATTTATGCGCTCTACTCATTTCTTTTTGTTTATGGGGAGAACGGGAGGTGAACATTGTATAATTCAAATAAAATTTCTCTAAGCCTTTTTCAAGGCTTTTTTTTGTGCCTGAAAATAAAGTGATTAAAATCATATTGGTCTGAATTTATATTTCGATAATTTTGTCCGAATATAAAAACTGCTTAAAAAACAGCTTAT
The DNA here is from genome assembly GCF_014353055.1 of Amniculibacterium sp. G2-70. Classification (GTDB taxonomy): domain Bacteria; phylum Bacteroidota; class Bacteroidia; order Flavobacteriales; family Weeksellaceae; genus Amniculibacterium; species Amniculibacterium aquaticum. The sequence continues at coordinate 2,016,243 of NZ_CP060698.1, forward strand.
GTACAAAATTTGGACAATATCGTGCCTGTTCTTAGCGTATTTCATTTACTCCGGTTGGATCTATAACGATGCAACGGATTATGGTACCACCATGACGAAAAAACAAGAATACGGAAAGCAAATCTATCACAAATTCAATTGCCAATCCTGTCACCAAATCTTTGGTTTGGGTGGATATTTGGGACCCGAACTCACCACTGTGATTTCTGATCAGCATCGGGGAGAAGCGTATGCGAAAGCATTCTTATTGAACGGAGGCGGGACACGAATGCTGAATTTTAATTTTAATGAAGAACAGGTAGAGGCTTTGTTGGATTATCTAAAATATGTTGATGCAAACGCCTTTACTTATAAAAATCAAAACATCAGTCATGAAGAATAATGTTGTGGGCAGTGCCTATGTTATCATTGCGATAATGTCTCTGTTTTTGGGGTTAACTTTTGGGATTTTGGGCGGGTTGCAATATGCTTTTCCCGATTTTTTAAAATTGGATTTTTCTTTTCAAAAAATTAGACCGTTGCATACTTATCTTTCGGTGAATTGGATCTTTTGCGCCGCAACCGGGATTATTTATTATTACCTTCCCGAGGTTTCCAGGCGAAAGATTTTCTCAACGGTATTGGGTAAGATACAAGCCGGTTTGCAAGTTCTGATACTTGTTGTGGTTTGTGTTTTCTTTATTTTAGGAAAATTTAGCGGCAGAGAGTATCTGGAATTCCCCCCGTACATGGTGGCGATTATCGTTTTGGCGTGGGTCATGTTTATGCTCAATGTATTTATCACTCTAAAACCCAATTACAAAACAGCTCCGGTATATATTTATAGCTGGACAACCGGACTTGTATTTTTTCTTTTGACCATTTTAGAAGCTCAGCTTTGGCAGTTGCCGTTTTTTAACAACAACATTATCAGAGATGTTACCGTGCAATGGAAAGCCATGGGTGCTTTTGTAGGTTCGTGGAACGCTTTGGTTTACGGAACTGCAATGTACGCGATGGAAAGAATTTCTGGAGATAAAAGCATCAATAGATCCAAAAAAGCATTTTTCTTCTATTTCTTAGGATTGACCAATTTGATGTTCAATTGGGGACATCACACTTATATTGTCCCGGCATCTCCGTGGATCAAAACAATTTCTTATGTGATTTCCATGACGGAATTGCTGATCTTGGCCAATATTATTTGGGGCTTCAGGCAATCGTACATCAAAGCAAATTATCAGAATAACAAATTGTCGTTTAAGTTTTTGACCTATGCAGAAATGTGGATTTTACTGAATTTAATATTGTCCATTTCTATATCGGTACCTTACATTAATCAGTTTACACACGGGACTCACATCACCGTAGCCCATGCCATGGGATCGACCATTGGGATTAATACTTTGTTGATTTTGGCTTCGTTGACTTTAATTATGGATGAAATAAATCCCAAATGTTTATCTTTAAAGACATACAGCCGATGGGTTTTAACTTTCAATACGGCTTTGTTTTTCTTTTGGTTCTCCCTCATCGGAATGGGATTGAATAAAATTGCAGGAACTCTAGAAAATAAAGGCTTTCAGCAAATTATGGACGAGTTGATGCCGTATTTTAAAGTGTTTGCAGCATCGGGAGGCGTTTTGTTGGTGGCTTTGGTAGCCATGCTTCTGCCCATCTTGAAATTTGCTGTTCAGTCTTTATCTGAAGAAGTTGTGGAAGATAATTTTGATGGTGTTAAAGTTCAAACCGATTACAAATAAAATAAACAAGTAAAGTTCATTGTGCTAATGCTCTTTACCTGCTCATTTTATAAGTTTTTTTTCAGGAGGCCTTTGTGCCTCCTTATTTTATTTGGTTTCTTCCTTGTACCAAGAAGAGTATTTTACATAATTGTTGGCAATTCTGTTTACTTCGCCTTCTAAGAGTTCTGCAGAGATGTCTTTAATTTTTTTTGCAGGAATACCGCCCCAGACTTCACCGGATTTTATATGGGTGCCTTGTGTGACTACCGATCCGGCTCCAACAATAGAATTGCTTTCTACCAAACAATCGTCCATAACAATGGCGCCCATTCCTATCAGGACATTATCCTGAATGGTGCATCCGTGGACAATTGCATTGTGACCAATAGAAACATTGTTTCCGATAACCAAAGGATATTTTTCGTAAGTGCAGTGCAGCATGACATTGTCTTGTACATTGACTTTGTTGCCCATTTTTATATAATGTACATCGCCGCGGATAACGGCATTGTACCAGATGCTGCATTGTGTACCCATCTCAACATCACCTACAACAACGGCGCTCTCTGCCAGGAAAGTTTCATCACCAATCACGGGCTTTTTGCCCAAAAGTTCTCTAATAATGGCCATTTAATTCGTTTTAAATTGAAGGTAAATATAGAAAAAAAATAGGATAATGTATGGTTTGTTTTTTCTAATAATTTGAGCCATAACCATTTTGGTGTTGATTGATAAAATCTAATGCAAACCAATTATTTTTTAAATACTTATTCCTACTTTTGCACTTTCAAATTTAACATAATGTATAAGATTATCATAGAGCCCACTGCCAACCCAAAAGTGATGAAATTTGTCTCCGACTACACTTTGATTCCTGGTTCTTTGGAGTTGGATCAGACTTCGGACTTGTCCGAAATTCCTTTGGCTCAAGACTTGTTGAAGTTTCCATTTGTTGAAAAAGTCTTTATCACGGCAAATTTTGTGGCAATTGCCAAGCAGGATGCCGTAGAATGGGAACATGTGATTGACGGGTTGAAAAATGTAATCGCAGAAGGACTCACCAACAATCCTAGAATTTTTCTTCAGAAAAAGCAAGAAGATTTTCAGGTTTTCGCAGAGATGACTCCCAATCCGCAGGTGATGAAGTTTGTTTCTCAAAAACCATTGCTGAACGGTTCTTTGGAGGTGAAGGATAAAAGTCAAGCTATCGATGTGCCCATCGCTGAAGCTTTGTACAATGAATATGCTTTTGTAAAAGAAATTTTTATATCGGATAACTTTGTAGCTGTTACTTTGGATGCTACAAAACAATGGCATGAGGTTATGGTTGAAGTGAGAGCTTTTATGACGGAATATCTTAAAGCAGGCGGTGAGATTTCTAAAATCAAACCTCAGAAATCTGAAAATCCAGTAGAAAAAATAATCAACAGAGAATACACGGATATCGAAATGAAAATTGCGGATATCCTGAACGAATATGTGGCTCCAGCTGTGGAAAGTGATGGTGGGAAAATCTCTCTGATCGAGTTTGATCATGAAACCAAAACGGCAAAAATGCTGATGCAAGGCGCTTGTTCCGGTTGTCCCAGCTCTTCAGCAACTTTAAAAAATGGCATTCAGAATTTACTGAAACAGTTTTTACCGGATGTGGTAGAAAATGTGGAAGCGGTGAATGCGTAATTGAAATTCAGACAACAATATATGAAGATAAACCCGGCCAGGTTTATCTTTTTTTATGAACTTCCATCTCTTGTAAAAAATATGATTTTTATTCATAAAAATTTGTTATTTTTGCAACTTAAAATTTGAAACAAGAATGAAGGTTACCGCACACAATCACGATGAAGTAAGTGCAAGACTTACAGTAACAATAGACAGAGTTGATTACAAAGATAAAGTTGAGAAGCAACTTTTGAACTATGCTAAAAATGCATCAATCCCAGGATTTAGAAAAGGGAAAGTGCCATTGAGTATGGTGAAAAGACAGTACGAAGCTCCAATCGCTTTTGAAGAAATCAACAAACAAATCTCTGAAGCCTTGAACAGCTATGTTGAAGAAAACAAAATGAGATTGGTAGGTCAGCCTGTGCCACAAGCAATGGACGATTTCGATCACAACAAAGAGCAATTAACCGTTGATTTTGAAGTTGGTTTCGAACCAGAATTCTCAATCGATTTGGCAAAGTACGAAGCACCTCACTATAAAGTAGAATCCGGTGATAAAGAAGTGAACCAATCCATTGAGAACATGCAAAAAAGATTTGCAACTCAAGTTCCTCAAGATAAAATTGGTGCAGATTCTTTCGTTTCTTTAGAAATTAAGCAAATTGTTGAAGAAGGAGCAGAAGGAGAACACAATCACCCTGCAAAACATGCTACCATCAATGCAGAAAACAAAGAGGCTTTCGAATTGGTGAAAGATTTGGCCATGGATGCGTCTACAAAAGTGAGCAAAGAAGATCTTGCTGCTAAAGAAGAATTAGCAACTCAGCTGGGTTTCTCAAAAGCAGAAGTCGAGCACTTGCACCACAACGAATTGGAAGTTACTGTAAAAGATTTCTACGGTTTGAACAACCACGAAGTGAACCAAGAACTTTTCGATAAAGTGTACGGAAAAGACACCATCAAATCTGAAGATGAGTTGAAAACTCGTGTGAAAACAGAATTGGATGAGTATTTCCAACAAAATGCCGATGTACATTTCGTAAACAAAGTATTGGAGCAGGTTGTAGAGAAAGAAGAGGTGAAATTACCTGAAGCTTTCTTGGTAAAATGGTTAATGTTCAGCAACCAAAACATCCAAGATGAAGCTAAAGCTCAAGAAATTTTAGATTCAGAGAAAAGTGTTATCAAATATCAAATTATCGAAGGTAAATTGTTGAACGATAACGATATCAAATTGGATTATACCGATATCCTTGGTCAAGCAGAGCAGTTGGTGAAAAACCAATTGGCAATCTACGGAATCCATCATTTGGGTGATGAAGAAATCCAAAAATATGCTGTAGAAATGTTGAAAGACCAAGAGCAAGTAAGACAAATCTCTTCTGAAGTAGCAATGGCTAAATTGAAAGATGTGATCTTGGAAAAAGCAACTAAGAAAGAAACCAAAGTATCTCACGACGAGTTTTTGGAAGAACTGAAAAAATAAAAAGTTCTTACTGTAATATATAAATCCATGGATAAAAAATCCATGGATTTTTTTATGTACATATTTAAGATATGATATCGGATATCGTATTATCCAATTCATGGTATAAACAAATGTTTAAAGTGAATAATAAAAACCATCATATGTTAAAAATATTAATATAGAAAAGGGTTTGAAAAAAACTCATCTTTTATTTATATATAATCTGTGCGTTTAACTCATGATTATCATAAAACCTTAAAGAAATAAACATCAAAAAACTGTAATTTTCAAGTTAAATATTGTTAAGACATGCATAATGTTGTGTTAAAAAAAAACTAAAACACTAAGGGTAATTTTGCGCTCAATAAAAATTGAAAAATGAAAAAGCATCAGCAAAAACTTTTAACTCTTTTCGTGTTAGGATTTTTAGGCCCCAATTTTTATGCGCAAAAAAAACCTAAAAAGGATACCATCAAAAACATTGAAGAAGTAGTGGTTACTGCTTTGGGTATCAAAAGACAAGATAAGTCTTTGGGCTATGTAGCAGAAAAAGTGGGCTCTAGTACTTTTGAAGAAACTCAAAATAACAACTGGGCACAATCGTTGGAAGGTAAAGTCGCTGGACTAAAAGTTCAAACGGCAGGAGCTGGTCCTTTGGGATCTGCAAGAATTACCCTCCGTGGCGAAAAATCCATGATCATGGACAACAACTATGCCCTTATTGTGGTAGATGGCGTGCCAATGAGCAACTCGACAACAGGAACAGGGGACTCTGCTTATGGAGCGGGATCTGGAGGAGACCTACCAGTTGATCTAGGAAACGGATTAAACAGTATTAATCCAGACGACATCGAGTCTGTAACCGTACTAAAAGGAGCATCTGCAGCAGCACTTTATGGTTCTAGAGCAGCCAATGGTGCATTGATGATTACCACCAAATCGGGTAAAAGTAAAAACGGAAAATTAAAAGTAAGTTTTAACTCTTATGCAAGTTTTGATACCGTACTCAAATGGCCAGATTGGCAATATGAATATGGACAAGGAACGCTGAATAAAAATAAAAATGGCGAGTATTATTATTCCTATGGAGCCTCTGTAGATGGCGTTAATACAGGAAGTACAAGTAGTGCTTTTGGACCAAAATTTAACGGACAATATTATTTCCAATACGATCCAACGGTTGAAGGTCAAAGCAAAGAAAGACAACTTTGGAGACCGTATAAAAATAATGTTAAAGATTTTTGGGAAGTGGGTTCTACCTATTCCAATAGTGTTGCCATTGAAAGTTCCAACGAAAATACCAATTTCAGAACTTCATTGACCTATCTGAAAAACAATTGGATGATGCCCAATACGGGTTTTGACCGTTTTAACTTCGCAGGATCCATCAGTCATAAGTTGAATAAAAAACTGAAAATTACCACCAAGCTCAATTATAACACGACCAATTCGGACAACTTACCAGCAACAGGATACAACAATCAATCGATTTCGTATTTCATGATTTTCCAAAATCCAAATATTGATTTGGCTTGGTACAGACCGATTTGGAAAAATGGAAAAGAAGGGCAAGAGCAACTTCATCCTTTCAGTTCTTTTATTGACAATCCTTACCTGATTGCCTATGAAATGTTGAATGGGGTAAAGAAAAAAATGATTACCGGAAGCGTTACTGCAGATTATACCTTTAACAAAAACTTCTCCATGATGCTTCGTTCTGGTATGGAGATTCAGGACGAAAAAAGAACCACAAAAAGACCTTACAATACAGCCAATTATCTCAAAGGATTTTATAGAGAGCAATATGTGAACAATAAAGAGTTCAATAACGATATCTTGTTTACCTATAAAAAAGACTTTGGTAAGATTAATTTATCGGCATCTGCAGGGGGAAATATCAGATATAACAACTATCTGATGACAGATTATAGAGCCGAAGGTCTAAAAGCCGTTGGAGACTACAGCCTCACCAATGCCATTTCGCTGATCACCAAATTACCTACCCCAAAAGACCAACAAATCAACTCGGTTTACTCTTTGGTTAGTTTGGATTATGACAAAAAAATATTTGTAGATATTACCGGAAGAAATGACTGGAGCAGTACACTTCCTGAATCTAACCGATCGTTTTTCTACCCTTCGGTGAGTACCAGTGTGGTACTTTCGGATTTGTTCAACCTTAGAAGTTCCAAATTCAACCTTTGGAAGCTAAGAGCATCTTGGGCCAAGGTGGGTATTGCAGGAAGTCCTTATTTACTGAATAATTATTATTCTGTAGACGACATCCCAGGAAGTGTTACTGCACCGAGCAGATATGCAAACCCAAATTTAAAACCAGAAGAAAACGAAAATATAGAAACTGGAATGGATTTTTCCTTCTTGAAAAACCGCGTTCACTTCAATTTTACACTGTATCAAAATACTTCCAACAATCAAATTCTGACCATCCCAGCTTTGAACGAAAGTGGATACTCCTCTAGGGTCATTAACGGTGGAGAGATCAGAAACCGAGGGATTGAACTCAGCTTGAATGCGACCGTTATGAAAACAAAAGATTTTTCATGGAATCTGAACGCCAATTGGTCTGAAAACAAAAACCGAATCATGACTTTGCCGGCAGAATTTAACGGAGAACCGTTCACCATGGCCAGTGTTGGTGGTGCGGTCTATTACAATGCTGTGGTTGGTAGTTCTTTAGGAGACATGTACGGGTACAAACTACTGAGAAATGAAGCCGGGCAGGTTGTTTATGGTGCCAACGGATTGCCACTTTCTACGGATTCGGTAGAAAAAGTTGGTAATGCATTTGCAAAATGGAGAGCCGGTTTACAAAATGACTTTAAGTTCAAAAACTTCACCATTAGTTTCTCTTTTGATGGTCAATTGGGCGGTATGGCTTATTCTCAGTCTCATCATAAGATGTCGGAGCAAGGTAAACTAGAACATACCCTTTGGGGCAGGGAAAATGCAGATGGAAAAGTAATCGGCCAAGGTGTTGTTCTGAACGCTGACGGAAGCTACGGTCCCAACACAACCAAGATTGGTATAGATGCTTACTACAAAGAATATTATAGAAGAGCCAATGTAGAAACCAATTCATTCGATACCTCATTTATCAAACTTAGAGATGCCAGAATTAGCTACTCATTCAATCAAAAAATTGTAAAGCAATTGGGATTAGAGAACCTTACTGTGGCATTGTTTGGGAAAAATCTTTGGATGTGGACCAAGTTCCCAATGTTTGATCCAGAGGTAGCTACACTGGATAATGCGACCATTACTCCGGGGATAGAAATGGGGCAAATGCCAACGGCAAAAACAGTAGGATTCCAAGTTAATGTTAAATTCTAAAACTTACCAAAATGAAAAAGATACTTTTTACGATTCTGATGGCTTCGTCTTTAGTGGCAATCCATTCTTGTGGACGAGACTTTGAAGAAATCAATACAGACACATCTAAAATCCTCAACCCATCGGTTGGAAGTTTGCTGGCACCTGTACAGTTAGAAATGTCTACCTATAATTACAAGAGAGCAAACGATTATACTTTTGATGTGATGCAATCTGCCCTAGACTTCCCTAATGAAGGAAATACCTACAGCAGATATTATCTTACCGAAGCCAGCGGTACTGGCTTCTGGAACACCTCTTACAAGTGGCTAAAGCAAGTAAGAGACATGAGAATTGCTGCGGAAAAAGAAAATGACAAAAATTATTTGGCGATAGCTAAAGTCATGAATGCATGGATCTATTCCAACCTAACAGATGCTTTTGGAGACATCCCTTTTTCTGAAGCGTTGAAGATGGAAGAAGGCATAATGAAACCAAAATTTGACAAACAAAAAGACATCTATACGGCTTTGTTGAATGATTTGAAAGAAGCCAATTCGCTTTTTGATACCACGAAAAAATTATCAGAAATCGATCTTTTTTACAACGCCAACAATTCTAATGATGGTATTCTGCAATGGAAAAAATTCTGCAACTCACTTTCGCTTCGGTTGTTAACCAGATCACTCAACAAGAACGGAGACCTTAATGTACATGTCAGGATACAAGAGATTGTGAACAATCCAACCGTGTATCCACTTTTTACCTCCAATACAGATTCTGCCGTACTCAGTTTATCTGGCATTGCTCCATATCTGCCTCCTGTTGCAAGACCACAGGATTTTACAACCGGAAGAGCCGCTGGAGAATTTTTTATTGATGAAATGAAAAAAAACAACGACCCTAGAATGTCCATGTTTTTCAGTACGGCGAAAGATCTGGCTACAAATACCTCTATAGGATACAAAGGGGCACCTTCAGGCTATCAGTTGGGTACGGTTTTTAGTTACCAGCCGTCTAATCTCAATCAAAATTTGGCAAAAGCTCCTATGAAAATTTTATTGATGACCTATTCTGAACTTCAATTTATTCTGGCTGAATTATCATTTAAAAACATCATTGGAGGCAATACAGAAACCTATTATAAAAACGGAGTTACTTCCATCATAGAACAATGGGGAGCTGTGGTGCCAGCCAATTATTTTACCAATACCAATGTGGCTTATAACCAATCTTTGGAGAGAATTATGCTGCAAAAGTACCTCTCTTTATTCTTTGTAGATCATCAACAATGGTATGAATTTAACCGTACTGGATTGCCTATGTTGCCCAATAACGGTGGTTTGATGAACGATGGTAAAATGCCAAAAAGATTCATGTATCCGCCTAATGCAAAGGTGATGAATCCAGAAAATTATCAAAACGCGGCTCAGGCCATTGGTGGAGATAACATTAACACCAAACTTTGGTGGCAACAATAGTAATATTATAAACTTTTATTTAGAATGAAAAATCAATTCATATTGCCTTGTATGCTGATTTCGGCCATGGCATTTTCTCAAAATTATGCAACGGGATATGTTTTCCACGATGCCAATAAAAATTTAAAAAAAGAAAACCGTGAAAATGGAATGTCCAAAGTTGCGGTATCCAATGGTGAAGATGTTGTATTGACGAATGAAAAAGGTTGGTACCAAATCCCTGTGAAGGAGGGACAAACTATATTTGTGGTTAAGCCGGCCCAATTTATGTTTCCAGTGTCATCACTACAGCAGCCTATGTACTATTATCAGCACAAGCCACAGGGGTCACCTGCCGATTTTAAATACAAAGGAAGTGCACCCACAGGAAACTTGCCAAAAGAAATTAACTTCCCTCTTTTTGAGCAAAAGGAAAATAAAGATTTCAGTATTTTGGTTTTTGGAGATCCTCAACCTTATAATGAAAAAGAATTGGATTATTTCCGCAGGGGTATTGTCAATGAAGTGAAGAATAACAAAAAATCGGCCGTTTTTGGAATTAGTTTGGGCGATATTGTTGGCGATGATCTAAGTCTACAACCGTTGTATTCTAAAGTAATGAAAGAGGTCGGGTTGCCATGGTATAATGTGATGGGAAATCATGACATGAACTATGATGCGAAAGAAGATCAGCTTTCTGACGAAACTTTTGAAGCCAATTTTGGTCCTGCCAATTATGCCTTCAACTATGGAAATGTTCATTTTATTGTGTTAGATGACATCTTATATCCAGATCCTAGAGGTGGAAAAAGCTATTGGGGTGGCTTTAGAGAAGATCAAATGAAATTTGTAGAAAACGATTTGAAGCATGTGGATCCCAACCAATTGGTGGTGATATCGTATCATATTCCTTTATATCAGTCACACGAAAAAAGTTTTAGAAAAGAAGACCGAGAAAGATTGTTCAAAGCCTTAGAGCCTTTTAAAAATACGCTTTTACTTTCGGCACACACTCATGTTCAGCAGCAGTTGTTCTACGGAAAAGAAGCTGGATGGAATGGAGAAAAGCCTTTGCACGAATACAATGTCGGGACTACTTCTGGTGATTGGTACTCTGGCATCAAGGACAATTTGGGAGTTCCTGCATCTACCATGAGAGATGGTACGGATAGAGGTTATTCTTTTATTAACTTCAAAGATAATCAATATGATATCGAGTATAAAGTTGCCGGAAAACAAGAAAGCTATCAGATCAAATTGCATGTCCCAGAAGTGATTCCTTTCCATTCTAAAAATTCGGCTCGCATTATGGCCAACTTTTTTATGGGATCTAAAAATGATAAAATGGAATACAGAATCGATCAAGGAGAGTGGAAGGACATGTCGTTTTCCCCAACTGCAGATCCTAATTTTGCCATTTCTGTGTACCAATGGGATACCACCCAGCAACTTTTTGAAGGCAGAAGACCGTCTAACCCAGAAATTTCCCAACATATTTGGACCGCAGGATTTCCGAAGAAGTTGTCCAAAGGCTCTCATACTGTAGAGGTAAGGGTTATCGATAGATACGGAAAGATCTATACCGCAACCGAACAGTTTATAGTAGCAGAACCCAATCCTATACCTTAGTTTTCAGCGTTGCTGAGTTTTAAAAAAGAAGCCATCCTTAGTGGGTGGCTTCCTTGTTTTTTTATGATGATTCTGAGCTGAAAAGGTTTACTTGCCAAACTCTTTTTCCCACTCTTCGGCAGCTTCTGAGAGCATGGTGTAAAAATCCTCTCCAAATTTGCGTATAAGTGGTGTTTTTAGGAATTTATACACTGGAACCTGCAATTCCTTACCCAAAGCACAAGCATCGCTGCAAATGGACCATTCGTGGTAATTCAGTGCGGTAAATGTAGAGTATTTCTGTACTCGGATGGGGTACAAGTGACATGAGATAGGTTTCTGCCAATCTATTACTCCGTCTTCATACGCTTTTTCGATGCCGCATTTTGTAATGCCCTTTTCATCAAAAGTAACATATACGCATTCTCGGTTTTCCACCATCGGTGTTACGAAATCCCCATCGCTAGGATCGATCTCCCAAGTACCTTGTTCTTCAATGGCTTTTATCCCTTCCCGGGTCAGGTAGGGTTTTATTTTTTCATAGATGTCGTCCAATATTTTTGTTTCCTCTTTTTCCAAAGGTGCACCGATGTCGCCTTCCACACAACAAGCGCCTTTGCATTTGCTGAGGTTACACACAAATTCTTCAGAAAAAATATCTTCAGAAATCAGTTTATCTTCTATTTGTATCATAATTTTAAATAAATATTAATTGTTTTAAGTCGAAATAGGTTCCTATTTTGAACAAAAGTAAGGTAATGATAATGATCCACATGCCCAATTCTTGCATCCAGTATTTGGGTAAAAACCTTAAATATCTGCCCAAAATAATGCTTACAGGAAGTACCAGAAGTAAAAGGTATTCAAAATTTTGGTTCATGTACAGCAAAATGGTAATCAATTGTGCCGCCGAAAAGGTTAATAAAAATGTGTATTTTGTTTTGTTTATCAAACTCTTTTCATTTAGATGTACGAAATGAGAAAGGATGGCCAGTAGGATTAATACTACAATTGGAATGAGTATGGTAAACGGATAATAGGTCTGTAGGGCGCTGAAAGAACTTGATGGAAAATAATCCATATCCAAAGTTCTATTTCCAATACTGAATGAAATGAGAAGATAGGATAAAGCAACCAAAGCAATACCAAGTAATATACGAAAAATATTGAGCGCTATTTGGCTGGTCGTAGCAATGATGTGAACCATTACAAATGCCAGCATGGGCCAAGTGGTTGGTAAAAAGAAATAATTAAGAGCCAACAAAGAGCCAATGATAACATAAGAGCTTTTCTTTACCTTGTCATCGGTATTGGTGAGTATGAGAAGTAAAAAAGAGTTGCTCAGCAAGGTTACGGAGATGCCAATGTCCAAATTACCATGATACAATGCGAAAACGAAAAATGTATATAGAAATAAGGGTAAATGGATCTGTTGATTCAGATTTATTTTGTTAAATAAAAAATATCCAAGCGCAATTCCTATAAAAGTTATGGTTTCGGAAATGGCTTCTATGGTATTGAAATTCAAAATGTTAAATGCGATGGTTATGACGAGTAAAAAAGCCATATACACCGGTATCGAAAAAATATTGCTTTCTTTTGAAAGTAATCTAAACATTTTTTATAAATTTGTGCAAAGTTAATTTAAAAAAGGAAATTATGACATCTTTGTTCTTATTAATAAGTGATGCATTCAAATGGTCTTTTCAATTTTATGACCTATTTGGTAATGTTTTGAACTGGATATTGTTCGTGGTAGCTTCGGCTTATTTTACCTATTGGTGTTGGGAGCTTATTGTACCTTTGGGTAACAATAAGGACAACGATTATACATCGCCTTCAAAAGAGCCAAGACCGTATTATGATCCTAAGATTTATAAAAAATAAAGATCATGCATCGATATATAAAAGGAAGCGCCAAAAGCGTTTCCTTTTTTTATGTTTATATTTTTGTTTCTAAATTAAGGGAAAACACTCTTATTTTGCAAAGGGGTTTGTGTTAAATTTGTTAAAAAGAATTTAGAGTCTGTTTAAATTTTATATCTAGATTTTTTGTATAGATGATTAGATGGATTTTGGGTTTTAAAATTGAAGTTTTAGCGGGCTAAAACAAAAATTTAAAATGTAAAATTACGCTAAATAGAATACAAAAAGGCAGATATGAAGGATTAGAAATAGCCGAATTATTATTTTGGTAAAATTTTAAACGGGCTCTAAATTTACTTTTTTATTGTGTACTTTTTTTCAGTTGGTTTCGTTGGATTTGATCATTACAAATAGATATAAACTAAAAACGAAGTGTTATGAAAAAGTTAAAACTACTCAGTGCAACATTCTTGGGAGGATTGTCTTTTTTTTCTTCCTTTCATGCACAAGAGGTGGATGTTGCTCGTCCACTAAAAAACAATGCCTTTAGAGTTTCCATTCGTGGAGGTTATGATTTTCCTAATTTCAAAAAACTTTCTGCCGACCAAAAACTTCAACCTTTTTATAAATACGAAGGTGGTTTTATGGCAGGAGCTTCTTTGGATTATTATTGGGATTGGTTTGGGGTAGGTCTGGACTATGATTATATCCGTAATCAAGCCAGAAGTACCTATCCGGCCGATAACTTGCTAGATCCATATTCAAGACCTTTTAACGATTTTTATTTGTCCGAAGAAAAAATCACCAGAAATTTCGTGGGTATTGGTCCGAGTTTTAGATTTTGGCAAACTCCAAAATCCGATTTTGAGTTTAAATTAAGAGCGGGTGTCGCCAGTATAAAAGGGGGTGAAATAATCCATATGGCAACACCGGATTCCTTAAGTGTTGGCACACCTACCAATCCGGAACCACCCGATTCGCCAGGTGATGGCGGTGGAGAAACAAGAGCTGTAAATGCATTGTCCACACCAATAATGCTCAATTATCATGCGGGATATAATCTTACTTCTGTTTTTACAGGTAAGGCTTCGTTGCAATTTAATTATTTCTTCAGCCCTCATTTTGGTATGAGCTTAGGAGGTTATTATATGCAGCACTTTAAAACTCCGGAATTATTCAATTCTTCTTCTGGAATGTCTTACGGTACACAAGCGCCACATACGACATTTAATAACGGACTTCAAGTGTACGATCCTTTACAAGAACCAATGTATAAAAGAGGACCTATCGATACCAAATTTCATTCTTTTGGAGTGTTTGCCGGTATGATATTTCAATTTATTAGTCCAGTGAAAACGGTGGAGGCTCCTAAGCCTATTGTGTGCTCGGTTCATGTTACAGCAAAAGATGAAGGTAGTGGTTCTGTACTATCTAATGTTGCGGTATCGTTAGTAGATTCCAATGATACGGTTGTACAAAATGCGACTACAGATGCCGATGGTCATGTCCATTTTGGTAATGTGGTGAAAGGGTATTATAGCGTAAAAGGGACTTATAATGGAAAAGAATTGACGGGTGCTTCGGTGGATACCGGTGAATTTGATAACTGTGATGCAACTCTTGGAATTGTAAAAGAGATTGTTCTGCCGGATCAACGATTCGTCGTTCAAGGAAATGTGATGAGGTGTAATACTTCCGAACCGATTGCAGATGCAGAAATCATTGTTACCAATAAGACAACGGGTGCAGTAGAAAACTACCGTTCCGATGCCAACGGACAATTCTCATTCAGAGCACCAGAAAATACGGATTATACCGTTTATGCTAAGAAAGCGAATCACCTCTCACAAAATGTTTCTTTTTCAACAAGAGGATATAACAGAAGCAGCACTTCAACCATTCGATTGGAAATCTGTATGGATTTGGCCGATTGCAACAATGCCATTATTCTTAAAGATATCCTTTATGACTTGGATAAATCCTTTATCAGAGACGATGCCAAACCCGAACTGAACCGATTGGTACAATTTTTAAATGACAATCCGTCGATTAGGGTTGAGTTGTCCTCACATACCGATTCCAGAGCCTCCGACAATTACAACAATAAATTATCGCAAAGAAGAGCTCAAGCGGCAGTAGATTATATCGTTTCTCAAGGTATAGCGAAAGATAGATTAATAGCAAAAGGTTACGGTGAGAAAAAACTGTTGAACCGTTGTGCAGATCATGTGAAATGTTCAGAAGCCGAACATCAAATGAACAGAAGAACCGAAATGAAAGTGATCTGTCCAAAATAAATGAATATAATAGACCCAAAAAAGCCACTTCTTTTTCGGAGGTCACTGAAAAACCATCTTCATTTTGAATAAGATTTAATTTCAGACAAGAATTAAGAGCTTATTACACGACTTTAAAATCGGTAATAAGCTCTTTACATTTTTTGGAGTTCTAAATTTAATGGGTTTTGTAAAGCTTGTTTTGATTTAATTGGAGCTGAGTTTTAAAGATGATGATTTTGTTCTCTTTTTCTTAGATTAATTTCAGGATCCTCTTCAAATTGACTGCGAAAATAGCCAATGCTCCCTGCATTTGCATGTTTTCTATTCCATAAGAAGTGGCTCTTTTGTAACCATGAACATTTTTAAGTTCACTGTTTTTGGCTTCAATTTTATACCGGTGTTTCGACTTTTCTTTGTAATAATCACTTTCCTGAAAAGCCATCTGTTCTTGGTGTAATTCTGATTTTATAGAAACCGAGTAGGTTTTAGATTTTGCTCCGTCTTTGTAACAACCTTCTCTTAATGGGCAAACTTTACATTTTTCAACATCAAAATAATATACATCAGCTTGATTTTTGCCGACATTCTTTCTGTTCTGATGGGCTTTTCTGATGGCTAAATGCCCGGCAGGACAAACAAATCTGTCAGCATCCTTATTGTAATCAAACTGGTCTTTTTCTTTCCTACATCCTTGTGTAATGGATGGATTTAACTTTGCAACAATTTTTATATCCTGTTCGCTGGCAATTTTCAGATTTTCTTTTCCACTATAAGCCGAATCGCCAATGATGGTTTCCACTTCCATTCCGTTGTCTTGGCTCATTTGCAGTAATTTTGGCAATTCAGGCCCGTCTCCTTTTTCTCCCGAAGTTACCACTGCTGCGGTGATAATCCGCTCTTCACTCATCGCCAAATGTGTTTTGTAACCGAAAAAGGAACTGTCTGCGGATTTATGTCCGATTTTGGCATCCGTGTCTTTTGAGAAAGTTAGCTGTTCATCGGTGTCTTCGGCTGTTTCCCTCAAAAGATTTAATTTCTCTTTCACTGCCGGAATCTCACTTATTGATGGCTCATCTTCTATGCATTTTTCAAGTTCTCTACAATAAGCCAATTCTTTGTTCAGATCGTTTTCAGTATTCTTGACCGGCATTTTTGATTTGAAGTTTTCATCAAATTGATAAACCGTTTTACGAACTAATCTCGAACGCTCTCTCAGTACTTCTATGCTTGAAAATGGATTCGATCTAGATAAAGTATGTGTAGCGTCCACAATAATGGATCTGGATTTAATAATGCCTTTATCGATCGCTATCGTTACCGTTTTACCAATTAGAAGGTTCAACAAATCGGTATCTTTCAAGCGTAATTTCCTGAATTTTGTAAGTGAACTGGGGTTTATCACATCATCTTCGGGAGCCATATCTAAAAAATATTTGAAAGACATATCATAGCGGGAACGCTCTACCACATCTACATCAGAAACCGAGTAAATGCTTTTCAACAAAAGGTATTTGAACATCTTCACCGGACTTTCCGCATTGCGACCATTGTTCAAACAATACTTATTCAACAGTTCATCGTAGATGAAGGAAAAATCTATCAAATCATTAATTTTTCGAAGAAGATTTTCTTTCGGAACGATTAAATCATACAAATCGGAATAAGAACTAAACTGAATCTTTTGCTGTTGGACTAACATTCTTTATCTTTAAAAGACCTTATCAAGGTACAAAAAAAGGAGCTAAAATCCTAAGATTTCAACTCCTTCTTTTTCATATTTCCTGAAAATTCACTTTTTCAGTGATCTCATTTTTCGAGAAGTGGTTTTTATCTTTTAGTTCATGGAGATGTCATTGGGAGCATTGGACCAAATCAGAAATTCTCCACCTAAGTTTTGCATGATGTTTTTCCAAAGATTGGGATCGTTGTTGGTATAATCCATCTGATATACATCAACAACAGTCCAATGTTTTTTATCAATTTCAGATTCCAATTGATCCTTGGACCAACCGGAATATCCTGAAAATATTTTCATGTGATCTAATGGAATTTCGCCTCCAATCACTGCTTTCACAATGTTTTCAAGATCTTCGGTGATGTAAAAATCGTTATCCAATTTCATATAAAAATCGGTGATGGGTTGGCCACGAACAATAAAAAAAGTTTTATCGTTCTCAACAGGTCCTCCATCAAAAACTTCAATCTCACTACCGAAAATGTGGCGAAGTGCATGGGTTGCAATATCGTTTTTTTTGTTGAGTATAAGTCCGAAAGCTCCATTTTCATTGTGATCAATGATCAGTATCACCGAACGAGAAAATATATCCGAAGACAGATCCGGAGTAGAAATTAATAATTTACCTTTGTACGACTTATCCATAATCAAATATAATCTTTTTTCAATGGAAAACCTACACGATCAAAGAAAAGTTTATAACAAATCCGAACTGATAGAATCCCAGATCAGACAAAATCCCATAGAGCAATTTAGAGATTGGTTTTTAGAAGCACAAAACGATCCCAATGTATCAGAAGCAAACGCGGTTTCCGTTTCTACGGTAGAAGCCGATGGTTGTCCCCGAACCAGGATGGTGTTGTTAAAATCCTACAATTGGGAGGGGTTTTCTTTTTACACCAATTATGAAAGCAGAAAGGGTAAAGCGATAATGGATCATCCGAAAGCATGTTTGCATTTTTTTTGGCCCAGCTTGGAAAGGCAAATCATAATAAAATGCAATGTGGAAAAGCTGGCTGAGAATCTTTCTGATGGGTATTTTGCATCCAGACCTCGAGGCAGTCAGTTGGGTGCATGGGTTTCGCCACAAAGCCAAGAGATCCCGAATCGAGAGTTTTTAGAAAAAAAACTAACCGAATTAGAAAAAGATTGGGAAGGGCAGGAGATTCCCAGACCCAAACATTGGGGTGGATTTTTAGCCAAGCCTTATGAAATTGAATTTTGGCAAGGAAGGCCCAATCGTTTACACGATAGGATTTTATATAGCTTGAATGAAGATTTCGATTGGGAAATTTCCAGGCTTGCTCCATAAGTATTTACACAATTCTGGTGGGGTTTTACCTTGATTTCAATCGTTTTGGTCACAGGTTCAGATCTTGGTGTACTCACAAAAAACTTCTCGGAAAAGAGAAGTTTTTTTTTTTGTAAAATTATCATACAACTCGAATTTGAAATCTTCGATACCATATTTATGGTGTTGAAAATCAATTTAAAAAAGCTATGGATGGAAGGGAATTCAATATTTGAACGGATTTTTTGTTTCTCAATATTAATGCATTCTGAAAATTAAAAAAGTGAGAGAAACATATTGACTTCAATAGTAATATATGGTGCAATTTTATTTTTAAATTATACTACTTTTTTTGTTAATTTAGTTCATAAATTATGGCTTAAAATACAGAAGCTGTATTTTTGAATTTAAAATATGTACTTGCCAACCAACTAACTTAGAAGTAACAAATATTGAAAGGAGAAAGTGAACATACATGCAGCTCTATCGCATTCATAGACACAGAAATTGAACCAATTAGTAATAAAATACTTGATATTGGTGGAATCAAGGGCAATGGAAGTACTTTTCATAAAGCTTCGATACTTGACTTTGTACATTTTCTCAATGGAACACATTTCGTAGCTGGACACAATATTTTCAATCACGACATTAAATATATTGGGAAAACCCTCTTTGATGCAGGTATCAATTCGGCTAACATTATAGACACATTGTTTCTTTCGCCATTGCTTTTTCCAACAAAGCCCTATCATTCATTACTCAAAGATGATAAACTCCAATCCTCTGAGGCAAATAATCCTCTGACCGACTCCATCAAAGCTAGAGATTTACTGAATGATGAAATTGCTACTTTCAAAGGGATTGACGACACTCTAAAGAAGATTTTTCATCTTCTTTTATACGACAAAAAAGAGTTTCAAGCTTTTTTCCGTTATATTGCATACAACCATTCAGATACGAACATTGAAGAACTTATTCGACAAAAATATAAAAACGAAATTTGTGAACATGTTGATCTTACAAACATTATTGTAGAAAAACCTATTGAATTAGCTTACTGTTTATCTCTTATCGATTCCTTCGTTCAGCACAATAAAATCCATTCCATAACACCTCCTTGGGTTTTGAAAATGTATCCTGATGTAGAGCAACTCATGTTTCGATTACGAAACAAACCTTGCGTTAGTGGCTGCGAATACTGCAACGGTTTTTTAGATGCACACAAAGGACTTAAAAGGTATTTTGGCTTTGATTCTTACAGAAGCTATGGCGGTGAACCGTTGCAAGAAAAAGCGGTGAAAGCTGCAATTGAGAATAAGTCTATACTTGCGGTTTTCCCAACTGGAGGTGGCAAATCCATTACTTTTCAAGTTCCGGCATTGATGAGTGGAGACACTTCAAATGCTTTAACCGTTGTGATTTCACCGTTGCAATCCTTGATGAAAGATCAAGTGGATAATCTTGAAAAAAATGGAATTACTAACGCGGTTACCATAAACGGCTTACTAGACCCTATTGAAAGAGCAAAATCTTTCGAAAGAGTTGAGGATGGCTCAGCGTGCATCCTGTACATTTCACCTGAATCTTTGCGCTCAAAAACGATAGAACGATTGATTCTAGGCAGGAAAGTAGCTCGTTTTGTAATAGATGAAGCACATTGTTTTTCTTCGTGGGGACAAGATTTCAGGGTGGATTATTTATACATCGGAGATTTTATCAAATCCATTCAAGAAAAGAAAAATATCGAAGACGGCATTCCCGTTTCATGTTTTACAGCAACAGCAAAACAGAAAGTTATTGAAGATATTCTGGGTTATTTCAAGGAAAAACTTTCACTCAATCTTGAATTATTTACCTCAAAAGCATCAAGAACAAATCTACATTATAAAGTTTTTGAAAAATCAGACGAAGAAACAAAATACCAACAAGTTCGGGATTTGATAGAAGAAAAAAATTGTCCAACCATTATCTATGTATCAAGAACACGAAAAGCCTACACGCTTGCAGAGCGCTTAAAAGAAGACGGGTTCAGTGCCAAACCCTACCACGGAAAGATGGACAAACAAGAAAAGTCTGAAAATCAAAATTCGTTTGTCAACGGTGATACCCAAATTATGGTGGCTACTTCTGCTTTTGGAATGGGGGTGGACAAGAAAGATGTTGGGATGGTCATTCATTATGAAATTTCGGATTCTTTGGAAAATTATATTCAGGAAGCGGGTAGAGCCGGTAGGGATGAAAAAATTACGGCAGATTGTTTTGTTTTATTCAACGAGGAAGATTTGAGTAAACATTTCATATTGTTGAATCAGACCAAACTTTCCATCAAAGAAATACAACAGATTTGGAAAGCCATCAAAGAAATTACACGCTTTCGTTCAACCGTATCCAATTCTGCCTTGGAGATTGCACGAAAAGCAGGCTGGGACGATAATGTTGTCGAAATAGAAACCAGAGTAACTACCGCAATTGCAGCCTTGGAAGATGCCGGTTATTTGAAACGCGGCCAAAATATGCCACGAGTTTTTGCAAACAGTATTCTTTCTAAAAATGCACAAGAAGCCATAGACAAAATCAACTCCTCAGAGAGATTTGTGGGTAACCAAAAAGAAAAAGGTGTAAGAATTATCAAGAAACTTTTCTCCAGTAAAAGTAGAAAACAAAATAATGATGAGGTTGCGGAATCAAGAATTGATTATATCAGTGACCATTTAGGGATTGTAAAAGAAGAAGTCATCAACATCGTTAATCTTTTGCGTGAAGAAAAAATTCTGGCCGATGCAAAAGATCTAACCGCTTTCATAAAAAAAGGAGAGAATACCAATCGTTCATTTAATATTGTGGATTCCTTCAGTAAAATTGAAAATTATTTGCTCCTGCTTTTAAAAGAGCAAGAACAAATATACCATCTAAAAGAACTGAATGAAAAAGGCGAGGAACAGGGACTTAATGACATCAGTAGTAATAAGATAAAAACCATTCTCAATTTTTGGGCCATCAAAAATTGGGTTAAAAGAAAAATCTTAGACACCAAAAGTCATGTGTCAATAATTGCCTTGCACCCAAGAGAATTGTTGAAAGAAAAATTAGAAAAAAGACAGACTTTAGCAAAATTTATTATCGAATTTCTTTATGAAAAAACTAAAACTACGGCATCTGAAGATTCAACAAAAGAAGAAATTTTGGTTGAATTTTCAATTCATGAACTGAAAACAGCTTATGAGAACGGCTCAGATTTATTCAAATTGGAAATAAATCTTGATGATATTGAAGATACGCTTTTTTACTTGTCAAGAATTGAAGCTATAAAAATTGAAGGTGGTTTTTTAGTTGTGTACAATCGTTTGACCATTGAAAGAACAGAAACAGACAACAAAAAAAGATACACAAAAGAGGATTATCAAAAGCTCAATCAGTTTTACGAAAGCAAAATTCAACAAATTCATATTGTTGGAGAATATGCTAAGAAAATGATTGAAGACTATAAAAGCGCATTGCAATTTGTAGAAGACTATTTTCATTTAAACTATCCTGTCTTTCTCAATAAATATTTTAAAGGAAGTAGGCAAAATGAAATAAAACGAAATATTACACCTGCCAAATTTAGACAACTTTTCGGGGAACTTTCACCTACTCAGTTGAAAATTATTAACGACAACGAAACCAAACACATTGTTGTTGCAGCCGGTCCAGGTAGTGGAAAGACAAGGGTTTTGGTTCACAAATTAGCTTCGTTACTTCTTATGGAGGATGTTAAACATGAGCAATTGCTAATGATTACTTTCTCTAGAGCAGCAGCAACTGAATTCAAAAAGCGTTTGCTTCAGCTTATAGGTAATGCTGCCAATTATATTGAAATTAAAACTTTTCACTCCTATTGTTTTGACCTATTAGGTAAAGTAGGTAGCCTAGAAAAATCAAACGAAATTCTAAGCAAAACGATTCAGAAAATCAAAAATAATGAGGTAGAAGTAAGTAGGATAACCAAAACAGTTTTGGTGATAGACGAAGCACAAGATATGGACAAAGATGAGTTTGACTTGATTCAAACTTTGATGGAACAAAATGAAGAAATGCTCGTAATTGCCGTAGGCGATGACGACCAAAATATTTATGAATTTCGAGGTGCAGATTCTAAACATCTTGAGCAGTTCATCTTCGAAAACCAAGCCGTAAAGCATGAATTATTAGAAAATTACAGAAGTAAAATTAACTTAGTTGGGTTTTCTAATCAATTTGTAAAACAAGTTTCGCACCGCATCAAACAAACCCCCATCATCGCAAAGCAAAATGATAATGGGAAAATTAAAATTGTCCATTATAAAAGTGGAAACCTGACCGTCCCTCTTGTGCAAGAACTACTATCAACAGGACTATCAGGGACAACTTGTGTTTTGACAAAAACTAACGATGAGGCACAACAGATTACGGGATTGCTTTTGAAAAATAACTTACAAGCAAAATTGATACAGTCTAATGATGGTTTCAGCTTATACAACCTCAACGAAGTTCGATATTTTTTGAACCATTTGAATTTGGCCGATGATGTTTACACCATCAACGATGACATTTGGCTGAAAGCAAAACGAGAGGTGGTTAATAAATACAGACACAGTACGAAATTGGAAATTTTAGGAAACATCATCAAAGAATTTGAAGCCTCAAACACAAAAATCAAGTACAAATCCGACTTAGAGGTTTTCATTCGAGAGTCTAAATTGGAAGATTTTTACAATGAAAATGGAGAAACTGTTTTCGTCTCAACCATACACAAAGCCAAAGGGAAAGAATTTGATAATGTTTTCATACTGCTGGAAAATTTTGATGCAACGACCGATCAAGCGAAACGACTTTTGTATGTGGCAATGACTCGGGCAAAAACAAACCTAACAATTCATCTAAATTCAAACTTTTTAGACCCGCTCACGGCAGAAAATTTAGAACGATTTGAAAATATCGAAATGCATCTGCCTCCCAATCAATTGTCCATGCATCTAACTTTAAAAGATGTTTGGCTTGATTTCTTCATCAATCGACAAATCGCCATTTCAGAACTTAAAAGTGGTGATTCTTTACGGTTAAATAGCATGGAATGTTTTGATGAAAAAGGAAATTCAGTGCTAAAATTTTCAAAGCAATTTACCGCCCAAATAGAGAAACTGAAAGCTAAAAACTTTGAATTGAAATCTGCTAAAGTAAACTTTGTTCTCTATTGGAAAAAAGAAGAAACCCAACAAGAGATAAAGATCATTTTGCCAGAGTTGACCTTTGAAAGAAAAACAGATTAATCACAAAAAACTGTTATATATAAATTTCAAAAAAAAATCTTCAAAATAACATCCAATTCATTCTGATAATTAAACAGTAATGTCCTATTTTTAAACCCTAGAACAACATCGAACATGAATGAAATAATATGCCCCAATTGCAAAACAGCTTTTAAAGTGGACGAAGCCGGGTTTGCCGATATACTGAAACAAGTAAGAGACCATCAGTTTGAAGAAGAAATCAAACGACAACTTGACATGGCCGAAAGGGAAAAAGAAAGTGCGGTAAAACTTGCCGAAGCCAATATTAGAAACGCCATACAAGAACAGCTGTCTAAAAAAGACAAAGAGCTTACCGAACTGAAAGCCCAAAGTGAACTGAATCTCTCAGGAAAATTAAGTGAAAAAGACGCTGAAATCAGCAAGTTGAAAGCGAAAATAGAAAATACAGAAGTTGAAAGAAAACTCGCTGTAAACGAAGCGGTACAGAAGATTGAAAAAGAAAGAGACCGTCTCGCCAACGACCTAAAAAATATAGACACCGAAAAGCAACTTCTAGAAAAATCTCTGGTCGAAAAATATGCTGCCGAACTGAAAACCAAAGACGATATCATCAAATACAAAGACGATGAAATCTCCCGTGTAAAAGACATGAAACTGAAACTCTCCACTAAAATGTTGGGCGAAACGCTGGAGCAACATTGCGAAACAGAGTTCAATAAGCTAAGAGCAACTGCATTCCAAAAAGCCTATTTCGAGAAAGACAACGACGCCAGATCGGGCAGCAAAGGCGATTTTATCTACAGAGAAAATGACGATGCCGGCAACGAGATCATCTCCATCATGTTCGAAATGAAAAATGAAGGCGACGAAACTGCAACAAAAAAGAAAAACGACGACTTCTTGAAAGAACTGGACAAAGACCGAAACGAAAAAAAATGCGAATACGCCATTCTGGTTTCCTTGCTAGAAGCCGATAGCGAATACTACAACACCGGGATTGTAGATGTCTCTCACCGATATCCGAAAATGTATGTGGTGAGGCCTCAGTTTTTCATCTCCATCATCACTTTGCTTCGCAATGCCGCCATGAACTCCATACAGTACAAAGCAGAACTGGCAATGGTAAAAAGCCAGAACATCGACATCACCAATTTTGAAGAGAAGATGAACAAATTCAAAGAAGGTTTTGCAAGAAATTATGATTTGGCAAGCAGAAAATTTAAAGACGCCATTGATGGAATAGACAAGACTATCAAAGAATTAGAAAAAACCAAAGCAGCATTGCTTTCGTCTGAGAACAACCTAAGATTGGCCAACGATAAAGCCGAAGATTTGACCATCAAAAAACTTACCCACGGCAACCCCACGATGAAAGCAAAATTTGACGAACTGAACGATTGATTATAAATCTTCTGTATCCCGGACAAAAATGCTTTGGCATTCATATTTTTATTAAAAAAATAAATTATTTTTTCAGAAAAATATTTTTGTTATTCAGAAAAAAAACAATAGATTTGCACCCACAAAAATAAAGGTAACATCCCTTTGTTAGATGACCTTTCGGGGCGTAGCGTAGTCCGGTCATCGCGCCTGGTTTGGGACCAGGAGGTCGCAGGTTCGAATCCTGCCGCCCCGACCAAGAAACCGTTTTTATAAACGGTTTTTTTTATGCTTAAAAATTACAAATCCAACCTCAATATTGAAGTTGGATTTGTATTTTAGAGCCTGAAATTATATTCTCAAATGTATCACAGGCTTTTACATTTCATTCAAACTGTCCAAAATAATTTGGCAACCCTCACGGATTTCGTCATCACTGATGGTCAATGGTGGCGATATACGCATGTATTCATTCTTATACAACTGCCAGAAGACAATCAGACCTTTATCCATGCATTTTTTAGCCACATTTAGCGTGAATTCCGGTTCGCCTAAATTTACCGCTAACATCAATCCTTTACCATTGATGTTTTTAATTTTAGGATGCACCAACAACTGACGGAATAAGAGTTCTTTTCTTTCCATTTCTTCCATCAGACCAGAAGTCAACACCTCGTTTAGTGTTGCCAAGGAAGCCGCAGCAATCAAGGGATTGCCCCCAAAAGTAGTGATGTGTCCAAGTTTTGGAGAATGAGAAAGACTGTTCATAATTTTTTCGGAACTCATGAAAGCACCCACCGGGACTCCGCCTCCCATTCCTTTTCCCATCACCAAGATGTCGGGAACCGTGCCGAAATGTTCAAAAGAAAATAATTTTCCCGTCCTCCCAAATCCGGGTTGTATTTCGTCCAATATCAGCAAAGCACCAACCTCTTCGCATCGTTTTTTTAAATTTTTAAAATAATCCTGATCCGGCATGAGAAATCCTGCTGCTCCTTGTACGGTTTCGGCAATAACACAGGCCGTTTTTTCGGTAATTTTATAAAATTCGCTTTCGTCGTTGAAGCGAATAAAATTGACCATGGGCAAAAGCGGTCGAAATTCCCTTTTATGAACTTCATTTCCCGACACCGACAGTGCGCCATGAGTATTGCCATGATAGGAATCTTTCATCGAAATAATTTCTTCCCTTCCGGTGTATCTTTTTGCCAGTTTTAAAGCTCCATCAATGGCTTCGGCTCCGGAATTGACCAAATAAGTGACCTCCAAAGGTTCGGGAGTTGCCTCTGCCAAAAGTTTGCACAAAGCTACCGGTTTTTCTTGGGCATATTCGCCATAAACCATCACATGAAGATACCGGTCGGCTTGCTCTTTTATGGCTGCAACCACCTTGGGATGCGAATGCCCCAAAGTATTTGCGGATACTCCTGCCACAAAGTCCAAATATTTTTTACCGTCTTTTCCGTAAATATAGGATCCAACGGCTTTCTCCACCTGAAATCCTGAGGCAAATGCTGTAGTTTGCGCTTGGTATTTAAAAAAATCTTGATTCATTTTAATGGATTTGAATGTGAATTAAAGAAGAAAATTGAATTTATTTCCTGGTTCTTTTAGGTTTTTTAGCCTCTTCTTTTTCTTTATTTTTCTGGATGATTTCCTGGGCTTGATCGTACAAAGAATCATCCGACTCGTAAACGGTTTCTGGATTGTTGGGCGTGTCTAAAAAGATGTCTTCCCATTTTAGAGGTCGATCTTTGGTATTCCAATTAAAATCGGGTAAAAATCGGTCTTTTTTTGCGATTTTACTCATGGGATAGACTTCCGAATTGGCGCCAATATTACACGAAATTATTTGAACTTTTCTCTCCTCAAACTCAGCCTCGATCACTCCGCAAGAAGAAATGGCAACCCCAATTCTTTCGGTTTGTTTGGTTTTTTCATTTTGATCATCGGCATAATTGATTGCTTGTGCATTTCCTATGACTTTGGCCAATTTCACCTCGCCATTTTGGTAATACACTGACATTAATTTTCCTTTTACTTGATTGAATTCGTCCTTCAGGTTCAAGGAGTCGGCTTTGGAAATGGCAAAAGCATTGCCCACCACTTTTAGAGAATCTATGTTTTCGGAATCCGAATTGAAGTAGGCTTCAATTTTGTCACCGCTCACTTGCTTTTCGCCGCTCCACAAAATGGGTTTGTGGAAAAGGTGCATGATGCCGTCGGTCTCGTTAAAACTGATGGAATCGGCTTTGGCTTGTGCATTGGACTTGTACATTCTGGCTTTGTAAAAAGCACGGAGAAAACTTTTCTTTTTCTTGACATCCGCTGTATCGGCCTTTTGAAAGGCAAAGATTTTTTCAGCAGAAAAATATATGGAATCTTTCTCCAAAATCTTCACAGCATAGGGCTTTTCGGTAATCATCGCCGAATCCTTTTTTTCAAAAATTTCGGCATAACCTCCTTTTATATAACGATTTTCTTTGGGATTGTTCAGGGTGACCCTTCCGTTGGCTTTTCCGAATCCTGTGATCTGGTTAAAATACATTCTGTCGCCTTTCAGGGTTTTGCCGTTGTAATAGATGGTCGAATTTTTCTCTAACCAAACCTCTTTGGAAGTCATGTTATAAATTCCTTTTTCAGTAAAAATTTGATTGCCAGGATTTTTTTTATTGGTAATCCAAGTGGGACCGCTAAAAGTTGCCGTATTGGTGTTTTGATCCTGAAGAATATTTTGTCCTTCAACCGTGTATTCGGCATTGTTGATTTTCACATTTCCTGTAAAATCAATTATTCGGCTTTCCGTATTGTAAGTTGCGGATTTGGTGTACATGGTATTTTGGTAATCCGAAATGGTACCTCCCGTGTTGAAATACGCTTTTTTTTGAAGTTTGTCGTAATACAAAGTTTCCGTTTTTATGCTCTGTTTGGGATCGGTAAGCACCACATTTTTTCTGGCAATTCCTCTTTGTGTATTGCCATCGTATTCCATTTCGCCTGCGGTAATTATGGTGCCATCGGGGTTTTGCAACTTTACATTTCCAATGGCTTTTACAAAGTTTTGTTCTTGGTAAAGGATCACCACATCTGCAAAAAGTGTAGAGCCTTGATGGTCAAACTGAACTTTGCCCTGAAAGTAAGGGTTTCCATCATACTTTTTAGGATCCTTTGAAAAAGTATCGGAATGGGTATGATGTATTTTTTCTGCATTTTGATTTTGTTGTGCAGAACTTGGAGTGAAAAACGAATCTTTTTTAAGATTCTTTTGATTGACCTGTGCAGTAAACCAAACACTAAAAAATAAAAATAGAGCTACAATTTTTTTCATGAATCTTTTCTAGTCCCATAAAAGTACAGAGAATGAGAGTCTATTTGCACACCAAAAGCATTTTCTATGGCTTCTTTAATCCCTTGAATACGAGGGTCGCAGAATTCTATGATTTCGTCAATCTCACGATCCGATCCGTTTTTATAGATAACCAAATGATCGTGTTGCTTGTCGAAATAGGATTTTTCATAAGAAGCCGAAGATGAAATTTTCTCTCCAAACTGGTGTTTGCGGATGAGTCCGGCATCCAAAAAAATCTCGATGGTATTGTAAATGGTGGCTTTAGAAACATGATATTTCTTTTGAATCATCATCAGATAAAGATCGTCCACATTAAAATGATGATCCAATTGGTAAATTTCTTCTAAAATCGTATAGCGTTCCGGAGTGTTTCTAAAACCATTTTCTTGCAAATAATTCCTTAATACATCCTTAATAATTTCTATATTATTCTCCTTCTGATTGGTATTCATATTTCTAATTGATAGTTCATGCAAATTTATTGTTTTTTATTGGATATTGCAGAATACAATTACCACGATAGTCTGTATGAATATTCTCTTAGCGTGCTAAAACAAAAATTTAAAATGCAAAATACGCTAAATAGAATATAAAAAGGCAGATAAGAAAGATAATAAAGATTAGAAATAGCCGAAGTATTATTTAGTTAAAATTTTGAACGGGCTCTTAATGGATTCAAGAATTTGAACTCAAAATTTGAGACCTTTTCTAAACCTAATTTAGTAGCCGTTTGGATTTCATTTCAAAGTGAATGAAAATTAATTTGAATATTTTGCAATCTTTATAAATAAATTTATATATTGCACGAAATATAAAAATCGATCAATATGGCGAAACATAAAGTACAGTATGAGTTTCCTATGCATTGTCTTTCCGAGATCTTGTATGAATATCTTGCAAGTG
Organism: Amniculibacterium sp. G2-70; assembly: GCF_014353055.1. GTDB lineage: Bacteria > Bacteroidota > Bacteroidia > Flavobacteriales > Weeksellaceae > Amniculibacterium > Amniculibacterium aquaticum. The sequence continues at coordinate 2,045,574 of NZ_CP060698.1, forward strand.
CTGAAGGCTTAGCAGAATGGTTTGCGGAAGATGTTGTGGAAAAAGGAGACGATTTCTTTTTCTCTTGGGGTGGCGGACCGGCAGAAAAAGCCACGCTTATTCGCTACAAACCGGAGAGTTTCGTTCGTTTCCGTTGGGAAGAAGACGAAGGCACCAAAAATTTCTTCGAAATGTCCATTGTTATTGATGACATTACCGATGATCTCGCTCTGATAATTACCGATTTCTGCGAACCGGGCGACGAAGAGGAAAACAAAATGTATTGGGAAAACCTGATCGAAAATCTTCAAATAAAACTTGGAGCAGCCTAATTTCACTCGAAACACAAAAATAGATGAACGAAAAACCATTCGTTCATTATTTTTTTTATTTATAACCTTAATTTCACTTTCATAAGTACCAAAAATATGTACAGTACGGATCAATTCCAAGCTCAGAACCACGCATTCCTAAACGGAGATTCTGTAAAAGTTTCTTTTTTTGTCAGAAATGGACAACTAATTATGGCCGAAGAATGTTATTTCTTCCTAATGGCATCCATGCGAAAGATGAGAATGAACATTCCATTGTCGTACACCTTGGAGTTTTTCCAAAATCTTTTCACAGAAAAAGTGATCAACCAAGGACACAACAATGCCTTTATCCAATTGATGGCCTATAGAAATATCGATCAAAAGGCATTACAAAAATCCACAGTCGATTTTGTTTTCTCAATCCAACCAACCGATGATGTTTTGGGACTTCAAAAAACAGCAGAAATCGACATGATCAAAGAAATCAATGTGAACACCAATTTGCTGAGCAACATCCGCACGCACAGTCCAGAAAACATCTATGCCGAGATCTATGCTCAGGAAAACGACCTTCAGGATCTTATTTTGTTGAACCCGAACAAGAGAATTGCGAGATCCATCTACGGAAATATCCTTCTTTTGCAAGACAAATACATCCGCATCCCAAAACAATCGGAAGGCGCCTACATCTCGCCTTTGATGGAAAATTTTGTCACTTTTGTTCATAAAAGCAATTTGGCCTTTGTAGAACCCGAAGAAATGAGCGGTTTCGAATCCCAAAAAGCCGACGAAATCCTCATCATATCCGATGAAAAAGGACTTTATACCGTTTCCAAAATCAGAAACAAATCGTTTGGCAACGAGCGTTTTTCAGAAATCATCAACCAATGGAAAAATTCTTTTTAGAAAATAATTCTCATTCCACCAAAAAAGCCTCTTTTCCATCACGGAAAAGAGGCTTTTTTAGTCATTCTATTGTTTATTCATGCACCGGAATAACCACCACCGGAATGGTCGATCTCCGGGTAATCTCTTTGGTTAGGCTGCCAACAAAAACATCGTAAATACCGCTTCTTCCGTGAGAGCCAACCACAATGTATGATGCTTTTTTCAGATTGGCATAGTCCAAAATGGCATCTCCAGCAATACCTTGCTTCAGCAAATGCTCGCAATCTACACCCATCGCAATAATTCTTTGCTCCAGGTTGTTCAGTTGCAGCAATTCTTCTTTGATCTCGTTTTGTTCCACCTCGGGAAAATATTGGAAACCCATATCCCCAATGGCAAAACCTATATCCGAAGGAGCAACATGAATCAAACAAATTTTGGCATTGGTAATTTTTGCAAAATTAACAGCACCCTCAATTAATTTATCAGAAGATCCTCCAAAATCCACAGGCAATACAATATTCATCATGATTTTTATTTTTGTTCCATAAAGTTAATCAATTTTTACCAAACCCAAAACATGATTTTTTTTTAGTAGCCGGGAACCTACTCTCACTACTCGCTTTTTTGTGAAAATGCCAAGGCTTTTTCCAAAACCATTTTCACAAAAAGAGCTCAGACAGGCCGTTCGATCAGGGCTATGGAGCAGAGAAATTAGAACATTAAAAGGACAAAAAGAAAAAATAGAGCGATTAACAAATCCTAAGATCCATAACCTTTTCTCCCTCCAGAAAAGCCTCCAAAATATCGTTCTCTTCTACTTTTCCAACTCCTTTTGGAGTTCCGGTATAGATCAAATCGCCCACACGAAGTGTAAAAAACTGAGAAACATAGGCAATAATTTCGTCTGGTGAATAGAGCATTTGTGAGGTGTTGCCCTCCTGAACTTTATTTCCATTTTTATTGAGTTGGAAATTCAAATTTGCCAAATCAAATTGATCTTTAGAAAAAAAAGAGGACAAAACCGCAGACCCGTCAAAGGCTTTAGACAATTCCCAAGGCAGTCCTTTGGCTTTTAGATCGGATTGCAAATCTCTAGCAGTAAAATCGATGCCCAAGGCAATTTCTTCGTAATGCTTGTGGGCATGATCTTTTTGTATGTATTTTCCTCCCTTTGAAATTTTGATAACCACCTCCAATTCATGGTGTACATCGTTGGAAAACTCCGGAATATAAAAATCCGAACCTTTCAATACCGCCGTATCGGGTTTCATAAAAATCACCGGATTTTCCGGTATCTCGTTTCCTAGTTCCTGCGCGTGTTCGGTATAGTTTCTTCCAATGCAAATTATTTTCATGGATATTCTTTAATTAATTGTAAAATGACGATTGGGACTTAGATTTCATTTGAAAAAACGACTAAGTCTTCAGAAGATGCATCTTCATCAAATTTTTATTCGATTAAAATTTAGATCTTAATTGTATGGCTGTGAAAATCTTTTTTGTGTACAACGGGAAGTCGGCATTTTGTATCCAACCGTAGTAACCCAAATCTTTTTGGAAAACTTCCTTCACCACTTGTCCTTTGTACTTTCCAAAAGCAAAAATTTCTTCATTTTTATCATTGAAATGGATCATCCCGGCGAGATCGGCAAATTTGCTGTGGTAAGAAAACTCACTCAGTTCGGCAATTTCATTAGGCAAATCCTCGTACTTGCCCACCTGAGCATCCAAAATATCAAAAGTCGCCATTACATCGGCCTCGGCAGAATGGGCATTTACCAATTCCTTATCGCAATAAAATCGATACGCAGCACTTAGATTTCTCGGTTCTTTTTTATGGTATATGGTTTGTGCATCTACCAAACGGAATTTTGACAAATCAAAATCCAAACCGGCTCTCAGAAGTTCTTCTGCCAAAAGGGGTACATCAAAACGATTGGAGTTGAAGCCTGCCAAATCGGTTCCGGCAATCATCTCCATGATTTTTGGAGCAATTTCCTGAAAACTTGGTGCATCGGCGACATCAGCATCAGAAATGCCATGCACGGCGCTGGATTCTGCAGGTATGGGCATTCCTGGATTGACCAACCAAGTTTTGCTTTCTCTGGAGGCATCCGGATTTACTTTTAAAATGCAAATCTCAACAATTCTATCTTTTCCTACATGAGTTCCTGTGGTTTCCAAATCGAAAACACAAAGCGGTTTATGGAGTTTTAAGTTCATTATTTTTAGAAGATGTTATTGGGTGATGAAGTGATGAAGTGATGAAGTGATGAAGTTATAAAGTGATGAGGTGATGAGGTTATAAAGTGATGAAGTGATGAAGTGATGAAGTGATGAAGTAAAAAAGAGGATTCAATCCTGGTATTTTTTTACTTCATCGCACCATCATTCGTTTATTTCAATTGTTTTTGAAAGACGATGGAGATAATGATGTAATACAAAATGACCATCGGGATTCCCGTAACTCCGAATACGGCCAAAAGGACAATTCCACCAATCAGCAAGGCCAATTTGGGATAATTATCTTGCAATTTCATTGACTTGAATTTCATGGCGATCATTTTTATCGGACTGATCAGTAACCACGATGAAAGTCCTGTAACCACCACCCAAAGTACAGATGTAAGATTGACATTGGTGATGATGTCTTGGCTAAGTACAATGTTGGGTTGTATCCAAAACAAACCAAAAATCAGGATGGTGTTGCTGGGCGTATTAAGACCTTTGAAATAATATTTTTGTTCTTCATCCAAATTGAAAATTGCCAATCGCAGGCAAGAAAACAGCGTGATGAACAACCCCAAATACTTTATTTCGAAAGGCAATTGTATGCCGTAAAGGATGTTTCCGTAGGGTTCCAACATTTTGTACATGGCCAATCCCGGTAAGAATCCAAAGCTGACCATGTCTGCCAATGAGTCCAGCTGCACTCCAAGATTGGAGTTGGCTTTTAGGGCACGAGCGATAAAACCGTCAAAAAAATCCAACACCAAGGAAATGGCAATGCAAATAGCCGTCACTTGATAATTTCCATAAAGCAACTGTATCGCTCCAATGCAACCGGAGAACAAATTCCCCAAGGTAAAGGCATTGGCTAAATTATTTTTAATAAAATTCATGAATGAAATTCTAACAATTATTCTAAGGGTCTGTTTAAAATTAAATTCTTTCGATATCGGCACCCAAAGCTTTCAGACGGCCGTCGATATTTTCGTACCCTCTGTCAATTTGCTCAATATTGTGGATAATGGCTTTGCCTTCTGCAGAAAGGGCAGCAATAAGCAAAGCGTTTCCGGCTCGGATATCTGGAGAGGTCATGGTGGTTCCCCTCAATGGGTATTCGTGGTTCAGTCCAACGACTGTTGCTCTGTGCGGATCGCAAAGGATAATTTGTGCACCCATATCAATTAATTTGTCCACAAAAAACAATCTGGATTCAAACATTTTTTGATGAATGAGTACCGTACCTTTTGCCTGTGTGGCCACCACCAAAACGATGGACAATAAATCCGGTGTGAAACCCGGCCATGGTGCATCGGATACCGTTAGGATGGATCCGTCGATAAATTTTTGGATTCGGTATTGTTCCTGAGCTGGGATGAATATATCGTCATTGCTTTGCTCCAGCTGTATTCCCAGTTTTCTAAAAGTATTTGGGATAACGCCCAGCTGATTCCAGTTTACATTTTTTATGGTGATTTCGGACTTTGTCATGGCAGCAAGACCAATCCAAGAGCCGATTTCTACCATGTCAGGAAGCATGGTGTGCTCTGTGCCGTGCAAATGTGTTACGCCTTCTATCGTTAGTAAATTAGAGCCGATACCGGAAATCTGAGCTCCCATGCGGTTAAGCATTTTGCATAGTTGCTGTAGGTAAGGTTCGCAAGCGGCATTGTAGATTCTTGTTTTTCCTTTAGCCAAAACTGCTGCCATGACCACATTGGCGGTACCGGTAACCGAAGCTTCTTCAAGTAAAATAAATTTCCCTTTTAGTTCTTTGGCTTTCAAACTGTAGAAGGCTTCGTCTTCGTCGTAAGTAAACTCGGCGCCCAATTCAACAAAACCTTGAAAATGGGTATCCAGTCTTCGTCGTCCGATTTTGTCACCACCAGGAGTTGGCATATACGCTTCGCCAAATCGTGCCAACATCGGTCCTAGCAACATGATGGAACCTCTAAGTTTGGCTCCGTCTTTTTTAAATTCTTTGGAGCGTATGTAGTCAAAATTAACTTGATCTGCTTTGAAGGTATAATCGCCGTGTGCATTTTTGGTTACTTTCACGCCAAAATCGCCCAGAATTTCGATCAGTCTATTTACATCGTGGATGTCGGGAATGTTTTTTATTCTTACCTCTTCATCGGTAAGTAAAACGGCACATAAGATTTGTAAAGCTTCATTTTTTGCACCTTGTGGTGTAATTTCACCATGCAATCTTTTTCCACCTCGTATTTGAAAAGCCCCTGTCATTATTTTTTATTTTTATGGTTAAAATGTCGCTTTTTGTTGTTGCTATTGTTTCTGTTGTTACCGTTGTTGTTTTTATTCGACTTGTTGGAATAATAAATTTTGCTTCTGTCCAAAGAGTCGATAGAAGTTAGATCCAGGCGGTTTTCTGAAAGTTCTTTCAGGTGTCGAAAGATGACATCGTCTGTGACATGCTCTTTGTTGTAGATGTTGTAGGATTTCTTCATGTTATTGGCAATAACCTCAATCAGAGCCAATTTTCCGTCTCCTTCTGGCAGTTCGATGGCTTTTTCTATAAGTTGCAGAATACTTTTACCGTAAAATTTAAAATCTCCTTGCAGCTTTGGATAGGTCATTCTTTCTGGTTTTACGGCCAATTGTTCCGGAGTTGGAAAAGGGTAGGGTGCATCGACATCCAAATCGTAATTCGCCAAAATAAACAGATGATCCCAAAGCTTGTGCTTATAACCGTCCTCATCGCGGAGTTGTGGGTTTCTTTGTCCCATAAAATCAACAATTGCATGGCTCATTTCGTTGCGTTCTTCTTTGGTTGCAAGCGATTTGCATCTTTCTACCAGCTGTTGGATGATCCTTCCGTATTCCGGCATGAAGAGTTGAGATTTTTGTGTATTGTATTCCATAAATGCAAATATAAAAAAATAGCCTCGAAAAATTTCCGAGACTAAAAATAATTATTGACCCATTATTTTCTGAGCTTCTCGTATTTGCTCCAAATATCCGTCCCAACCAAGGGTTAGTATTTGGAAAATAAAATAAAGTGTTGCTAGTGCACCCAACACAATGCCTATGATATTAAGCAGTTTGCCGGTGTTCATTTTGTTGAAACTTTCTCCATATTTTTCCGGATTGGACTGGTACAAGACTTTGTCTTTGTTGTAAAAAGACAGTCCTACAATTCCGAAAATTGCTGCAACCGGTCCAAAACAACAGCAGCTGCCTACGATGGACACGATGCCAAGGATAAAAACCGTTTGTTCGTGTGGTAATTTTTGTTTAATCATGTTTTTTTTTTTTTTGATTTGTTTAAAATTGATGTTTAACACCGTATGCAACCACCATAACAAGGGCATGTACAATGGCAAATCCTTTTATCAAAGTGGAGTAACTTCTTTTCTTGTCAATGACACTTGCGGTTAGGATGCCCAAAAAGATCAGCCAGGTATATATCGGTGGATACATCTGAAAGGCTTGCGAAAACTTACCCTGAAACAGAAGAAGCAAGGCCCTTTGAGTGCCACAACCCAAACATTCTATTCCCAGAATGCTTTTGGAAGGACAGGATAACATGAAATCTTCTAAATTCATAAAAAATAAGCTTTTACAATGATACATATTTTTTCTTATTCGTGTAAGAGTCTGTTTAGGTTTTACCGAAAATAGCAGGTTGTCGATTCTCAATTCAACTGATCTGTTTTTTTTGGTTTTTTATGCGATAGGGATTGCAGTGGAAATCCTTTTTTTTGCTTTGGAAAGCGTGTTGGCAAAAAAAGATTGCAACGGAAAGCCCGGTTTTTGCTGGCGGTGGGAAAAGCGATGGAGAGCAAAAAATTGCCATATATAAAGAATGGGCTTCTGAAACTTACCAAGACAATTTTGTGATAAAACATCCTCATGTAAAGGTTTCTGATGATGTTAATGGCAAAAGGGAGGAGCATAAACATATGCTTGCGTGTCATTTTGTCACATTTCCGAATTTGGTACAGAATTGGAAAAAAGACAAGCATCGCAACGAAAAATTTTAAAAAAAAATAAATAATATTATGAGTAAAATAATTGGAATTGACTTAGGAACAACCAACTCTTGTGTTTCTGTAATGGAAGGTAAAGACCCTGTTGTTATCCCTAATGCTGAAGGAAAAAGAACCACTCCGTCCATCGTAGCATTTACGCAAGATGGAGAAAGAAAAGTGGGAGATCCAGCTAAAAGACAGGCGGTAACCAACCCTAAAAATACGGTGTACTCCATCAAAAGATTTATCGGTACGCATTTTAAAGACGATGCTAAAGAAGTGGGAAGAGTGCCTTACGAAGTGGTGTCTGGACCTAACGATACGGTAAAAGTAAAAATTGACGGTAGAGAATATTCGCCACAAGAAATTTCAGCGATGATCCTTCAGAAAATGAAGAAAACGGCTGAAGATTATTTGGGTCAAGAAGTAACAAGAGCGGTAATTACTGTTCCGGCTTACTTTAACGATGCACAAAGACAAGCGACCAAGGAAGCTGGTGAGATTGCCGGTTTGAAGGTTGAGAGAATCATCAATGAGCCTACTGCTGCTGCTTTGGCTTATGGTATGGATAAAAACCACAAGGATCAAAAAATTGCTGTTTATGACTTGGGTGGTGGTACTTTTGATATTTCTATCTTGGATTTAGGAGATGGAGTTTTCGAAGTGCTTTCAACCAATGGAGATACACACCTTGGTGGAGATGATTTTGATGATGTCATCATCAATTGGATGGCAGACGAATTTAAAGCTGAGGAAGGTGTTGATCTTAAAACCGATGCTATCGCTCTTCAAAGATTGAAAGAAGCTGCTGAAAAAGCAAAAATTGAACTTTCTGCGTCTTCTCAAACAGAAATTAACTTGCCGTACATCACTGCGACAGCAACAGGACCTAAACACTTGGTGAAAACTTTGACCAAAGCAAAATTCGAGCAGTTGTCTGCAGACTTGGTAAGAAGATCTATGGAACCTTGTAAGAAAGCGCTTCAAGACGCAGGTTTGTCCACTTCGGATATTGATGAGGTAATCTTGGTAGGTGGTTCTACAAGAATCCCAATCATCCAAGAGGAGGTAGAAAAATTCTTCGGAAAAAAACCATCAAAAGGAGTTAACCCGGACGAAGTGGTTGCTGTAGGAGCTGCCATCCAAGGAGGTGTACTTACCGGAGATGTGAAAGATGTATTGTTATTGGATGTAACTCCGCTTTCTTTGGGTATTGAAACCATGGGATCTGTTTTCACAAAATTAATTGATGCCAACACCACCATCCCAACCAGAAAATCCGAAACTTTCTCTACTGCTTCTGACAACCAACCTGCAGTAAGCATCCGTGTAGGACAAGGAGAAAGACCCATGTTCAACGACAACAAAGAAATTGGAAAATTCGACCTTACCGATATCCCACCTGCACCAAGAGGTGTGCCGCAAATCGAGGTAACTTTCGATATTGACGCCAACGGTATCCTTAGCGTTTCTGCAAAAGATAAAGGTACAGGAAAAGAGCAATCCATCAAAATTCAAGCTTCTTCAGGATTGTCCGATGCAGAAATTGAAAGAATGAAAAAAGAGGCTCAGGAAAATGCTGCTTCCGATGAAAAAAGAAAAGAAGAGGCAGATCTTATCAACAAAGCAGACGGTTTGATCTTCCAAACCGAAAAGCAATTGAAAGAATTTGGTGACAAACTTTCTGCAGATAAAAAAGCAGCGATAGAAACTGCACACGCAGAATTGAAAACTGCTTTTGAGGCTAAAAATATGGAAGCCATCAAAACGAAAACAGAAGCTTTGGATGCTGCATGGATGGCTGCTTCTGAAGAAATGTACGCTCAAGGTCAACAAACTCAAGGTGGAGCAGAACAGACTCACGCTGACGCAGGAGACAATGTACAAGATGCCGACTTTGAAGAAGTCAAGTAAGGACTGATTAAAATCAATTAAAATAAATGAGTAAATCGCTGTAAATGTAATATTTACGGCGATTTTTATTTTTAACAATTTTTGAAAAATGCTTGTTTTTAATCGTTTTTTGTCATATTTTCGTACCATATTTGTACCGCGCGTTATTTGGATGTAATGTGCGCCTTATGCGCTAAAATAATTAAAAAATACATAAAAAAAAGACAATGTACCCGATGTTATTTCAGGATGGGATTTAGTAAATTAAAAATACCTAGAGTTTGTGAGCACTGCTCCAAACCTTTTGAAGCAAAGACAGTTACGACACGTTTTTGTGGTGTTTCTTGTGCGAATAAAGCAGGAAAGGAACGCAAGAAATTAGAAAAGCAACAAAAAGAAAAAGAAAATCTGTTACAAAAATATTCTAATAAAATTGCGGAAGTTCAAACTCGAGAATTTATTTCTGTTTCTGAAGCAACTGTAATGTTTGGAATTTCAAAAGATACCATTCATAGAATGATAAAAAAAGGATTGATTGGTGGTGCTAATCTTGGGATAAGATTAACTCGAGTAAAACGAGCAGATTTAGAGAACTTATTTTCTACAATAGAAATGCCTATTGAAAAGAAAAAAGAAGAAAAACCAAACTTTGAAATAGGCAATTGCTACACGATTTCAGAGATAAGTACAAAATTCCGTGCAGATCCAAGTACTATTTATCTTGTAATTAAGAAAAACAAAATACCAACTAAAAAAGTAGGTAGTTTTGTGTATGCACCAAAAAATCTTATTGACAAAATCTTCGCAGGACAATGAAAGAACTTTTAAAAACTAAAGTCACCGTAAGGTTAAGAAAAGCAGAAAACCGAAAAGAATGGTACATCTATTTGGAGAGCTATCCTATAATGATTTCGGGAAAGAAAACTCCTCAAAGAATTCGTGAGTATCTCAACCGAAGTGTAACAACTGTAGATTTTGATAAAAAAAGACCAGCGAAAACGACTCAAAAGTCAATTTCTTATAAACCTAAAAGAGACGATAATGGAATTATTATTTGCAAAAGTGAGAACGATAGAGAAACAATGTTTTATGCAGATTCAGTAAGGAAATTAAGACAAAGAGAATACGACAATATTGAGCTTTATAATGAGCTCGACCAAATTCAGGCAGAACAAAAAGAAAAATCACAGGAAAATTTTGTTAAATATTTCGAAGCATTAATTAAAATACGCCATAAAAATAATTCAGAATCCATTAAGATAAATTGGGAAAGAGCAATTGATTTCTTAATCTCTTATGAAGGTTCTGAAATCCCTTTTTCTAAAATTGATATTAAATTTTGTGAGAATTTTAAAACCTTTCTTTTGAATGCACCTCGAGGTGGAAATAAAAATGGAAAATTATCTCAAAATAGTGCATCAACTTATTTTTCTGTTTTTAAAGCTGCGTTGAAACAAGCCTTCATTGATGGTTATTTTACGACAGATATTGCTGCAAAAATAAAAGGAATTCCAAGTGAAGAATCAAGAAGAGAATATTTAACAATTGATGAACTTAATACTTTAGTTGAAACGCCTTGTGAAAATGATGTCTTGAAACGAGCGGCGCTTTTTTCGGCATTAACAGGTTTGCGACATTCTGATATTCAAAAACTGAAGTGGAATGAAATAAGTTTAGATAACAATCAACCAAGAATTAATTTCACTCAAAAAAAGACAAAAGGTGTAGAATATATGCCGATTTCTCAACAGTCTTTAGAACTTTGTGGAGAACCAAAATCGCCAAATGATTTGGTTTTTGAAAATTTAACCAATCCTGCTTGGATTAATCGTCCATTAAAAACTTGGGTTGCAAAAGCGGGAATCAATAAAAATATCACTTTTCATTGTTTCAGACATACTTTTGCTACGTTGCAACTTTCGAGTGGCACTGATATTTACACAGTAAGCAAAATGTTGGGACATACCAATGTGAAAACCACACAAGTCTATGCAAAAGTGATTGATGAAAAGAAAAATAAAGCGGCGGAAGCGATTCAGCTAAATACACTTTCAAAAATTAAAAAATGAAACATAATTATCAAGATTTTATAGTTCAGAATGTTTCTGTTATTATTGGAAGTGCACTTATCGGTTTAGGAGTAAGGTTTGTAATGCTTGAAAAAGGTGCAGATCAGTTTACTGCTAATAGTATATTTTGGATTGTTATACTTATAGGGCTGGTATTTTACACGGCTTTGGTTTTATTAGGTGTTTCATTATTTGATTTATACAAACGATTAAGGAATAAGAATAATTCTAATAAACTAGATATTCAGACTGATATAGATGAGCAAGTTATTAATCCAAGAGACACAACTGAGATTAATTCTTCTGAAAATATAAAAGTTTTAGAAGAAAATAATGTTGATACAAATGCAATTCGTAAAATTCAACATCAGAAAAAAGTTCAACAAGAAAACGAAAAATTACAAATAGCACTAGATTATACCAGAAATCAATTTGCCTTGTATGTTTCGGGCGAAGATTTGGATTGGCTTTGCAATGCCGTTATTTGCTATTCAAATAAAGAAGATATTCCAGATTTAAGATTAATTATAACTAGAGAACTTTCTAATCTCGATCTTTATCATTTTGGATGGAATATTTGGAATCATTTTAGAGTAACTAATCAAGATACGATTGCTAATTTTCTGAAAACAGTCTTTGACTCATTGAAGGATGTTGAACAAGAATCCATAAAAGCTCACCTTAGAGATGACGAACAAAGAGGCATCATTAAAATTCAAAAGAATTTATCAAATAAATAAATCTCACTAAAAATTAAAATCGAAAGTGTTTTTTAAGTGATTTCTCCGTGATTTCGTGTTTATCGGCATCACAAAGAAATCACTTTTTTCCTTTGCACCATAACAATCAAAAACGATCATTATGGACGTAAATGAAATTTCTTTTGAAAACCTGCCAAAAGCAGTTGCACACTTAACGAGTGAAATTGCCGAAATTAAATCTTTGGTTCAGAATGCGAAAATTTCTGAACCGAAAGAAAAACGCATTCCTATTGGAATTGAAGATGTATGTAAAATCATAGGAAAAGCCAAACCTACGATTTATACTCTTGTTCGAGAACGAAAAATCCCGTGTTACAAAAGCGGAAAGAAACTCTACTTTTTTGAAGATGAACTTTTGGAATGGATTTCTAAAGGCAAGAAAAAAACTTTACTGGAAATAGAATCCGAAGCTCTGAAATATCATAACCGAAATAGATAAATTGGTTATGAACGAAGAAAAATTCTTGTATCAATCTGATACACCTTCCAAAACGATTTACGACCGAGCGATGAAATATTTGGACGAAAAATACAACATTCGTTTTAATACCATTGCTTTGGAGTTGGAAATTCAGTTGAAAGAGCAGGCTGGAACTTGGACTGTTCTCAATATTAATTCTTTATTGATTGAGTTGGCGCAGTCTGGAATTGAAATTAATATGAATAAGTTGGAAATTTTGGTTAGAAGCCATTTGATTCAGCAATACAATCCAATTCGTGAATATTTTGAAAATTTAGAAACTTGGGATGGAGAGGATTACATCAAAAAGCTCAGTCAATACCTCAAAACCAATGATGATGAAGCTTTTTTTTATCATTTTGAAAAATGGCTAACAAGAGCGGTATTGTGTTCGCTTACAAAAGGCTATGTCAATAAACAATCATTGGTTTTGGCATCGCATCAAAACTCGGGAAAATCCTCTTTTTTACGGTTTTTAATTCCACCAAAATTAGAAAATTATTACACTGAAAACATCTCCATCGACAAAGATGGCATTATTTCCATTTGTAAAAATTTGATTTGTAACCTTGATGAATTGGCGGTTTTATCGAAATCCGATGTTAATACTTTGAAATCTTTCATCTCCAAAAGCAGTGCAAATATTAGACTTCCTTATGCACGAAAAGCTGAATTTTTAGAACGGATTTGCTCATTTGTTGGCTCAACCAATCGGACAGATTTTCTTACCGATGAAACAGGAAGCATTAGATGGTTAATTTTTGAGGTTTATTCTTTTGATTTTGAATATTCCAAAGAAATTGATATGGACAAAGTCTGGGCTCAAGCATATTACAATGCTTTTGAAAGGAAAAATTACAATCCCGAATTAACCGCAACAGATATCACCGAAAACGAAAAAAGAAACGAGAAATATGCACAGGTTTCAATGGAGCAAGAGCTCATTTCCGCTCATTTTGAAAAATCGGAAAAAATGGAAGAATTTCTCACGGCAACCGATATTATGTTGGCGATGAACAATGCTTTAGGATTGCGATTGAATAATGTAAAAATCGGAAAAGCACTCACCAGTTTAAAATATCAAAGGATAAAACATCCTCAACTTCAGGTGTATGGTTATCTCATTAAAAGAAAAACTGAATAAAACCACTTACCAAAGTTACCAAGTTACCTTATATTTTTAAAAGTCTAATAATCAATGATTTATTAAGGTAATTAAATTTTAAAAATAGTTACCTAAAGTTACCTTAATTAAAAATTTATGGTAAGTAGGTAAAAACAGGTAATTGAAAAAATTTGCCTTAAAGTATTGTTAATCAATGAAAAGGTAATTAGGTAAGAGGAATTAAAAAAACATAGAAAACAAATAGAAAAAAATGAACTGCAAACAATTCAATACAATTCCGTTGGAAGAAGTGCTCGTTTCTCTTGGACACCTTCCAACCAAACAAAATGAAAAAGAAGCGTGGTTTCTCAATCCTTTTTCCACAGAAAACCACGCCTCTTTTAAACTCGATAAAAGAAATAATGTTTGGTATCTACATTCCGAAGGAATTGGCGGAAACAATATTGATTTTATGATGAAATACCTGAAAGCTTCCGTAAAAGAAGTTTTAGAATGGGCGGAAAAACAGAATTTTTCTTCTTTTCAATCGCAAAAAGATTATCATTCAAAAAGTTCTAGCCTAAATTACCACATCACAGAAATTAAAGAACTTCAAAACGAAAATTTGAAGATTTATCTTCAGCAAAGAGGACTTTCGCCAACAGTTTATTCTTTAGTAAAAGAAGTACATTTTGCCATTGGAGAGAAAAAACTTTATGCTATTGGTTTTGAAAACCTTTCAGGAGGTTGGGAACTACGAAATCAATTCTACAAAGGTTCATTGCTGAAAAAAGATATATCTGTCGTTAATCTCAATAATAATCTGGAAAAAAATAAAAATGTTGTAGTTTTTGAAGGATTTATAGACGCCTTGTCTTTTGTGGAGATGAAACCATTTTACAAAGGTGATTTGTTGGTAATGAATTCTATTTCATTGTTGAATAAAACCAAAGAATATTTAAAAAATTATTCTGAATTCCATTTGTTTTTGGATAATGATAAAGCAGGAGAACATTGCAAAAATTCAATTTTGGAATCATTTCCCGAAGCCAAAAATAATTCTGATATTTATGCTCTTCATAAAGATTTGAATGACTACTTCGTTTTCAGAAACAACACAAAAATAGAAAAACAACAGCGGATAGAACTGAACCCAAAACAAGAACAGGAGGAAATCGAAACCAATCAGGCTCATCCAAATTACAAAAGAAAACGCTGATTATGCGTGTGCATATTTTTATCAACTATATGCAAAAGTTAGGAGCTCATTCGCAACTTTGAAGGTCGATGCTCTCCCAACAAAGTTTCTTCTTCGCTCTGCGAGGCTTTAACCTGCGTAAAATAGTACAAGGTTCAAGCTTCTGAACCTGTAAAAAATAATGCAAGGTCATTGTACAACCTGTATAAAATAGATACAGGTTGTTAGGTAACCTGAGTAAAAAAGATTCAGGTTTAATCATCATCAAATTTAATAAAAATGAAGACATCAATCAATTTCAAAGTGGCAAAATCTGATTCCGAAATTCATAATTTTAGAAAGAAATCCTTTGACTATATCCGCAAAGATTTAACTCATAAAAATCAATATTGGATGGAGCAAAAAATTGCAGACCGACTGTTAAAAATAGAATCCTACTGCAAAGAAAAATCAGGTAGAAAATTACAGAAAAATGCAATGCCAGTTCGGGAAGCTGTTGTGGTTATTAAAGAAAATACCACGATGCAGGATTTACACAACTTATCGAAAAGATTGGAGGAAGAACTTAAAATCCGAATTTTCCAAATTGCCATTCATAAAGATGAAGGACATTATGACAAAGACACCAAAGAATGGAAACCGAACTATCACGCTCATTTGGTAGCAGATTGGCAAGATTTGCAAACTGGAAAAACGCTGAAACATCAATCATTTCATTATTCCAAAATGCAGGATTTGGCAGCAGAATGTCTCGAAATGGAAAGAGGTGTTTCAGGTTCATTAGCAAGATTGGAAGCGGTAGAATTTAAAATCAAGAAAAAAGAAGAAGATTTGAAAATTTTGG
Organism: Amniculibacterium sp. G2-70; assembly: GCF_014353055.1. Taxonomy (GTDB): domain Bacteria; phylum Bacteroidota; class Bacteroidia; order Flavobacteriales; family Weeksellaceae; genus Amniculibacterium; species Amniculibacterium aquaticum. The sequence goes on from NZ_CP060698.1 coordinate 2,061,306, forward strand.
AAGAACGCTATCAAGAAATGCAACAAGAAATGGAATCTAAAAAGTCTGAAGAGTTAATTGTAAAAGAATCAGATTTTCTTGGTTTTCAGAAAATAAAAACGGACAAAACCATTGAAAACTACAAAAAGGCAATCAAAACAAATAACATTCAACTTCTCAAAAACAAAACAGAACTGGAATTCAAAGAGAAACAAATTGCAGAACTGAAAACAAAAATTGAAAGTCTAAAAAAAGAAGTTTTCCTTTTCAAAAGCAAAAACTCCGCTCTCTTAACCAATGAAACTTTTTTTGCTGTTGAAAAGAAAAAATATTTGGAATCAGTAGAGAATACCCTTAAAAAAGCGATTCTGCAAGAAAGTATAAAAATCCCGAATCTGCGAAGTCTAAACGATACTGAAAGAAAAGATAAAATGATAGAAATACTTGAAAAAATTTCAAAGGACAATAATATTCCCATTTCTGCTTTTGAAGAGGTTTTTGGGGATTCTAAAAAATCAGCCCAATTTTTTAAAATATTGAGTCGGGAAAATAATGAGCAAGAGCAAAGATGGGTTGTTAAATCAAAAAGATAATAAAAGATTAAAGTTTCTTAGATACATTTTATAACATATAAAGGTAGTAGAAACAAATTTAAAGTTTTGAAGTTTCTAACTTTTTTAATAAAATGATATGATAATTTTGTTATGATATTTATAGAGTGAAATGCAACTAAAAAGTTACAATTTAGTATCTTTGAACTTTAGTTGTGAAAATATGAAAATAGGAATTTTGATAAGAGATGCTCGAAAAAGAAAAAAACTAACCCAAGAGCAACTGGCTCAAAAGGTTGGAAAAAAAAGAAGTTATATTTCTAGAATTGAGAGTGATGAAACTTATAGTATAAACATCAAGACTTTGACGGAAATTGTAGAAAAAGGATTAGATGGAGAATTAAAAATAAAATTTTAGTATGACTTTTAATGAAGACTCTCGAGTAAAAATTCCAGCAATACTACATTTGTGCAGGTTAGGATATACTTATATCCCAAAAAGTAAACAAGATAGACTGGAAGACAATAATATTTTTCCTGATATTTTTAAACGTTCTATTTCTAAAATTAATCCTGATATTTCAGAAGGCGAAGTACAGCGTTTATTGACTGATGTATCATTAAAACTCAATTATGATGATTTAGGAAGAGAGTTTTTCCGAATGTTAATGAATACTTCTGGAACAAGATTAATTGATTTTGAAAACTTCAATAATAATGAATTTCACGTTACCACTGAATTGACTTGCAAAAAAGGAGACGAAGAATTCAGGCCAGATATTACGGTTTTAATCAATGGGATGCCTTTGGTTTTTATTGAAGTAAAAAAACCAAACAATAGAGAAGGTGTTATTGCAGAACGCAACAGAATCAACAAAAGATTTGCTTTAAAAGATTTCAGGGCTTTTACCAATATTACTCAATTGATGTTGTTTTCTAACAACATGGAGTATGAAGATGGAGTAGTAGAACCTGTTATGGGAGCTTATTATGCCACACCTTCAAAAGATGGCGTAATGTTTAACTATTTCCGAGAAGAAGAATTATTGAATTATACCCATCTTCTAAAACCAGAAAATGAAGAGCTGGAAAATCTCGTCTTAAAAGATAATAATATTGTTGCGATTAAATACACGGATGAGTTTAAGCTCAATAAGAATTACGAAACGCCTACCAATAGAATTATCACTTCTTTACTTTCTAGAGAGCGACTAGCTTTCTTTTTACAGTTTGGGATTACCTATGTAGAAAGAACCAATAGAGAAGGAAAAATAGTGATTGAAAAACACATTATGCGTTATCCCCAGTTTTTTGCTTCTAGAGCCATTACTCATAAGTTAGATGAAGGGATTAAAAAAGGGATTATTTGGCATACGCAAGGAAGTGGAAAAACAGCTTTGGCGTATTACAATGTAAAATACCTCTCACAGTATTACCAAAAGAAAAACACCATTGCAAAGTTCTATTTCATAGTAGATAGAATAGATTTGGCAATACAAGCACAGACCGAATTTCGTTCAAGAGGTTTGTCTGTGAAAATGGTAAATTCTAGAACAGAATTTATACAAGACATTAAAAAGGCGAGTGCTATACTCAACAGTTCAGGAGAGCAGGAAATAACAGTCGTAAACATTCAGAAATTTTCTGATGACAGCACCGTTTTAGAATCTTTTGATTATGACTTGAACATTCAGAGGATATATTTCATAGACGAAGCACACAGAAGTTACAATCCTAAAGGTAATTATTTGGTGAATCTTTTGCGTTCAGATAAAGATGCGGTAAAAATAGCCTTAACGGGAACTCCACTTCTTAAAGAAGTAGCAAAAGAATATGACTCAAAAGTTTTGTTCGGAGAGTACATTCATAAATATTATTATAATCGTTCTATTGCAGATGGTTATACCTTAAGATTGATAAGAGAAGGTATTGCCACTACTTACAAAATGCAAATGCAGGATGTAATGGAGCAAATTAAAATCTTAAAAGGCGAAATTTCTAAAAGCGAAATCTTTGCTCACCCGAAGTTTGCAGAACCCATGCTGGAATATATTCTGAATGATTTAAAAGATTTTAGAAAGAAAGATGAAACCATTGGCGGAATGGTGGTTTGTGATACATCGGAACAAGCCAAAGAACTTTTTGCACAATTTGAAAAAATCTACGGCAAACAAGAGTTTGATTATGCCGTAGTCCGTGAAGAAAGAGCAAAATATGGCAACCAAACCCCATTAAAAGCCAGTCTTATTCTGCACGATGTGAATTCTAAAGACATCAGAAAACAAGAAATTGAAGCCTTCAAAAACGGAGATATTGATTTACTTTTTGTGTACAATATGTTGCTTACAGGTTTTGATGCACCTCGACTAAAAAAACTGTATTTGGCAAGAGTAGTGAAAAATCACAATTTGTTGCAGACTTTAACTAGAGTAAACCGACCGTATAAAAAACACCGTTTTGGGTTTGTGGTCGATTTTGCAGACATTACCAAGGAATTTAAAGAAACCAACGAAAACTATTTCCAGGAGTTGCAACAGGAATTGGGCGATGAAATGCAGAATTACAGCAACTTGTTTAAATCTAAAGAAGAAATAGAACACGATGTTTTAGAAATCAAAGAAAAACTTTTTCAGTATGATATAAAAAATGCTGAAAACTTCCGTCTGCAAATGGACGATATTAAAGACAAAAAGCAATTGGCAGACCTCATCAAAGTTTTGCAAAACGCCAGAGAACTTAAAAATATCATCCGATTACAAGGCGAAGATGAGTTATTAGATTTATTAGATTTCTATAAACTCAATCAGTTGCTGAAAGAAGTTCAGAGAAGATTAGATACGCTGAATTTGGTAGATAGTATCAACAATGAAAACGATAACACCAACCTTATCAACACGGCTTTAGAAGATATTTTCTTCCAGTTTACCAAGATTTCGGAAGAAGAAATGATTTTGGCAGACCAACTCAGAAATCAGCTCAGACAAACCCGAGAAGAATTGCAACGCAATATAGACCCTGCCGATCCTGAATTCGTTACCCTGAAAGAAGAGCTAGAACGTATTTTCAAAAATAAAAATCTAGATGAGGTAGACCAAGAAGATATGCGAGACAACATCCATATCCTCAGCAGAATTTATGACGAAGTAAGAGAACTCAATCGTAAAAATGCACTGCTAAGAGCCAAATATGAAAACGACGAGAAATATGCCAGAATTCACAAAAGATTGGTAGATAACCCAACCATTAATGCTAAAGAAATACAAATTTACGAGGCACTTTTGGGAACGAAAACCATCATAGACGACATCTGTCTGCACAATGTAGAATTGGTGAAAAATGAAACCTATTTTAACCAAGAAGTAATGAGCATTGTGATACAAAATTTTATAGACCAACAGAAAATAAAATTAGACGCTCAAACTACAGAAAACATCAATAATCTTATTGTAAAAGAATACAAACAACAATATACTTACAACTAATATATAATGACGGAGATACAGTTTATCACGCAAACCAAGACTTTAATAGATGGACTCAAAAGCGTTTGCGCCAACTACGGACTGGGAAATGATGCTAGTGAATTCAATATTATTTCGCAGGTTTTTTTATATAAATATTTAAACGACAAATTTATACACGAAGCCAAAAAACACAATGAGGATTTGGCGAATGCAGAAGATTTTCAGAAAGCCTATGAAAATTTAAGTGAGGAAGACAAAAAATTTCTCTTCTTTAGAATAGGAAACAAAGCCGCAAAACTGCAACCCGAACAATTGATCACTTATTTGTTCAACAACTCTAACCAGCCCAATTTTGGAGATGCCATTTTTGATGGTACGCTTAGAAGCATCAGTGCAGAAAACATCGATATTTATTCCGTGAGTTCTGCAACGGGTGTTAAAGATAAAATGTTTGATGACATCAGTCTTTTTATTCGCGATGCTTCTCAACGTGATGCTTTTTGCCGTGCTTTGCTCAATAAACTGGTGAATGTAAGTTTCGAGAAAATGTTTACCGAGAAATACGATTTCTTTGCCACCATTTTTGAATATCTGATCAAAGATTACAACAGTGATAGTGGTGGTAAATATGCAGAATATTACACGCCTCACGCTGTAGCCAGAATTATGGCAGCTATTCTCGTGAACGAAGAAGTAAAAAGTGCCAAAGTATATGATCCGAGTGCAGGTTCGGGAACACTATTGATGAATATTGCACACGCCATTGGCGAAAAAAACTGCACCATTTTTTCAGAAGATATTTCCCAGAAATCTGCCAATATGCTTAGGCTGAATCTCATTCTGAATAACTTACAACATTCTATCCCGAATATTATTAAGGGAAATACGATTTTGCAACCTGCACATCTCGAAAAAAAGTTCGATTATATTGTTTCTAATCCGCCGTTTAAATTAGATTTTTCAGATTATCAAGCAGACCTTACCAAAGACAGTTTTAAAGAACGTTTTTTTGCAGGCGTTCCCAATATCCCGAAAAGCAAAAAAGAATCGATGGCGATTTATTTGTTGTTTATTCAGCATATTATGTACAGTCTCGATACCAAAGGTAAAGCTGCCATTGTAGTACCTACAGGTTTTATCACGGCACAAAGTGGAATTGAGAGAAAAATAAGAGAAGCACTGATAGAGCGCAATTGGTTACGAGGTGTAGTAAGTATGCCGAGCAATATTTTTGCGAGTACGGGAACCAATGTTTCTATTGTGTTTATAGATAAAGAAGCCGACAGCGAAAAGATAGTCTTGGTAGATGCTTCTAAACTGGGACAAACCATCAAAGAAGGCAAAAACCAAAAAACGGTACTTACCACAACAGAAGAACAACGCATTATAGATGCGATGAACCAAAAGAATGCAGAAGAAGATTTTTCTGTAGTGGTTACCAAAGAAGAAGTGATGGCTAAAAACTACAGCTTTTCTGCGGGGCAATATTTTGAGGTGAAAATAGAATATATAGAAATTACCGCAGAAGAATTTGCGCAGAAAATGCAAACTTATGAAAGCAATTTGAGCCAACTATTTGCAGAAGGAAATGAGCTAGATAAAAAGATTTTGGAGAATTTAAAAGGGTTGAAGTATGAGTGATTGGAAAAAAGTAAGATTATCGGATGTTGCCGATGTTAAACTCAGTAATGTTGATAAAAAAACCAATGTCGGAGAGAGACTTGTTCGGTTGTGTAATTACACTGATGTTTACAAAAATACTTTTATAAATTCATATAAGTCAAAAGATTTTATGATTGCTTCTTGCAATGATAATGAATATGAAAAATTTGTTCTTAAAAAAGGACAAGTTGCAATTACTAAAGATAGTGAAAAGAGAGATGACATCGGAATCTCCACTTACATTGCCGAAAGCTTTGATGATGTTGTTTTAGGCTATCATTTATCATTAATAACACCAATTGATGATAAACTTGATGGTAGATTCTTAAATTATTGGTTTAATACAAATCAAGCGAAAATCTATTTTGAAAATAACGCTGGTGGTAGTGGACAACGATGCACATTGCCAATAGATATTATTAAAGGGGTTCCTATTAAACTTCCTGATTTACCCACCCAACAAAAAATAGCCTCTGTATTATCTGCATTAGATGATAAAATAGAACTCAATAACCGCATCAATGCAGAATTGGAAGCGATGGCAAAAACGCTGTATGATTATTGGTTTGTACAGTTTGATTTTCCAAATTCCCCTCCTTTGGAGGGGTGGCAAAATTCAAAGAATTTTGACGGGGTGGTTGGCTACAAATCTTCCGGCGGAAAAATGGTGTACAACGAAACCCTAAAAAGAGAAATTCCTGAAGGGTGGGAGGTGAAGAATTTGTTTGAAGTTTGTAATGTGCAATATGGCTTTCCATTTAGTACAGAACACTTTAATGAAATTGGAAACGGCATTCCCGTTATTAGGATTAGAGATATTGTTGAAAATAGTGTAAGTAATTATTCTACAGAAAAAAGTGTAGACTCTAAATATGAAATTTTGAAAGGTGATTTACTTGTTGGAATGGACGGCAATTTTCATATTAATTATTGGACAAAAAATAATTGCTATCTAAATCAACGAGTTGTAAAACTAACCGAAAAAGAGTTACCTAATATTTATTTGAGATACCAAATAGAGCCTTATATAAAAGCAAGAGAAGCTTCTGTTTCCAGAACAACTGTTGGACATTTAAGTGATAAGGACTTAAAAGCTATAAATGTTTTAGTTCCACCTAAAGAAATAAAACTAAAAATTAAGAATATTTATAGTGATGTTTTAAATAAAATTATAACAAATAAAGAACAAAACCAAGAACTCTCTGCGTTGCGAGATTGGCTCTTACCCATGCTTATGAATGGGCAGGTGAAAGTGGGGTAGAGAAAAAGAACTAATAATTATGGAATTAAATTTAAAAAATAAGGTTTTAGAAGCTCTAAAGAATGATTACAATCAAAAAATCATAAATTCAAATGATTTTTATTTTCTCAAAGCACAAGAAGCATTGCATCATTTTTTAGAAATTAAACTAAATAATGAAACTGAAGAATATTTAATAACTCACAAAAAAAATTATGATGAACTAAAACAGTTATTTGAAGATTCTGAAGAATTAAATGAGTTCGGTAAAGCAATTTTTACTTTAATCTCTTATTGTGATTTAAAAGCTTATAAAAAAAATGATTTTAATTTATATGATGACAAAAGAGTTCTTGCACTTGCTTTTGTAAGAATGAATAATTGGGTAGAGCAACTTTTGACATATAAATTTGAAAATCAGCTATCAGAAGGATCTGTTAAAAATGCGATTGATTATTTACTCAACCCTATCGATAACTTTACGATGTTGAGTGAAAATCATCGGAGTCAAATTTCTGAAAACCTTTTTAAGAAAGAATATCATAAAAATACATTTAAAGAAGATTTTATAAATTTCTTTTCTGAATTATCGATAAATGTTAAAAATCCTTTAAATTATACACATTTACTAACTAGGATAAGCTATGATATAAGTTCTGAATGGAAAGAAAGTTTAATAGGAATTATGGCTTCTGATAGTACAGGTTGGTTAGAAAATTATGTAATGCAAGAAGATTATGATGTTTTTTGGAATTCAAAAAGACCTTCAGGAACAGATAAAACAATCAAACTATTAAAAGAATGTATTGCTGAAAACGGACATTTTAAGCTTTTTTATACTTCCTATTACAATGTAAATTATATTGCAGAAGTAATTGATGTTGTAGAAAGTGAAAGAGAATACATTAAAGCTGATTGGAATACAAATTATAGTAGAAGTTCTATTTATCCTAATTTTCAAGAATTAGCTGATAATAATAAAAATGCCAAGATTGTTTTTTTGATTAATAAATTTTATAAAGTAGAGCCCATTTCCCATAATCAATTTAAAATATATAAATCCTTCAAGTTTCCTACACAAGATAATTTAACTCCAATTGAAAGTTATATAACCAATTCTGAAAACATAAAAAAACAAATAATGAGCAGAGAAATTGACATTTTGGAATATAAAAAACAAATCATCTTACAAGGACCTCCAGGAACAGGTAAAACTAGGGAAGCAAAATTAATTGCAAAAGAAATATTAGGATTAAATTCTACTGATGATTTAAAAGACAACGAGCAGTTTAAACTTATACAATTCCACCCAAGTTATACTTACGAAGATTTTGTAAGGGGAATTGTAGCAGAGTCAAAAGATGATAAAATTGAATATAAAAATGTAAATAAAACTTTGGGTGAATTTGCAGAAGTCGCTTTGAAGAATTATACAACAAGTAAAGAAACTGGTATTGATAATAATTTAGATTCTTGGATTGACACTCAATTTGAATTATTTAAAGAAGATATTAAAGCACAACTTCCCGAAAATGAAATTCCATTGTCAGGAGATATTACAATTTATGATGTAGCTGATAATTCTTTCAAATATGGTAAAAATTGGAAAACAGCTTCGCATATTTTATTTGGAGAATTTAAAAGTCTTGTACGTGCAGTAATAAAAAATGAATTAGAATTATCTAATAAACAAATGGATAAAGAAAAATTCAGGCATGCACATTATAGATATACTTACTACAATGCATTACTGGAAAAGTTTTTTCAAGAATATAAATATGAATCTAGCGGAGAATTAATTAAAGAAAAAAAATACATCCTTGTAATAGATGAAATTAACAGAGCTAATTTATCTTCTGTATTAGGAGAGCTAATTTATGCTTTAGAATATAGAAACGAATCTGTACATTCACCTTATGGCATAAAAGATGAAAATAATAAGGTGAAAACAGAATTAATTCTTCCACCTAATCTTTATATCATCGGAACAATGAACACCGCAGACCGAAGTGTAGGTCATATTGATTACGCCATTAGAAGAAGGTTTGCTTTTGTGGAGGTGTTGCCGAAAGATTTAACTACTGAAATGAAAGAAGGAGAATTTTACACAGATTTGTTTTCCGCCGTTAAAGGTTTATTTACAAGAGATGAGTATCAAACAAAATCAGATTTTATCTCTCAAGAATTTGAGCCTAAAGATGTAGCATTAGGGCATTCTTATTTTATAGATAAAACTGAAGAAGGTGGAGATAAAAAAACAAGATGGCATTATGAAATAAAACCAATTTTGTTAGAATATGTAAGAGATGGGGTTTTAAAAGAAAATACTTTAGAACAAGTTATTACTATTGAAACTACATTTGATTTGAAGATATAATATTTATGGGCATCATTTTAAAAGAACATGTTTCTCGTAAATTAACGATTACAAAAGAAAAATCTCTTTTTGAATCTGAACGAGAAAAGCATTTGTTTTGTTCCTCAGATCAACCTGCAGAGATATTGCAACGTACTTTTAAAAAAGAACGAAGTAAAGAATATTTTTGTTTTAAAAAGCATCTCACTTCTGAAAAAGAAATCACCCTTTATTCTGATTATTTTGTTGGTGTAGATTGGCTTACAAAAGATAAAAGTCGGTATATTCAAGTAGAACCTAAGCTCAATAGTAAAGCTATAGAATCATTTGAAGAGGTTTTTGATAAAGAAATTGAAAATATTACTGATGATGAAATAGAACAGCTGAATGAAATAGCTAAAAAAGAAATAAAAACTTCAAATCAAGAATATGAAGTAGATGTGATTGGGATGCTTATGCAGATTATGGTTCATCCAGAAGTGTCAAAGCATACAGACCATTTATTGCTTATTGATTGGGAAGATAAAGAAATTGAAATCACTCAAAAACAAGATTTGTTAACCCCATTTTTAGTGGTTCAGTTTCTTCATTTACTAAAAGAAATTACCAGAAAAGGTTTAAAAAAATCTTACTATAAGAAGCAGGAAAATCTTAGAAATAGGGTAAAAGGGAAAATCTTAGTAGGTGAGCAAATCAAGCAAAATATTTTTAAAAACAGATTGACCAATACGATTTGTGAATATCAAGTATTTGGCGAAGATTCTTTAGAAAATAGGTTTTTAAATAAGGTATTTATATTCTGTACTAATTATGTAGAAAATCATAATATATATTTTAAAGGGAAAAATGATATTTCCTGGTTCATCAATTATATTCGTCCTTCATTTGAACATATTGGAACTGACATCAATATTCAAGAAATTAGAAATTACAAGCATAATCCTTTCTTCAAAGAATACAAAGAAGCGATTAAAATTGGGCAACAAATTTTAAAAAGATTCTCTTACAATATCACCAAAACTACAGAAGAAAAAATATCGACACCTCCTTTTTGGATAGATATGCCAAAAATGTTTGAATTGTATGTTTACGCTCAATTTTTAAAAGATAATCCAGAACTCCAAGCCAAGAATTTTAATTATCAGTTCTCCACCAATGGTAATGCTTTGGATTTTTTAATTTGTACTTCGGATGAAAAAATAGTAGTGGACACCAAATACAAATTGAAGTATAATTATAGTCAGATTCACGAAGATATAAGGCAAGTTGCAGGGTATGCTAGATTAAATAAAGTAAGAAATCAGTCGCCACTATCATCTGAAGAAGTACCTTGTTTAATTATTTATCCAAAGCCTATAGGAAGTGAAGTTAATACAAAACTTGTTATGGATCTTTTACTTGTAGAAAAGATTAATGCTTACCATGAAGTTTATAAAATTGGAATTAATTTACCCACTATAAAATGAACCTTATCAAAGTAACATCCAAACCCAGAAAATGCCATAAGTGTGGTAAAACAACTGTAGTGAAAATCCTTTATGGTATGCCAACAGAAGAGGCATTTAAACTTTTAGAGCAAGAAAAATTGGTAATCGGAGGATGTTGTATCACAGAAAAAAGTCCAGATTGGGCGTGTACAAATTGTAAAGTAGAATACATTAAAGTAAAATAATGCATCAGTACAAAGTAGCTTTGCTAGAAGACAATAAGAAGCAATTAGAAAAATTAGAATCTTACCTCACCAAAATTCCCAATGTAGAATTTGTACTGGTAAGTACAAGTTCTGATGATTTTTTTGAACAGCTAAAAAATAAGCATATTGAAATTTTACTTGCAGATTTGGATTTGGGAAATGATAGTATGACTGGGATGGAAGTGGCTCAAGAACTCAAAATACCCGTTTTTTTTGCAAGTATAAATACTGCAGACTATGTAGAAAATATGGAGCATCTAAAAAGAGATGCCGAAATTTGTATAGACCATATTACAAAACCCTTTACCGAAGAACAGTTTATAAAAAGCTTCAAAAGGTTTCTGCGCGAGGTAGATTTTTTTTCTAATTCTCAGTATGTTTATTTAGACTTCAATAAAACCAAGAGAAACAAAATTTTGATAGATGACATCGTTTATCTATGTGCAGATAAAGAACTTGGTTCTATATTCAATAACAAACAAATTTATTTTACCAACCGAACACCAGAAAATCTCATCGACTTTTCATTCTCTAAAATGGAAGAAAAAGGATTACTTTCTACGCAATTTATTACCATTCACAAATCGTTTAGGGTCAATAAAAAGCACATCCAAAAATACCATCCCAAAACGCAGGAAATAGAAGTTAAAGTTTTTCATAAAGCAAATATGACAGAAACCGTCAAGTTGTCAGTATCAGAAAACTATCAAAATGTCATTAAAAAAATAGTAAGTTAGGGATTTCATTACTCATTTTACCGCTGTTATTATTGCGTTCTCCATGATATGATTGGGGAACGCATTTTTTTGTTTTCTGGAATTTTTATTGATGTTAATATTTCATAACAAAAGTTAAAAAATGTTAAAATAAATAATGGAAACAAAAAACAATTTAAAAAAGAGAACCAACTTTGTAAAAAACGGTAACAGTGTATTAGATTCTTATATGAATAAAGAATTAGGAATTCTGATGAAGAAATTTGAAAATGACTTTAAAGAAAAATTGAAATCAGATTATTTTTCTATAAATCAAGAATTAGAATCCTTAAAAGCTGAAAATAAAGATTTAAGAAAACATCTATTTCAGTTAAAAGATAAAATACAAAGAATAAGAAATTATAAAACCATTAGCATTAATATCCAAAATGGAGATCATATCAAGGATTTGGGAACACAGCATTTCCAATTTGAAAAATTATCAAAATACGTGCAAACCAAAAACAATATTTTTTTAGTGGGTTCCGCTGGTTCTGGTAAAACCACTGCCGCCAGAAATATTGCAAAAGCTCTTAATATAAAATTCTATTTTACGGGAGCTATTAATAGTGAATATAAATTAACAGGTTTTATAGATGCACAAGGAAGGATTGTAAATACAGAATTTAGAAAAGCATATGAAAATGGAGGTTTATTTCTTTTTGATGAGATAGATGCTAGTTTTCCTCAAGCAATTTTAGCTTTTAATGCAGCACTAGCAAATGATTTTATGGACTTCCCAGATAAAAAAGTACAAAGGCATAAAAACTTCTACTGTATTGCAGCTGCTAACACTTTCGGAACTGGAGCAGACAGACAATATGTTGGAAGAAATCAATTAGACGCAGCAACTTTAGATCGTTTTATTACCCTAAATTGGGAAATCGACGAAACTTTAGAACGAGAATTGGCAAATAATCACGAATGGGTAAATTATGTTCAAAAAGCGAGGAAAGCAGCATCGAAAATAGGAGAGCGACATATCATTAGTCCAAGAGCATCTATGCAAGGGGCAGATTTACTTAGAATCGGGATTGATAGAAAGGAGGTAGAAAAAGATGTTGTATGGAAAGGTCTTGATGCTTCCAGGATTCAAATGATTAAAAACAATATGGGGTAATGAACAAATATTTAAAATTTGAAGATTTACATGATTTTTGGAATTTTTCTTTTAGAGATAGTAATTCATATAATAAAAGTTCAAGAGCTTATAAATCTGACTGGTACGGTAATGTTTCTTGGGAAGAAGCAAAAACTCTTGCAATTTCAGGTTGGATTGAAGGCTTGAATGAAATAAAAAAAATAAGTGTAGAATTATCAGAAATTATTGCCACTAAAATTGTAAGATATGAACCTGAATATGGAGTGGGAGGTGGAATAGTAGATGTAGGTGCTTTTTTAAGTAATAGCCCAGAATATTTCATGATTAAAAAACCTACTGAAAAAGAACAAGAAGGGAAAATTGTAAAATTAGTATGTTCTATATCATTTTCTGCTGCTATTGATTCAAAAGTTATTATACAAAGAGGAGCTATGGTTTGTGCATTAGCAGATGCAATAGAAATGTCGGGATTTAGATGCGAGATTATTGTTAATACAACATCATTCAGTAAAAGTAGAAAATTTGAAGTAGATGTAATTTTAAAAAAAGCACAACAATCTTTAAATATAACCGAATTGGCATTTTGTTTAGCCCATCCTGCCATGCTAAGAAGATTTATGTTTTCTGTTGCAGAATTAGAAGGTTGGGCAGATTATGCTCACGCATATGGTATCCCACATGAAGCTAAAGACAAAGGCGATTTATATATTAATGAAATATATAGCTACATAGTTCCAAATTCCCAAGCAATAAATTGGGTTACTGAACAACTGAAAAAATTAGGAGTACAAATTATTAATAACTAAAAAAATGAAAAACAAAATTACACCCCAACAAAATCAAAGCAATATGCAAAATGCAAACAAACGAACAAACGGAGTTAATAAGCAATATGCTCAAAATCAAGGAAACAGAGGGAAACAACTGAACCCAAATCAGAATAAAAATATTTTAAAAATTAAGCCATTAAATTAAATCAGATTTGTTTTCTTCAAATAGTGAAAATTTAAATCTTGTACCAAGGGTGTTTTGATATATTTTAACAAAAAACTAATCAATTTTCTATATCTAATTGCATTTAGCTATTGCAAGTTTGATTATTTTAAACGCTTTCAATTATAATCTACAATATTTGTATGAAATAATAGCAAAGCATATAATGTTGTTAGATAATATCGTAAATTTTGATTTATGAAAGAGAAAAATGACAATTATTATGAAAAGTATTGATAATACATACTTAATGATTTTTTGATAACACTTATTCAGTTTAATTAAAGCTTTTCATCATTTTTCTAATTATTAATATCTGTCTTTATTTTTATATTTCTTAATTTTTGTAAAATATTACATAGATAATCGGAATTTGTCCGATTATCTATTATTTTTTTTTCACATTTGAAGAGAGAATATAGAAAATCAAATTCTACCTATAAATCACATCCAATAATTCATCAAATTTTAGTTTCGCTATTGAAAGACTATAAAAACCGAATGACAAAATAAATGAACTGATAAAGCAAGAAAAGCTGCTATCTTTAAAGAAGGAATTATATCTTTGAAATTCAACTCTATTACCAGAATCTTTTTCCATTACCAATGTAATGTATGGTTTTGGTCATGTTTCGCCAGAATTTTAAACGTTCACAGATTGACTGTAAGTAGTTTTGTAAAAAGACAGAAATTAAGTTATTAGAAAAATTGCCTTTGTTTTGTTACAAAATAAAATAAAAATCACCTTTGTTTTGTTACAAAAATTTAGTAAATTTGGGTTTGTTTTATGATGAAAATGAATTTTAAACGACATATTTTTGATGAGTTGGTTCAATGGAAAAAGAGTTCCAATGCCAAACCGTTGATATTAAGAGGAGCTCGACAAGTAGGAAAAACGACCTTGGTTCGTAGTTTCGGGGAAAGTTATACCCATTTTATAGAACTTAATTTAGAAAAAAGTGAAGATGCTAGTCTCGTAGAACGGAGTAATAGTGTGCAGGAATTGGTCAATTTTTTGGCATTAAAAAATGAAATCTCTTCAAAAGATTTCCCCAATACACTGCTTTTTATTGATGAAATCCAAGAATCTGAAAAAGCTATTTCTTTTTTGCGGTATTTTTATGAGGACTTTCCAGAATTGAATGTCATTGCTGCGGGTTCTTTGCTGGAGCATACCTTAAAGAAAACTAAAAATTATCCGGTAGGTAGGATTAATTATCTGTATTTGTTTCCTTTAAATTTTCAAGAATATCTTGAAGCACAGGGGAAAAATAATTTGTTGGAACGATTTCGGAATGTTCCCGTTGACGACATTGCCCACGAACTTTTGATGAAAGAGTTCCACACCTATTGTATTATTGGGGGAATGCCTGAAATTGTTGCCAACTATGTTGCCAATCAAGATTTATTATCCCTTCCTCAGATTTATGAAAGTATTTGGAATACCTACAAAGATGATGTGATAAAATATGCAGATAGTAAATCGGAAGAAAATGTGATGAAACACATCGTAAATACCGCTGCATCATTTGTTGACCAACGGATTAAATTTCAAAATTTCGGACACTCTAATTATAAGTCGAGGGAAGTGAGCAAGGCATTCAATAATTTAGATGCCGCAAAGGTCATTCAGGTAATTTATCCTTGTACCAATGTAGAGCCGCCAATTCTTCCAGATTATAAAAAATCGCCACGATTACAATTTTTGGATACAGGAATTTTAAATTTTGATCTGAATATTCAAGCCGATTTGTTGCTAATGAAAGACCTTAGCGAAGCATACAAAGGAGCGATTATCCCTCATATTATCAATCAGGAAGTTTTGTCTTTGAATACTACGGATTACAAAAAGACTTACTTCTGGGTTCGGGACAAAACGCAATCATCAGCAGAGGTGGATTTGCTTATTGCTCACGGAAAATTCTTGATTCCTATTGAAATTAAATCGGGAAAAACGGGAAGTTTGAAATCTTTGCATCAATTTGTGAATCAAGCCCCTCATCAATTCGCAGTCAGAATGTATGGGGGAAAATTCAACATTGAAGAAACTGTTACACCAGAAGGGAAACCTTACTTGTTAATGAATTTGCCCTATTATTTAGGGACGTATTTAAAACAATATATCAATTACTTTATCACTAAATACAATGTCGAATAATTTTATTACCAATAATAAACAACAAAAAACACTAAAAGGAAGATTGAATACTTTGATTTCTATTAGTGATGAGCTGAAATTTCTGGTAGGTTATTTTTATTTTTCAGGATGGTCAGATATCTACTTAAGTCTTCAAAAAAATCCTCAACAAAAATTAAAATTGTTAGTGGGGTTACAAGTATGTAATTATTTAGGCACTCAAACGAAAAACTCCTAAAAACAGTGAAGTTTATAATGTTGATATTTTTCATAGGAGACAAGAGTTTTTAGATGATATAGATTCGGATATTCAATTATTTAAAGATATTCAAAAGCGACTGAAAGACTTAAAATTAGTAGAGAATGATCCTAAGCAGGAAGAAATTATAAAAAAAATAAAACGCCTTCTAGCTAATGAGCCGAACAGAAAAATTATTCTGTTTTCAGAATATGTAGATACAATTCATCATCTTGAGAAACGATTCAAATCAGAATTTAAGAATGAAGTATTGGTTTGTGATGGTAAAGTTTCAAAAGATTTAGCAAGACATTTAAACAGTGATTTTAATACACAATATAATAGGGGTTAAAAACAACTCATTTTAAAATATTATTAACTTCAGACAAGTTATCCGAAGGGTTTAATAGTATAAAGTCTTTATTTGTTAATTGATAATGAATTTAATAACCCGTAGTGCATTATAAAAAAGGTTACTCATAATACGAAAATTTCGTATATTGTATTGACTATCAATCTAATACACAACGAATAACCTAGATGCAATTTACGATTTTATTTTAAATGAATTAAGAAAATTAACCATCAAAGAAAATTTTTATTTCAAACCAATTAAACCAAAATTGAGTGATTTAGAACTTATTGCCATAAATATTTCTGCAGAATATTTATCAATAGACTCAGAATATCAGTTATTTAGATATCTTTCAAATTCAAAACTAAATGGAATGATAGAAAGAAGTGTTTATAATCGCAGGAAAAGAAAACTCTTCTTGCATCTGGAAAATATCAGAAGGATTATGGTTTATAGATTTCATGATATTTAAAGGATTTTTATTGTAGATTCAATGCCTTTAGAAATTTGCAAAAACGCAAGAGCAAACCGCTCTAAAATCTGTAAAGAAGATGAATTTTCATTTCCAAGCAAAGGATATTGCGCTTCTCAATCGAGTTATTATTATGGTTACAAATTACACGCTATATGTTCTGTTTCAGGAATATTTCAAAGTTTTGATATTTCTACTGCAAGCATTCATGATATCCATTTTTTACAAGACATAAAGCATCAAGTGAACAATTCCACATTAATTGGAGATAGAGGTTATTTATCAACTCAAGTACAAACAGATTTGTTCAATTATGCAAATATAAAATTAGATACTCCTATGAGAAGCAACCAAAAAAATTATCAAAAGCAGAAATATATTTTTACAAAATCAAGAAAGAGAATCGAAACGCTATTTTCTCAACTTTGTGATCAATTTAAAATCAGAAATAATTATGCAAAATCATTTAATGGTTTCAAAACCAGAATCTTAAGTAAAATCACAGCTCTGACTTTTATTCAATTTGTAAATGTTTTTGTATTTAATAGAAAAATGAACAAAATTAAAGTATCTTTAATTTAATAATGCACTACGAGTTACATTACAAAACGAATTGACAGAGACGATAATGGAAACAAAATTCATATGCTGGATATGTTTCAAATCTTAGAAGCATTTGATAAATATCGTGGTTCAGTAGAGAAGGTTGGAAAAGCGATTAAAGAACATTCTGCAAACACTTTATTAGATTTAATGAGGTTTTATGAAATAGTAATTTTCTGTTACATTACAGGAAATAATGATATGCATCTCAAAAATTTTTCGCTCATATTAAATGGTGAAAATTGGGAAATATCTCCTGCTTACGATTTGCTCAACGTTCAACTTCATTTACCTGAAGATAAGGAAGAATCTGCATTAACTATTGGTGGAAAAAAGAAAAAACTTTCCAAAAGCGATTTTATTAATTTAGGATTAAAATTAGGATTAAACCAAAAACAAGTGGAGAATACCTTTAAACGTTTTCTAAAATCAGAGAAGAAAATGTTATCACTCATTCATCAATCCTATTTAAGTAAAGGACATCAAGAAAAATACATCAAACTGCTCCAAAATAGATTGCTAATCTTTCAATAAAAAATTATATTTTTTTTTCACCGACAAATTTAATGTATGAAATAATACGCGTTAATCTTTAATTTTGATATTTATGAATTATTTTTCATGCATTAATAAATTAAAGAAAACGGCAAAAGAATAAAAAAGAAGACAATGTTCACGATCTTTTATCTGTACCTTATTTGTACCATAGAATTATAACTAATTGATTTTCATATATTGTTATTTTTGAAGAAGTGAAATAGAATTTACGACTCAAGGTTTCACTTGAACTGAAACCATGAATGAAATAGAACCGCTGTAAATGTAATGTTTACAGCGGTTTTTTATTTTTTTCTTCCGGAATATATTCTAAGATGTCTCCAGGCTGACAATCCAACGCCTTGCAGATGGCTTCTAAGGTACTAAAGCGAATGGCTTTGGCTTTGCCGGTTTTCAAAATCGAAAGGTTAGAAAGGGTCAGTTCTACCTTTTCTGAAAGTTCATTCAGAGACATTTTTCTTTTTGCCATCATGACATCTACATTTACAACTATCGGCATAATCTATACGGTTAAATCGTTTTCATTCTGTATTTCCACTCCTTTTTTAAAAATCAAGGCGATGACATAGACTACGGCAGACAAAAGGATGAACGCCTCTGCATCTACCCAAAAAGCTCTCAAATCCTTGAGGTTGTACCCTTGTCGCATTCCACTTTTTAAAATTTGCTGCCCAATAAAACTGATGATCCCAATCGAGAAAATGTAGTAACTAATTGCTGAAATTTGATTGGACACGAAGGTGTTAAATGGTTTTGATAGATCGATTTTGTGCATCAGCCGAACCAAGATGTAAAAGAGATGTACCTTGAGAATGGCAATGCACAGTACAAAGCTGTACATCCCAAAAAACCAGGCTGTATTTTGCTGATACAGAGCGGTCAGATCTAATTTTTCATACAAATTCCCCAACAAATCCGGCCGTATAAGGCTGAAGATAAAATTTACCACCAAACCACCGGCATTGATGCAAAGCCCAACAAAAATGATCCAAACCACGACTAAAAGTCCCGTGTAAATCATGTTATCTTTAGTTTCCATAAATCAAGTGTTTTCAAATATATTAAACAAAATTAATAAATATTTATTGAATAACAATAAATAAACAGCGTTTAACATTTAATCTGTGGTCTAATTATAACATGAAAACTAAAACTTATTTTCATTCGTCTTTTATTCTTATTCATCAAAATATTTCATTAACGATTGAATTTTAGGGTTTTACCTTTTTTTAATTCCTTCTATATTTTCTAAATTTATACGAACAAAACTAAAGCACAATGAAACCAAAACTTACGGAAAAAGACTTCAAGAACGCAGCTATTTCGTTAAATTGTGAAGTTGCCGCAATAAAAGCTGTTGCTGAAGTCGAATCGAAATCCGATGGATTTCTTTCTACAGATGAGCCTATTATTTTGTTTGAAAGGCATGTTTTTTCAAGACTCACCCGTCATTTGTACGATAGCACAAATCCCGATGTTTCCAATCGAGACCCTGGAGGATACGGAGCGATCTCTCGGCAGCACAAGCGACTGCAAGCAGCTGTAGCGCTGGATAGAAATGCAGCTCTGATGTCTGCTTCATGGGGAAAATTTCAGATAATGGGATTCAATTTCACATTGGCAGGGTACAACAGTTTACAACAATTCATTACTGCGATGTACACTTCCGAGGCGGCTCATTTGGATGCATTTGTTCACTACATCATCAACACTTTTATCGATGATGAATTGAGAGCGAAAAACTGGAAAGAGTTTGCCAGGAGATACAACGGTCCTGCTTATTCCAAAAACCTTTATGATAGTAAATTGCAAAAAGCGTATACTAAATTTAAAAACTTGGAATAGCTTAGAGACTGTTTAAATTTTATATCTAGATTTTTTTGTATAGATATTTAGATGGGTTTTGGGTTTTAAAATCGAAGTTTTAGCGGGCTGAAACAAAAATTTAAAATGCAAAATACGCTAAAGAGAATACAAAAAGGCAGATTAGAAAGATAAAAAAGATAAGAAAGATAAGAAAGATAAGAAAGATTATAAATATCCGAATTTTTATTCAGGTAAAATTTTAAACAAGCACTTAATTTAAGGTTGTGTAAAAATGTGAAATAAGGATGCATTCTCCATCGGAGTTGTGTTTTAAAACAAAAAAAACTTCTCATTTCTGAGAAGTTTTCGTGAGCGCGACAGGATTCGAACCTGTGACCGTCTGCTTAGAAGGCAGATGCTCTATCCAGCTGAGCTACGCACCCGTTTTCGTTTTTTTTAAAAGTACGATAACTTTTTGTCGGGGCGGCAGGATTCGAACCTGCGACCTCCTGGTCCCAAACCAGGCGCGATGACCGGACTACGCTACGCCCCGTATTTTTTTTTTGATGCGGAGGGTATGAGATTCGAACTCATGCGACACTTGCGCGTCGACAGTTTAGCAAACTGCTCCGTTAACCACTCCGGCAACCCTCCTTATTGCAATTTTTTAATGATCATCTGTTCCGTAATTGCGAGTGCAAATATAGAACACTTTTCCTTATTCGCCAAATTTATTTCCATATTTTTTTTCGTATTTTTGGTAATTAATAACTGTTAAAAAATTCATAAATGCGTAAGACATTATATTTCATAGGATTAGCAACTGTCGTGTTTTCCTGTACCACACAAAAAATTTATTACACTTATGATGCGAAGTCAAAATTAAAGTCCACGACTCCTCAAAAAACTGAAAATCCAAATCCAAAACCCAGCATTCAACATCAGGGTGATGTAGAGTTTTATAAAGAGAATATTGCCGATGCCAGTAAAAATAACAGTACGACCAGTTACGGATCTTTGGTTTCGGCAAAGCCAAAAGGTTATAAAGTGACCAAAAATTATTTTCCGGCTTTAGGACAAAATTTCAGACAGCGCTATATAATTTTACACTACACGGCTTTGGACGAAGAGAAGTCCGTTCGTGTTCTTTCTCAACAAGCCGTAAGCTCTCATTACTTAGTGAACGATACCAACAATGACGAAATCTATCAATTGGTGGATGAAAATAAAAGAGCATACCATGCCGGGGTGAGTCGTTGGAAAGGAGACTATAACCTGAACGACTCTTCCATTGGGATAGAAATTGTGAATCCTGGTTTTAAAACCGATGCTTCCGGGAAAAAAGTTTTTGTAGGATACAGCGATGCACAAATTAAGAAAGTGGCCACCTTGGTTAAAGATATTGCAGATCGTTACATGATGGCACCAACCAACATCTTGGGACATTCGGATATTGCACCTACCCGAAAGCAAGATCCAGGACCTTTGTTCCCTTGGAAAAAACTTTACGATGACTATCAAGTAGGAATGTGGTACGACGATGCGACCATGAAAAGCATTTTGAGCCAGATCAACCCAGAAGAATTTGTAACGCAGTCAGGACAAAGTCCTTTTATTTTCAAAGTGCAAACCGCATTGCAGCAATTCGGTTACGATATTGTACCAAGCGGATCTTGGGATAAAAACAATGTTAAAGTGGTTGAGGCTTTCCAGTACCATTTCAGACCAGCCAAATACGATGGGGTGGTAGATGCAGAAACTTGGTCCATACTGCAAGCATTAATTCAGAAATATAATACGACAAAATAATCATATTTTAAATATCTTTGTAGGACACATCTCGCAAGGTGTGTCTTTATTTTACTGTTCATCTTTTTATGATGAACGATTTTAAAAAAAATACTATTCTTATGGAAAATTTTAGAAAAGAAAGTGATTTTTTGGGAGAATTGCAAGTTCCTATTAACGCATATTATGGGGTTCAAACCCAAAGAGCCATCAATAATTTCAAAATCTCTGGGCAATTGCTGTCGTCCTACCCCGAGTTTATCAAAGGATTGGCTTTTGTGAAAAAAGCAGCAGCCAAAACCAATTACGAGTTGGGATTGTTGCCTGAAGCTCTTAATGTGAAAATAGCTGAAGCTTGTGATGAATTATTGGAAGGTCAATTTCACGATCAATTCCCAATAGATATGATACAGGGTGGAGCCGGAACTTCGGTGAATATGAATGCCAATGAGGTAATAGCTAACCGTGTTTTGGAAAAATTAGGAAAAGAAAAAGGAGATTATCAATTCTGTTCGCCAAACGATCACATCAACCTGTCACAATCCACCAACGATGCCTATCCAACAGCGATTAAGTTGGCTTTGTTGCAAATGAACGAGAGATTGGTAGAAAAAGTCATCAGTATTGTCGATGCTTTCAGGAAAAAAGGAGTTGAGTTCCAAGAGGTCATTAAAATGGGAAGAACCCAACTTCAAGATGCCGTTCCTATGACTTTGGGACAAGAGTTTGAAGCTTTCGCCGCCAACTTAGAAGAAGATATTGAAAAACTGAACAACAATGCCAAGCTGTTTGTAGAAGTGAATATGGGGGCAACAGCGATTGGTACAGGGCTGAACGCACCTTTGGGCTATGCCAAACTTTGTGCAGAAAATCTAGCTCAAATATCGGGTTATCCCATCGTTTCGGCTGCCAATTTGGTTGAAGCCACTCCGGATACCGGTTCGTATGTGATCTATTCATCAGCCATGAAGAGATTGGCGGTGAAATTATCCAAAATCTGCAACGATCTTCGTTTGCTGACTTCCGGACCTAGAGCCGGTTTGGCAGAAATCAACCTGCCACCGATGCAACCTGGAAGCTCCATCATGCCCGGAAAAGTGAATCCCGTAATTCCAGAAGTGGTGAACCAAGTCTGTTTTAAAGTGATTGGCAACGATCTTACGGTAACTTTTGCTGCCGAAGCGGGTCAGTTGCAACTCAATGTGATGGAACCGGTTTTGTGCCACGCCATCATGGAAAATATTCATTTCTTGTGCAATGCCATCGACACCCTTAGAGACAAATGTGTGGTGGGAATTACAGCCAACAAAGAGGCTTGCCTGAATATGGTGAAACACAGCATCGGGATTGTAACAGCCCTGAATCCGTACATCGGGTACAAAAACTCAACAAAAATTGCAAAAGAAGCATTGGAAACCGGGAAAAGCGTTTACGATTTGGTCTTGGAGCACGAGTTGCTTACTCAACAAAAATTAGACGAAATCTTGGATCCTGCTCATATGCTTACCCCACATAATTTTTAATCGATGAAGAAACTTCAAAAGTTTTTTGAAGCGGTAAAAGCCATTTCATCGAAACCGTATTTACTAAATTTGGTGTTGAATGAACAAGGAGTTCAACAAAATAAATTTAAGGAAAAATATCCGGATATTTTGGCATTGCCACAGATAAAACTTCAGGATTTGGATGATAATTTTGAATCTTCGGTAGAGAGTTTCCTCTTGGATGGAAGCTCTCTACCAACGGATTTGGCTTTGTTGAAAACCTTGGCAAAAGGAAAGAAAAGCTATTTCGAAATTGGTACTTGGCGCGGAGAAAGCATTTGGAATGTTGCTAAAAATATTGAAGATTGCACCACGCTAAACCTTGGAGATGAAGAAATGAAGGCCATGAATCTTCCTGAAAAATACATAGAACTCCACGGTTTTTTATCCAAAAAAAATCCAAAAATTCTTCATTTGAAAGGCAATACTTTAACCTTTGATTTCCAGAAACTTCAAAAAAAATACGATCTTATTTTTATCGATGGCGACCACAGTTATGAGATGGTAAAACACGATACCCAAAAGGTTTTTCAACATTTGATCCATGAAAACTCTGTGGTGGTTTGGCACGATTATGCCTACAATCCGGAAAAAATTAGATACGAAGTTTTCCGTGGGATTATGGATGGGACTCCCAAAGAATTTCATCACAAACTGCATCATGTTGCCAATACGATGTGCGCCGTTATGTTGAACGGAAAACAGCAGTTGACCCAGCAGTTTGAAAGTCCAAAAACGCCTGAGGTTTTGTTTAAAATAGACTTGAAAATCAGTAATTTGTAAGGTTTTAATCCATTGAATTTGTGAAATTTCTCATCATCATACCTGCACATAACGAAGAAGAAAATATTTTTTTCTGTCTGAAATCTTTGGAACTTCAAGATTTTCAAAATTTTGATTTGGTGGTGGTCAACGATGGATCAACGGACGATACCGAGGCGATCATTCAAAATTTTATTCAGCAATCGCCCATAAAAGCGAGAATTAAAACTCTGAATTTGGCAGCTTCTGAGCATCAACCCGGAGCAAAAGTCGTGAGGTCGTTCAATGCAGGACTAGAGTCTGCTGACCTTTCGGTTTACGACATCATCTGTAAGTTCGATGCCGATATAATTTTTCCATCCCAATATTTATCGACCATTCATCGTATGTTTACAGAAAATCCTCGATTGGGAATGGCATCGGGAATTGTGAAAATTCTGAAAGAAAAACAAAATGTTCGTAAAATCAACACTGAAATTTTGAATTTTGAAAGCTCAGACGGTTGGGTGTTTGAAAATCTTTCGTCTCCCGATCATGTTCGTGGTCCAATAAAAGCGTATCGAAAAGAATGTTTGTTGAAAATGAACGGTTTGCGACCGGTTTTGGGTTGGGATAATCTGGATGTTATGTTGGCCGAAATGCAGGGGTTTACTACCCAAACCGATAAAAATATTTGGGTGAAACACCTGAGACCTACCGCCTTCAAATACAAAAATCAAAAGGCTGAAAAATTGGGGGAGTACTTTTATAATTTGGGGTTGAATTTTCCTTTGGCTTTTATTTCTTCGGCAAAATCATCTTGGAAAAATCGTTCTTTTTCGGAGTTGATGATCACCATGAATAGCTTTTTAAAGCAAAAGCACAATCGAGTTTTAAGCTCGGAAGAAATGGACTTTATCCGAAATTTGAGATGGAAAAAAATGTGGAATAAATTTTAAATCAATCAAAATAAATAGTATTTACAATGAAAAAAGCAAAATTAATAGCAGCAGGTTTGGTAATGGGACTGATCGTTTTTAGCTGTAATAAAACCGAAAATCATGCAGGACACGAAACGCACGAAACGCATGACAATCATGCAACCGATGAAAAGGAAGCTGGCATAGAACTGAATAACGGTGAGAAATGGAAGGTGAATGAAGAAATGAAACCTTTTATTTTGGAAAGCGAAACCATTGTAAATGACTTTGTTTCGCAAAATAAAAACGATTACAAGATGTTGGCAAAAGAAATTACCATAAAAAATGATGAGTTGATCAACAGCTGCACCATGGATGGAAAAAGCCACGATGAATTGCATAAATGGCTGGCACCGCATTTGGAATTGGTAGAGAAATTAGGTGCTTCCGATGATGCTGAAGCCAAAGAATTGGTATCAAAACTGGCCGATTCTTATAAAACCTACCACGAGTATTTTCAATAAAATTTTAAGAAAATAATAAATTAAGCTCCACGGAAGTGGAGCTTTTTATAGCTTTGTGAAAATTGTTTTTTTTGAGAAAAATTGCCTACATAGAACTGGATACCCATGCCGAAATTGCCACTAATTTCATGGAATTGGCTCAGGAATTTCACGCCGTGGAGATGGATTTTTATCTTTCGGAAAAGATCGTCCGTTTGTTGCCGGAAAAGTTAAAACACAAGGCAATACTTTGCAATTCCGAAACCATTTTAGGCATGCTCAATCGGAAAAAATACGATGAGGTTATTGTTGGGACGGTTCATCGGTATTTCTCTACTTTCCTTGAGATTACCAAGCTGTTTTCGACTTCTGTTTTGGTTCATAATGCGTGTTTTATTAATCTTTCAAGAGTTCAGCTTTTTATAAATTGTTGGAAAAAAGAACAGGTCTATCGATTGAAATTGCTTTTGAAAGAAGGGCTTTTATCATCAACAAAAATTTATCAAAATGCAAAAAGACTTTTGGTTTTGGACGGTGGTATTGATCTTATTTCAACTGAACTGAATGCAAAAAAAGAAAGCATTTCTCTCTTTTTTAATGAGTTTTTTAAGGAAAAACCTTCGAAGTTGAAAGTGGTTGTTCCGGGGACGGTTTCGCAACAAAGGAGAGATTATCATCGTGTTTTTTCATCGGTTAAAACCTTTAAAACCCCTATGGAAATTGTGTTTCTCGGAAAGGCAATGGACGAAGAATTGAACGCTTTAAAGAAATTAAACCAAGAATTGCCAGAAGAAATTTCTATAAAATTTTTCGAAACCAAAGTGCCCGATGTCGATTTTCGAGAAGAGATGTCCAACGCCTCGGTTTTGTGGTGCCCACTCCAACTCCATGTCGATTTTTTTAGTCAAAAAGAAACCTACGGAAGCAGTAAAATTTCTGGAAATGTGGGCGATGCCATAAAGTTTGGCGTTCCGGCTATTTTTCCGGCTTCGTACAAGAATGCTTATTCTTTTATCTTTACAGAAAGGGAAGATGTTGAGAAGCAAATTATCGATTTGACAAATTTTTCAGAAGATTTTAGCTTAAATTTCAACCGCAGGACCATTGCAGGACCATTGGAAAAAGTTTTGTTGTCGTTGTAATTTCTTTTTTCTTAACTTGTCTTCATAATTTTCATCATGCCTTTCAAAGAAAAAGTCATCTCCATTTTGCCCATCAAATACATTACGATTTCAAAGGATTATCCTTTGGATTATTGTCTGCCGGTGTACCATACGGTTTCGGATAGGGATTTGCCGCATCTGAAGCACATCATTCGTTACAAAAACAAAAAGCAATTTTTAGCAGATTTGGATGTGCTTTCTAAAAATTTCCAGTGGGTGACTTGGGACGAGTTCAAAGATTTTGTTCAGGGAAAATTCAAAGCGAAAAAGAAAGTAGCCCTTTTGACTTTTGACGATGGATTGAGGGATTTCAAAGAGGTTGTCGCCCCCATTTTGTACGAAAAGGGAATTTTTGCCATCAATTACATCAATCCTCAATTTGTTGATAACCACGACTTGTCTTTTCGTTGCAAAGCCTCTTTGCTGGTGGATGTTCTTTTGAAATCCAAAACGATCCACCCAGAAATTTTCAATTTATTGGGCTTTAAACAAGAAAATCCTAAGAAAATAGCAGCCAAAATTTTGTCCATTTCTTACGCTAATCAGTCGGTTTTAGACGGTTTGGCTCCTTTGGTAAATGTTAATTTTTCTGAATTTTTGAAGCAAGAAAAACCGTATTTGTCGTTTGCAGAAATTCAGGATTTGTCCAAGTTGGGTTTTCAATTTGGTGCACACAGTTGGGATCATCCTTTGTATGGCGAACTGAATTTGGAAGAGCAACTTTGGCAAAGTCAAAACTGTTTTGAATACTTGAAAACAGAAGGACTTCACACGGAGTCCTTTGCCTTTCCATTCACCGATTTTGGTGTAGAAAAAGTTTTTTTTGATGCGCTTTTTTCTCGTGAGCCCGATCTGTTTTGTACCTTCGGAGCGGCAGGGATAAAATTGGACAGCATCGAGAGAAATTTTCATCGAATACCGATGGAAAATGGAAAGGGTGCAGAGGAAATTTTAAAAGAAGAAATTGCCTATTTTCGAGTGAAAAAACTTTTTGGGAAAAATACGATATTTAGAAGATGATTCGATTAGAAACTTTTTGTAAATCCGAATTGGTGCATTTGCTGAACTCCGATAGATTCAGACTTTTTCCGTTTTTACCCATCACCGATTTTAGAGCTCAATCTCAATGCCGAAATCCCAAAGCCACGGAGGACGATGTTTTGTTGATTTTGGCTTTTGCCGATCATCAACTTGCAGGATATTTGGGGATTCTACCGGATGAAATTTTTGTTGAAGGCACCCCACAGAAGATGGGCTGGTTCAGTACGATATATGTCAATCCGCAGTTTAGAGGTCAGAAAATTGCACAAAAAATGATGGATCTTGCTTTTAACTTGTACGATGGGAAGGTGGTTTTAACAGAATTTACACCTGAAGCCGAGAGACTTTTTAGCAAAACCAAAGCACTGCAATACGGAAAGTCCAAATTGGGAAAACGGTACTATTTTTCATTCGGTATCGATGAAATTTTACCTCAAAAATTTTCATTTTTTCATAAGATCAAACCGTTTTTAACCCAAGCAAATTCCGTTTTGGACGGGTGTTATGCTCTTCTTAAAAAGAAAGAAAATCCGGGTTTACATCTCATTGAAATGCAAAAAGAAGTGGATGCTGAAAGTGCATTGTTTTTACAAAATTTTCCATCCATAAGAAATGCAGATGATTTGAATTGGATCATGAAAAATCCTTGGGTTGTGGA
The DNA here is from genome assembly GCF_014353055.1 of Amniculibacterium sp. G2-70. Lineage (GTDB taxonomy): Bacteria > Bacteroidota > Bacteroidia > Flavobacteriales > Weeksellaceae > Amniculibacterium > Amniculibacterium aquaticum. The sequence continues at coordinate 2,089,628 of NZ_CP060698.1, forward strand.
AGGTAATCAGCCTATAAAGGCTTATAGTTTTTCGTCTTTTGCCAAAAGTATGGACTTTTTTTGGGTTAAAATTTTCTCTGCCGATCGTCAATTAAAGGCTTGTGCTATGCTGTCTTTAAGAGATGGACATCTGAAAATACCGTATCTTTTTACGAAGCAAAATTTGAAAGATTTCACACATTTCCTCAACGGTTTTATTCAAGAGCATAAGGTGAAATTTTTGACTTGTTACCATGACGAACTCAACCGTTGTATTTCTGAAAATCGTTTCCCAAAGCTGTTTTCAAAAGATTTTGAAAGGCGATATTTTTTTCATGAAAACTTTGTAAATGCTATTTCTATAAAAGAAAATCTCCATTTCCAAGATGGAGACGGAGATTGGGTTTTTACATAGACTCATCAGCTGTTTTGATTATTTTTGGTTGAGTTGTTTTTTTTTTCTTGTGTTTTATTTTTTTTGCTGTGTATTTTAAATAAAGAATATCGTTTTGGATATGAAATTACTTTTTTTTACCCTTTTTTCTTTTGCTTCGATGGTTTATGCTCAAAAGAGCTTTAAAGTGGTATATGAAGCCGATTATAGACTAGTATATAAAGATTTAAAAAACACTGACTTCCAACAGGAAGAGGCTTTTGCACTTTTAATGAACGAGAGAGAATCCTATTTTAAGAGCATGAATAAATATATTGGTGATTCGTTGAAATTTGAAAAGAAAATCACGGATGTTAGCGATATAAGTTTACACATGAAATACGATACATCATTCCCCGAAAATATTGGGATTACAAGTGGTAAAATTTATGTTACGATTCCAATTTCTGATAAAAATTTTAAATATGAGGAACAGAATGATTTTAATTGGAAACTTCATAATGAGTTCAAAAAGATTGACAAGTACACTTGTCAGAAAGCAACTATAAAAAAATACGGTAGAGTATGGATTGCTTATTTTACAGCTGCAATCCCTTTGCCATTTGGTCCGTATAAATTTAATAAACTTCCTGGGCTTATTTTGGAAGTGTACGATGATAAAGGCGATTATCGATTTGAGATGTACAGTTTTAAAAAGAGAAAGTATTTATGTAAATCTGCCAATATAAATGCGAATGCTAAATTTGTATCCAAATCAAAAATATTTGATTACAAAAGAAATGATATGGCAAATCAAGATAAATACAACGATTATATAGAAGATCCTGAGACTCTAAAATTATTAAAGCAAAAAATCTTGGAAAAATCTAAAAAGTATAATCCTTTAGAACTTGAATTGTAGATTCTATAAATAAGCAGTATTTCTTGATTTAAGAAATACTGCTCGATATTTAATTTGAATTCCTAAGAATAATTCTCAAATTTCGAATTGGTGTAAATGAGCAGTATTTTCCCATAGTTCTTAGTATCCAAAAATCTCCTCCAAACTCAGTTCGGTCAGTTCGCCCAAAGGTTTGATGATATCGGGATCCAGGTTTTCCCTTTTCCCTATAATGGCCGTGTTGTAAGTCAAATGTTGAATTTCGTCTTGGTAAAATGTTGTCAATTGCTCCAAATCCAATTGCTCCACTTCGCGGTACATGTTTTCTCTAAAATCGTGATAAATGCCGAGTTTGTTTAGACTCCTGAAGTTTAGAAACACTTGTGTGCGTACAATTCTGCCGGACTCGATCTGTCTGAGAACTGAGTTTTTGGCATTTTCAAACTGGATTGGGATTTGCGGAAGCTCAGCCATCAATTCGTTCAAAGTTTGTACAGCAATGTGCAATTTGTCGGGTTGCGTTCCGATGTAAGTGCTGATGTAATCGGAGTTTTCTTTTTCCATAGCAGCCATGTAGGATACATAGGTCGAGTAGGCCAAACTCTTACTCTCCCTCATTTCTTGAAAAACAATGGAAGACAGTCCGCGTCCAAAATATTCGTTGTACACATTTATTTTTCCGAAATTTTCAGGATTTACCGTTTTTGCCTTTGCCACCCTGGACATTTCCATTTGCACCATGTCATAATTTACAAAAAATACCTTATCTTCTGTCTTGGGTTCAGGGAATTTTTTAGCCGTTGGAATCCCGAATTTTTCTTTTTTAATGTAGTTGGTAACATGTTTTTTCATGATTTCCGGTTCGGTGCCGTAATAGAAAATTTCGTAGGGATGTTGGAAAATCGTTCTCATTTTTTCGATCAGTTTTTCAACATCAATATTTTGCAAATCTTCATGGCTGATGACTTCCCTCAGTCTGGAATTTTTACCGTATTTGGCATAATTGACCAAGGCAGACATGATGCGGGTTTTGTCTTTTTTAGCGTACGCTCTACTTTCAAAAACGGTTTGTACAAAGTCGTTATACACCTCTTGATCGGCAATAGCATTGTCCAACCAATGTTGCAAAAGTTCGGCTCCGGCACAAAGATTTTCTTCCAAACCGGTCAGGATAATGTACAATTGATTGTTGGAAGTTCTAAAATCATTGGTGATCCCCAATTTGTAAAATTCTTGCCTCAAAGCCTCGGGACTGAAGCAATCGGTACCCAGATATTGTAAATATTGAGTGCTGAGCAAAAGCTCTTTATCGTGATCCGTACCGATTGGGAAAATGTAATGCAACTGCGCAATCCTGTTGTATTGGTTTCGTACAAAAGAGAATTTTTTTCCGGCGATTTCTTCTTCTTCAATGGCTTTTTGATAATCGATGTACTCGGGTTTGGCAATTTCAGTTTTGATGGTTGCTATTTTTTTTGCAAAATCAGATTTGCCTTCCCGGTTGATTTTCACAGGAGTTATTCCTGGATTGTCCACTCGGATCAATTGGTCGTTGGTTGCTTTTTCTTTGTGGACTTCCACAAAATTATTTTTGAAAAAACGATGGGCGAACTCTACAATTTCTTGGTGGCTAATGCTTTCGTACTGTGGTGTTTCGTTCAGTTCGTCTTCCCAAGTTCGGCCTTTTATGTAGGTGTCGTAAAGGGTTGTTGCCAATCCGTCTGCGGTTTCCCAAGATTTGATCCTTTGGGTTTTAAAATCGTTGATGATGGCTTGTAGCAAATCTTCAGAAAATTCTCCTTTTTTGATGCGTTCTATTTGGTTTAAAAGCAATTCTTTGCCTTCGTCTAAACTTTGGTTTTCTTTCGGGATGATGACGGCCGAAAAATATCCATATTGTTTGAAACCCACCGAATACGCCTGTGCCCAAAGTGCTTTTTGTGTTTGGTTAATGTTGATGTCCAACAATCCGGCCTCTCCTTTGTTGGTCAGGATGTTTGCTACCACATCGGCAAGCATCGCCTCTCGACTGCCGTAAGAGTCTGTTCTCCAACCCAAGTGCAATCTGGGATTGGTCGGAGTTTTTACGGTTTTTTTGATGATTTCTGTTTGTGGTTTTTCTTCAATCTTAACTTTTTTGGGAAGTTCTTTATATTCAAAACTTCCAAAATAACGATCGACCAAGGCAATGGTTTTTTCAAAATCCAAATCGCCCACCAAGACCATGGCGTAGTTGTTGGGTACATAAAAGTCATCAAAATATTTATGAATCGCTTTCATGGAAGGGTTTTTCAGATGCTCGGCTTTTCCCAAAGTGGTTTGTTGTCCGTTGGGATGCGTGGGGAACAAGGCTTCCATCAAGGCATAATTGGTCAGTCGGGAGTCGTTGTCTTGCGCGCGGTTAAATTCTTCGTAAACCGCCTCCAATTCGGTATGGAAAAGCCTAAGGGTAATTTCAGAAAATCGTTCTTTTTCGATCATCAACCAGCGCTCCAATTCGTAATTGGGGATGTTGTTTTTGTACACCGTTTCATCCAACCAAGTATGGGCGTTGGTGTTGGTGGCACCAATGGAAGTTATGATTTTGTCGTATTCGTTGGCGATGGCATAGGTGGATGCTTCGTAAGATACGGCATCAATCTCTTTGTAAATTTCCTTTTTCTTTTCCGGATTTTCTTCTTTTTTATGAACTTCAAATAGATCCGAAAGCTGATCGAGCAAAGGTTTTTCTTTTTCCCAATCGGCGGTAGCAATTTTAGAAGTCCCTTTGAACATCATGTGCTCCAGGTAATGGGCAAGTCCGGTATTGTCGGCAGGGTCGTTGTTGCTCCCGGTCTTTACAGGGATGTAGGTCTGGATTTTCGGTGCGTCGAAATTTTGTGCAAGAAACACGGTTAAACCATTTTTTAAAAGGTAGGTTCTCACTCCATTTTCGTCGTTAGAAACTGTGGTGTATGCATATCCGTTGGGGTCGGTATGTTTTTCTATCGTATAATTTTTATTTTCTGACATGTGTTTAAAATTTGAAAAGACTTTTGAAAAATTCTTTGTTTAGGAATTTATCTAACGAATAAATTTTTAAAAAATAGTTGCCAATTCCAATCATCAACACTACACAAAAAGGCTTGTAGATCAAGTTGAAAATCGGATTTTTGAAATCCGGAAGTAAGATGGAAACGGTAATGGCTAAAGTGCAAAGTATGGACACAAAAATCATCTCGATGCTGAGCGGATGTATTTTGAATTTAACAAAATTAAAGATAATTTTTGTTAAATTATAAATTAACAACGATATCGCTGTTGCAAATGCCACACCTACTATTCCCCAACTGGTTTGGAAGATGAAATAGTAATTGAGCGCAATGGTCAATGCAGCTAAAATCAGCATGATGATGATGTTGAATCGGTAATATTTTGATAATGAAATGATATTTCCATTGAAACCCGTAGCCAAATCGACCAAAATGGCTGAACCCAAAATCCACAAAACCGGTTGTGCTTCTCTCAAAAGATTGCCGTTGCCCATAAAATGTGTGAGATAAGGGAAACCCACCAAAATACACGAGAACAATACAGCTCCTAAAAAATATAAGGATAGCGAAGTTTTTTTGTGAAAACGATCCAATTCTTCAAAATTATTTTCGGCGATGCATTTGTTGATGATGGGTGCCGAAATGTTGAAAAGTCCCATTTGAGGAATGGAAATCAGAGAGATCACCGCGAAAAGAGTGGAGTAGATCCCAACGGCTTCCAAGTCAATATTTTCACCAATCATGTAGGTGTCTATCCTTATGGCAATATAATTTCCGATGTTCCCAAGAAAACCATAGAAACTGTAGGACAATATTTCTTTCCACAGATGATCTTTTTTGATGTAATCTTTAGAAAAATCCAGTTTTATAGGTTCTAATTTATTGGCATAAACGGCATATCCAATCATGGACATCACAAACATGGAAAAGAAGAACAACAAAGCTGTATTCTCCAAACCAAGGAAAAAAAACAGGGTGAAAGCACCCAAGTTGGCCACTTTTGGAAAAATATTTTCGAAAATATTGGGGACAACGATCCTCTTGAAATTACTGATGTATTTATTGAAAATTGCAGATAATGACAGTACCAATATCAACGGTAAAATAATGGTTTTGTACAACCATATTTTGGAAGTTTTAAACTCGGGAAATAAAAAATTAATCAAGAAAAAACCACCTATAAAAAGTAGGAAATTAATAAAAATGGCAAGTAAAGATAGGGACAATAAATTCTGATGTTTCCCGGATTTTTGAGCTTGTAAAAAGAATTTGACATTGGCAAAGGAAATCCCAAAAACCACAATTGGAACCATAATTTCCGTGGTGGAAAGGATGAATCTTAGTTGGCCATAAAACTTCATGTCATGGGTGAAGATGAACAACGAAGAAACGGTACCCAGTAGGTATCCTAAATATCCTATTATGCTGTATTTGAATCCTTGTCGGGCTACTACACTCATTGATTTTTATTCTGATCGTTTTTCCTGAAAATTAATTTGCGAAGATACGCATTTGTCGAATTTATGTTGTTTTTTGAAAGATTACTTTATTTTTCTTGATGAATTTTTTCAACTTCATCAAACTCTTGTTCGATGATGTCGTTTTTTTGATAGGTGAATTGCGAAACTACCCAATGCGTAAGGAACGATAAGGTAAATCCAGGGATCAGTTCGTACCAATTTTTGAAAGGGTGGTCAAAATATACCCAAGCCAAAACAGTAATTCCACCCACCAACATTCCGGAAAGAGCACCTTGCATGGTGGATTTTTTATACAACAAAGACAATAAAATAAGAGGTCCAAACGCAGCGCCAAATCCCGCCCAAGCGTTTCCTACCAAGTTCAGGATGCTGTCTCTTGGGGTTAATGAAAGTAAAAGTGCAATGGCTGCTACTATCAATACAGACATTCTACTTACCATCAACATTTTTTTGCTGTCGGCTTTTGGGTTGATGAAGGCCTTGTAAATGTCCTCGGTCAATGAGCTGGAGGTAACCAAAAGTTGTGAAGAAATGGTGCTCATCACGGCTGCAAGAATGGCCGAAAGTAAAAAACCACTCACCAAAGGATGGAACAATGTTCTGGAAAAATATATAAAAATCGTTTCGGCTTCTCGATTGTTGCTATCGAACTTCAGCATGGTGGCATGATCGAATTTTAACAAATAAGCAATCCCAATGAGACCAATAACCAAAGCACCCGCAACAGTAAGTATCATCCAGGTAATGCCAATATTTCTTGCTTTCACCAAATCTTTTGGGTTGTCAATCGCCATAAAACGAACCAGAATATGGGGCTGACCAAAATAACCCAATCCCCAAGCTAAAAGTGAAAGAATGCCCACGAAGGTTGTTCCTTTGAAAAGATCCAGATACTGACTGCCTTTGTTTTCGATGATTGAAATGCTCTCGCCAACACCTCCAATTTCAAAAATAGCAACCAATGGAACGATAACCAAAGCCAAAACCATGATGGTGCCTTGTACAAAATCGGTAAGACTTACGGCTAAAAATCCGCCCAGAAAAGTGTAGAGAACCACCACCAATCCCGTGGCAAAAACTCCGGTGAGGTAGTCCAAACCGAAAGCCGATTCAAATAACTTTCCGCCAGAAACCATTCCGGCAGAGGTGTACAAAGTGAAAAATACCAAGATGAAGATGGACGAAGTGAGCTTTAACAGATGTTTTTTGTCTTTGTATCGGTTCTCAAAAAATACAGGAAGCGTGATGGCATTTTGTGCAATTTCCGTATAAATTCTTAGTCGTGGTGCTACCAAAACATAGTTCATAAAAGCACCAACGGTAAGTCCAATCGCGATCCAAGCACTAGAAAGTCCTGTGAAATACATGGCGCCGGGAAGTCCCATCAAGAGCCAGCCACTCATGTCTGCAGCTCCGGCAGAAAGTGCAGTAACGGCAGCACCCAGTTTTCGGCCACCAATGAGAAATTCCTCGGAATTGGCTGTGGATTTTTTATAAGAATAGACCCCAATTCCCAACATCAGGAGCATGTACAATCCTATGGATATGGCTTCGTAAATTTGCATGGTAAATGATTTTAGACTGTAAAACTACAACTTCAAGCAGTATTTTACCTAATTTATTCGGTTTTTATCGTGGTTTTTATGGCTTTTGAAAAATTTTATTTTTATGGTTTTCATAATTTTTAAGGTAACTTTTTGTTGATGTTTTAATGCCATCGAAAAAAGGTCTTTAGTTGTTTTTTTAGAAGATGGAGGTGGGTTTGTGGACATAAATTAATTGGGAATTTTATAAACTAAATCCTAAATTCCTACATTTGTGAAAAAGTATTTTGCCATGCCAGAAAATATCCAAGAACAGATAGAAAAGCTCAGAAATGAAATTAATTTTTACAATAAAAATTATTATGAATTGGATGAATCTTTGGTTTCCGATTTCGAATTTGATGCCAAACTTTTGGAGCTTCAGAATTTGGAGAAAACACATCCTCAATACGACGATCCCAATTCGCCAACACATCGTGTCGGAGGTGGGATTACAAAAAAATTCCCAACCGTACAGCACGATTTTAGAATGTATTCTTTGGACAATTCTTATGATTTTGAAGACCTTGCCAATTGGGAAAAACGAATTGAAAAATCCTTGGAAGGCGAAAAAGTTGAATTTGTCTGCGAATTAAAATACGACGGTGCATCCATTTCGATACTTTACGAAAACGGAAAATTGACCCAAGCCGTTACCCGAGGTGATGGTTTTCAGGGCGATGAGATTACCGCCAATGTAAGAACTATTTCATCGGTGCCGCTTCAATTGAAAGGCGATTATCCGGAACGATTTTTTATGCGTGGTGAAATTTATTTGGACAGAAAATCTTTTGACCAAATCAATAAAAGTCGCGAAGCTGAAGGATTAGACCCTTTTATGAATCCCCGAAATACGGCCAGTGGAAGTCTGAAACTTCAAGATTCAACCGAGGTTAGAAAAAGAAATCTCACGGCAGTTTTGTATCAATTTATCAATGAAAATTTACCGGCAAAAACCCATTGGAATTTGTTGGAACACGCAAAAAAATGGGGTTTCAAGGTGTCTGAAGATCATGCTAAATTGTGCTCAACACTTGATGAAGTTCAAAGTTTTATCCAGTATTGGGACAAAAAACGCCACAGTTTGGATTTTGATATCGATGGAATTGTGATAAAAGTGAACTCGCTGCAGCAACAGAAAGAATTGGGCTACACCGCCAAATCTCCAAGATGGGCCATGGCTTACAAATTTAAAGCAGAAAAAGTGGAAACCCTTCTGGAGAAAGTGACCTACCAAGTTGGAAGGACCGGAGCAATAACTCCGGTAGCCAATCTTTCGCCGGTTTTGTTGGCCGGGACCATTGTGAAAAGAGCTTCGCTGCACAACGAAGACATCATAAAAAAATTGGATTTACACGAAGGCGACTTTGTTTTTGTGGAAAAAGGTGGTGAGATAATCCCAAAAATTGTCGGTGTCAATTTGGAAAAAAGAAATCCACAATCTCAACCGATTTCCTATGCCTCGCAATGTCCCGAATGCGGAACCCGGCTTGTGAAATTAGAAGATCAAGCGGCTCATTATTGTCCTAACGAATTGCATTGTGCCCCGCAAGTGGTTGGGAAAATGATCCATTTTGTTTCCAGAAAAGCTCTGAATATCGAGAATCTTGGAAGTGAAACCATTGAACAATTGTACAGAGAAGGCTTGGTGGAGAATTATGCAGATTTTTATTCTTTAAAAAAAGAAGCACTTTTGCCTTTGGAAAGAATGGCAGAAAAGTCTGCCCAAAACATTATTGATGCGGTGGAAAAATCCAAAGAGGTTCCGTATGAAAAGGTCTTGTTTGGGATCGGTATCAAACATGTAGGAGAAACCGTTGCCAAAAAATTAGCCAAGAATTTTGCCTCTATCGATTTGTTGAAATCGGCAACCGTGGAAGATTTGATTGCCGTGGAAGATGTTGGCGAAAAAATCGCAGAAAGCATCGTGAATTTCTTGTCCAATGATGAAAATTGGAACATCGTTCAACGGTTAAAATCCTACGGTGTTCAGTTGGAAAAAGGAGAGGTTGAACAAGAACTTTTAAGTGAAGTGTTGATCGGAAAAACCTTTTTGTTCACGGGAAAATTGTCGCTTTTTACCAGAGAACAAGCCGAGGAAATGGTGGAAAACCACGGTGGAAAAAATATTTCGGCGGTGTCCAAAAACCTAAATTATTTGGTGGTGGGCGAAAAGGCAGGAAGTAAACTGAAAAAAGCCCAAGACATCGGAACGATTACCATTTTGGACGAGCAACAATTTTTAGATTTAATAAACAATCAATAAACGAATGTTCCTCATTCTTTAACTTTGGATTATTGAAAATGCAATCATGAGAATCAAAGTTATACTGTTGATGATGAGTGGTGTAATGAATTTTTTATTTTTCTGTATGCATTTTGTGAGCGAGAGTATGAAAAGTATTACAGTGATCAAAATCATCGGAAGGGTAATGATTTCAGCGATAGCATTAAGAAAAGTATTGTAAAAATGAGTGTAGCTCATTAATATTAAAAAAGAAAAATAACAAAACAGTAAAACGCTTATTATGAATGAGGTAGTGCTTTTCATACTGAGATTTTCATCAAATATATAATTTTTAACCTTAACCTTAACCTTAATTTATGTTAAATATTCAATCGTTTTCTTTTAATCCGTTTTCGGAAAACACCTACATTCTATACAACGAAAATAAATATGCTTTTCTAATCGATCCGGGAAACTTTAGTCCACAGGAAACTCAAGTTTTGGAAAAATTCATCCAAGAAAAAGGATTAAACATAAAGAATATCCTGCTGACTCATGCGCATATCGATCATGTTTTGGGTTTGCAATGGGCTTTTGATACCTACAAAGTCCCGGTAATATTGCACGAAATAGAAAAAGAAATTTTGGACAGAAATCCCATGTCGGCAAGGCAATTTGGGTTTGATTTCCAGCCTTTTGTGGGCGATTTATCTTTTATCAATGAAGGCGAAACTTTGACTTTGGATACGGATCGTTTGGATGTTTATTTTGTGCCGGGACATTCGCCGGGCTCTCTGGCGTATCATTGCGCCCTGCAAAATTTTGTGATTTCTGGTGATGTTTTGTTTCAAGGAAGCATCGGCAGAACCGATCTTTACAAAGGCAATCACGAACAATTGTTGACGAGTGTTAGGCAAAAATTGTTTGTACTCCCTGATGAAACCGAAGTTTATTCCGGACATGGGCAGACAACAACCGTTGGTTTTGAAAAAAAACACAATCCATTTTTCTAATGGAAAAGTAAAAAGAAAGGCTGATGGATTTTTATTTCATCAGCCTTTCTTTTTTGATTTTATATAAATGCTATTTTTCTTCGTTTTGTTGGTCGATTTCTTTAAGTTGATCCAGGTTTTTACTCAGTTTTTTTAGGATAATTCCATATAAAACTTTATAATAAATATAGATTAATAAAATGCTGAATAAAGTGGTGAAAACAATGGATAAAATGAGCATCCACCAATTGTAGGATTGTAGATGAAGATCTTGGGATTGGATGTTGTTGAAAATGATGATGGAAATTAACAAGTTAAAAATCACCAAAATAACAATATTGGTTAAGATGAAATATCGAACTGTTTTCTTAAATTCTAAAATCTGAATGATAAACTGTTTGATGTTGGACTGCACCGAGATTTTTTTGTAATTTTTGTAGAACAAAATCACGAAATATCCAGTAATCAACAGATTAAGAATTTTCATTCCGAAGTCCAAATGCGCAATATTGGCTTTCATGATGTTGGTATCGTTCAGTCCTATTTTTTTTGTAATATTGAGTAGGGACTCGCCGCCTTCGCCCCAGATAGCGTAGTATAAAGTAATACCACTGAAAAGTATAAATTCAGCAAGGCTTATCCAGAAAATATATTTTACATAATTTTTGGATTTATGGTTCAGTATTTCTAATATTTCTGAACTGTTGTACAAGCGTTTTTTATCTTGCGCTTGCCAATCTTTTTTAAAGTTATCGATGTCGAAATCAGCCATGTTTTTCCATCAGTTCTTTTAAAGTTTTTTTCAATCTGTTCATTTTCACTCGAGCATTAACCTCGGTAATCCCTAAGTTTTCTGCAATTTCTTTGTACGGGAGATCATCCAAATACATGGTGACAATTGCCCTTTCGATATTGGGCAACATCTTGATGACTTTGTAGAGTAAAGAAACTTGTTGTTCTTTCTCGTCATCGTTTTCGACAAAGTTTTTATAATGCAAGTCGGCCAGTTCGTCCGTTGCCGGGGATTTGGTTTTCTTTCTGAAAAGGGTGATGGCGGTGTTCAGAGCCACACGATACATCCAAGTAGATATTTTTGCTTCACCCTTGTAGCTGCCATAGCTTCGCCACAACTGCAATACAATTTCTTGGAAAAGGTCTTGCTCGTCTTCCAGAGTGTTGGTGTACAATCGGGATACTTTTATGATCAGTCCCTGATTGTTCTTGATGAGTTGTGCAAATTCTTTTTCCTTTGAAGACAATTTTTTTTCGTTTATAAAAACGAAGATAATAAATTTGAAGCGAGAACGACGGATTTTTTGTAAAAAATAAATTTTCGACTTAGAAAAAAACTTACTTTTGCAAGCGCAAGAAAATCGGCTTGTTGATCTTTTCTTAGGAAAGGGTAGGAAAGTCCGGACACCACAGAGCAGCATAAAGGCTAACGGCCTTCCGTAGCGATACGAGGACAAGTGCAACAGAAAGCAAGTACAGTTCGGCTGTAGTGAAACCAGGTAAACTCTATGCGGTGCAATGCTAAGTATATCGTCAGTTAAGGGCAGCTCGTCCGTTGACGAGGGGTAAGCAGCTAGATCGTACGGGTAACCGTGCGGCCAGATAAATAACAAGCACTTCTTTTTTGAAGTACAAAATCCGGCTTATAGATTTTCTTGCTTTTTTGTTAAATTTATACAAATACTTAATTCCAAAATTGGAGTTTATGGAATAAAAAAAGAGTAGAAATTTCTACTCTTTTTTATTAAATATTATTTAGCATTTTTCAATTCGGCTTCTCTCTTTTTGAAGATGTGCTTCAATTCTTTTTCAGTATAAGGTTCTACTTTTGCAATATCTTTTGCATTTGGATCTACCGTACCTGTTATGTTTAGGGTAATTCTGCTTTTTTCTGGGTCGTTAGAGAAAACTTCAATGTTCTTTTTAAAGAAACCGTTGGAAGCCGTGTTGTAACCTACTTTGATAAGAGCTGTTTTCCCAGGTAAGATCGGATCTTTGCTCCATTCCGGAGTTGTACATCCACAAGAAGCCTTTACATTGGATAAGATTAGAGGTTTTTTGCCCGTATTTTTTACTGCAAAATAACGATGTCCATCAGATCCTGTTTTAACGGTTCCGTAGTCATAAGTTTCTCTATCTACTACAATTGTTTGTGCAGATGCAAAAGCAACAGCACCCATCATTGCAAATCCAGCTAATAATTTTTTCATATTCTTTTTAGATTTTTAAATTGTTAATTAATGTTTGACGAGCAAAGTTAAAAATTATTTCAATTTATTCGTTTAATTTTTTTAGTTTGGCTTATTTTTGCAGATATTTTAATTTTTATTTAATTTTTCATGTCTATATCCGAAAAATATAATCCACAAGCTACTGAACAAAAATGGTACCAATATTGGTTGGAAAACCGCTATTTTCATTCAGAACCCAATCAGAAACCACCGTACACCATTGTGATACCACCACCCAATGTAACTGGGATCCTACACATGGGGCATATGCTGAACAACACTTTGCAAGATGTCTTGGTGCGCAGAGCCAGAATGATCGGTTACAACGCTTGTTGGGTACCGGGTACAGACCATGCCTCAATTGCTACAGAAGCCAAAGTAGTAGCAAAACTAAAAGCCGAAGGAATTTCCAAGGATGAAATTGGCAGAGAAGGTTTCTTAAAACACGCTTGGGACTGGACCGAACAATACGGCGGGACCATTTTGGAGCAACTGAAAAAACTAGGTTGCTCTTGCGATTGGGACAGAACCCGCTTTACTCTTGAACCCAAATTATCAGCACAAGTCATCAAATCTTTTGTGGATCTGTACAATAAGGGACTTATCTACCGTGGATACAGAATGGTCAATTGGGATCCTGAAGCCAAAACCAACATCTCCGATGAGGAGGTGATTTTCAAAGAACAAAACGGAAAATTATATTTCTTAAAATACCAAATCGAAGGTTCGGAAGAATATCTTACCGTTGCCACAACCCGTCCCGAAACTATTTTTGGCGATGTGGCCATTTGTGTGAATCCAAGTGATGAAAAATATGCGCACCTAAAAGGTAAAAAGGTGGTTGTACCCATCGTGAACCGCGTTGTCCCCATTATCGAAGACGATTATGTGGATGTAGAATTCGGTACCGGAGCTCTTAAAATAACACCTGCACACGACATCAACGACTACGAAATCGGACAAAAACACAATCTTCCGATGATCGATAGTTTGGACGATGATGCCAATCTGAACGAACACGGCCTCCATTATCAAGGAAAAAATAGATTTGAGGTTAGAAAACAAATAGCCAAAGAATTAGAAGAAAAAAATCTTTTGTTAAAAGCTGAAGATTATGTAAATAAAGTAGGAACTTCCGAAAGAACAGGAGCCGTTATCGAACCTAAAGTTTCTGTACAATGGTTCCTGAAAATGTCAGAAATTGCCAAGCCTGCTCTGGATGTGGTGATGAACGATGAGGTGAAATTTCACCCCGAAAAATTCAAAAATACCTACAAATATTGGATGGAAAACATCCGCGACTGGAATATTTCTCGACAATTGTGGTGGGGACAACAGATCCCTGCGTACTATTATGGTGAAGGCGAGAATGACTTTGTTGTTGCCGAAACTGTTGAAAAAGCACTTGAACTTGCCAAAGTAAAAACGAATAACCCACTGTTAACAACAGACCACCTGAAACAAGATGAAGACGCTTTGGATACTTGGTTCTCTTCATGGTTGTGGCCAATGTCTGTTTTTGATGGAATGAATGAGGATGAAGATCAAAAAGATTTTGATTACTATTTCCCAACATCGGATTTGGTGACCGGACCGGATATTATTTTCTTTTGGGTGGCCAGAATGATCATGGCAGGATTAGAATTTAAAGGAAAAGTACCGTTCAAAAATGTATATTTCACAGGAATTGTAAGGGACAAACAGAGAAGAAAAATGTCCAAATCTTTGGGGAACTCTCCAGATCCTTTGGAACTGATAGAAAAATACGGTGCCGATGGCGTTAGAGTAGGGATTATGTTGAGCTCTTCAGCGGGTAACGATCTTCTTTTTGATGAAGAACTGATGGTTCAAGGACGAAATTTTGCCACCAAAATATGGAATGCTTTCCGATTGATACAAGGTTGGCAAAAAGTGGACAAGCCAGCAACCGAAGCAGAAAATCAAGCGATTTCTTGGTTCGGAAATCAGCTGGATAAAACCATTGTAGAAATAAAAGATCAATTTGAAAAGTTCAGAATTTCTGATGCTTTGCATTTGGTGTATAAATTGATTTGGGACGATTTCTGTGCATGGTATCTAGAAGCCATCAAGCCCAATTATGGTGAAGGTATTTCCCAAGAAGTGTACAACAAAACCATCGTTTATTTTGAAGAACTGATGAAACTGTTGCATCCTTTCATGCCTTTCCTAACCGAAGAATTGTGGCAAAATATTTCTGAAAGATCTACAGAAGAAGCCCTTATCGTTGCACAACAAAAAACCGCCGATGCTTTTGATGCTGTTACTTTGTCCAATTTTGATTTTGCCAAAGAAGTCATCTCCGGAATTAGAAATTACAGACAAAGCAAAGGAATTTCTCCAAGAGAGGCTGTAGAAGTTTATACCAATGCTGCGATTTTTGAAAATCAAGCGGTAATTGAAAAATTAGGAACAATTTCCAAAATTGCATTTGGTGAGAAAACCGATAAGTCTACTTATTCTTTCTTGGTAGGAGCTGTGGAGGTTGCCATTCCGCTGAGTGAAAACTTGGATTTGGAAGAAGAAAAAAAGAAAACCGAAGAAGAAATTGCCTACCTTCAGGGATTCTTGGTGTCGGTAGAAAAGAAACTTTCCAACGAGAAATTTGTTGCGAATGCCAAACCCGAAATTGTAGAAAATGAGCGCAAAAAACAAAAAGATGCTCAGGACAAAATCGTACTTTTAAAAGAAAAACTTCAATCTTTATAGTCTTTTTAAGAGCCATTTATATGGCTCTTTTTAATTCTCAATTATTGATAATGCAGCTGGAAAAATTTATAAAAAAATGAATCATTTAGACAATATAAAAAAACTATTCAGCAAAAATTTTGTTGAAAACCCATTGATTGAAAGCTTCGATGCAGGAAAATTGCACCTGCCAACCGGACAGTTGTTGGCATGCGATCCTTTGCTGACTAACGACATGAAACCGTTCACCGTCAATTTCCCAAAAGGCGATCATCATGTAATTGTTCATCAAGAAAAAGACTCTCACGGCATTGCTTATGTCGAAGTGGTGTTTTCGGATGAAGTGTGCCAGTCGTGGCAAATGGCCGTAACGGAAGGTCAAAATTTAAAAGATTTGAAAAAAGGAGAGATCTTTGGTTTTCCCGTTGCATCCGGCATGGGAAGCTTCATGGATGCTGAAACCCAGAATGAACTGAATGCATTGGAAGAAAAATTATTCCAAGAAAAGCAAGATGATTTCTTAGGAATTTATGAAGAATTTTTTCATAACGCTTTTTTTGAAGGCGAAAAAATGATAAGGAATTATGCCTTTTTGAAGCCCAACCCAAGCTTGCACAATTCCATTTTTGCATTTGAAATAGGCGAAACTGAGGGCTTTTTCGCTTCTTACATCGGATTTGATGCCCAAGATAGACCTGTGAAAATTATTATGGAGCTAATAGAAATTGGCGAAGGCTAATGTTTTTTTTCAAGAAAAAATAAATTAAGTTTGTATAAATTTATTTGAAAATGAATATTTCTTCTCATCAACCCAAAATCATCGTGGTTGGAAGTTGTGCTATAGATTTGGTTTTGTATGTGGACAAGGTTCCCGGGTTTAACGAGACGGTAATTGCTTCCAATTCAGAAACTTTCTTTGGCGGCAAAGGTGCCAATGAGGCAGTTGGAGTCTCTCGATTGGGTGCAAGTTCTTATTTGATGGGTTGCGTAGGGATGGATCCCTCAGGTCAACAAATTATGAGGCATTTGGTGGAAGAAGATGTGAATATAGGTTTTGTGTCCGAAATTGAAGACGAAGAGACAGGTAAAGCGTATGTGGCGAGTGATATGGGACGACACAGCATTATTGTGGTTCCGGCAGCCAATTATTCTTTGACCAACAGCCATATTTTAGAAGCTGAAAAATATTTTCAAACTTGCGATTTGGTGCTTTTGCAGTTAGAAGTGCCTTTGGAAGTGAATGAGTTTGTGGTTTCCTTAGCTAAAAAATACGATAAAAAAGTAGGAATTTACGCTGCTCCGGCTTGTCATTTGCCAAGTGAGATGATGGATCAATTGGATTTCATCATCTGCAAATCAAATGAAATTTCTAAGATTTTTGGAACCGAAAGTTCGGATTCCATTTTGAAAAAATATCCCAATAAATTATTTATTCGAGACGAAGACAATTCAACCACTTATTTCAATGGAAGTGTTATGAAAAATCAGCGTAATTCTCAGCTACCACTGCAGTACAATATGGGTATGGGCGATGCTTTTACATCCGGGTTTTCAGTGGCTTTGTGTCATGGCAATTCCGTTGAAGAAGCCGTAGATTTTGGTAATTTTTCGGCCATGAAAGTCGCACAAAAAAGAGGTGCGCAAACCGGTTTGCCCTATTTGAAGGATCTTGTGTAAATCTATGCACCGTGGAAAAAATAATTGTCCATGCTAGAGATGGTTATCCATTAACGCTTCATGTTTTTCATCCCGAACTTTCCATTCGGAAATTGTTGTTAATCAATTCGGCGACAGGAGTAAAACAGCAGATGTATTTTGCTTTTGCGGATTATTTTTCCAAACAAGGTTTCACGGTCATCACATACGACTACCGCGGGATAGGATTGTCCAAACCCGAAAAAATGAAGGGCTTTTCAGCCAGCATGAGAATGTGGGGATCTGTAGATTTTGAAGCCATTACAGATTGGTTGCAACTCGAGTTTGCTGACTTCGAAAAGTATTGCTTGGGGCATTCTGTTGGCGCGCTTATCATGGGGATGAATCCTCAATCTACCATTTTTAAAAAATACATTTTTATAGCCACGCAAAAGGCGCACATTGGTAATCTGAATTGGAAAGTTCGCTGTTCAGCAGCCTTGGGATTTGGTGTGGTACAGCCTTTTTTAACGCATTTATTCAATTATTTTCCTGCTCATTATTTGGGTTTGGGCGAAAGTCTGCCGGCAGGCTGTGCTTTTGATTGGCGAACTTTGATTTTGCACAAAGAATCTACCAATTTTTTACTGAAAAACAACCGCATTGATGTTTCAAAAACTTTGGATCAGCCCACATTGTTCCTCTATGCACAGGACGATCATTGGGTCACCATGAAAGGCATGAAATCTCTAATTTCAGAAACTTACCCTCGGTTGAAAGTTGAATTTCAAGAACTTAAAGTTTCAGATTCTCCACAAAAAACGATCGGGCATGTCAATTTTTTCAGGTCCTACAATCTGTTGTTGTGGCAGATACCGATGTCGTGGATCCTGCAATAATGGTCGGGATTTAAGAATTTTTTTGCAAATATTGTTTTTGCCTATCTTTATTGTTGATTTTTATAAATGGACAAATGGGTCTTTAAATTGCAATTCTTACTAACTTCGTACTTCGATTTTTCGACTTAACTTTCGAGTTAGATGCTCGTATAATTCTAAAATTTAACCTAAATTATGAGTTCAGAAAAGGGATTTTGGGTATTGTCCAAATTGGGGAAGAAAGTGTTGCGCCCCGGAGGTAAGGAACTTACCGAAAAACTAATAGAGGCTCTTGATATTTCTAACCGGACAAAGGTGGTCGAATTTGCTCCAGGAAAAGGTTTTACAACACAGCTGTTGTTGTCTCAAGCACCTTTTTCTTATTTTGGAATAGATATCGAGGCTCAAACCATTTCCGAATTGAAACAAAAATTTCCTCAGGATTATTGTAAATTTTTACAGTCATCTGCTGCTTATACGGGGTTAGAAAATCAATCAGCAAATGCAGTAGTTGGAGAGGCCATGTTGACCATGCAAGTCGATCATAGAAAAACTGAAATTATTTCTGAAGCTTTTCGGATACTTGCACCTGGAGGTCGATATGCAATTCATGAATTGGGTCTAGAGCCTGAAGATTTGGGGCTTGATTTCAAAAAAAATATGCTCAAAGATTTGTCAAAAGCCGGTAGGGTGAATGCAAGACCCTTGACTCAAACCGAATGGGTAGAGTTATTGGAACAGAGCGGTTTTCGTATTGTAAAGGTCATAAAATCTCCTATGCTGTTGCTGGAACCCAAACGATTGATTGCCGATGAAGGTGTGCTGGGACTCATAAAAATCGTATTCAGATTGCTGACTCAGCCCAACACCAGGCAGCATGTAATGGAAATGAAAAGAGTTTTTAGAAAATATTCTAAAAACTTGATCGCCATTGCCGTTGTAGCAGAAAAACCAAATTTGACCAATTTAAATTCATAAAACACTTTTGTATGGGAAATATCATTTTAAAAAGAATTTATCTACCGGCCTCAAAAGACGATGGATACAGGATTTTGATCGATAGGCTTTGGCCAAGAGGCATTTCTAAAGAGGAAGCGCATTTGGATGAATGGGACAAAGATCTCGCACCAAGTACCGAACTTAGAAAATGGTTTAACCACGATCCAGAACGCTTTCAGGAATTTTCTGATAGGTACAGAAATGAATTGAAAGACAAAGTCGAGGAGCTGAAACGGCTCAACGATTTTTCTAAAAAGGGATTATTATGTCTGTTATTTGGAGCAAAAGACGAAAAATTTAATCAAGCACAGGTTCTGAAATCAATTTTAGAAGAAATGGATTAGTCTTTATGTTGCGGAGAATCAATGTGGTATAAGATTTTGTATGACTTGTTGTTCTGAATGTTTTAGACGGTGCAAAATGTATAGGTTTTGTATTGAAATAATTCATAAATTTGCGTTTTTTAAAAAGTAACCTGAAAGTAAAAATTGAAAAACATCCATCATGCGTAAACAGTTTGTTATCGTTTCTAGTGTATTAATTTTAATCACTATAGCACTTGGAATTTTTATCAGTGCCAATTGGTTTGTCGTTTTAGCAGTTTTGTTGGTATTTACCCTAATGGGATACCAAGATATGTATCAAAACAAGCACGCCATCAAAAGGATTTATCCATTGTTCGGTAGAATGAGATATGTGCTTGAAGAGCTAAGACCAAAATTGTATCAATATTTTATCGAATCGGATATCGACGGAAGACCCATCAATCGTGTGGATCGTTCGACCATTTACCAAAGAGCCAAAAAAGAATTAGAAACCATTCCGTTTGGAACTCAGCTTGATGTTTATGCCGAAGGTTATGAGTGGATGTGTCATTCTGTGGCTCCTAAAGCTTTTGCATCTCTTAACCACAACCCAAGAGTGATGTTCGGAAATAAAGATTGCAAACAACCCTATTCAGCATCCATCTTAAATGTTTCTGCAATGAGTTACGGATCTCTTAGTTCTCAAGCGATTGAAGCTCTGAATGGAGGTGCTAAAATCGGTGGCTTTGCCCACAACTCTGGAGAAGGTGGACTTTCGGATTTCCACTTAAAACAAGGTGGAGATATCATCTGGCAAATCGGTACCGGTTACTTCGGGTGCCGTGACGAACACGGAAACTTCAATCCTGAACTTTTTGCTGAGAAATCTAAAATAGCAAATGTGAAAATGATTGAGCTGAAAATTTCTCAAGGAGCCAAACCGGGTCATGGAGGAATCTTGCCGGCTTCTAAAAATACAGAAGAAATTGCTAAAATTCGACATGTAAAACCGCATACAACCATTGCTTCTCCACCGTATCACTCGGCTTTCAGTACTCCAATTGAGATGATTCAGTTCATCGGTAAATTAAGAGAATTGTCCGGAGGGAAGCCTGTTGGTTTTAAATTGTGTATCGGTCATAAGAGCGAATTTATCTCCATTTGTAAAGCAATGATCCATTTGGATATCTATCCGGATTTCATTACCGTTGATGGTGGTGAAGGTGGTACAGGTGCTGCGCCACAAGAGTTTTCTAATTATTTAGGTGCACCAATGTTGGACGGATTGGATTTTGTTCATAACATTTTGAACGGTCTTAATATTCGTCAGCACATTAAAATTATCGCTTCAGGAAAAATTACTTCGGCATTCCATGTTGCTCGTGCCCTAGCTCTAGGTGCAGATACTTGTAACTCGGCAAGAGCCATGATGATGGCTTTGGGTTGTATCCAAGCTTTGTTGTGCAACACCAACAAGTGTCCTACCGGAATTGCAACTCAAGATCCTAAATTGACTGTCGGATTGGTGGTCGATGATAAAAAAGTTCGTGTTGCCAATTATCACAAAGGGACTATAGAAAATTTTGTAGAAATGCTTGGGGCTTCAGGATTAGATGATATGAAAAACCTTACCAGATCCCACATCTACAGAAGAATTTCATTGAACCAAATGTTAACTTACGAGGAAATCTTCCCTTCCATCAAGTTAGGAGCAATGTTAAATGAAGAAACGATTCCGGAAAAATATAAATTGGATTTCCAACTTTCCAATATGAATGCTTGGGGCATCCATCCTCAAATGGCATAATTGATGGAAGATCAGTGGGTTGCCCAAACGAAAGCATTTGTAAAACTAAAGTTGGAAAATGCTGAAGCCGGTCACGATTGGTTTCATATTGAAAGGGTGTACAAACTGTCCGAAATTATTGCTAAAACTGAACAGTGCAACTTGGTAGTGGTGCAGCTTGCAGCCCTACTTCATGATATCGCAGAGCCAAAGTTTCATCAGGGTGATGAAACTTTGGCTCTGTCCATTTCCAATGACTTTTTAACTTCTATTGGCGTTCCAAAAGATTGTATTGAGCAGGTTTTGTTTGTCATCAAACACCTGTCGTTCAAAAACAGAGGATCATTGCCAAAGACAATCCCCATCGAATTGAAAATTGTGCAAGATGCCGATCGGTTGGATGCCATTGGAGCTATTGGTATCGCAAGAACTTTTCATTTCGGAGGTTTCAAAAACAATTTGATGCACCACCCGGATATGCCGCCAAAGTTAAACATGACAAAGGAAGAGTACAAAAAGTCTGACGGAACCACCATCAATCATTTCTACGAAAAATTGTTGTTGCTCAAAGACCTGATGAATACTGAAAAAGCCAAAGAATTGGCCGAAAAAAGGCATCAATTTATGCACTCTTTTTTAGAGCAATTTCTGAACGAATGGGATTCGCTTTCTTAAATTAAATATTGGTTTAAGTTCTATTGTTTAAGTGTAATGTTTTATTTATTAATTTGTTATTGGCTATTGTTTAATCCTAAATTCTTCAAAATAGCCTTCTAACGCAGGGTTGATGCGCTATCTTATTGATTGTCTGCTTCCTGTATTTTTGTGGAAAACTTTTAGGTCGATTTTTATATTTATTACCTGTTTCAACTTTCAAAATAGGCTTTTCTTTTTTACTTTTGTCCATATCCATTCGGGTAGAAAAAATCCAATTTTTTATTGTCAAATTTTATTTCATCGTATTGTTTTTCAGTGAGATAAAGTTTTTTAACCACAAGTATTAATTCTAAAAATGCATTAGATATGGGAATTTTTGAGAAAAGAGTCAACTACAAACCTTTTGAATACCCTGAGGTATTACAATTTATTGAAGCGATCAACAAATCCTTTTGGGTACATTCCGAAATCGATTTTACAGCCGATATACAAGACTTCCATTCACAATTGGAGCCTCATGAAAAAAATGCCATCAAAAATGCACTTTTAGCCATTGCTCAAATCGAAGTTTCGGTAAAAACATTTTGGGGGAATCTGTATAACCACATGCCTAAGCCTGAACTTAACGGTTTGGGAGCTACTTTTGCCGAATGCGAGTTCCGCCATTCCGAAGCGTATTCTCGATTGTTAGAAGTTTTGGGATACAACGACGAGTTCACAAAAGTGGTAGAAATTCCAGCAATTAAAAAAAGAATTGATTTCCTTTCAAATGTTCTGAAACATGCCAATGCAACCACAGAAAAAGAGTATGTGTCGTCCTTGCTGTTGTTCAGTATTTTGATAGAAAATGTTTCTTTATTCTCCCAATTTGCCATCATCCTTTCGTTCACCCGTTTCAAAGGATTTATGAAAAATGTTTCCAACATCATTGCGTGGACTTCTGTTGATGAGCAAATTCATGCCAATGCAGGAATTTATCTGATTAATAAAATTAGAGAAGAACAACCTGATTTATTGACGGATTCGGACATTGATGATATTTATACTTTGGTGGACCAATCGGTAGAATTGGAAGCCGAAATCTTGGATTGGATTTTTGAATTGGGAGAAATTGACCATGCTACCAAAGAAAATCTCTTGAATTTTATGAAATTCCGTGTGGACGATAGTTTAAAGAAAATCGGTATGAATTTGAGATACAATGTTTCTGCTGAAGAATACAAGCCTATGGTTTGGTTTGAAGAAGAAGTTTTTGCCAATTCCATGGACGATTTCTTTGCAAAAAGACCTGTTGATTATACCAAACACGACAAGAGCATCACCGCCAATGATCTTTTCTAAACCTCGAATACCAACACCCTTTACCAAAATGACACAAGATATTAAATCTGAAATCGATTACATCCAATCAGAAAATTTTAAGCTTGGCCAATACATTTATATGGCCATGGCAAAAGTAGGAGAACACCGCGTGTGTATTGCAGTAGGTTACAAAATTGATTATTGCATAAAAAAAGCCTTGCAGTTTTCCGAAAAAGATCATCAACTAACCTTTACGCACATCAACAAAGTGAAGGTCGGCGAATTGGAAAGAACCAAGAAGTTTGAATGGGTTGAAAATAAAGAATTACAAGTGTCCTAGTCGTTTGTTTAGGAAATATAACAGTTGAAAAGAAAAATAAGAATGGAAGAAAATCTAAATATATGGTGGCTCAACGAAGAGTCCGAACAAATGCTCAACAGAGGGTATCTGTTAAAAGGCGAAACCGTTGAAGGAGCCATAGACAGAATTACCACATCGGCAGCTAAAAGATTGTACAAGCCCGAGTTGCAACCGGCCTTCAAGGAAATGATTGTGAAAGGATGGATTTCTTTTTCATCACCCGTTTGGGCCAATATGGGGACACAAAGAGGGTTGCCAATTTCTTGTTTTAATGTTCATGTCCCGGACAGTATCGAAGGGATTACCGGAAAAATGGGCGAAGTCATTATGCAAACCAAAATTGGTGGCGGTACTTCCGGATATTTTGGCGAACTTAGAAACCGTGGTACTGCCGTTACGGATAACGGGAAATCTTCAGGAGCCGTATCTTTCATGAAGCTGTTTGATACCGCTATGGATGTGGTTTCGCAAGGTGGTGTGAGAAGAGGCGCTTTTGCAGCATATTTGGATATTGACCACGGAGATATCGAAGAATTTTTATCCATAAAAGACATCGGAAGTCCGATCCAAAACTTGTTTACAGGGGTTTGTGTGCCGGATTATTGGATGCAAGACATGATTGAAGGCGATACCGAAAAAAGAAAAATTTGGGCGAGAGTGTTGGAGAGTCGCCAACAAAAAGGATTGCCTTACATTTTCTTCACGGATAATGTGAATAGAAACAAACCTCAAGTCTATAAAGACCACGGAATGACCATTAATGCCAGCAATCTTTGCTCGGAAATTATGCTGCCATCCACCTTGGAAGAAAGTTTCATCTGCTGTTTGTCTTCCATGAACTTGGAGTTGTACGACGAATGGAAAGATACCAACGCGGTGAAATTGGCCATCTATTTCTTGGATGCCGTACTATCGGAATTTATCGAAAAAACCGAAGGTAATTTCTACTTGCAAGGCGCCAGAAACTTTGCCATCAGACACAGAGCTTTAGGTTTGGGCGTTTTAGGATACCATTCGTATTTACAAAAAAATATGATCCCTTTCGAGAGTTTCGAAGCGACTCAGTTCAATGCTAGAGCTTTCAGACAGATCAAGGAACAGGCCGAACAAGCGTCCAGAGAACTTGCAAATATTTACGGTGAACCCGAGTTGCTGAAAGGCTACGGAATGAGAAATACCACCCTGATGGCGATTGCTCCAACCACTTCCAGCTCGGCAATTTTGGGACAAACTTCCCCAGGAATCGAACCTTTCGCATCCAATTATTACAAAGCAGGTTTGGCAAAAGGAAACTTTATGCGTAAGAATAAATATCTTGCGAAATTGTTGGAAGAAAAAGGATTGGACAACGAAGAAACTTGGAGAACCATCATGCTGAACCACGGTTCTGTACAACACATGACCGAATTGTCTGACGAGGAAAAAGCAGTGTTCAAGACATTTAGAGAGATTTCGCCAATGGAAATTATCTCCCAAGCAGCTCAAAGACAGCAATATATCGATCAAACTCAATCCTTGAACTTACAAATTCCTTCCACCATGCCGGTAAAAGATGTCAATTATCTGATGATTGAAGCATGGAAAAAGGGCGTGAAAACATTGTATTACCAAAGAAGTTCTTCGGTTTCCAAAGAATTGATGGTCAATTTTGTGACCTGCTCTTCTTGTGAAGCTTAATTTTTTTGAAAAGAATAAATAGGAACTCGGCTTAGGCTGAGTTTTTTTATGGTCGAAAGTCATGCGTTTTAGATGACTTTTGTGCATGCATTTCTTTTGTCATGTGGCGAAATAATCTTAAATTGCCCTTTCAAAATTTTAAAACAATTAACAATGACACAAGATATTGTATTCGAACTGATCGAGAAAGAAAGACAAAGACAATCTCACGGAATTGAACTTATTGCTTCGGAAAACTTCGTTTCCAATGAGGTGATGGCAGCGATGGGCTCCGTTTTAACCAACAAATATGCTGAAGGCTATCCAGGAAGAAGATATTATGGAGGTTGCGAAGTGGTGGACGAGGTGGAAACCCTAGCCATCGAAAGAGCTAAAAAATTATTCGGTGTCGATTATGTGAATGTTCAGCCGCATTCCGGTTCTCAAGCCAATGCAGCCATTTATTTGGCCGTTTTGAAGCCGGGAGACAAAATCATGGGAATGGATCTTTCCATGGGCGGTCACCTTACCCACGGATCGGGTGTGAATTTCTCAGGAATACAGTATCAAGTTTGTTCTTACGGTGTCGATAGAGAAACCGGAAGGATCGATTACGAACAAATGCGTGAAGTGGCCCTTCGTGAAAAACCAAAAATGATTATCGCCGGTTATTCTGCATATTCCCGCGATTTGGATTATAAAAAATTCCGTGAAGTAGCCGACGAAGTAGGAGCGACACTTTGGGCAGATATCGCACACCCGGCAGGTCTTATTGCGAAAGGATTGTTAAATTCTCCGTTTGAACATTGTCATGTGGTTACAACGACCACGCACAAAACCCTGCGTGGGCCGAGAGG
Organism: Amniculibacterium sp. G2-70; assembly: GCF_014353055.1. Taxonomy (GTDB): domain Bacteria; phylum Bacteroidota; class Bacteroidia; order Flavobacteriales; family Weeksellaceae; genus Amniculibacterium; species Amniculibacterium aquaticum. The sequence continues at coordinate 2,115,581 of NZ_CP060698.1, forward strand.
TGGGATGATCATGATGGGCAAAGATTTTGAAAATACCTACGGACACAAAACTCCAAAAGGCGAATTGAAAATGATGTCAGCCGTATTGGATTCTGCAGTTTTTCCGGGTATTCAAGGTGGACCTTTAGAGCATGTGATCGGAGCCAAAGCGGTTGCCTACGGTGAAGCATTGACGGATAATTTCGGAATTTATGCCAAACAAGTGGTTGCTAACACCCAAGCCTTGGCCAAATCCATGGTGGATAGAGGTTTCGAGATTGTGAGCGGCGGTACCGACAATCACTTGATGCTGATCGATCTTAGAAATAAAAATGTGAACGGTAAAGAAACTGAAAAAGCTTTGGTAAAAGCCGATATCACTTGTAATAAAAATATGGTTCCTTTTGATGACAAATCGGCCTTCACCACTTCGGGGATCCGTTTGGGTACGGCTGCCATAACTACCAGAGGTCTTGTGGAAAACGAAATGGACAACATTGCCGAACTTATTTCGAATGTTGTGGATAACATCAATAACGATGCGGTATTGGCAGATGTTCGTAAGAAGGTGAATGCGATGATGGAAGGTAGGCCTTTGTTCAGCTTTTAATTCCATTTAAAACAAATAATTTCAGGTTTCGAATTCAAATTTCGAAACCTGTTTTTTTTTGCTTGTCTTTAAATGCAAATTGCGTGGACTTTGTTAGAGTCTTATCTTTGCGGAAAGATTGTAAAAAATAAAGAACAGCAATTTTGTTTCACTGAATAGAAATTGAAAACAATGGATAAAAAAGTCTATACTTTTCTGGAAATCAAACAAAAAATGGCGAACTACTGCGTTTATCAAGATCGCTGCCATGAAGAAGTGGAGCAAAAGATGCGTGAATTTGTACTGATACCGGAGGCTAAAGAAGAGATTTTACTCTATCTCATCCAAGAGAATTTCCTGAACGAAGAACGCTTTGTGAGAAGCTATATTCGGGGCAAATTTTACATGAAAGGTTGGGGTAGGGTTAAGATAAAATTAAACCTTTTACAAAAAAAAATTAACGAAAAATTAATTTCCAAATGTTGGAATGAAATTGACGATGCCGATTATGAAAACGAAATGGAAAAACAGTATCAGACTTACTATTCCAAACTATCTGGTTTGAAAGAATATCAGAAAAAAATGAAAACCGTAAAGTATTTGTTGTCGAGAGGTTTTGAATATGAACTGTTAATGAATCTTAAATAATCTTAAAAAAAATACAATACCCATCTTGGGAGATCACTGAAAAAGTGAATTTTCAGGAAATATGAAAAAGAAGGAGTTGAAATCTTAGGATTTTAGCTCCTTTTTTTGTACCTTGATAAGGTCTTTTAAAGATAAAGAATGTTAGTCCAACAGCAAAAGATTCAGTTTAGTTCTTATTCCGATTTGTATGATTTAATCGTTCCGAAAGAAAATCTTCTTCGAAAAATTAATGATTTGATAGATTTTTCCTTCATCTACGATGAACTGTTGAATAAGTATTGTTTGAACAATGGTCGCAATGCGGAAAGTCCGGTGAAGATGTTCAAATACCTTTTGTTGAAAAGCATTTACTCGGTTTCTGATGTAGATGTGGTAGAGCGTTCCCGCTATGATATGTCTTTCAAATATTTTTTAGATATGGCTCCCGAAGATGATGTGATAAACCCCAGTTCACTTACAAAATTCAGGAAATTACGCTTGAAAGATACCGATTTGTTGAACCTTCTAATTGGTAAAACGGTAACGATAGCGATCGATAAAGGCATTATTAAATCCAGA